>DATKPE010000010.1:0-170566 GCA_035524335.1 Bacteroidota bacterium
ACCTTGCTGATATCCGGGAACACGATCCTCGAGGAGGTGTCGAGAGAGCAGATCTGCCGGAATTCGGCCGCTCCCGCGGGCATCCGGCTTTCATTCACGGTGAGTTCCGACCACGCGATCGATTCGGTGTACCTGCCCGCCGTATCGCGCTTCACGGTGCATGCGGCCTGGGCCGAATACCGGACGGTCTTGCGCCGGTCTTTGTTCGTCGCCCGGAAACGGTAGACCAGCCGGTCTCCGTCGTGATAAATCCGGCGGAGAAAGGGCGCCGCGGGGGAGGAGCTTCCGCCTCCGCCATGCATCGGTGCCGGGTTCAGGCCGAGACAGGCCGCCAGACAGAGGGCGGGGAGGACGAGGGAAGTGAGATGACGGATCACGGGGACGTTTTTGCCTTGCTGTTAATGATAATTCGCCGGGACCCGGGAAGTTCCGTACCCGGGAGCGGTGACGTACTGTCCTGCCGGCACTGCGATGCGCAACTGTTCGGAGAACTCATTTCCCTTCTTCCGGCTCAATAGCCGGTCCGGAACGAAAATGTGTCGGGTGCGGCCAGATAATATCCGGCGATCGATTGAATGGAATCGGAAATGATGACCTGATAGGTCACTCCCGATCCGAGGATTGCGGTCGGGACGAAATAGGCGTAGATCTCCTTGCCCGGGGTCGTTCCCTCGCTGAAGGTCCATGTGTGTGCCGTCGCGGGCGTCACGGTGACGTTGCCCGGTACCGTCAGCGTGTTGACCGCACCGGTGAAATCGAGCTCGATGATATCGTGCGTCGAGACATTCACCTCGCCGTTCGCGGGGAGATGGGTCACGGCGAATTGTGCGGTGTGGAACTGGACGACGTACGGGGACGCAATGTGAAAGCCGTTGATGGTGCTCAGCACCGTGGAGAGGGAAATCGTATAATCGGTGTTGGGGAGAAAATCGTTCAGCGCATGGAGCGATAATTCCGAACTGCCGGCCGAGGTGATCAGCGTGGTGGCCGGCGTGAAGCTGAATGCAGAATCGATGCTCGAGACCACCATCGGATAATTGAACGAAAGCCGGAATTGTGTCGAGAGGTTGACGTCCTGCAGACTGAAGACGCTCCGGGAGATCACGATCGGCGGAACGGTGAACGACCGCTGAACGGCGCTGTGGATCGTGTTCTCCGCGCCATCGGCGGCGGACCCTGAGACCTCCACCGCGTATGAGGTTCCCGGGACGGTTTTCAGGGCGGTGTTGATCACCACGGAGGTCGAGTCGTAGGTGGTGTCGATGGTCACCGGACTCGAGACGCCGGGGGTGATCGATACGGCAGAGGTGATCGGCTGGGACAGCTTGCTGTTGAAATAGACCGCGACGCTGTTCGGAATGAGCGTGTCGCCGTTGTTGAAGTTGAACGTCACGGCGCGGAAATAGGGCTCGGGCTTGAAGGAAAAGGTGTGGGTGGTGCCGAGGGGATTCCCCAGGTTGTCGGTGACCGATGCATCGATGGAGACCGTGTAGGTGGTGTTGATGTCGAAGAGCGCCGGTTTTCCCCCCTTTCGCATCACCACAAGGAAGGAAATGTTGTCTCCGTTCAGGATTTTCTGGGAAAGCACCTGGCAGTTGACAGAATCCCGAAACCCGGAACAGGTGATCGTCGCGCTGTTGATCGTGGAGATGTCCATCGTTTTGCTGAAGTACACCGAAAAATGGGGATAGGTCGTGTCGGGCCGCGGGGTGTACAGGTTGTACGGCCCCGTTCCCCCGTTCGGAGGGAACGTCGAGATAATCGTCGGTTTGACCTCCGTCTGGATCGCGGGCGGGGAACTGCTCCCCCAGTTGCAGTTCAGCGCTGACGCGGCAAGCGCGGCACAGACGATCGTGAGCAGAAGGGTCCGGAGCGGTCTGCTTCTCATGGTGCGGGACTGCATACGATGACTTTCTCAGATTCGACAGTGAGGGGAACCGCTTTAATATCGGTAAAACGGAAATGAACAGCAAACGCCCGATCCGTCATTCCCGGATGAGCGAGAGGAGATTGTCCTCGACGATGTAGAGAAGGGGGGCGACGGTCACGCCGGGATATCTCAGCCGCAGACGATTGACTTCGCTCAGGATAAAGTCCGTTTCGTTCCCGATTTCAAACATCGGGGCGTAGTGGTGAAAATGTTCCTCGGCCGATTCGCGTGTCCAGCCGGCGTTCCGGACAAGCCCCTGGATGAACTGCTCCTTGCGGGCAACGAGGTTCACCATGCCGCAGTGATTATGCCCCATCAGCGCTATGTGCCGGACGCCGCCGACGGCTATGGCATACGAAACCTTGAATTCACTGTACCGGAGATTGGCCCCGCCGGACCGGATGATGTATGCGTAATTGTCGGGGATCCGGAGGTGCTTGCGATTGTCCATGCACATCCCGATGAGAAGGCGGGCGTTGGTGTAGGCGTCGAACGGCCGTCCCAGATTGTGATATTCGAGGAGGAGCCCGATCGGCGTATCTCTGTACGCGGGCGGGATATCGTCCCGGCGTGTGATGCTGTGTGTGCGATCCATGGTTTCTCCGTCGGATAAATTTCTTTCTGCCGGCGCTCCGCCGGGGGAAAATCGTTCGTATAATTAACGAGAATCGGGGCAGAAATCCAACAGAAGCTCCGCCTGCCGGACCGGTCGCCTATTCGGCCGGAAGAAAGAGCTTCACCGCCCCCGGCGAAAAGGAAGCCCGTTCGAGATGCCCCATCGCGGAGCGGTTCGCGGTGATGAGATGCATGTGGAGATACGTGTCGTGGTGGGTAAAGATGCCCTGATGTTGTGTGGAGAAGAAACCGACGATGTCTGCATCGGATGATGGGAGGTGAAAAATTCTCTCCCCCCGGTGTGCATCGTCAGGGGAGTGCACGGCGCTTCCCCGGGGAAGGTTGACGACATGCACCACGGCTGAGTCGATCCGTCCGGAGAGCCTGAAGGCGAACGGTCTCCTGGCCGTGGCGGTGATCCGGTCAAGGTAGTGCTCAAGCGTCGGGAGAGAACGGACACTGTCCGGGAGACTGCTTTCGGTCCAGCGGCCGACGTTTGCGTAGACGAAGAACGGCGCTTTGATGCGAGGCATTTTCTTCACCAGCAATGTCGAATCCGCCGCAATGGCGGCGACGAACGGTTCCCCGTCCAGGAGGGTGATTTCGCCGGTGAGGAACTCCACCGGGCCGACGCCGTAGAGGTGGGATTTGTCTGCGATGGTGTCGAGATCGATCGTTCCGGCGAGCTCGCCGCGCCACATGACGTTCCGCATCGCACCGGTGTAGTGCACGTCGGAGGTCGGCCGGCGATCCGGCTGATGCGGAGTGCGGGAGCAGGACGCGACGAGAAAAGCGGCCGCGAGTACGACGGGCGGGCCGATGCGAAACCGGAGGAGAAATGAATGAACGGAATCTGCCATGTTCAGCCCTGTCAGTTGACATGAAATAAATAAATCCGTCCCGGTTGGCGGAGCTCATCCGGTGATGGCGGGATCGATCGATGTGCGGTCACAATGACGGAAGGAATTGCCTCTCGCGGACGAGTTTAGTAACTTGCCGGACAGCTCCCGTCCATCGGAATACCGGGATCTATTCTGAAAATTCGACGTTGTCGCTGAATTTTTCCCCGGCTTCCTTCTGGGAGACTTTGCGGAACCGCGATGTTTCGGAAAGATAGTTCATGATGGTTTCCTCGTCTTCCGGATCAACCTCGACCCAGCTGTCGGCTTCCTCGTCGAAGCGCATCCAGCCGATGAACGGCATGAAATGGTCCTGGCCGATTTTGACGCAGAGGCTGTTCTCATTGTCGGGTGCGGGAGCAAGTTCCGCCGCGTCGTCGAATGCCGCGAGATGCTCGATGGTTGTTTCGATATATTTCATCACAAACTCCTTTCGGTTCAATGTAGAGACTCTTGCGGAAATTCACAATAGAATCGGCAGACTATCCAAAAAAGCCTCATATTTCAGCGGGATTTCATTATCAGACCTGAAAAAAGAACAGGTAATAGGAAAGGGTCATTCTCAACCTGTTTACAATTTCAAAAAAAGTCAGAGTTTAAATTGATATTTCGGCGGTTATGCGTGGCATAAACATTGCGGCCAGGGACTGAAAAGGATTGAAGCGGGGGATACCTCTGTCTGATCAGATGAATCCCCGCATGGAATAACAGAAAAGGAGAAGCTTATGGCACGCATACGGACTATAATCATGGGGGCGGCCGGACGCGACTTTCATAATTTCAATACGGTCTACCGGGACAACCCGGCGTACGACGTCATCGCTTTCACCGCAACGCAGATACCCAACATCGAGGGAAGAAAATATCCCGGCCAGCTTTCAGGCAAGCTGTACCCCGACGGCATTCCGATCCATCCGGAATCCGACCTCCCCGCGCTGATCAGAGATCAGGCCATCGAAGAGGTCGTCTTTTCCTACTCGGATGTCTCCTTCAACTACATCATGACCAAGGCGTCGCAAGTGAGCGCCGCGGGTGCGCATTTCAAGATCCTCGGCGTCCAGCCGACGATGCTGAAGACGCACGTTCCGGTCATTGCGGTCGTCGCCGTCAGAACCGGCTCCGGCAAGAGCCAGACCTCCAGAAAGGTCTGCGATCTGCTGAGGGCGCAGGGCAAGAAAGTGGTGGCCATCCGCCACCCGATGCCGTACGGCGATCTCGTGAAGCAGAAGGTTCAGCGGTATGAGAAACTCGAGGATCTCGTCCGCCACGAATGCACCGTGGAGGAAATGGAAGAATATGAACCGCACATCGTGAACGGAACGATCATCTACTCCGGAGTCGATTATGAGGCGATCCTCCGCGAAGCCGAAAAGGAGGCCGACGTCATCGTGTGGGACGGCGGCAACAACGACACCTCCTTCTACCGTCCCGATCTCACCATTACGGTCGTCGATCCGCACCGTCCGGGGCATGAATCGAGCTATTACCCGGGCATGACGAACGTCCTGCTGGCCGACGTGGTCGTGATCAACAAGGTGGAGACGGCGCCGAGGGAAAAAATCGACATCGTCCGGAACAACGTCCATGCGCTCAATCCCGGCGCCACGATCATCGAGGCCGCGTCACCGATCAGCGTTTCGGATGAGTCGGTCATCCGCGGCAAGCGGGTGCTCGTCGTGGAGGACGGCCCGACCCTGACGCACGGCGAGATGTCGTACGGAGCCGGCGTCATTGCCGCCAACAAGTACGGGGCGGACAAGCTCATCGATCCCCGGCCGTGGGTTGTCAATACGATCGCCGAGACGTTCCGCAAATACCCGAATATCGGCAAACTCCTCCCCGCCATGGGATACGGAGGCCAGCAGGTGCGGGATCTCGAGACGACGATCAACAGGATCGACTGTGACAGCGTCATCATCGGTACGCCGATCGACCTCCGCCGCATCATCCGCATCAACAAACCGTCGGTACGGGTGAAATACGACCTGGCGGAAATCACGAGGCCCGATCTTGCCGACGTCCTTACAAAGTTTTTCATCAACCTGAAGAAGAAGGAACATGCATATGATGAAGCGTGATTTTCTCGGAATCGCAGACTGGCCCGCCGACGAACTGGCGCGGATGCTCGAACTTTCGAAAAAAGTGAAACAGTATCCCGCCAACTACCACAGCGTCCTCCAGGGCAAGTCGCTGGCGATGATCTTCGAGAAGCAGTCTCTGCGGACGCATGTCACCTTCGATATCGCCCTGCATCAGCTCGGCGCACACGGGGTCTATCTCACGCAGGCCGACATTTCCCTCGGGAAGCGCGAGTCCGTCTACGACACGGCAAAGAATCTTGAACGCTGGGTCGATGGTGTCGTCGTCCGCACGTTTGCCCACAAGACCTGCGTCGATCTCGCCGGGGCGATGCGCGTTCCGGTTATCAATGCGCTCACCGATCTCGAGCACCCCTGCCAGGCCATCGGCGATTTTCTCACCATCATCGAGAAGATCGGTCCGGTGAAGGGGAAAAAGCTGGTGTTCGTCGGCGACGGGAACAATGTCTGTCACTCCCTCATGCTCCTCGCGGCAAAGACGGGGATGAATTTTGTCGCCGCCACTCCGCGCGGCTATGAACCCGACATGAACGTTTTCAAACTCGCTTCCGATGCCCTCAAGGGGTCGGACGCCCGGATCGACATCAATCATAACCCGAAGGACGCGGTGAAACATGCCGATGTTATCTACACCGATGTCTGGACGAGCATGGGACAGGAGAACGAGCGCGAGGAACGCCTGCAGGCATTTGCCGAATTTCAGGTGAACGGGGCCTTGATGGCCGCGGCGAAAAACCGGGCCCTGTTCATGCACTGCCTCCCCGCGCACCGCGGTGAGGAAGTGACCGACGAGGTGATGGACGGCGCACATTCGGTCGTGTTTGATCAGGCGGAAAACCGTCTTCATTCTGAAAAAGCGGTCCTCTGTACGCTTCTCCATGGCATCTGAGCGGCAGAGAACGCTCCTGATCGCGGTCGGGGGCAATTCCCTGATCCGCGCAGGACAGAAAGGCACAATTCCCGAACAGATGGAGAACGCACGGGAGATCTCCCGGTGCGTCGCACATCTGGTCGCTCGGGGCTATGCCGTCGTCCTCACTCACGGAAACGGGCCGCAGGTCGGAGCCCAGCTTCTCCGTTCGGAATCGGGCGCCTCGCAGACTTATACCCTTCCCCTCGACGTCTGCGTCGCCATGACCCAGGGTGAAATCGGCTTCATTCTCACCGCGGCGCTCCAGGAGGCGCTCAGGGACGCCGGGGTCTGTGTTCCGGTGGTTCCAATCGTGACCCAGGTGCTGGTTGACGGCGCCGACCGCGCCTTCACCCACCCGACCAAGCCGATCGGGCCGTTCTATACGGAAGAGACCGCCGAGCGGAAAAAAAAGGATCTCGGCTGGTCGGTGGTGGAGGATGCGTCCCGGGGATACCGTCGCGTTGTGGCATCTCCCGCGCCGGTCAGCATCATTGGAATCGATGTCATCTCAAAATGTCTCGCCGCAGGCATGATCGTCATCGCGGTCGGCGGCGGCGGCATTCCGGTGGTCGCCGAGGAGGGGGCGATACGGGGAGTGGAAGCGGTGATCGACAAGGATCGTGCCTCGGCTCTCCTTGCCCTTCAGCTGAAACTCGAACGTATGGTGATTTCCACCGACGTCGACCGTGTCTACCTCCGGTACAAGACGCCGAAGCAGGAAGCTCTCGGGGTGCTGACCTACGATGACGCCTATCGGTACCTCAACGTCGGGCATTTCTCCGAGGGGAGCATGAAGCCGAAGATCGAGGCGGCACTGCAGTTTCTGCATGGAGGCGGCAGGGAAGCGATCATCACGAACCCTGCGAACCTCCTTGCGGCACTTGAGGGGAATGCCGGAACCAGAATCATCTGTCAGGATCATTATGAAACCGCGCCACATCATTGATTCGGAGCAGTTCACGCTCCCGATGCTCAAGGGGATTTTCGACCTTGCGGACAGGATGGAACTTGTCGTCGCCCGCGGGGGGACCCGCGATTATGAGGGAAAAATCATGGCGTCGCTCTTTTACCAGCCCTCCACCCGCACCCGGTTTTCGTTCGAGGCGGCGATGCTGAGACTGGGAGGGCGGACAATTTCCACGGAACGCGCGGAGGAATTTTCATCCGTCGTGATGGGGGAGACGCTCGAGGATACCATCAGGGTGGTGGGCAATTATGCCGATGTCATCGTCCTCCGCCACAATGAAATCGGCGGCGCCAGGCGCGCGGCGGAAGTGTCTGCCGTGCCGGTCGTCAACGCCGGCGACGGGAAGGGGGGACAGCACCCGACCCAGGCGCTTCTCGACCTCTATACTATATATAAGGAACTTCACGCCGTCGAAGGGGTGAAAGTTGCCATGGTCGGCAACCTGGCCGACGGACGGACGGTGCGGTCTCTCGCCTATCTGCTCGGAAAATACGAGCGCGTGAAGCTGTACTTCGTCGCACCGCCGGAGCTCCAGATCAAGAAAGATGTCCAGGAGTTCCTCACCCGGCAGAATGTCTGGTTCACCATCGAAAACGATCTGAGACGCGTTCTTCCTGAAATTGACGTTGTGTACAGCACCCGCATAGAACGGGAGCTCCTTCAGAAGAGCGGCGGACCGGAGGGCGATGCGCCGTGGTTTTACATCGACCGGTCGGCACTGTCCCGGCTTCCGGCGAAAGCGCTCATCATGCATCCACTGCCGCGGGCGAACGAGATTGCCCCGGACGTCGACGGGGATCCCCGCGCCGCATATTTCCGCCAGACGCGCTACGGCGTGTTTGTCCGCATGGCCCTCCTGGCGTCCATCCTCGACTGAACTTTTCCTGCCGGACGCCTCTTTCCCCCATGGGCAATATCGGATGTAATTGTCCGATAGATTTTTTTTAAGACGATTTTGGGAGCATTTTCACCGGTGATGTATTATATTTCCTCTCACTGCCCCTGTGCATCGGAGCGAGTCCGTTCTGATCTGTCACCGGAACGGGTCGTCTGCAGAAGGCGTTGAACATTCCACCATGTAAAGGATGAACCATGGTGATACTTGAGCGCTCCCATCTTCAGCAGTTTCTTTCCGCCATTCAGAAACGCAGTTACCGCATCATCGGTCCGACGCAACGGGGGACGGCAATCGTTCTCGACGAGATCTCGTCGGCGGACGATCTTCCCGCAGGGTGGGGGGACGAACAGCGGCCGGCATCCTACCGGCTCCGGCGGAACGACGACAAGCGGTTGTTCGGGCATGCCGCGGGACCGGAGTCCTGGAAAAAATTTCTCTTTCCGCCGTCGCTGAACCTTTTCAGCGGCAGGCGCGCCGGCAAATCGTTCGAGGTGATATCGCCGCAGAACGGGAGAAATACCGGTGCGGCCGACGAGAAAATCGTCCCCCTTGCGTTTTTCGGCATGCGCGCATGCGACCTGCAGGCTCTCCGGATCCACGATGCGGTATTCATGAACTGCGCATATCCGGATCCGTATTACCGGAGCCGCCGGGAGCGGCTCCTGATAGTCGCGGTCACCTGCAGTTCGGCGGGAGGGACCTGTTTCTGCGATTCGATGGGGAGCGGTCCGGCCGCGGGGGAGGGTTACGATCTGGCGCTCACCGAGATTCTCCGCGGTGACGAGCATTATTTTCTGGTCGAGACCGGTTCGCCGCGGGGCGCGGAAATTCTGAAGGGAGTGCCGGTGAAAGCGGCGGGGAAGGCGGAGGAGGAGGAAAAAAACAGACTGGTCCAGGGCGTGCGGAAATCGATGGGCCGGTCTCTCGACACCCGCGGACTCCGTGAAATGCTCGATCTCTGTTTCGAAGATTCGCAGTGGGACGATGTCGCCAAGCGCTGTCTCGCGTGTGCGAACTGCACGATGGTCTGCCCGACCTGCTTCTGTTCCACGGTGGAGGATGTCACCGACCTGACCGGGGCGCAGGCGGAACGGGTGCGGAAGTGGGATTCATGTTTCACTCAGGAGTTCACGTACATCCACGGCGGCAGTGTCCGGCCCAGCATCCGGTCGCGATACCGCCAGTGGCTCACTCACAAACTTGCGCACTGGGTCGACCAGTTCGGCACGTCGGGGTGTGTCGGCTGCGGCAGGTGCATCACCTGGTGTCCGGCCGGCATCGACATAACCGAGGAGGCCGGTGTCCTCCGCCGGCACGCCGCACTCGATCCGCGCTATCGGAAGGAGACAGAACCGCATGGAAAACCTTGAAGGGATCATCCGGGACCACCAGTTCCTGAAGGGGTTGGATCAGAACACCATTAGTCTTGTCGCCGGTTGTGCGGCGAATGTCCGGTTTGATCCGAACCAACTGCTCTTCCGCGAGGGGGAGGAGGCGAATGCATTTTATATCATCCGCCAGGGAAAGATCGCCGTCGAAGTCTACGGCGCGGAACGGGGGCCGATCATCATCGACACGCTGGGAGAGGGGGACATTCTCGGGTGGTCCTGGCTGATTCCGCCCTTCCACTGGCATTTCGACGCGCGGGCAGTCGATCTCACGCGCGCGATCGCGCTCGACGGACGCTGTCTCCGCACTAAATGTGAAAGCGATCATAACCTTGGCTACGAGCTCCTGAAACGGTTCGCGCAGGTCATGGAGGACCGGCTTCAGGCGACCCGTATCCGCCTCCTGGACCTGTATGCTGTCAAATCCTGATCTCCGGACTGTTGTCCCCCACGATCTTCCGCCGATGCTGCCGCAGATCTATCAGGTTCAGCGGGTGATCCGGGAGACCCACGACACCTTCACGCTCGAACTTCTACCGTCGACCCGCTCGCATCATTTTCCCTTCGCCCCCGGGCAGTTCAATATGCTCTACATCTTCGGCGTCGGTGAGGTTCCCATTTCAATCAGCGGGGATCCGTCGAAATCGAAACTGCTGGTGCACACGACGAGGGCGGTCGGATCGGTCACCAACGCCATGTATCGTCTGAAGAAGGGGGATACGATCGGCATCCGCGGGCCCTACGGATCCTCGTGGCCCATCGGGAAAGCCATCGGAAACGATGTGGTACTTGTCGCCGGCGGCATCGGTCTTGCACCGCTCCGTCCCGCCGTCTACCAGCTTCTTTCCCGCCGGGAAAAATTCGGCAAAATCGTGATCCTCTACGGAACGAGGACGCCGGCGGACATCCTCTACCGACGCGAGCTGGAGCAGTGGCGCTCGCGGTTCGACCTGGAGGTCTATATCACGGTCGATCGGGCGATGTCGGGGTGGCGGGGAAGCGTCGGCGTCGTCACCATGCTCATCCCCAAGGCGCCGTTCGATCCCTCAACGGCGACCGCGCTTGTCTGCGGCCCGGAGATCATGATGCGCTACGCGGTCACGGAACTCCAGAAACGGGGAGTCAAAACAGAGGATATTTACGTCTCGCTGGAGCGGAACATGAAATGCGGGATCGGACTCTGCGGACACTGCCAGTACGGACCGGTCTTCATCTGCAGGGACGGAGCCGTTTTTTCCTACAGCGACATCAAACACCTCTTTCCACGGCGGGAGCTTTGACATGAAACACAAAACCAAACCAAAGCTGGCGGTCTGGAAATTCGCGTCCTGCGACGGGTGCCAGTTGAGCCTCCTCGACTGTGAAGATGAACTTCTGGCGGTGACCAGCGCAGTGGAGATCGCCAATTTTCCGGAAGCCTCGAGGGCGGTCAGCAAGGGGCCGTATGATATATCGCTGGTGGAAGGATCGATCACGACGCCGCACGACGCGGAACGGATCCACCGCGTGCGGCGGCAGTCGAAGATCCTCATCAGCATCGGCGCATGTGCGACCGCCGGCGGGATTCAGGCCCTCCGGAATTTCAGGAACATGAAGGAGCTGGTGTCGGCCGTCTACGCCTCTCCGGAATATATCGAAACGCTCGCGAAATCGACTCCGATCGCCGACCATGTCTTTGTCGATTACGAACTGCGGGGATGCCCCATCAATAAATTCCAGCTTCTCGAAATTGTCAATGCCCTCCTGAACGGGAGAAAGCCGAACATTCCCTCCTACAGCGTCTGCATCGAATGCAAACGGCGGGGAATCGTCTGCGGCCTCGTGGCGGTCGGCCCTCCGTGTCTGGGGCCGGTGACCCAGGCGGGATGCAATGCCCTCTGTCCTTCCTTCCACCGCGGCTGTTTCGGCTGTTACGGCCCGAAAGAGGCGTGCAACCCCGGTTCCCTCACTGCGCGCTGGCAGGCAGGCGGAATGACGGATGCCGAACTGCTGAGACTGTTCAGGAGTTTCAATGCGACCGCCGAATCGTTCCGGAAGGAGAGTGAAGTCCATGAAACGTAGAACCATCAGGGTCGACTACCTCGCCCGCGTGGAGGGCGAAGGATCGCTTTACCTCAGAATCCAGAAGGGAACCGTCACCGAGGCGAAGTTCAGGATCTTTGAGCCGCCGAGATTTTTCGAGGGATTCCTGCGCGGCCGGAATTTCGCCGAAGCGCCCGACATCACCGCCCGGATCTGCGGGATCTGTCCAGTGGCCTACCAGATGAGCTCCGTCCATGCCATGGAGCAGGCGCTCGGAATGACGGTGGATGGACAGCTCAGAGAGCTCCGCCGGCTCCTGTACTGCGGCGAGTGGATCGAGAGCCATGTTCTCCACATCTATTTTCTCCATGCCCCGGACTTTCTCGGGTATCAGGATGCGATCCGGATGGCGAAGGATCACGGGGAAACGGTGCAGACCGCGCTCAGGCTGAAAAAAATCGGCAACGAAATCATGACGATCGTGGGCGGGCGGGAAATTCATCCCGTCAACGTGCGGGTCGGCGGCTTTTACCGGCTTCCCTCGACTGCCGAACTGCAGACCCTGATCAAAAAGCTTGAGTGGGCCCGGGAGACCGCCCTCGATGCGGTGCGGTGGACAGCATCGCTCCCGTTCCCCGACTTTGAACAGGATTACGAATTTGTCTCGCTCCGGCATCCCGAGGAATATCCGCTGAACGAAGGGCGGGTGGTTTCCTCCAAGGGCGTCGACATCCCGGTCCGGGAGTATGAATCGTATTTCATCGAGGAGCATGTCCGGCATTCACACGCGCTCGCATCGACGATCAAGGACCGCGGGCCGTATTTTGTCGGCCCGCTCGCCCGCTACAACCTGAACTTCGATAAACTCGGAGAGACAGCGCAGAAAGCCGCCATCGGCGCAGGGCTTGCTCAGAAATGCCAGAATCCGTTCAAGAGCATCGTCGTCCGCGCAGTGGAACTCGTCTATGCGTGCGAGGAGGCTCTCAGAATCATCCGCGGGTACAAACCGCCCGCCGCGCCGTTCGTCGCGGCATCTCCGCGCGCCGGAGCCGGCATGGGGTGCACGGAAGCCCCCCGGGGAATCCTCTACCACCGGTACAGGATCGATCAGGATGGATCCATTCTGGAGGCAAAGATCGTCCCTCCGACAGCCCAGAATCAGAAGATGATCGAGAGCGATCTCCGGAATTATGCGGCCCGCCACCTCGACCTGTCGGACGACACCCTGACCTGGCAATGTGAACAGGCGGTCAGGAATTACGACCCATGTATCTCGTGCGCAACCCACTTTCTCAAGGTGCGGATAGACCGTGACTGACACACCAGCGCGGGATCCGGCGGGAGGGATGCGTCTCGTCATCGGTATCGGGTCGCCCTACCGGTCGGATGATGCAGCCGGTCTCCGGACTGCCGACATTCTGTCCGGCATGAGTCTGGCAGGTGCCGTCGTCCGGAAGGAGGAGCGCGACGGATTCGCCATGATGGACGCATGGGAGGGGGCCGGCGAAGTCATTCTTATTGATGCAATGTCTTCCGGTCTTCCGCCGGGCACCGTAAGAAAATTTTACGGGGAACAGATCCGGAGCGATCGTCGGGCGCTTCGCTGTTCCATTCATGGTTTCGGTCTTGCCGAAGCGGTGGAGCTGTCCGAACTGATGGGCACCCTCCCCCGGCGATTATCGATATTCGGCATCGAAGGAACCTCTTTTGAAACCGGCACGCGTATTTCCGCGGCCGTGCTGAAAGGATGCGGAGAGGCGGCGAATGAAATTGCCGGCATCCTGCGAATCCCCGCCGGGAACCCGGTCTGATGCCATCAGCCGCTCACCACGGTTTTCTCTGAATTTTCCGACTCGGGAGGGATAGCGCCGTTCTCACCCATGAGAAGGGTCTCCGGGCTTTTTTACAGGTATGAAATGTCCGGCCGCCGGGGTGTCGTTTAAACGGATGATGCCGGTGAGGGAAATCCGATTTCATGGCGCGCTTCTTGTTTCGTTTCCCCCCGGAAATGGGCGCGCGTACGTCATGAGACAGGCGCCCGAACGCGACTTTTGTGTTCCAGGATATTCCCGGCGTTTCGGTTGATATCCCGGGCCGCCGCGACAACCTACCATCCCGAGGATTGTATGAAAAAATTCGATCTTACCGCGATACCATATTCACAGGGACCTGCGGCACAGCGCCGCGCCCGATATTACGACATCTCCGCGCTCCCGCCGGCCATGCTCCAGGTGCTCACCCCCGGGGAGGCCGAGTTTTTCGAGCGGGCCGATCTGATCTACAGGACGCTCTGTTCGATAATGTATAATTATGTTCCAACATCGGGTCACCCCGGCGGAAGCATCTCCTCGGGCAGAATTGTCGCCATGCTCCTGTACCGGACGATGTCGTATGATTTTTCGGATCCCGACCGGCGGGACAACGATATGATCTCCTATGCGGCAGGCCATAAGGCAATGGGATTGTATGCGATGTGGGCTCTCCGGAATGAAATGGTCAGACTCGGAGGGATCGACGGTCTCCTGGCGCCCGAACGCCGTCAGCTCAGGCTCGAGGATCTTCTCGGTTTCCGGAGAAATCCCACGAACGACACGCCGTTGTTCAAACAACACCATGCCAAGGCGCTCGATGGTCATCCGACCAGCGCCACCCCCTTCATTCAGATCGCGACGGGAGCCAGCGGGGTCGGTATCGGGGCTTCGCTCGGTCTCGCACTCGGCGCGATGGATATCTTCAGGGCCAATCCGCCGTTCGTGCATCTCATCGAAGGTGAGGGGGGGATGACGCCCGGCCGCGTCCACGAAGCCCTCGCCGCCGCCGCAACATCTCAGCTTTCGAACGCCGTTCTGCACGTCGACTGGAACCAGGCGTCGATCGATTCCAACAAAGTCTGCCGCGAGGACGGCACACCGGGCGATTATGTCCAGTGGAACCCCGTGGACCTCTGTCTGCTTCAGGACTGGAACGTGGTCTATGTCCCGGACGGGCACAACATTCAGCAGGTTGCCGCCGCCCAGCAGCTGTCGCTGTCGATCGGCAACAATCAGCCGACCGCGGTCGTCTACAGAACGAAGAAAGGGTGGAGGTACGGCGTGGAGGGGCGTGAATCGCACGGCGCCGGCCATAAATTCTGTTCCGATGCCTTCTATGCATCGCTCCGCGAATTCGAGGAGCACTTCGGGACTGCCTTCCCGCGATTCGATGGAACTGGTTCTCCCGCGACGGTTGAGGAAAAATACTTCGAATGCCTCATGGTCATCAGACGGGTTCTGGAACAGAACCAGCGGATCCCGCAGAGTGCGGCGACAGCCGTCAGATCATCCAGGGACCGGCTGGTGGAGTTGAAGCGCACTCCGCGCCCGGACGCGCCGAAACTCGGCGTGCTCTACACCTCGGACGATATTTCCCCCGTCACGGTGCCGAAGGAACTGCAGTTCGCTCCCGGGACCTCGGTAACTCTGCGCGAAGCGCTGGGCAAGGCGCTCAATGTCGTCAATACGACGACGAAAGGCGCCGTTCTCTCCTCCGCCGCCGACCTCCTCGGCTCGACGAGCGTCAACCTCGTCAACCGCGGATTCTCCGAAGGGTTCTATAACGCGGTGTCCAACCCCGGATCCCGCCTCATCTCCATAGGCGGCATCTGCGAGGATGCCATGGGAGCGATGATGGCCGGACTGGCGAGCTACGGATTTCACATCGGCGTGACCTCTTCCTACAGCGCGTTTATCGCCGCACTCGAACATGTTGCGGCGCGGCTCCACGGCATCGGACAGCAGACCCGGCAGGCGGTGACGGGCGAACCGTACAAGACGTGGATCATGATCAACGCGCACGCCGGAGTCAAAACGGGAGAGGACGGACCCACGCACGCCGATCCCCAGGCGCTCCAGCTCCTTCAGGAATGTTTCCCCGGCAAGGTTCTTATCTCCCTGACGCCCTGGGATCCGCAGGAAATCTGGCCTCTGCTGGTGGAATCGCTCAAACAGCGCCCCGCGATCCTTGCCCCCTTTGTCACACGACCGGCGGAGAAGATCCTCGACCGCACGGCGCTCGGCCTGCCCCCGGCAGCCGCGGCCGTCAAGGGAATCTACCCGATCCGGAAAGCAGTGCCCGGCAAGACTCCGTATCACGGCACCATCGTCCTGCAGGGGAACGGCGTCGCAAGCATCTTCATCAACGACGTGCTCCCCGGGATTGCGGAACGCGGCCTGAACATGAACATCTATTACATCACCAGCGTCGAACTCTTCCGGCTCCTGCCGCCGCAGGAACAGGAGGCGATCTTCCCCGAGGCGCTTACATACGATGCCATGGGGATCACCGACTTCACGCTCCCGACACTCTATCAGTGGGTGAGGAGCAACGACGGTCTCCGCCGTTCCCTTCATTCTTTCCGCGCGGGGCATTACCTCGGCAGTGGATCCGCCGCAAAGGTCCTTGAGGAGGCTGGCGTCAATGCCGCGGGTCAGCTCGCTTCCGTCCTTGCCTATGCACAGGAGATGGAAAAGCGGGGAGGCAATGCGCCGACGCCGAAACGCGCGCCGGCGTACGAAGCGCACTGACGCCGCCGCATCTCAGTTCCTGACAAAGGGGACAGCCAATGGCGCCGTCCCCTTTTTCTTTTCCCGCCCGCCCTGACGGTCGGCAGGGGAATTCTGTCCGATTTTTCCACAGGATGATAGACCGCGACCCCCTCCCCGTCATCTCATTATTAATAATGGAATTTCGTGCGATCGAAAAACATTTCGAAAAAATATCATTATTGAGAATATTAAAACAGAGGTTATCAAAATTGTGATTATTTCCAAAGAAATGTATATTCCCGGGAGAGGTTCCTCTCAATTTTAAGATAATTTTCGGATGGCACACCATTTGTCCATTAAGAAGCATATTCCGGAGATCATCCGGTACCGGCTCATAGATCAATGAAGGAGTGCTGTCATCAATGGATAACGATGTTCTTCAGCTGATCCGCAAATACGAGTGCAGCGGGCCCCGCTACACCAGCTATCCGCCCGCGCCTGTTTTTTCGCCGTCATTCGGACCCGATGAATATGAGACTGCCATCAGGGAAACGGAGGAACGGCCCGCGAACAAACAGATCTCCCTCTACGTTCACATTCCCTTCTGCGACACCCTCTGTTATTTCTGCGGCTGTACGACGGTCATCACGCGGAACCGCGAGCAGATGGACACCTATCTCCGGTATCTGCTGAAGGAGATCGACATGCTTGCGCCGCGGATCGGGAAGGAACGGGAAGTTGTGCAGATCCACTGGGGCGGCGGAACGCCCACCTATCTCACCCCCGCCCAGATCAGACTCCTCGGATCGCGGATACGGGAACGGTTCCATGTGTCGGATGCGTCGGAGAACAGCGTGGAGGTGGATCCGCGCGACCTGACCCGCGATCATCTGGCGGCACTCCGGGAAACCGGCTTCAACCGGATCAGTCTCGGTGTCCAGGATTTTGATCCGAAGGTCCAGCGTGCGGTGAACCGTCTGCAGGATGAAGCGCTGACGCGGCGGGTGATCGACTGGAGCCGTGAGCTGGGATTCCGGAGCCTCAATCTCGATCTCATCTACGGTTTACCGTTCCAGACCGTCGATTCATTCGCGGCGACCCTCCGGAAAATCATCGATATTGCCCCGGAGCGTCTGGCCGTCTACAATTTTGCCCATGTTCCCTGGATGAAGAAACACCAGATTCTGATTCATCCGGAGGATCTCCCGTCCGGGGCCGAGAAACTGTCGCTGCTCATGATGACCATCGATACCCTCTCCGCCGCGGGCTATCTCTACATCGGCATGGATCATTTCGCCCGCCCGGATGACGAGCTGGCGGTGGCCCAGCGGGAGAGGACGCTTCACCGCAATTTCCAGGGGTATTCGACGAAGGCCGGTTCGGACATGTATGCGTTCGGGATGTCGTCCATCGGTCATTTCGGTTCCGTCTATGCCCAGAACCATAAGACGCTACTCGAGTATCAGACGGCGATCGAGCGGGGGCGGTTTGCGACTCACGCCGGATACCGGATGACCGCCGACGATAAACTCCGGAAACACGTCATCATGCGTCTCATGTGCCATCTCTACCTCGATATTCCCGAGACCGAGTCGGCCTTCGGGATCGATTTCCACACTGCATTCGCCGCGGAACTGGAAAAACTCATCTCCCTGCAGAACGACGGTCTGCTGACCATCGGCCGCGATGCGGTGGAAATATCCGACACGGGGCGCCTGTTCCTGAGAAACATCGCGATGTGCTTCGATGCCCATCTTCCGGCCATGCGCACCCAGCGTCCGCTCTTTTCGAAAACGGTGTGAGCAGGATGACGGCGACGACGGGAAGGATGACGCGATGAAGAACACCGGGCACCCTCTCCGGAAAAAAGCGCAGATCTCCTCCCCGAAGCGGACAGCTCCCCGCCGGGCCCGGCCTGCGGCGGGCGATTCTTCCGCCCTCTCCGCGCCGTTTCTGGATGCGTATCCCCTTCCGGCCATGCTCATTGGACGCGACTGCGTCATCACCGCCGGCAACGAACGGGCTGTCCGGATTTTCCCCCGCGCAGGTGCGGGACTTTTTCCCTGTTCCCCGGAAGTGCTTGTGGGTCCGGGGGCGATGGCACAGCTTCGCGATGCGGTCGGAGAAGCGTTCGATTCCCGGACGATCCGGAAGCTGGAGATCGCCGGCGGGGATGACGGGACGTTGGACCGCCAGTTCTCCCTGACGATCTCGCCGGTTCATCTTCTGCGCCCTCCGATGGCGCTTCTGATTGTGGACGACATCTCGGAGGCGAAGGCGCGGGATCTCGATCTTCTCCGGTTTTCAAAGATCGCCTATTACACGGCGAACCCTGTGGAAATCACCGACCGGCAGGGGAGGATCATATTCGTGAATCCGGCGTTCGAGCGGGCGAGCGGGTACCGCGCGGAAGAAATCCTCGGGAAGAATCCGAACATCTTCGGGAGCGGCAAGCACGACGGCGCGTTCTGGCGGGCGATGTGGTCGACCATCAATGCCGGAAACGTCTGGACGGGGGAAATCGAAAACCGGCGGCGGAACGGCGAGGCATACTACACAAACCTTCTGATCTCTCCCATCATCGATCACCGCGGGATCATCGTCGGGTATTTCGGCGTGCACCGCGATATCACCGAGCAGAAAAATCTCCAGCAGCAGCTCATCCATGCGCAGAAGATGGAAAGCATCGGTCTGCTGGCGGCGGGCATCGCGCACGAGGTGGGGAATCCGCTCACCTCGATCTCGTCGCTGGTGCAGGTGATCCAGCGGACGACGCACGACGATTTTACGCAGGAGAAGCTGGAGCTGGTGAAGAGCCAGATCTCGCGGATTTCCCGGATCATCCGCGACCTGGTGGATTTCTCGCGGAGGTCCTCGTTTGAAGTGCAGTTGACGGATCTTAACAAGAACATCCGTGAAGCGGTGGAGATCGTGCGGGTCGGCAAAAAATCAAAGGAGATCGCATTTCAGATCGAACTCAGCGAGAATCTGCCGTCGCTCCCGCTGGTTCCCGATCAGGTCGAGCAGGTCTTCATCAATATTCTGATCAACGCGGTGGATGCGGTGCACGAGGCCCTGACGGCACCTGCGCGGGTGCCGGGGAAGAAGGGGATGATCACCGTTCATTCGGGGGTGGCGGACGATGCCGTGGTGATCACGATCTCCGACACCGGGACGGGCATCCGGGAATCCGAGATGCCGAAAATATTCGAACCGTTCTACACGACGAAGAAGGTCGGCGAGGGCACCGGCCTCGGTTTGTGGGTCAGTTACGGCATCATCAAGAGTTTCCGGGGAAGCATTCAGGTTTCCAGTGCCGAGGGAGAGGGGACGACGTTCACGATCACCTTCCCGCTCGGTCCGACAATCGAATAAGAGAGGACAGTACCGCATGGCAGACCGTATTCTGGTGGTTGACGATGAAGAGATCATCCGCGAATCGATTTCCTTCATACTGAAGAAAGAAGGGTACGCGGTGACGGAGGCCGCAAATGGCAAGGCGGCGTACGAAAAGTTTCTGGCCGAGTCGTTCGACCTCATCGTCACCGATCTGGAGATGCCCGAGATGAAGGGAATCGAGCTTCTCGACAAGATCACGCGGGTCAACGCCCAGTCGCTCGTCATCATCATTACCGCCTACGGATCGCTTGACACGGCGATTGCGGCACTGCGGAAGGGGGCCAGCGACTACATCCTGAAGCCGCTGGAGTTCGACGAACTGCTTGTCAAGATCCGCCGTCTGCTGGAGTACCGGAAGGTGATGACGGAGAACCAGATTCTTCGCCGCGAATTCCACCGCGAGTATGATTTTACGAAGCTGGTCGGCCACAGCCCGGCGATGAAGCGGGTCATCGACACAATCCAGACGGTTGCGGGGAGCGACAGCAATGTGCTAATCTTCGGCAAGAGCGGCACGGGGAAGGAACTGGTCGCCCGCGCGGTGCATTTCAACAGCCAGCGGGCAAACGCCCCGTTCATCGCGGTCAACTGCGGGGCGATTCCGGAGACGCTGATCGAGAGCGAGCTGTTCGGCCACAAGAAGGGGGCGTTCACCGGCGCGACGTCGGACAAGGTGGGCTTCTTCAAGGCCGCGGACGGGGGAACACTGTTCCTCGACGAAATCAGCGAGATGCCGATCCAGCTGCAGGTCAAGCTCCTCCGGGCCATCGAACAGAAGGAAATTGTCCCGATCGGGACGTCGCAGGCGATGACCATCGATGTCCGTCTGATCGCCTCGACCAACCGGGATCTGCTGAAGGAGGTGGAGGAGGGGCGTTTCCGGAAGGATCTCTACTACCGGCTCAATGTTGTGCCGATTCAGCTTCCTCCACTGTCGGAACGCCGCGACGATATTCCGCTTCTGGTCGAGCATTTCGTCGAAAAATACAAGAGACAGATGCGGAAGAACATCCAGGGGGTCCGGAAGGAAGTGATGCTTCTGCTGATGCAGCACGAGTGGAAGGGGGAAATCCGCGAGCTGGAGAACATCATCGAGCGGGCGGTCATTTTCTGCAAGGAGGATTTCATCGCCCTGCAGGATCTGCCGGAATTTCTCCACGCCGAATCGCGCATTCAGGAAAACGGGACATCGCTGGAAAACGCCATGAACGATTTCGAGCGGCAGTACATCCTTTCGGTTCTGCGGCGGCATAATTTCGAGAAGGAACAGACCGCGCAGGAGCTGAAAATCAGTCTGCCGACCCTGTACCGGCGGATCAAGGACCTGAGCATCCCCCATCACGAGTGAGCGTTGTTGCAGAGGGGCTGGCCGCGGGAAATCAAACAAATTTCAAAAAAAGTCACTACATTAGCCGGATTGCGGTTGTACCGGTTTCATGGCTGATAAGGGCATTTCAATTTTGAGAGAAATTCGAGTCCAATGTCCCATTTTAAACCACGATTACCTGATAAAAACTGGCATTATTCTTGCCGTTTTTGGCGGCGGTCAGGCTCCTTGAGAGTGATGACCCGAACGATACGGCGTGACGCGGCGAGAGGGGGTGGTCGCGGAACGGAATAACAGGGGCGTCGTTCCGATGTTCCCCCGTATGTTCTTAGTGAATTCAGGATTAATTGCAATTAATTCAAAGGAAGAACAATGAAAAACATCGCAATCATTCTCACGATCGTTGCACTGATGGTCTTTGTCTCCAGTTGCGCGTTCGGGCAGGACAAGGCGGCCAATCACTACGTTGGCACGAAGACCTGTTCAATGTGCCACAAGGCCGACAAGACCGGCAACCAGTTCGGCATCTGGCAGAAGACGAAGCATGCCGAAGCGTTTACCGTACTCCAATCCCCCAAGGCGGCCGAAGTGGCGAAGGCGAAGGGTCTGACGAAGCCGGCCTCGGAGTCCCCCGAATGTCTGGAGTGCCATACGATTACCGCTGATGCGACTCTGCTCGACAAAACCTTTGATGCGAAGGACGGCGTGCAGTGCGAATCGTGCCACGGCGCAGGATCGGCCTACAAGTCGATGACGGTCATGAAAGACAAGGCAAAGGCCATCGCGTCCGGTCTGACCGATTTCAAGGATCAGGCGGCCATCGAGGCGAAGTGCAAGACCTGCCACAACGAGAAGAGCCCGACGCACAAACCGTTCGTGCTGAAGGATTCGTGGGCCAAGATTCAGCACCCGCTGAAGAAATCATAAACGATCTGACGAACGTTCTCGATAAATTCCTGCCGGCATCCGATGAGGATCGCCGGCAGGATCTCTTGTTCATACAGTATGAAATATTTTACGGTTCTTGCGGTCGTCGGTCTCTGCGGGATGTTCTTCTGTGCACCGTCCGCAACACTCCCCCAAACGAAAGCCGATTGCCTCACCTGTCATAGCGATCATTCACTTACCAAGGACGCCGGCGGGAAACAGATCCCGCTGTACGTCGATGATGCGGTGCTCGACGCATCCCCGCACAAAAAGCTGGTCTGCATCGCCTGTCACACCGGATTCAGCCCCGACAACATTCCCCACAAGGATAAGATTGAACCGGTCAACTGTCTCCGCTGTCACACCGCCGATGCGCTGAAGCACACCTTCCATCCGGAGCTCGTCAACGCCGTCGCGAATCATGAGGAACCGGCCGTCTCGTGCAAGGACTGCCACGGGACCCATAATATCGTTTCCCCGAGGGTGCCCGGTTCAAAATTCAGCGAGAGCAACATCGTTGCCGCCTGCGGTGAATGTCACACCGACGTGCGGGACGACTTTCTCGCCTCCGCCCACGGCAAAGCGGTCGCCGCAGGCGTCAAAGGCGCGCCCACCTGCCTGACGTGCCACCGGAACCAGATTGCGGGCGCGGGGACCAATGACACCCTTGCGACGAAAATTGCCCAGGAAAAGCTCTGTCTTTCGTGCCATCTTGACAATCCGGATGTCCGGGCCAGGACATCCCCTTCCGCCGGTTTTCTCGCCGCCTATGAACAGAGCGTGCACGGGCGCGCCCTGCTCAAAGGCAACAGCCGCGCTGCGAACTGCGTCGACTGCCACGGCAGTCATCAGATGAAAAAGGGGCTCGACCCTTCATCGACCGTCAACAGGGTCCGCATCCCCGAAACGTGCGCGAAATGCCATGAGACGGTCGCGGCGCAGTATCAGCAGAGCGTTCACGGACGTGCGGTCGCCAAGGGCAACCCGGATGCGCCGGTCTGTACGAACTGTCACGGAGAACATACGATTCTGAAGCACGACGACCCGCGGTCCCCCGTCGCCGCACGGAATCTCTCCCAGCAGGTATGTTCGCCGTGCCACAGTTCCGTCGCCCTGACCACGAAATACGGTCTTGCGAGCGACCGGTTCGCTACCTACTCGGATTCCTATCACGGGCTGGCCATCAAGGGGGGCTCCGTCGAAGTGGCGAACTGCGCCAGCTGTCACGGCGCCCATAACATCCAGCCATCCAGCGATTCCACCTCCAGCACCAACAAGAAAAACCTCGCCGTCACCTGCGGCAAATGTCATCCGGGCGCGAATGCCCGGTTCGGTCTCGGTTCCGTGCACGTGAACATCGCGGCGCGCGGATCGGATCCGACCCTCTACTGGATCGCCAGCCTCTATGTCGTGCTCATCGTTGTGGTCGTGGGCGGGATGTTCATCCACAACCTGCTCGATTTTGTGCGGAAGTCTCAACGGAAACTTCTCCAGCGGAGGGGCGCTCTCCCGCACGAGCCCGTGCTCGGCCACCGGCTCTATCTCCGGATGACCGCCAGCGAGCGCATCCAGCACGCGACGCTTCTCATCAGTTTCATGACCCTCGTCGTGACCGGATTCATGCTCAGGTTTCCCGACTCGTGGTGGGTGCAGGGCATCAGGACGCTCAGCGACAGTGTCTTCACCCTCCGGAGCTGGATTCACCGCATTGCCGGTGTTGTGATGGTTGCGGCAAGCGTGTATCATATCTGCTACTGCGCCGCGACGCAGAGGGGACGGGAGCTCATCAGGGATCTTCTGCCGACCATCCAGGATGCGCTGGATGCGATCGCCGTCCTGAAATACAATCTCGGCATTTCCCGTACCAGGCCGCGGTTCGGCCGGTTCAGCTATATTGAAAAGAGCGAATATTGGGCGCTTGTCTGGGGGACGATGATCATGGCCGCCACCGGCGCGGTGATGTGGTTCGACAATACCTTCATCGGCCTGCTCACCAAGGCGGGCTACGACATCTCCCGCACGATTCATTATTACGAGGCATGGCTCGCCACACTGGCGATCATCGTCTGGCATTTCTATTTTGTCATTTTCAACCCCGACGTTTATCCGGTCAATCTTGCCTTTTGGAAAGGCACCCTCACGGAGGAAGAAATGGCCGACGAGCATGCCCTCGAGCTCCAGGAGATCAAACGGCGCGAACTGATGCGGGATATTTCCGCCGGCGGGGAAGAGGACGCGAAACAGCCCTGAGATTTCATGCAACGCCGCCCCCTCCCGATATCGTCCCGGTCGCTTATCCTCCGCAGTCTGTCGTGGCGGAGAGCGATCGCCTGCACAGCCGCTCTCCTGCTGTTTCCCGCCGCGACGGTATTCACGCAGGAAAACAGCGATTGTCTCGGATGTCACGCGGATAAATCGCTCACCGGCACCCGTGACGGGAAAACGATTTCTGTGTTCGTCGACGGGGGGGCCTTCGCAAAGTCCATTCACGCCTCGCTCTCCTGCGTTTCGTGCCACGCCGATCTTGAGAAGAAGGATCTGCCGCATGAGCCGGGAGTCAAGCGGGTCGACTGCGGCACCTGCCACGCCGACGAGCAGCAGCAGCATGCGAAATCGCTCCACGGCCGTGCGATAGCGCGTGGCGACGAACTCGCGCCGCGGTGCTACGACTGTCACGGGACGCACAACATACTCCCGGTGAAGGACAAGGAATCGCCGGTCTCGGCGCTCAACGTGCCGTTCACCTGCGGCCGGTGCCATCAGGAAGGCGCGCCGGTCCAGCGCCAGCGGGTGATTCATCAGGATCACATCCTGGAAAATTTTTCGGAGAGCATCCACGGCGAAGGCCTCCTGAAGAAGGGGCTGATCGTCGCGGCGAACTGCGCCTCCTGCCATACCGCGCACAGCATCCTCCCGCACACCGACCCGAATTCTTCCATCGCGCGGAAGAACATCGCCGCGACCTGCACAAAATGCCATGCGATGATCGAACGGGTTCACCGGAAGATCATCCGGGGAGAGCTGTGGGAAAAGGAAGCGAACGTGCTTCCCGCATGCATCGACTGCCATCAGCCGCACAAGGTCCGGAAAATTTTCTATTCCCAGGGAATGGCCGACGGCGACTGTCTCAAGTGCCACGGTCAGCGGAGCATCAGGGCGTCGGTCGGAGGCCGGTCGCTCTATGTCGACGCCGCGGAGACCGGCGCGTCGAAGCATGCGAAGATCGCCTGCAGTCAGTGTCATTCCGAAGTGAATGCCTCGCACGTCCGTCCCTGCGAGACGATAACGAAGAAGGTCGACTGTTCCTCGTGCCACGAGGCGATCGGGCAGGAATTTACCCGGAGCACCCACGGAAAACTGATCGCGGCGAACGACAGCAACGGTCCAACCTGCAAGGAATGCCACGGGACCCACGGGATACTCGGCAAGGACAATCCACAATCGCGCACATTTGCGACAAACGTTCCCGACCTCTGCGCGGGTTGTCACCGCGAGGGGCAGAAGGCGGCCGTCCGGTATACGGGCGATCAGCACCAGATCATCGAGCGTTACACGGAGAGCATTCACGGCAAGGGTCTGATGAAGAGCGGTCTCACCGTTACCGCGATGTGCACAAACTGCCACACGGCGCACAGCGTTCTCCCGCGCAGTGACACCGCATCGAGCGTGAATCCCAGGAACCTCCCGTCGACCTGCGGCAAATGCCATCACGGCATCGAGGAAGAATTCGAAAAGAGCATTCATTCCGCCCTTGTAACCAGGACCGACAAACCGCTTCCGGTCTGCAACGACTGCCATACGGCGCATACGATACGCAGAACGGATGAACAGGGGTTCCGGCTCGAAATCATGCAGCAGTGCGGCAAATGCCATGCGGAAATCGCAAAGACCTATTTCGATACGTATCACGGCAAGGTTTCACAGCTCGGGTATACCAAAACGGCAAAGTGCTACGACTGCCACGGCGCACACGACATCCTCGCCGTCACCGATCCGCGGTCGCATCTCAGCCGCGACCATGTGGTGGAGACATGCCAGAAATGCCACCAGAACGCCACGCGCCGGTTCGCCGGATACCTGACGCATGCAACTCACCACGATCCGAAGAAATATCCGTTCCTGTTCTGGACCTTCTGGGGGATGACCTCCCTGCTGGTCGGAACGTTCATCTTCGGCGGCATTCACACACTGTTGTGGCTCCCGCGCGCGCTCCAGATGCGCAGGGCCCACCGGAAGGGAGAAAAGGGCTGACGATCATGGCAGACCAGCCGACACCGGACCGGACGCCGCAGGAAACGGGATCCGCGGCACTCCCGGCGGAACCGCGGCAGTATCTCCGGTTCAAGCGTCTCAACCGCATCCTGCACATCGTCATGATCGTCAGTTTTATGAGCCTCGCGCTGACAGGGATGACGCTGAAATTTTCCTATACGGGATGGGCGGTGGTGCTGTCGCATCTGCTCGGCGGATTCGAATCGGCCGGGTACATCCACCGGTTCGCCGCTGTGCTGATGTTTTCGATTTTCGTCTCCCACATTGTCGATCTTGTCCGCATGAAACGCCGCGAACGGCGATCGTGGTTCTCGTTCATCTTTGGGCCCGATTCGATGATGTTCAACCGGAAGGATCTCCGCGACTTCATCGCCTCGATCCGGTGGTTCCTGGGGAAGGGGCCGAAACCCGCCTACGGGCGGTGGACATACTGGGAAAAATTCGATTATTTCGCGGTTTTCTGGGGAATTGCTGTCATCGGCTCAACCGGGCTGATGCTTTGGTTCCCGGAATTTTTTACACGGTTCATTCCCGGCTCGTTCATCAATGTCGCCACCATCATTCACAGCGACGAAGCACTGCTGGCGGTGGGGTTTATCTTCACGGTGCATTTCTTCAACACGCACCTCCGTCCGGAGAAATTTCCGATGGATATCGTTATCTTTACCGGACGGATGGATGTGGATGAATTCAGGATCGACAAGCCGGCGGAGTATGACGCGCTCGTGAGGGAAGGCGGACTTGAGTCGAAGCTGGTGGAGCCGTATCAGCCGATCGTGATCCGTGCGGTGAAGGTCTTCGGCTGGATTGCCCTCACGGTCGGATTCAGCATCGTTCTCTGGATCGTGTACGCGATGATCTTCGCCTACCGGTGAGTGCGATAGTCCTGTCCGCGCGGCGGCAACTATGTCAAACTGGTGATATGAAGGCGGCGTCTTCATGAGAAAAATCTTTCCCGAATCCTTTTACAATCTTCTGACCCTGATCGGGATGGCGATCGCGGCGGTTTCGCTCGGGATCATTCTCTTCCTGGTGCTCCTCGAAGCGACGGCGGAGAATTCGAATCCCTATATGGGGATCATCGCATTCGTCATCCTTCCGGTCATACTTCTGTTCGGTCTGATTCTCGTGCCGATCGGCATCATGCGCGAACACCGCCGGGAGCGGCTGGGAAAGTCCCACGGCCTTCATCTGCCGGTGATCGACATGAACAATTCGAAGCACCGAACGGCGGCGATGACGATGATTGTCGGCGGGGTGCTATTCCTCGGCATTCTGGGATTCAGCAGTTACAAGGCGTATGAGCACACGGAATCGGATCAGTTCTGCGGCGAAACCTGTCATTCGGTCATGGAACCCGAGTATACCGCCTACCAGTACTCCCCCCATGCGCGCGTGGGGTGCGTGCAATGCCACATCGGGTCGGGCGCGAGCTACTTTGTGAAATCGAAACTCTCGGGATCGTACCAGCTGTACGCGGTGGCGTTCAACAAATATCCGCGGCCGATACCGACCCCGATCGAGAACCTCCGTCCGGCCCAGCAGACCTGCGAGCAGTGCCACTGGCCGAAGCATTTCTACAGCGAAAAACAGCATACGAACACCTATTACCTTTCGGATGAACAGAATACAAAGTGGACGCTCAACCTCCTGATGAAAATCGGCGGCGGGAACATCGAGGCAGGACCGACCTCGGGAATTCACTGGCACATGAATATCAACAACGAGGTCACCTACGCCGCCCTCGACCGTGAGCGTCAGATCATCCCCTGGGTCCGGTCGAAAAAACCGGACGGCACCGTCAGAATCTACAGGGACACCGACCTGAACATCCCGGACGATTCGGTTGCGCACCTGTTCACCCGGCGCATGGACTGCATCGACTGTCACAACCGTCCGACCCACATTTACCATCCACCGGCACGGACCGTCAATCACCTGATGTCGCTCGGCTGGATCGATCCGGAGCTTCCGAACGTGAAGAGCATCGCGGTGAAGAGCCTGGACATGCCGTATGCGACAAAAGCCGCAGGTCTTGACAGCATCGGGATCATGATCCGTGAATTTTATGCGCAATCGTATCCGGCGGTGGCGGCGGCGAAAAAAACCGCGATCGACAGTACCATTCAGCAGGTGCGGAACATCTACAGCAGAAATTATTTTCCGGAAATGATGGTCAGCTGGAAAAAATTTCCGGATAACCTGGGGCATCTGTACTACAAGGGGTGTTTCCGGTGTCACGACGGAAAACACCGGAGCGACGACGGAAAAGTTTTGTCGCGCGAATGCAATACCTGCCACATCATCCTCTCCCAGCAGTTCGAAAAGGACACTCTCCGGATCTCCCTCGGAGGCATCGAGTACAGACATCCGGTCGATATCGGCGATGCATGGAAAGAAATGAACTGCAGTGATTGTCATAATCCGAATCAATAATCTAGGAGAATCCGTCACAGATGCTGACGACAGAACAGACGCCGGAACACGAAAGCAAGAGAGGATTCCTGAAACTCATACTCTCCGGAGGGCTGATTGCGCTCTTCGGCTCGATCCTCTATCCCATTCTCGCGTACCTCAAGCCGCCGCGGCAGGCTGAAGTGGAGGTGTCGAGCGTCAAAGCAGGCAAGGTCGGCGACCTGGCGAAGGACAGCGGCACCATCATCAAATTCGGGTCGAAGCCGGTGATTCTTCTGAAAACGGCCGCGGGGGATCTGAAGGCGTTTTCCGCCACCTGCACGCACCTCGACTGCACGGTCCAGTACAAAAAGGAACTCGGCCTGATCTGGTGTGCCTGCCACAACGGAAAGTACGATCTCAACGGAAGAAACGTGTCGGGTCCGCCCCCCCGTCCGCTGGATGAATACAGAGTCGTCGTCCAAGGAGACGAGATTTCGATCTCGAAAAAATCATGAAACGGAGACTTGAGAAGCTGTACCGGTGGATCGACGAGCGCGTCGAGCTGGAAGACCTCGTCAAATTCATGGGAAAAAAATATGTGCCGCTCCACGAGCACTCCATATGGTATTACTTCGGCGGGGTGTCGCTCTTCCTGTTCATCATCCAGGTGGTGACCGGCATACTCCTCCTGCTCTACTACAAGAGCGGCGAGGAGCTTGCGTTCGAGAGCATTCACTTCATCATGGCCAAAGTGCAGTTCGGCTGGCTCATACGATCGATCCACAGCTGGGCGGCGAATCTGTTCATCCTGGCCGCCATGATCCACATGTTCAGCGTCTATTTCGAGAAGGCGTACCGGAAACCGCGCGAGATCACCTGGCTCACCGGCATGCTCATGTTTTTCCTCGCCCTCGGGTTCGGCTTCAGCGGCTACCTCCTTCCCTGGAATGAGCTGGCGTTCTTTGCGACGAAGGTGGGAACCGACATCGCCGGCATCGTGCCGGGCCTGGGCAAGCCGATCATGATGTTCCTGAGAAGCGGTGATGAAGTCACCGGCGCGACGCTTTCCCGGTTCTTCGGATTTCATGTCGCGGTCTTTCCCGGAATCTTTACGGTTCTGCTCGGCGCGCACCTCCTGCTCGTCCAGCGCCAGGGCATGAGCGAACCGCTCGGACTGGAAAACGACCCGGCGAAGCCGCTCCGGACCATGCCGTTTTTCCCGAACTTTCTGCTCCGGGATCTCCTCCTCTGGCTCCTCGTCCTGAACCTCCTGGCGATCCTGGCGGTCTTTTTTCCGTGGGAGCTTGGTAAGAAAGCCGACCCGTTTGCCTCGGCGCCCGCCGGGATCAAGCCGGAATGGTATTTTCTGTTCATGTTCCAGACCCTCAAGTTTATACCCGGGAAACTCTGGATCTTCGACGGTGAGGTGATGGGGATCGGCCTGTTCGGTCTTGCGGGGCTCCTCTGGATGCTCGTTCCCTTCTGGGACAGGAAGAGTTCCCGGGGCGAAAGCAACAGGATGGTCACCTATCTCGGTCTCTTCGCAGTTCTCTATATCATTGGGCTCACAATCATCGGGTGGCTTGTATGAGACAGATCCTCCTTGCAATCGTGCTGACGGTGGCGGTGGCAGGAGCCGCGATGGCGGCCGATCAATGCATCACCTGTCATCAGACCCTCGGCGACAAGCCGTCGGAATCGTTTCGTCATGACGTCCACTTCGCGAAGGGAATTTCCTGCGCCGGCTGTCACGGCGGCAACCCGAATGCGACGGAGATGGAGCAGGCGATGGATTCGTCCGCGGGGTACCGGGGCGTGCCGAAAGGAGACGATATCTCCCGCCGGTGCGCACACTGCCATTCCTCCGCCGAGACGATGAAGTCGTACGGATCGTCCCTCCCGACAAATCAGTGGGAACTTCTGCAGGAAAGCGTTCACGGGCGGCTCGCGCTGACGGGCAGTGCGCATATTGCGCAGTGCATCACCTGTCATAATGCGCACGGGATCGTCCACGTGAAAGACCCCGCGTCGCCGGTCTATCCGCTGAATGTGATCCAGACGTGCGGCTCGTGCCACGCCAACGCGGCGTTCATGCGGCAGTACAACCCGGCCCTTCCGGTCGATCAGGTCGAAAAATACCGGACGAGCGTGCACGGCATGCTGAATGCGAAGGGCGATGCGAAAACTGCGGAATGCGCGAGCTGTCATGGAAGTCATAACATCCGCTCGGCGAAGGACGTCAAGTCGTCGGTGTACGCCGTCAATCTTCCCCAGACCTGCGCAAAATGCCACAGCGACGCCGGATACATGAAGGCGTACAATATTCCGACCGACCAGTACGAAAAGTATTCGCACAGTGTTCACGGCATAGCCCTGCTGGAGAAACACGACGTCGGCGCCCCCGCCTGCAACAGCTGTCACGGCAACCACGGAGCCGCCCCGCCCGGACTGGAGTCGGTCTCGATGGTCTGCGGGACCTGTCATGCCCTCAACGCCGACCTCTTCTCGGCGAGTCCGCACAAAAAGGCATTTGACGAGCGCCATCTGCCCGAATGCGAAACCTGCCATTCAAACCATGCCATCGCTCCGGCCACGAGCGCACTTCTCGGCGTCGACAACGGAGCGGTGTGCGGGCGCTGTCACACCGGAACGGAGAACCCGAAGGGTTTTGCCGCGGCGAAGGAAATGCGGGGTCTGACCGACAGTCTTGAGTCGATGGAAAAAACCGCGGGAATCCTGCTCGACGATGCGGAACAGAAAGGAATGGAGACGTCGGAGGCGAAGTTCCATCTCCGGGATGCCCACCAGGCGCGCCTGCAGTCGCGGACCATGGTCCATTCCTTCAACATTGCGAAATTTCATGAGGTCGCGGACAAAGGCATCGCGGTTGCCGCCGCCGTCCAGCTCGATGCGCACCAGCTGATCGGCGAGTACTACTTCCGGCGCTGGGGTCTCGGGATCGCCACCCTGATCATCTCCATTGTGGCAGTGGCTCTCTATTTCACGATTCGCGCGATCGAACGCCGGCAGGCCCGATCGGGCGGAACACGGTCCGATCATTGATTATGAGGCGTCCATGAATCTCGGCACCATCAGCATCGGCTGTTCTTTTCTCCTTTCCGTCACTGCGGCGGTGCTTTTCTTTATCCGCGGCCGGAAGACGCAATCGGAAACCGGACCCTCTCCCTACCGGGCGGCGCTTCTGCTCTATCAGGGATCGGTTTTCATGATCGCCCTGGCGTCCGCCTATCTGTTCTATCTTCTCTTTACCCACCAGTTTCAGTATACCTATGTCGCACGGTACAGCTCACTGCACCAGCCCGTCTTCTATCTGATCTCCGCATTCTGGGCGGGACAGGAAGGGACATTTCTTCTCTGGGCCCTGCTGGTGGCCGTCATGGGTGCGGTTTTTCTTCAGGGGAAGGAAGACCCCGACGGTCCTGCGATGGGGACGGTCGCCGCGTTCCTCGGTTTTCTTTCGCTCCTGATGGTGGTGAAAAGTCCGTTCGCGGCGACGATGAATGTCCCCTCCGACGGATCGGGGATGAATCCGCTCCTGCAGAATTTCTGGATGGTCGTCCATCCGCCGGTTCTCTTCGTCGGGTACGCGGCGGCGGTGTTCCCCTTTGCCCTCGCTCTCTCCGCTCTGATGCGGGGGTCGTACGGCAACTGGTACGCGTCCGGATACCGCTGGACGCTGTTCGCCGCGAGCCTGCTTGGCGCCGGCATTATCATCGGAGGTTTCTGGGCATACGAGGTGCTCGGATGGGGAGGATACTGGGGCTGGGATCCGGTTGAAAATTCCTCGCTGGTCCCCTGGATGACTCTTCTCGCGCTGGTCCACGGATTCATTGTCCAGAAAAACCGGGGAGGGCTGGTACGGACGAATCTGTTGCTCGCGCTCATTTCATTCATCCTGGTGCTGTACGCCACGTTCCTGACCCGCAGCGGGATTCTGCAGGATTTTTCGGTTCATTCGTTCGAAGATCTCGGCATAGGAGGATACCTCATTGCGGCGCTCTGTACCGGACTCGCCGCGGGGGTCGGACTTTTTCTCATCCGGTTCAGGTCGATCCGGCCGCCGAAACTGCATCTCGGTCTCAACCGTGAGCTCGCGCTCATCCTGAGCATATTCGTTATTCTGGGGGGAGCCGTGTTCACTTTCTTCGGCATGTCTTCCCCGATCGTGACAGGCCTTTTCGGCAAGGCATCGCAGGTCGACATCTCGTACTACAACAGGGTCAATCTGCCGGTGGCGATCGCCATGGCCCTGCTCCTCGGTATCACGCCTTTCGTCGGCTGGGCGGCAGAGCAGACCGGCCCGCTGATGAAACGACTTTCGCTCCCGCTTCTGCTGACTCTTCTTGCCGGCGTTATCGCCCGGGTGGCCGGCGTGACTTCTCCCGCGCTCCTGATATTCGCGGGCGCCGCCGCCTTCGGTCTGATCAGCAATACGATTATTGCGTTCCGCCAGTACAGATCGGGCTGGTGGAATCTGGGAGGGCCGGTGACGCACATCGGTGTCGGCCTGCTTCTCCTCGGCATTATCGGATCCGGAAGCTTCGATGAGACGAAGCGGCTTCAGCTGAAACAGGGGGAGGCCCAGGAGGCCTTCGGGTACAGGTTCCTCTTCCGGGAACTGACCGACGTTCAGAGCGAGAAGCCCCAGATTCACATCGAGGTGTCCGATGACAAGACAATCTACATGGCGGCTCCCCGGCTCTACTTCAGCGAGTACAACAAGGCGGTCATGCGGGAACCCGACATCAGAATTCTCCCGCTGAAAGACATTTACATATCACCGCTGGAAATCACGATGCCCGAGGACGATTCCGCGCGCGGGCCCGTTCTCGAGCTGACGAAGGGGGAGACCAAAAACATCGGGGGGTACTCGATTACCTTCACCCGGTTCGACGTAGGCCAGCATGGCGATCAGGCGGCGATGTCGGTAGGCGCCGTGCTCTCCGTGACTGCGGCCGGCCGGACCTCCGAGGTGACGCCGGTCCTCTCCTTCAACGGCGGAAAGCCGGAAATGCGTCCGGCGGATCTGCCGGCTTCGGGCGGCGGGACTGCGCCGCAGATCGCGCTCATGCAGGTGAATGTCGATGAGAAAAAAGTGTATCTTACCGTCACGGGACTTGACCATCCCGCCACCCCGCCTCAACAGCCTCTTCTCCTCGTCGAGATCAGTCTGAAACCCCTCATGATGGTGGTCTGGACCGGGGTTGTCCTGATAGTTGCCGGATCGCTGATGTCCTACCGCCGGCGTCTGAAAAGGACCGAGGGGAATATCGGCGCATTTTAACATTCACGCGACAGTTCTTCCGGAAAAGCAAGGGGATAATGCGGAAGCTACTCGATCGGCTATTTCCATCGCTGGGAAAGAAAGTTGCCGTTGCAGTGATCAGCGGACTGGTCATTGCCTGGGGGATCTTTGTCTTTTTTGCCCAGCGGACCGGTTACGAGATTCTCGAGAAAGAATCGCAGGCCAAGGCACACGCCATTGCAGAACTGAGCGAGGGAATTCTGCGGCATGTCGTTACCAGCGGCACGGAGGAGGAAATTCGGGACGTTCTCCGTCTGGTGGCCGTGACGCCCGACATCGTCGATGCGTTCCTGGTTTCCGGCAACGGGAGAGTGCTCTGGCACGCCCGGACCGGCATGGCGGATGATTCCCTCCCGCTCACGCAGTTCCGCGACGTCGGCTCTCCCGGAGGAGAATCGTTTCTGCCGGTGCATGACGGAGATTCCGTCTATGAGGTTGTCCTCCGGCCGCTGACCATCCCCGGACCCCGCGCACAGGAGGATCCGGAGAAGGCGATACGGTACGTCGGTCTGAAAATCTCCATGGCCGACGTTCGGGCAATTGCGATCTCCCACAGGACAGCGAATATTGTCGCCAGCATCGCGATATTCACCGGTCTGGGGTTCCTCCTGTACCTGGTCCTGATGTCGCTTGTTGTCCGCCCCGTGCGGAGCATCCATTCCCATATCGGAGCCGTGGAATCGCAGGTGAGCGACCTGGAGCTCGGCCAGCGGAGCAGGTTCCCGCTTCTTCCGGTCGGGACGGCCAGGGATGAGATCGGGGAACTTTCCAGGGGTCTGAACAGCCTGATCGAACGGTTGAACAGCGCGAACGCGAAGCTGATTGAGATGCATGAGATCCAGCTGGAACATGCCGACCGCCTGGCGGCCACGGGCGAGATGGCGGCGAGCATGGCGCACGAAATCAAGAATCCGGTGGCAGGTGTGCTCGGCGTTCTCCAGGTGTTCGAGAGCGAGGCACCCGAGCATTCCGAGAAGAAGGAACTGCTGGGGGAAATGATGGTACAGCTGGAACGGGTGAATCACGCCGTGAACGACCTCCTCCATTATGCCCGCGCCACACCGCCGGTGTTTGAACAGACGGATCTGCATCCCCTGATCGACAGAACCATCTCGATTCTTTCGCGACAGTGGAAGGGGGAACCGATCGACATCAGGAAGGAATACTCTTCCGCGCCGATCGCCCTTTCCGCAGACAGGAAACAGCTTCAGCAGGTCTTCTGGAACGTTGTCCTCAACGCAATGCAGGCAATTCAGGGGGCGGGCACCGTGTCGGTCCGTACCTCCGTACAGGAGGAGCGGGCTGTCATTGCCGTGACCGATTCCGGCCGCGGCCTCACGCCGGAGGAAATTGACAGGGTCTTCACCCCTTTCTTCACGACGAAACACAAGGGAACAGGCCTCGGCATGACGATCAGCCGCAGGATCGTGGAACAGCACGGCGGCACCATAGGGGTGGAAAGCGCTCCCGGCAGAGGAACCACTGTTACCATCCGGCTCCCACTCACAGCCCGTCCGGAGGCGTAGGCATGCGCGGCGAAACCCTCCTCCTCGTAGACGACGAAAAACTGATCCGCTGGTCCCTCCGGCAGGAACTGACCAAGCGCGGGTTCGGCGTTCTGGAGGCGGCGACGATGACGGAGGCGCTCAGCCGGATCGAGCGCGAGAACGTCGACCTGATCATTCTCGACCAGAATCTGCCGGACGGGACGGGTATCGATTTTCTTCAGTCGATCCGGAAATCCGGCCCCATCATGCCGGTGGTGATGCTGACCGCCATCGACAGGTCCGATATCGCCGTCCAGGCGATGAAACTCGGCGCGTTCGATTATGTCACCAAACCGGTCAACATGGACGAAATGGTGATCGTGATCGAAAAGGCGCTCGAATCGACGAAGCTCAAACGGCAGGTCGCGCATTTCCTCAAGGAACAGGAAAAACAGTTCGGATTCTGCGGTATGATCGGCGCGTCCGACGCAATCCGCCGCGTATTCGATGACGTCACGAAAATAGCCCAGACCCGAGGGACAACCGTCCTCATCACCGGAGAGAGCGGCACCGGCAAGGAACTTGTTGCAAAGGCCATCCATTTTCTCAGCGACCGGCGCGAGCGGCCGCTCATGGTCGTCAACTGCTCGGCGCTGACGGAAAATCTGATCGAGACCGAACTGTTCGGTCACGAGAAAGGGGCGTTCACCGACGCCAGAAGTCAGAAGAAGGGAATCTTCGAGCTCGCGGACACCGGGACGATCTTTCTCGACGAGATCGGAGATATCTCGCCCAAACTCCAGGTCCGCCTGCTGAGAGTCATCGAGCAGAAGAGCTTTCAGCGCGTCGGCGGAACATCCGAGATCACGGTCGATGTCCGGGTCATCACAGCGACAAACCGCCCGCTCGCGCAGTACGTGGCGGAGGGAACATTCCGCGAGGATCTCTTTTACCGGCTGAACGTCGCCACGCTCCACATGCCGCCTTTGCGGGAGAGGGGAGGGGATGTCGCCCTTCTCGCGGAATACTTCATACAGGAATTCAACGTCAAATTCCAGAAGCGGTTTTCCACAATCGTCCCCGAGGCGCGGCGGATGCTGATGGAATATCATTGGCCCGGAAATGTGCGCGAACTCAGGAACGTCCTTGAACGGGCGATCCTCCTGGGGGATGGGAATGCGATCGAGCCGCGACATATCGAACTGAACCGCTTCGTCGTGAAGGAGGAAACACCGTCGGGGACCGGCGGACGGAGCGGAGACGACCTCTCCCTCTTCGAGATGGAACGGCAGGCCCTTCTCCGTGCGCTCGAAAAGTCCGCCTACAACCAGTCGCAGGCCGCCCGTCTTCTGAAAATATCGCGCGATACCCTCCGGTACAGGATGAAGAAATTCAATATTTCCCCGCCCGATCAGCAGTAGTCTCCTGCGTCATTTCCCCCAACCCGGGGTTTCGGGTCCGCCACACCTCCCCCGCCGATACCGTTTTTCTCCGAATTGAACCGTTTTTTCACGATCCGTTATGGCATGCCTGTTGCAGGTATCTGCAGAGAGTGCTCAAGAACGGACATGAATGAAGTGAAGACCGGGTCAATGACGCATCAAAAAAACAATACGGAACCGACAATCCTCATCGTCGAGGACGAAACCCTTATCCAATGGTCGCTGGACCATGCCTGCGCGAGAGCGGGTTTTCGCACGATTGTAGCAAATTCAGCCGAAACGGCGATAGAATTCTTCTCAGCGAACCGGATCGATATCGTTGTTTCGGATATCGGTCTCCCCCGGCACGACGGAATAAGCCTCGCCCGCTCCCTTCGGGCCATCTCCCCGGAGATTCCCATCATCCTGGTGAGCACCGAAACGGACCGGCTCGGAGAACTGCACGACGATCTGCAGAACGTCTATTTTCGGGAAAAGCCGTTCGATCTTGACGAGCTAATTTCGCTTATTTCATCAATTTTACGACGTTCTGAACCCCGTCGTGAACTGGATAAATCAGCCCCCATTTTTAATAAATCTCATGACTGATAAGAAAATAAATCGGATTGGGTTAATTCACCCATATCTGATAAATAAAATTAAAACGGATAAAAAAACCCGCATTTTTTACAAATTTCCGAGAACTTTAGTTAAATTGTTGTGGCATTCCATGTGTATGATATAAGGTGTAGAAAAAATCATCAATTTACACGATGAAGTCGATTAAATACATAGGTTACCTGATTGGTTGTGTATCTCTTTCGTTCTTTCTTTTGGGCGATGGACAGGAAGCTCCGGTGACCGTTCTCTGGCCCACGCAGAGCGATTCGGTATCGTACGATCAGGGAAAGCTGATACTGGTTTCCGCATTGAAACAGTCGGCGCCTCAGCTCACGGTTTCGACCCAGTGGAGCGTCGAGCGGCCGATCGATCTTTCCACCGAAGACGCACGCAATAATTTCGCCCGGGAATTTTTCAAACTCATTCCCTCCGGGGCAACGCTTCAGCGCTTCACCTTCGTGTACCGGACATTTCAGGGCTACGCCGAGCCCGATACTCTCCAGTTCCGCTTCAGGGATACGGTGACGCTCAGGGCTCTCTGGCAGGACAAACGTTTTTATCAGCTTGCGAAGGACATCAAGACCACCGAGGCGCTTGAGATTCTGATTTCCCTCAGGGGATGGCGCGACACGAGCTATGCGCCGGTGTACGACGATCCGGCGAACGATGCGCGGACGCTGTACAAAATTCATGTGAAACTCATCCCGGGCATGAACAGAATCATCTTCCGCGGGAATGCGCAGGAGGGAGCGGCTGCGGAATATCAGACCCGGTTCGTGATGGAATCGAAGCCGACGACCGACCGGGACGTCCGGTTTCACAATTCGGCGCTGGAACAGAACTGCACAACCTGCCACGAAGGTCTGCCGTCGGCGGACAGCGGGAAGACCATGAAGGCCGACTGCGCGGTCTGTCACAAAGCGATGTCGGCAGGCATGTACCTGCACTCGCCCGTCGAAATGAAGGAGTGCGGTTCGTGCCACAGCTGGTCGGCGGAGAAAAAGGCCGTCGTCCTCGAACAGGGCGTTCCGAACACCTGCTATACCTGTCACGACGACAAGCAGAAACAGGTGGAGAATTCCCCGACGCCGCATCCGGTGGCGGGGGAATGTCTGACATGCCACTCCCCGCACGGTTCCGAACAGCAGCATATTCTGAAGGAGGATATTTATTCCCTCTGCACCGGCTGTCATGAGGATCAGAAGGAAAACCATCCCGTGGGGCGGCATCCGGTCAGGTTCAAAAAGGTGAAGCAGACGGGCGAGGAAATTTCGTGCGTCAGCTGTCATAATCCGCACGGTTCCCCCAACGAGCATCTGCTGGTCATGGCGGGCGGTCCGATGGAGGTCTGCACGAAATGTCACTGAACCGCATCCGGACCGGTCTTCTGATCATCCTGAGCCAGGTGGCGGCGGGCAGGGTGAGTGCGCAGATGTTTACCGACCAGGGGGTGATGAGCGGGTCGGGGCTGGTGATGCTTCCGACGGCGACGGTTGCGCCCTCCTCCGAGATGGAGTTCCAGTACTCCCGGCTGGGGTTCATGCAGGATGGCTCGTCGCGCGTCAACATTTTTTCACTCAACAGCGGTTTTTCAACGAGCGTTGAGGGATACGTGAGGCTTACGAGTGAGGAACTCAGAACGGTTTCCTCGCAGATATCCTACTCGTTCGGGGCAAAGTTCAGATATCCCGGCGATCTTCCGGTGGTCCGGCGCCTCGCCTTCTGGGGGGAGTCGACGTTTTCCGACATGGAAAATCAGACGAAGCCGGCTCTTTTCCCGACACAGGCGACCCGCTGGGGCGCGGCAGTCTCCGTCGATTCAAACGGATTCCGGCCGACCTTCTTTGCCGGCGGGTTCGAACATCAGGGAGTCATCACGGCGATGGCCGGAGCGGGGCTGACGGTTGCCCTCGGTCACCGGGGCCAGCTGGCGCTCGAGTATATGTACGGTTACTTCGGTCCGTCGACCGATCACGGCGCGGTGACCACGTCGTTCCGGATACTGCCGGATATCAGTCTCCATCTCAGTCCGGGCTATATCACCGCGGGAGCGCTCCGCTCATGGATGTTCTCGGCCGGGATCTCATTTTCGACAACCGATATCGATTATCATCAGATAAAGGAGCCGGGGAGTGTGAAGGATGAATTCTCCCTCCCGTCCCTCGACGACCTGGAACATCAAACGAAAGAAGAGAAGCAATGATCAGACTGTCGTCACTCGCGTTCATAGTCCTGTCCGCCCTTATCGCCGGGTTCCTGGCCGGTTGTTCCGGTTCAAAGGAATCGGAAATGGACAGCCGGCTTGTCTGGCCCGGTCCGCCCGACACCCCCAGGATTGCGTATGTGAAAAGCCTCAAAGGGGAGGATGATTTTTCCTCCGGCCTGGGCGGTGTGCTGAACACGATCGCCGGTAACAAGGGGGACATCAAATTCCAGCGGCCGTTCGACGTCTGCATCGCGGACAGCGGCCGGATCTATCTCACGGACGCCATGCTCGGCGTCATCGAATACGACATGAAACGGCGGGAAGTGAATCCGATCGGCGAGTTTGTGGGGGTCGACATGAAGGATCCCCGCGGCATCGCGTATGCGCACGGCAAGGTGTACGTGGGCGTGGCGAATCTCGGCCAGGTGATCGTCATCGACGGCAAAGGGCGCGGCATCGGCAAGATTGGCCGGGCGAATCAGTTCCCGAATCCTCTCGACATCGTCGCCGACACCGTCCGGTCGCGGATCTACATTGTCGACAACCGGCGCCACCAGGTCTTCGTCTATTCCGAAAAAGGCGATTCGCTCTTTACCATCGGGCACCGCGGTTCGGGCGAGGGGGAATTCAATTTTCCGGAAAGCGCGGCGATCGACAGCCACGGAAATCTCTTTGTGGTCGATGTGTTCAACTACAGGATCGAGGAATTCGACACCACCGGGCGGTATATCCGCTCGTTCGGCAAGCAGGGCGATGCGTACGGAACCTTCGCGCGGCCCAAGGGGATCGCCATCGACTCACACGACAACTTTTATGTCCTCGACGGTCTTCACAACAATTTTCAGATCTTCGACAGCAATTTCGATCTGCTGATGTTTGTCGGCCACTATTCGCCGAACAACGACGGATTTCAGAACCCCGTTTCGATTGCGATCGACCGGTCGAATACAATTTACGTAACGGATAATCTCAACCAGCGTATTCAGGTTTTTCAACTGCTTGAAGATCAGACAAAAAAATAATGCAGTAATAACATCCAACTTCCTATACTGCCCCAATGGGAAAATGGATTACCTGGAAAGAACGGGGCACAACATCTACCGTAAGGAGATCTACTAATGAAAAAACTCTTGTTTGTGCTCGTAGCATTGCTTGTGGTGGCAGTGTTCGCCAATGGGCAGAACCTGCTTCAGAAGTTGCCCACGATGACCGGCGGCGTACAGGCCAGCCGGGCAGCCATGCTCAAGGGTCCCCATGATTTCACACCGGACTCCGGAGCAGTGAACACCTTCGCCACCGACTCTCTCGGCAACCCGACGACGCATCCGACGGGCAGCACGAAGAGCCTCTGTCAGTACTGCCATTCACCGCACGTACCGAAAGACGGCATTGCGAACCCGCTCTGGGCGCGTAAATCGCTGGTCGGAAGCGGCCGCACGTGGGGATATTATCAGGATGTCAACACCATCCCCAGCGGTTATGTGACCGACCCGGTTGGCTCGGACAACTACAGTGCGTTCTGCCTCGGCTGTCATGACGGCAGCACCGGCATCCTCGCGGCATCCGCGTATGTTGCGGCACCGTTCGGGCTCACGGGCGGCACCAGCACGCAGGTCGGCTATTCGGCGAACGTGGTGAGCGGCGAGTTCAATCTGCAGCACGTTCATCCGGTCAACTTCGACTATGTCGGCTTTGCGACGAACAATCCGCAGGAATTCTACACGCCAGCTTCCAGCGCGGCGGTGTGGAGCGGCAACAACGGATCCGGCCAGATCACGACCATCCGTCTGTTCGGCGGTATGATGCAGTGCTCCTCCTGCCATAACCCGCACATGAACAGCGGTATCGGCGTCGTGTACACCAGCAACTACGGCCAGCTCTGCGTCACCTGCCACAAGAAGTAACGCCGGCAGGCACCTGCTCAGGCAGGTATCTCAGCAGTACTCTCCCGCGCGGTGATCCCGCGCGGGAGAAGTTGTATCCGGCCAGATAACGGCCGTATCACAATGGCAAGGGGAATGTGAAGAGAGTTATCACGATAGTGATCCTCGTCTTCGGGGCGCACTGGTGGTCGTCTGCCCAGATCACCAGAATCTCCGGGGATCTGAGGTACGAGCAGCAGTATCAGGATCTCCAGTTCAACGATCAGCTGTCGACGAGCCTCCGGTATAATCCGATGCTGGACCTCGGCCTCAACGGCATCATCCTGGCTCAGCGGGTCTGCGACTTCAATATTCACACCTCGTTCAACCTCGATTACGGCGATTCCCACGTCAGGGAACTGACGCTCAGCAATCAGCAGACATACTGGAACGCGTATGACGCGACGGCCAGTTTTTTCGAGTTTTCTCCCATAAAATTTCAGCTCTCCGCCCGCGATCACATCATCACGGCGAAATCCAAGTACGACACCCTTTCGGAATTCGACACGAAAATCCGTTCTCAGGAACAGCGGATCCAGTTCGGCGTCGATAAGATTTCCTTTCTGCCGACACTCAACGTCTATTATATCCAGGACCGCGACTGGTCGGTCGAAGGCGAGCCGTCGGAGGGATCGAGCAAACAGCTCTCCTTTGCCGCCGCGTCCGCGATCGGACAGGCGTCCTCCGTCAACCTTTCCGGCTCCTTCAGCGACGTGCAGGAACGCTATTCGGGATTCGACGAGAAGAACGTCTCCCTCATTTTTACCGGCACGAAGGAAATCTCCGCCACCCAGCACCTCAATGTCAGTTCGGAATATTACCGCTACAGCGACTACGGCGCCTTCACCGGTTCGCTCGGCTACGTCGGCCTCCTGAACGATCGCCTCAGGTTTACCTCCGGTATGTCGGGAAACCAGACCGTCTCCGCCTTTACGAACTACCGGAACGTCGGGGCGACGGAAGGTCTGAACCTCGCCGTCGCGGACAACTATCAGTTCGGCCTGAGCCTGAACGGCACGACCGGCGATTTTGCCTCCATCAGTACGGCCACGTCCAACCCCACCCGGACTTTCGGCGGAGGTGTGACCGCCCAACACACGAGAACCGCCGGCGGATTCACGATCATGAACGGATTTTCCGTCGGGTACCTCCAGCAGGAATACAGCGAGCTTTTCCGGATCTGGGAAGGCGGGATCACGAACAACATCTCGACATCGCTCGGAGGATTCGCCCTCAGCGGCAACTACGACCTGAGCGCGCAATCGACGATCAACACCATCTCGTGGAATTCGGTGAGCACGAATGCCGGAGTGAATGCGGCCGGTGTCGTCTACGGCAACCTCCGGTCGCAGAGTTCCCTGCATATCCGGGCGGACAATTACGGCGGTGCGTCGAGCTTCAGCCGCGATCAGCGAAGCATAAATCTCCAGCAGGGATTCGACGGCGTCTATCACTATTATATACCCTTCTCGATCGGGTTCGGCGGCTCGTACAGCTGGTTTTCGGCCGCCCCGGTTGACCATACCTACGGCTGGTATGCTTCCTTCACAAGCAGTAATTTCTTCCTCCGCGGCCTCTATGCGAGTTACCGGTATACGAGAAACTTCGACCCGTATTTCCACCGCGAGCTCGTGGAGCAGAACGGTTCGTTCGATTACCAGTATCGGGCGCTCATGTTCCATCTGGAGTTCCGTCATGCGATGATCCCCGACAGACTGCGGGACATCAGCTTCATCGTTTCGCGCCCGTTTTGATGCTATGAACGACCTCGGCGGATACAGATATGCAAATCCTCTCTGCAACCCCTTGCCAGAGAGAGCGGAACCCGGGGATCACCGCCCCAGTCGGGCGGTCCCCCGGCGTTTCGCGGTTAGCGCTGTTGATTTAGGCCTGAATAATTGGTATAGTACCGGGCGATGACCATGCATTACCGCTCCTTCATCCTGGCGGTTGTTCTGTGTTCCTGCCGTCTCCTTGCGGGCGCCCAGGACGACACCACGCATCCCGTCTGGCCTTCGGCGCCCGACCGGGCCCGCATCCAGCACCTCCGCACCATCTCGTCGATGGAATCGCTCGAGCCGAAAAAAGGCTTTTTCTCAAAAGTCATCGGGTTTCTTTTCGGCTCCGAACAGCAGTCCCACTGGCTTGTCCAGCCCGTCGGCATCGCCGTCACCGCCGACGGGATCGTGTACGTGGCGGATCCCGGCGCCCGGGGAGTTCACTGCCTGAACCTGCCGAAGAAGGAGTACGATTTCATCGCGGAATCGAAATCGGGGCCGTTCCGGTCTCCTGTGGGATGCGCCATCGACCGGGAGGGCAACCTCTACGTGACGGACTCCGAACGCGGCCTTGTGGCGGTATTCAACGAAGACCGGGATCCCCGGTTTGAGTTCAGCGCACATCTCCAGAGACCGACCGGCATTCAGGTATCCGGAGAGAAAGTGTATGTTGCGGATGCGGCGCGCCATGCCGTCGTGCTCTGCGACCGGAAAGGTGCGTATCTCGGCGAATTCGGTCAGCGCGGGGCAGGGCAGGGGGAATTCAATTTTCCCGTTCAGCTGGCCGTCCGTGACAGCATCTCCGTCGTCGATGCGATGAACTATCGCATCCAGACATTCGATCTCGCGGGAAAATTCAGCTCGTCATTCGGCGACATCGGCAATGTGCCGGGGCGGTTTGCTTCGCCGAAATCGATCGCGCTCGACGCCGACGGAAACCGGTATGTCACCGATGCGCTGATGGACAACTTTCAGATTTTCGATCCCCAGGGGCGGCTTCTTCTCATCGTCGGTTCGAAAGGAACCAGAAACGGTGAATTCATGACCCCCAGCGGCATATGCATCGACGGTCAGGATCATATTTATGTCGTCGATGTGCTCAACCGCCGTATTCAAATCTTCCGGTACATCAGATGAAAACCTCCGTCCTGTTCATGGTGACGCTTGTTCTGGCCGTCTCGTTCACGGAGGCCCAGATCCAGACCCAGTCGATCATGCTGACCACAAAACACAATCTGGGAGTATCGGGCACCGGCACCATCAAGGCCTCCACGGAACAGCAGTTGTGCGTATTCTGTCACACGCCCCATGTCCCGCGGCAGTATGCCAGCACCCAGCTCTGGAACCACCAGATGAGCACGCAGGAGTATACGCTCTACTCCAGCGATTATCTCACGAGCCTGACGTATGACGCCCCGAATCAGCCGAACTCCCGGTCGAAACTCTGCCTTTCGTGCCACGACGGCACTGTGGCGATCGGGGCGGTCTACAACAATCAGGGCGTGACAAACATCGCGATGATGAACAACGTGACCACGATACCGCAGGGATCCGCCGGGAACCTCGGCACCTCGCTGACGGACGATCATCCCATCGGGTTTGTCTACAATGCGATCAAGGATCCCGAGCTGGTATCGCGGCAATGGCCCTGGAAGACGCCGGTGGCGCTGGACCCCGATGCGCCGAACGGAACCGTGGAATGCATCACCTGCCACGATCCGCACGACGATACGTACGGAAAGTTTCTCCGGGTCAACAACGCGAACGCCGCCCTCTGCACCTTCTGTCACGTCAAAACCGGCTGGACGGACGCCGTGCACCGCACTTCACAGCAGTCCTACACTCCTCCGGGGAGCCAGACTGCCACCCTGCTGGGCGAGTGGTCGTGCAGAAGCTGTCATGTCTCACACAACGGCCAGGGCATTCCGTATCTCCTCCGGTATGTCGAGGAGAATACCTGCTACGATGCCGGATGCCACGGCAGTGCGCTGACCGGCATCAACACGAAAAATATTCAGAGCGTCTACGACAAGCTCTACCGCCATCCGACGAACACCGTGACGGGCAAGCACCGGAACCCCGACACACCGGCGTCGCTCGACGCCGCGAACCGGCATGCAGAGTGTCCCGACTGCCACAACTCCCACCAGGCCACCAAGGGTCTGCATACGGTGGCAACCAATACGGTCTCCGGCGTGCTTCTCGGCGTCAACGGCGTGATTCCCGGTCCCGCTCCGGGCTGGACCCAGCCGCCGAACTACACCGATGCAAAGCCGTCGGTTCAGGAAAATCAGATCTGCTTCAAATGTCATTCGTCGTACGCCTTCGGGATTGTGCCGGACGGGGTAACGACGATTCTGGGACCTTCGGGCGTCAACAGCACGGATCAGGCCATGGAGTTCAATCCGGCCAACAGGTCCGCCCATCCCGTCCGGGTGGCGCTGTCGGTCCAGACCGGCTCGGTGATCCCGCAGGCGCTGACTGCCCAGCAGATGACAGCCGACTGGAGTGCGGCCGGGACGCAGACGATGTACTGTTCGGACTGCCACGGCAACGACGAGTCGACCAGCCCGACCGTTCCGCAGGGACCGCATGCGTCCAATGCAAAGTACATGCTGACCGGCAGGGGAAAGTACTGGCCGACGAACGCCTTCGGAACACTCTGGTCGCTCGACGACATCAAAAACAACAAAAACAACTGGCAGAACGATCTGTTCTGCGCAAACTGCCATCCGATGTTCAGCGGGATCTCGTTCCTGAACAACGTGCATGACGCCGTGATTCATCAGGATCCGTCCATCAAGTGCGTCACCTGCCATGTGGCGGTGCCGCACGGCGCGAAGCGATCGCGGCTCATCGGCTATGCGACGGATGTTTCGCCCTACAATTATAACGGCACCGGGGTGTATGACAAGCTTGTCGTGACCGGTTTCGCGAAGGCCGCGGGGCCGACGCTGTATCAGACGAACAACTGCAGTATGAACGGCGTCTGTCACGGGACGCAGTCGAATTTTTATGAACCGTAGCGCCTCCTGCGATTGTCAGGTGTGCAAGAAGAGCCCCCTGTTTTTTTCATGAATGAAAGAGTCCGGCCGCAGATAACCGAAAAAGGGAGGGATTTCCGCCCGAGGTTGGCACAGACCTTGCCGTATCAGGGAATACAATGAATACCGCGTTGAAAATCGTGCTGGGGTGCTGGCTTGGCCTGGTGATCTGCGCCGCGCTGCTGTTCCCGGTGGTTCCGGCCCCGCAGTCGTGGAACGAGTTTCCGGTGATTCCGGGTCTCGGTGAAAAGGCGAGGATTCTCTTCTTTCACGTGCCGATGTCGTGGGTGACGGTGGTGGCATTTCTGACCTCCATGGTGTTCAGCATCAGATATCTCCGTTCAAAGGAGACCGCCGACGATCTGAAGGCGGTCGCGAGCGCGGGGCTCGGCCTGCTCTTCTGCGTTCTGGCCACGATCACCGGATCGGTCTGGGCAAAATTCAACTGGGGATCTTTCTGGAACTGGGATCCCCGGGAGACATCGATCATTGTGCTCCTCCTGATTTACGGCGCCTATTTCGCACTCCGGTCTGCGATTCCGTCCGATGAAAAACGGGCGGCACTCTCCGCCGTGTACGCGGTCATCGCCGGCGTCACGGTCCCGTTTTTTATTTTTATCGTCCCGAGGATCATCGGAAGTCTCCATCCCGAACCGATTGTCAATGCCGAGGGGAAAGTGCACATGAACGGGAGCATGCTGGCGGTGTTTCTCTCCTCGCTGGCGGGATTCACCATGCTCTTCGTCTGGATGCTGAACATCAAAATCCGGGTTCTCCGGCTCGCACATCATCATTCGAAGGAAGGGGATTGAATGTACGAATTTCTCGCCGACCACGCGCTGTATACCGTCCTGCTGATCGTCCTGATCTGCTGGGCCGGCATTTTTTTCTATCTCTGGCGGCTCGACCGGAAGGTTGCCCGTCTCGAAAAGGATCTGAGGCAGTGAGCAGGTCATGAATATCAAGCTTCTCATCGGCGGCGCGGTCATCGTCGGGGCGATCATTTTCGGCGCCTCCTCGTTCCTTCAGACGAACGTGGAGTATGCCGATTTCCGTACCGCCATCGATACGCACAAAAAAATCCAGGTGAAGGGAGAATGGCAGCGGGGACAGGAATCCCGGTTTGACGCCGGGAAGGGGCAGTTTTCTTTTTTTATGAAGGACGAGGCGGGAACCGTGATGCAGGTCGTCTACGACGGTGCAAAACCGAACAATTTCGAACTCGCCACGGCGATTGTCGTCAAAGGCCGTGCGGACGGCAGAGTATTTCACGCTTCCGAGATTCTGACCAAATGTCCCTCCAAATACGAGGCATCATCCCCGCCGCAGAAAACTTCGTAAGAGGTATGACAGGAGTTGCTGAAACCGTGTGTACAGATTGCTCATAAGCGTGGAGCCGTTTCCGGCAGGGGACGGCTTTTTGTTTGTTCAACCGGATTCTCATCGACGACGAAACCGAGGTTCCCTTTACAATGAAATCACTTCTGCCGCAATATGCCCTCCGGACCGGCAATCAGATGATTGCCGAGGGCGCGATCCGCTCCGGCTGTCGTTTCTTCGCCGGCTATCCCATCACCCCCGCCTCAGGTATTTACCACCGGATGATCGAACTCCTGCAGGGACAGGGGGACCTCGCAGTGAGCGCTCCCGACGAGATTTCGGCGCTTGCCTACTGCGTCGGCGCCTCGATGCGCGGGTACAAGTCGATGACCGCCACCTCCGGTCCCGGCTGGGCGCTCATGGTCGAAACGCTCCAGTACGCGGTGATGACCGAAGTTCCCGTGGTGATCGCCGTCGTCCAGCGGCTCGGACCGAGCACGGGAGGCGCGACGCAGGGTGCGCAGGGAGACATCCTCCTGACCGAATTCTGCACAAGCGGCGGATATACCATCCCGGTGCTGGCGCCGAGCACCCCGCTGGAATGCTTCGAGCTTTCCATGCTGGCCTTTTCGTGGTCCGAAATTCTCCGGACTCCGGTTGTCCTGCTGACCGACAAGGAGGTCGGCATGACCCTGGAATCGGTGAATTACGACGCGCTCGCGACGCTGGAAGCGGCGTCTCGCGGCACGGGAAAGGCCGACCCGGGAAAAGCCTACCGGACATACAATTTCGAGGGAATTGAAGACATTCCGCCGTTTGCCGAAGTCGGGGGACCGCTGAAGGTGACGATGACCGGTTCCGCCCACAATAAATCCGGTCTCCTCAAGAAGAACGACCCGGAAACGCTCGAAGTTCTTCTCCACCTGGAGGAAAAAATCCGCCACCGCCGCGACGGACTCGCGCTTGTGAAGCGCGATTTCCAGACCGAGGCCGACACGCTTGTCATCAGCTTCGGGATCACCGCCCGCGCGATGAAGGACGCCGTCGGCATAGCTCGGCGGGAAGGCCGGCATGTATCGTCGATGAACATCCTGACCCTCTTCCCCGTCCCGGAAAAACAGATCATCCGCGCCGCCGAGCGGGTCTCCAAAGTGGTGATCGCCGAGGAAAACATGTCGGGCCAGTACCGCAGTGTCCTGGCGCCCCTGCTCCCCGGCAAGAAAATAATCGGCGTGAACAAAATCGGTTCCATGATCACCCCGCATGAAATACTGGACGCATTATGACAACCATGACCGAACAACCGCCCGTGAACTATCTCCGGGAAAACTGCACAATGCCGTTCTGCAAGGGATGCGGCCATTCTCACGTTCTCCGGAAGCTGGATGAGGCGCTTCGCGAAACCGGTCTCCAGCCCGACAGAATCTGTCTTGTCACCGATATCGGCTGTATCGGTCTTGCCGACGCGCTTTTTCCGACACTCCATACCGTTCATACCACCCACGGGCGCTCTACCGCCTTCGCAACCGGTATCGAACTGGCCGACAGCGTTCTGAACAACTCCGGCCTCAAGACGGTGGTCCTCATCGGGGACGGCGGCGCCATGATCGGTCTCCTCCACCTTGTGAACGCGGCGCTCATGAACGCCGACGTCACCGTCATCCTCTGCAACAACTTCCTCTTCGGCATGACGGGTGGACAGCACTCGGCGTTCTCACCCCTGGAATTCATCACCCCGACGACGCCGATGGGCAACATCGTACCGCCGCTCGATCTCTGCCGGGTCATGGTCGACGCCAACGGCGAGTTCGTCGCGCGCAAGCTGGCCACCGATCCCGATCTGTCGGGAACGATCGCCCGCGCAATTCAACATCCCGGATTTGCGCTTGTCGAGGTCGTGGAGCTCTGCACCGAGCACGCCGTCGAAAAAAACGAACTCTCCGGCCGGAGCCTTTCCGAAGCGATGGAACGGCAGGGGCATTCGATGGGGATCCTGAGCGAAAAGGCCCTCCGGCCGTCGTTCGGCACCGCCTACAGAGACAAGTTCGGAAAAGGATGCACGGTATCGATGCCGCGGCTTCTTCAGCAGGAATATACCGCCCGGTTGAAGGACCGGACCGGCATTATTCTGGCCGGAAGTGCCGGCGAACGGGTCCAGTCCGCCGCCCGGGCCCTTGCCGAATCCGCCATCCTCTGCGGTCTCCACTGCACCCAGAAAAACGACAATCCCGTGACGCAGGGTTCAGGTTTTTCGATCTCGGAGGTGGTTCTGTCGCCCCATGAGATCAACTATACCGCCATCGAAAATCCCTCGGCGATCATCGTCGTTTCCGAAGACGGCATGCATGAGCTGATTCAGCAGAAGCGGTTCGAACATCTAACCTCCTTCTCGCTTGTTCTGATGGATGATTCGCTCCCGAAACCGAAGACGAAGGCGGATTGCATCGCCGCCCCCTTCCGGAAGGAATTCGGTCCCAAAAAAGCGGCGGTGAAGGCGCTCGAAATGTACCTGCGGAGAAGCGGTATCATTCCGGTTGAAGCGCTGGCCCAGACTCTGCTGAGGTGATTTTCAACAGCGGCTCGTTCATCAGTTACTTCTCACTTCTGAAAGGTCTGTTTTTTCGAGCTTTCACCATTGAGAAACCCCGCACGGATTTCCCCCGTTTTCCATCATAAATGGTTAAAAACATCCGTTTCGTGTGAACTGCATTCCCATTCCGCCGGTAATCCGACTGGCACATGAGTTGATGTTATTAGTATGTGTGGGTGTGAAGAAATTCAACAGTGGCGGAAAAATTGGAATCCGGCCATTCCCCGATCGTCCGGAAGCCCCATGCGTGATGAAATCCCGGCCGGTGAACAAAATGGGGATCCGGCAGACAGAAGATGTATCATTTTGAATTGAGACAGAAGAGTGAAACAGGTTCAGGATCCGTTTGAAATATTAATGCACGACAGGGACGAGGGGATTCAGCAGGTTGCAAAACTTCAGCGATCGGCGGAATCGATCCGGCTCTACGGTTTTTTTGCGGAAGCCTTCACGGCGATTGTGCAGGTGGTGGAGTACGTCGACACCGTTCTGAGAAAACACGACAGAATCGAGGAACAGTATCTTTTCCCGCTGCTCGAGCCGTATGCAGGCCAGTCGGTGCGGGCGATGCGTGAAAGCAGGAGGGAACTCTGGAGCGCCTTCACCCGCCTCCAGGAAATCGTCGAGGAGATCGAGGAGAGCAAGGTAACGGGGAATTCGATCCATGAGCTGATCGAAGCCTCGAACGATCTTGCCCGCCTGCTCAGCGCGAATCTGGAGGATGATCACAGCATCCTCTACCCGCTCTCCCGTCAGAAACTGTCGCCGAAGGAATACGCGAAACTTGCCACCGACATCGCAAACAGCATTCACCAGCCGGCATAACTCCGGGGGAATACATCGTATCATCACACGGAAACAGACTCATGTACAGGATCACAGAAAAAAAAGAGCTTTCGCCGACCATCACGAAATATGTGATTGAAGCCCCGTTCATTGCTCGGAAACGGCTGGCCGGGAACTTCGTGATGCTCCGGATTGCCGAAAACGGCGAACGGATTCCGCTTACGATCGTGGACAGTGATGCGGCGCGGGGAACGATCACGCTGATCGTCCAGTCCATCGGTAAAACGACAAAAATGCTCGCCCGGATGAAGGCGGGGGAGGATATCCTTGACGTGGTCGGTCCGCTGGGCAACCCGACCCCGATCGAACGGCATGGTGCGGTTGCCTGTGTCGGCGGCGGTGTCGGCACCGCCGAGCTTTACCCGATCGCAAAGGCTCTGCGCGAGGCGGGGAATACGATCTACAGCATCGTCGGCGCCCGCTCGAAGGATCTCATCATCCTCGAGGACGAAATGGCGTCGATCTCCGACGAGCTCTTCATCACGACCGACGACGGATCCTACCGCCGGAAAGGGTTTGTCACCGACCAGCTGAAGGACCTGATCCTCGGCGCGGATCCGATCAAAGCGGTCTATGCGATCGGCCCGCTTCCGATGATGAAAGCCGTCGCCCAGCTCACGAAGCAGTATGCCGTCCCGACGTTCGTGAGTCTGAACGCGATCATGGTCGACGGGACGGGGATGTGCGGCGGCTGTCGGGTGACGATCGACGGGCAGATGAAATTCGCGTGCGTCGACGGACCGGAATTCGACGGTCACAAGGTCGATTTTGATGAACTGATCATGCGCAACCGGACCTACATCGATCTCGAGAAGATTTCCGATGCCCGTCTCTCCACACCAGCCGAACGCGAGGTAGCCAATGGATAATGTCAATCCGCTGAAACCGTCCGAGCGCATGAAGATCGAGCGCCAGAGCTCCATAGAGCAGGACGCATCCGACCGATCCCGCAATTTCAAGGAAGTATCGCTCGGTCTCGATGAAGAGAGGACGCTCATCGAGGTTGCCCGCTGTCTGGAATGCAAAAATCCGGTCTGCACCGACGGCTGCCCGGTCAATATCGATATCCGGAGTTTTGTTCAGCTTATCTATAAAAAGGATTACGTCGGGGCGGTCAACAAAATCCGCGAAGCCAACTATCTCCCTGCAATCTGCGGAAGGGTTTGTCCGCAGGAATCGCAGTGCGAGGCCGTCTGCACCCTGGGCAAGAAACATCTGCCGGTCGCCATCGGGAAGCTGGAGCGGTTCGTTGCGGACTACGAGATGAAATTCAACCTTTTCGTTCCCCCCGTTATTGCCGAACAGCGGAAGGAAAAAGTTGCGATCGTCGGGTCCGGTCCGTCGGGACTGACCTGCGCCGCCGAGCTCGCGAAACTCGGCTACCGCGTCACGATCTTCGAGGCGCTCCATGCAGTCGGCGGAGTACTGCGCTACGGCATTCCGGAATTCCGCCTTCCCCGCACCATTCTCGACCTCGAGACGGAGCGGATCAAGGCCCTCGGGGTGGAGATCTACACGAACTTCGTGGTCGGGCGGACTGCGACGATCGACGAATTTTTCGATGAATGGGGATTCAGCGCGGTGTTTCTCGGCACCGGCGCGGGAACTCCGACCTTCATGGGAATTCCCGGCGAGAGCCTGAGCGGCGTATATTCTGCGAACGAATTTCTCACCCGGGTGAATCTGATGAAGGCCTACGGCTTCCCGGAGTCGGATACGCCGATCAAGTACGGGAAACAGGTTGCCGTCATCGGCGGAGGAAATACCGCGATGGACGCGGTGAGAACCTCCCGGCGCCTCGGCGCTGAAAAGGCCTATCTCATCTACCGGCGCTCACGGGAAGAGATGCCCGCGCGTGAGGAGGAAATTCACCACGCGGAAGAGGAAGGCATCGAATTTATCCTGCTGACGAACCCCGTCCGCATCATCAACGACGGAAACAACTGGGTCTCCGGCATCGAGTGTCAGAATATGGAGCTGGGAGAACCCGACGATTCGGGCCGGCGCAAGCCGATCCCGATCAAGGGTTCGGAATACGTCATTCCCGTGCAGACCGTCATTGAAGCGATCGGCCAGAAGCCGAATCCCATCATTCAGGCGACGACGCCCGGTCTGCAGACCAGCAAACGTGGCACGGTGGTGATCAACGAAGAACAGGGGACCAGCCGTGAGGGAATTTTCGCCGGAGGCGATCTCTCGCGCGGCGGGGCAACGGTTATTCTCGCAATGCGCGACGGCAAGACCGCGGCGGGGGCAATTCACAGATATATCCAGTCGAAACAGGGGAACGGATCCGCCGCGCCGGAGCGCGAACAGACCGCGGTGCGGGCCGGAGCCTGACGTCCGTCCGGAGATGCCGAAACTCTTCACCATTCTGGCGGTGAATCCCGGGTCGACGTCGACCAAGATCGCGGTCCTGAAAGAGGGAACCGTGCTCGGGGCGGAAACATTCCGGCACGAAGCGGCGGCACTGGCCGCATTTGGCCCGCTCTGGAACCAGTGTGAGATGCGGCTCGGCCTCTGTGCCGCATGGTCGGCGGCGCGGCAGGAAAAATTCGACGCGGTTGCAACCCTCGGCGGTCTGCTCAAGCCGGTGAAAGGGGGCGTCTACCGGATCACCGAAACGGTTCTCAGGGACGCCCGGGCGAATATTCAGGGTGAGCATGCCTCGAACCTCGGCTGTGCGATTGCTGACCGCCTGGCCCGACAGCATGGCTGTCCGGCTTTCATGGTGGACCCCGTGTCGGTCGACGAATTTGAGCCCCTGGCATATTATTCCGGACATCCGGCGATACGGCGCAGGAGTCTTTCCCATGCGCTGAATATTCACGCCGCAGCCCGGTGGGGCGCCGCACAGCTCAACCGTCCGTTGAGCGGCGTTTCGTGCATTGTCGCGCATATGGGCGGCGGCATCTCTGTCGCGCCGGTCAGCGGAGGCCGCATCGTCGACGTCAATGACGCGGCGAGCGACGGCCCGTTTTCACCCGAAAGGACCGGAGGCCTGCCGCTTCAGCAGTTTATCAGCTATATCATGGAGAACGGGCTCTCCGAGCGGGAAATGAGACGAATGGTCATGGGCGCGGGAGGGCTCGTGGCGTATCTCGGTACGAATTCACTGGCAGAGACGGAGACCCGGATTGCCGGGGGTGATACGGCGGCCGCCGCGGTTCTCGAAGCGATGGCATACCAGATCGCCAAGGAGATCGGCGCCATGGCAACGGTCGTGAAAGGCTCGGTCGATGCGATCATTCTTACGGGCGGCGGAGCATATGCGAAACGGCTGATATCGCTGATAACGGAGAGAGTCCGGTTTCTTGCCCCGGTATTCGTCCATGCCGGGGATGATGAAATGAAGGCCCTCGCGGAGGGGGTGTCGCGTGTTCTGTGCGGTCAGGAAACGGAAGAGGAATATCCCGGATGATAAAAAATTTTGAAGAACTGACTGCCGCCGCCTCTGCGGCCGGCGCGAAACGGGTCGTGGTTGTCAACCCGAACAATGCCGAAACATTCCTCGCCATCCGGAACATGATCGATCGGCGTCTTGCCCGCCCCGTGCTGGTCGGGGATGCCGCGGCGATCTCGGCGGCACTGCCGGATCTTCACGATTTCGACGTACACCCGGCGGGCTCCGTTGCCGAAGCGCTTCGCGGCGCCGTCGGGCTGATCCGGGAAGGGAAGGGGGACATACTCCTCAAGGGGGGCGTCGATACCTCGACGATGATGCGCGAAGTGCTCCGGGAAGAGTCGGGCCTCAGAACGGGGCGGCTTCTCTCCGATATTTTCATCCTCGAATTTCCCCCACGGCGTGACAACAGGTTCATCATGATCACCGACGGCGGCATGACGCTCGCGCCAGATCTCGGCAACAAGGTTGAACTGATACGGAACGCGGTGGATGTGGCCCATGCGCTGGGCAACATGAACCCGAAGGTCGCCGTTCTCTCGGCAACCGAGTTCGTCCTGCCGAATCTTCCATCGACGATCGACGCCGCCGCATTGTCGAAGATGAACGAGCGCGGGCAGATCAAAGGCTGTATCGTCGACGGACCGTTCGGTCTGGACAATGCGATCTCCGAGGATGCGGCGTCCGAAAAGGCGATTGCCTCCCGGGTCGCCGGGCACGCGGAGATCCTCATCGCCGCCAATATCGAATCGGCGAACAGTCTCGCAAAAAGCACGACATTCTTTGCCGGGCTCCGTCTCGCACATGTCATCGTGGGAGCACGGGTCCCGATCCTCATACCCTCGCGGGCGGATAAAAGCGACGCCAAGGTTCTTTCGGTTGCTCTCGGCGTCATCATGGCCGACTACTACAGCCGGACGCGCGACTGACGGCAGTTGCCGCGTCTGTTTTTGTTGAACTATCATCAATGGAGGTACCATGCATCAGACCGCAACGATCGATCACCGGCAGTTGTACCGTTTGCCCTGGACGTTGCCGGACAATTCCATTGTCTGGCTTGAACCGACGTCCTCGTGCAACCTGGCATGCGACGGCTGTTACCGCGAGAATGTCCCCCGAAGCAACAAAACCCTGAACGACATCCGGGAAGAGCTGAAAACATTCAAGCGGCTCAGGATTTCCGACGGTGTCTCCATCGCGGGAGGGGATCCGCTCATGCATCCCCAGATTGTCGATATCGTTGAGATGGTGGCCGGGATGGGCTTCAAGCCGATCATCAATACGAACGGCGGTCTTCTGACGATGGAACTCCTCCGGAACCTGAAACGGGCCGGCGCCTACGGGTTCACCTTCCATATCGACAGCAAACAGGGGAGGCCCAAATGGAAGGATAAGAACGAACTCGACCTAAACGAACTCCGCCTCCATTTTGCGAACATGCTGAAGGAGGTCGGGGGTCTTTCGTGCGCCTTCAATTCCACGGTCTACGAGGATACCCTGCAGTACGTTCCCGCCATGGTCGAGTGGGCCGCACAGCATATCGACAGGGTGAATGTCATGGTGTTTATCCTGTACCGCGCGGCCGTTCCCGCCCTTCCGTTCGACTGGTACGCGGGGGGCAAGAAAGTCGATATGGGAGCCCTCGTCTACAGCGAAACCTCCGCGCGCAATATCGCAATGCAGTCGCCGCAGGTGGTCCAGACAATCAGGACGAAATTTCCAGAATTCACGCCGTGCGCGTACCTCAACGGATCCGAAAAACCGGATTCCTTCAAGTGGTTGCTCACCGGCCGGCTCGGCGCTGAGGGAGAAATATTCGGATATGTCGGCCCGAAGTTCATGGAAATCATCCAGACATTCCATCACCTCTTTACCGGCCGCTATCTCGCCTACTCGAAACCCTCCCAGACCCGGCTCGGAAAGAGCATGATGATCCTTTCCCTTTTCGACAGGGGAATGCGGGGCATCATGTCGCGTTTCCTGAAAGCCGTTCTGCTCCGTCCCTGGAAGCTGTTCAGAAGGGTCCATTACCAGTCGGTGATGATCATCCAGCCGGTCGATTTTCTCCCGAACGGAGCTCAGAACATGTGCGACGGGTGCCCGGATGTGACGCTCTGGAACGGGGAGCTTGTGTGGTCCTGCCGTATGGAGGAGCTGAAGAATTTCGGCACCTGGGTGCGATCCGTGCCGAAAGGGTCGTAAACAAAAATCCCGTTCCGGGTTCCGGAACGGGATTTTTTATCTCTTCCCCGGTGCCTTACCGGGTCGTCAGTTGAGTCCGCAGTCGCCTCCACAGCATCCCCCGCCGGCCCGGCAGTCGGAAGGGGAACACTCGCTCTCTTGCTTTATCGCCACGCCGGCGGGAGCGGAAATCAGCCGGGTCGCCTGGTGCGAGCCGCAGGAAGGGCAGACGACGTCGGCCGCGGTTTCCCTTCCGAGGTGGAGTACCTCGTACGTGGCCGCGCATTCGCGGCACCGGTATTCATAGATCGGCATTGGCGTTCTCTCCGGAAGCGGTTCGGGGGGGACTGTTCAGGATTTCTCTTCGGGAGTATGATGATAGGCCGGTTTCTTCATCGCCAGCGCCATTTCCACGACGCTTGTCCGTTTCAGAATCGCATGAAGCTGTTCCCGGAATTTCGCCCAGTCCTCATGGATTGAACAGGGCGTCTCGCTTGAGCAGGTCGGGAATCCGATAATGCATTTTGTGAGGAATTCCGAACCGTCGATTGCCTCCACGATCTGGTAGGCGGTGAGCGACTGTTTCGGTGTGGCGAGCATGTAGCCGCCTGACGATCCCTTGAGAGACGAGAGAAGCCCCTTGTGGGTGAGATCCTGCAGGATTTTTGCGAGGAAGTGGTAGGGAATATTGAGCGACGTCGCAAGTTCCCGGATCGATGTCATCTCATGGTCGGGTTTCAGGGCGATGTACATGACCGCCTGAAGGGCATATTCGCATTGTCGGCTGAAAAAGACGCTCATAGCATACACCTTTCTTATTTGTAACTGTGTAGTGCTTTCATGTAATTGGCCCGTTCGAAGGCAGACGGGTCGGCGATGGACCGCTGGCTCATGCTCCCCTTCAACTGCTGTACGGAAATGTACTCGTGGTCGTTCATCCAGCGTTCCAGGTCGGCCAGGACGGAGGCGAGATGCCCCGGACCGTTCTTGAGGAGTGAGGAACACATCATGGTGACATCCGCACCGACCATGAGCATCTTGAGGACGTCTTCTGCGGTGTGGATGCCGCCGGTGGCCGCGAGATTCGCCTTCACGTTGCCGGACAGAATTGCGATCCAGCGCATCGGGAGTCGGAGCGCGTGCGGCGTGCTCAGGATGACGTTGGGGGTCACCTCGAGGCTTTCGAGGGCGATGTCGGGCTGATAAAACCGGTTGAAAAGAACAAGGCCGTTGGCCCCCGCACGGTCGAGCCTCCGCGCCATGTGCGCCATGGAGCTGAAGAACGGGCTCAGCTTGACAGCCACCGGGATCGTCACGGTTTCCTTCACCGCGTACAGCACCTCAAGATACCTGTCCTCCACATCGATCCCCCGGAGCTCCGGGTCTGTCGGGATGTAGTAAATGTTCAGCTCGAGCGCATCGGCGCCGGCTTCCTGGATTTTCTTGGCGTATTTGATCCAGCCGCCGACGGAAATCCCGTTCAGACTGCCGATCACCGGAATCTTGAGTGCCGATTTGGCGCGATTGATGAACTCCACATATTCCTCCGGTCCCAGATTGTACTGCTGGAGTTCCGGAAAGTACGTGAGCGCCTCGGCGAAACTCTCCGTCCCGTACGACAGATAGTGATACATTTCCGCCGTTTCGTGGGCAATCTGCTCCTCGAAGAGCGAATACATGACGATCGCGGAAGCCCCCGCCTCCTCGAGACGCTTCATCGAATCGAGCGAACGGGAGAGCGGTCCGGCGGACGGCACGATCGGGTTCTTGAGCTCGAGACCGAGATATGTCGTTGAGAGATCCATGTGTGTCACCTTGTGGTTCCTGACAGACTTTTACTGTGTCGGTTAATTTGTGTCCCGCGGTTCATTGTCAGGCCGAAGCCTCTCCGGCCGGGACCGATTTCTGCGCGGAGGCCAGAGCTTCCTTCACATCCGCGTCTCCGTCCTGCGAGAGGTGCTCGTATACCTTCCACCGGAGGAACACATCCTTCTGGGCGAGCGCGCTCAGCTGTTTCGCCCTCTCCGGATGGCTCTTCTCGAGCATTTTGAACCGCGTTTCCAGCTGGGTGAATTCAGCGAGCGGGATCTTCGGCGCTTTGGATTCCAGCTTGAACGGATTCTTGCCTTCGGTTTCCAGCGCGGGATTGTACCGGAACAGCGGCCAGTATCCGGTGTCGACGGCGATTTTCTGATTCTGCATCCCCCGGGTCATGTTGATCCCGTGCGCGATGCAGTGACTGTAGGCGATGATGAGCGAGGGACCATCGTACGCCTCCGCTTCCAGGATCGCCTTCACCGTCTGCATGTCGTTACTGCCCATCGCGATCTTTGCGACATAGACATTGCCGTACGTCATCGCGAGCATCGCAAGATCCTTCTTCGCCCCGGACTTCCCGGCGGCGGCGAATTTCGCTATCGCGGACCGGGGCGTGGATTTCGACATCTGCCCGCCGGTGTTCGAATACACCTCGGTGTCGAGGACCAGAATGTTCACGTTCCGGCCCGACGCGAGGACGTGATCGAGCCCGCCGTACCCGATGTCATACGCCCAGCCGTCGCCACCCATGATCCAGACGCTCCGTTTCACGAGGTTGTCCGCAAGACTGTGCAGGTTCACGGCGTCCGGCGTGCCGATTTCGAGGAGTTTTGTCTTCAGCAGGCCGACCCGCTCGCGTTGTTCATAGATTCCGGCTTCGTCGGTCTGGATCGCGTTCAGAAGTGCGGTCGCAAGTGTTTCACCGATCGGGCCTGCAAGCTTCCGCACCAGCTCCCGGGCGATTTCGGTGTGTTTGTCGACCGTCAGCCTGATGCCCAGCCCGAATTCTGCGTTGTCCTCGAACAGGGAGTTCGCCCACGCCGGCCCGCGCCCGTCCCGGTTCGTCGTCCAGGGCGTCGTCGGCAGATTGCCGCCGTAGATCGAGGAACAGCCGGTCGCGTTGGCGACGATCATCCGGTCCCCGAAGAGCTGGCTCACCAGTTTGACATAGGGGGTTTCGCCGCATCCGGAACAGGCCCCCGAATATTCGAAGAGGGGCTGGAGGAACTGTGACCCCTTTACCGTGTCGAGCTTCACGCCGCGCCGGTCGGTGTCCGGTATCCCGAGGAAAAATTCGTAATTGATGCGCTCGCTGTCCCGGAGCGGAGGCTGGGGCTTCATGTTGATCGCCTTCACCTTCGTCTGCGATTTGCTCTTCGCCGGACAGATGTCGACGCAGAGACCGCACCCGGTGCAGTCTTCCGGTGCGACCTGTATCGTATAGCGCATTCCCTTGTACTCGTTGCCTTTGAACTCCATCGACTTAAACGTCGCCGGGGCGGCGGCCGCATCTTTCCCGTCGTAGACCTTCACCCGGATGGTGGCGTGGGGACAGACGAGGACGCATTTGTTGCACTGAATGCAGATGTCCGGTTCCCAGACCGGAATCTCGAGGGCGATATTCCGTTTTTCCCACTGCGCGGTTCCGACCGGGAACGTGCCGTCCACCGGCATGGCGCTGACCGGAAGCCTGTCGCCAAAGCCCGCGATGATGTTCCCCGTCACGGACCGGACATACGCCGGTGCCTGCGGTGATACCGTGTCCGGCATTCCCTTCTGGCTGGAGACCGTCGACGGGATGGTCACCTCGAAGAGGTTCGCGAGGGTCTTATCGATCGCCATGAAGTTCTGACGGACGATTTCCTCTCCCTTCTTGCCGTAGGTCTTTTCGACCGAATGTTTGATCGCCTCGATCGCTTCGTTCCGGGGGAGCACACCGGAAATTGCGAAGAAACAGGTCTGCATGATGGTGTTGATTCTTCCCCCCATGCCCGTTTCGCGCGCCACCTTGTAGGCGTCGATGACGTAGAACTTCAGTTTTTTGTCGATCAACTGCTGTTGGATGTGCCGCGGCAGTTGTGCCCATACCTCGTCCCGGCCGTAACTGCTGTTGAGAAGGAACGTCCCGCCGGGGACGATGTTCTGGAGCATGTCGAACTTCTCCAGGAAGAACCACTGATGGCAGGCGACGAAATTCGCCAGGCTCACAAGGTAGGTAGAATGGATGGGCCGCGGACCGAACCGGAGATGCGAGGTCGTGGTCGATCCCGATTTCTTGGAATCGTACACGAAGTATCCCTGGGCGAAAAAGTCCGTGTCTTCGCCGATGATCTTGATGGAATTCTTGTTCGCGCTGACCGTTCCGTCGGCGCCGAGACCGTAGAAAATCGCCCGGATGACATCGTCCGGCTCGGTCGAGAATTCCGGGTCATACTCCAGATGGGTCTTCCCGACGTCGTCGGTGATGCCGACGACGAAGTGATTCTTCGGGGCCGGTTTTTTGAGCTCGTCGAAGACCGTCTTGACCATCGCGGGGGTGAACTCCTTCGAAGAGAGGCCGTACCGTCCGGCGACGACGCGCGGGGGAACGGTAAACCGGGAGATTCCGCCCGCGGCGCCTTCGGCGAGCGCCGTGATCACGTCGAGATAGAGCGGGTCGCCGGTGCTTCCCGGCTCCTTCGTTCTGTCGAGGACTGCGATCGAGGTCGTGGTGGAAGGAAGGGCTTTCAGAAAATGTTCGATGGCAAAGGGGCGGTAGAGCCGGACTTTGAGAAGGCCGATTTTTTCCCCCTTCTTCATCAGGTATTCAACGGTTTCCTGCGCCGTTTCGGCCCCGGACCCCATCATGACGATGACGCGTTCGGCGTTCGGTGCGCCGATGTAGTCGAACAGCCGGTACGATCTGCCGACGGTCTTCGCGAACCGGTCCATCGTTTTCTGGACGATGCCCGGGCAGGCGGCATAATAGGGATTGACGGCTTCGCGTCCCTGGAAAAAGACGTCCGGATTCTGGGCGGAGCCGCGGAGAACGGGCCGGTCGGGGGAGAGTGCCCGACTCCGGTGTGCGCGAATCAGCGAATCGTCGATCATCGCGCGAAAATCCGCATCGGCCAGCTGTTCGATCTTCATCACTTCATGGGAGGAACGGAAGCCGTCGAAAAAGTGCATGAACGGAACGCGGGCCTCGAGCGTGGCGGCCTGCGCGATCAGCGCCATGTCCATCACTTCCTGGATCGAGTTGGAACAGAGCATCGCCCAGCCCGTCGACCGCGCGGCCATGACGTCGCTGTGATCGCCGAAGATGGAGAGGGCGTGGGTGGCGACTGTTCTGGCGGCGATGTGGAAGACCGTGGAGGTGAGCTCCCCCGCGATCTTGAACATATTCGGGATCATGAGGAGGAGCCCCTGCGAGGAGGTGAAGGTGGTGGAGAGAGCGCCGGCCTGGAGAGCTCCGTGCACCGCCCCGGCGGCGCCGCCCTCGCTCTGCATCTCGACGACGAGCGGCACGGTGCCCCAGAGATTCTGCCTGCCGATCGACGACCATTCGTCCGACCATTCCCCCATGGGGGAGGAGGGCGTGATGGGGTAAATGGCGATCACTTCATTCAGTTTGTGTGCGACGTAGGCGGCGGCTTCGTTTCCGTCGATCGTGACCATCTTTCGCTGTACAGGCTCTGCCTTAGATACCGGCATGGAAAAATATCCTTTCTGGAAATATGCGTTTGTGCTCAAATCCTGTTCATATTGTACAAGAATCATTCCATTCGGGAAGAAGTCGAAATTCCCGAAAAATCTGTTCAGGAGGCCTCTATTTCGCGTTTTATTATCATTTTTGAAAGCCGGATTTTTGGTTTTTGCAAGTGTGATATTCAGACACCGAGAAGCGAATCGAGGTTCCTGCGGAGATAGTCGAAACACTGTGGACAGAACTCGTGCCGTTTGAGATCGATTTCCTCGACATAGGTGGAGGAGCGCATCACGCATTCGAACTGCCGGCAGTGGTAGAGGCCGAACGTGTGGCCCAGTTCGTGGATGATTTCTTTTTCGAGGCGCCGTCGGAGAAGCACCGCGTCGGCCTCGACGCCGTAAAACTGATTGGCCAGCCTGTAGGTGGAGACGACCGCCGCACGGCCGTCGAACTGCGCTTCACCATAGACGAACGTCAGGATCGGGACGAACAGGTCGACGTCGACCAGGCCGATGAATTTGCCCGGTGTGGAATCGGCCCGGGTGATGATCTGGGAGAGGAGTGCGGTGGAGCTGAACTGGCGCCGGGATCCGTCGAAGGCTTTCTCGAGCTCCAGATGGCTGTGGGTCATCTGTGCGGCGATGCCGAAAACACCCTCCACCGAGCGGCTCAGGTATTCGAGGTCGTTTGCCGGCAGCGACGTCGCGTTCAGGATGTGGATTGACCTCGTCACTGAGGCTTTTTCAGGCCGTACTTCTCGATTTTGTTATACAACGTCACACGGTCGATCTGAAGCGTTTCAGCCGACCGGGAAATATTCCAGTTGTTCGCCGCCAGAATTTCCGCGATATGGTTTTTTTCCATGGCCGCGAGCGATCCGAGCGACGGGGCGTCGGCCCGCTCCGAGAGCTGGAACGGGAGATCGTGCGGCCGGATGCAGGGCGGCTTGCCGACGACCATTGCGCGTTCGATGGCGTTCTCAAGTTCACGGATGTTGCCGGGCCAGTTGTATTTGATGATGACGTCCATCGCCTCCGAGGATATCGAGGTGATCGGTTTTCCCATCGTCTGGCCGTACTTTTTCACAAAATAGTTGGCCAGAAGGGGAATGTCGGACTTCCGCTCGCGGAGAGGGGGAATGACGATCGAAAAGACGTTCAGCCGGTAATAGAGGTCTTCGCGGAAGGTTCCCTCCTGTACCGCTTTCTCGAGGTCGCGGTTGGTCGCGCAGATGGTGCGGAAGTCGACGCTGATCGTTTCGTTGCCGCCGACCCGGGTGAACTGCTTCGTCTCGATCGCACGGAGAAGGTCCATCTGGGTTTTCATGCTGATGTTGCCGACTTCGTCGAGGAAGAGCGTTCCGCCGTCGGCCAGCTCCAGCTTGCCCTTGCGCCGGTACTGCGCGCCGGTGAAGGCGCCCCGTTCGTGCCCGAAGAGCTCGCTTTCCAGGATCCCTTCGGGGAGGGCCCCGCAGTTGATCGCGACGATCGGGAAGTAGCGCCGCTCGCTGTTGGCGTGAATGGCCCGGGCGATCAGTTCCTTTCCGGTGCCGCTTTCGCCCCGGATCATGACAGTCGTATCGGTTTTTGCGACTGTGTTGATCATCTCGAAGACCTTTTTGATCTGGGGGGAATTGCCGACGATTTCCTCGATTTTGGCGAATTCCGAAATCTGTTCCTTCAGACGGAGATTTTCCCCGGCGAGGGAACGCTGTTTGACCGCATTCTGAATGAGGTGCGAGAGGTAATCGGGATCGATCGGCTTGGCGATGTAGTCGAATGCTCCCGCCTTCAGCGCCTTCACGGCCGTGTCGACCGACGCATGGGCGGTGATGAAAATGATCGTCGCCGACGAGTCGATTTCCCGGATTCTCTGCTGGAGTTCCATGCCGTCCATGCCGGGCATCCGGATATCGAGCAAAATGATCTCCCACGTCCGGGTCTGAAGCTGTTTCAGCGCCTCTGCGGCGTTTTCGGCCGTTCCGACGATATAACCGTCCTCTTTGAACCACTTCGAGAGCGATTCCCGGACGATTTTTTCGTCGTCCACGATCAAGATGGCTACGGGTGATGTCATTGCAATCTCCTGCGTTTAGTGCTGTTCCGCTCCGGCTCCCCGGGAACCATGCTGTTCCGGGCTGGGGGCCAGCTCAAGAGGGGGGAACGTAATGGTGAACGATGTTCCCTGGTTTGGTTTCGACGCGACCTCGATGGTCCCCCCATGCCGTTCCACAATGCCGTAGACGACCGAGAGGCCGAGGCCGACTCCCTTTCCTTCCTTCTTCGTCGTAAAAAAAGGTTCAAAGATATGCGACAGGTCTTCTTCCGCGATGCCCGACCCCGAGTCGCTGATGGTCATCGTGAGAGGCAGGTCGCCCGCCTCCTGATGCACCTTCACGCGGAGCGCGCCCCCTTCCGGCATCGCTTCGACCGCGTTCACAAAGAGCGCAACCAGCGCCTGCTGGATCTGGTGCTCGTCGCACATGAGCTTTGCGTCCTCCCGGGAGCTCTCGTATTCGAATTTCACGTTGGAGATCTGGAAGTGATGGTTCACCAGCCGGCGGGCTTTCTCGACGATGTCGAAGACCGGGACCAGCGCAAACTCTCCGACCTGCTTCCGCGAAAAGAAAAGCAGGTTCTTCACAATATTCCCGCAGCGGTCGGTTTCGTGTATGATCAGGGCAAGCTCGTCCTGAATTTCCTGCGACCGGGCCTGATCGAACTCCACCTTCCGCAGCTGCTTGACGATCAGTTTGGCATAGGTCAGAATCCCCTCCAGGGGATTGTTCAGCTCGTGGGCGACCGTCGCGGCGAGCTTCCCGAGCGAGGTCATCTTTTCAATCTGCAGGATCTGCTCGTGGATCCTCGACAGCTCGCCGGTCTTCTCGCGCACTTTTTCCTCGAGCTCCTGCGACCACCGCTGTTTCTCCTCGATGAGCTTCCGGAGAGAATGCGTCATGGCGTTGAACGACTCGGCCAGCTGTCCGAGCTCGTCGGCGGAGGAGACCGGGATTTCACGGGAAAGATCGCCGGACGAGATGACGCGCGTACCGTTGGTGAGCAGTTTGACCGGACGGTGAACGGTGCGGTACCAGAGGACGGATGTTCCCACAGAGACCAGGAACACGCCGGCAACAGCCCAGAAAAGCAATGTCATGCGGGCGCGGTTAACATCCCGGTCGACGTTCTCGAGCGACATCCGGACGTCGAGGACGCCGAGCACCGTCTTGTCCCCCTCATGCGCGTGACAGTCGGCATTGGAACAGATCGCCTCGTTGCGGATCGGGTTGATGAGCCCGAGCACACGGTGTCCGTTCGCCGCCGTATAGATCCGTGTCCGGTTGCTCATCGAAAGGGAGCCGAGCGGTTTTTCCTGCTCGTGACACGCGAAACAAGCCTCGCCATGCATGTCGACGGTGCGGTGCTCCTCCCCCTTTTCGGTCGAGAACATGATCTCGCCGCGTTTGTTGTATATCCGGATCCCTTCGACGCCGGGTTCCTTTCCCATCATCATGATGCTCTGGTAGACGTCCTCCCGACGATCGAGAAGCATGCTGTAGTGCGTGGAGTTCTTGATCACGTCGCTCAGGCGGGTGGCACTGCCGAGGACGTACTCCATCACCTGATCGGTATGGAATTTGATCGCAAAGTAGGAATAGATGCCGAAAAGGGTCATCAGAAGGATCATCGACCCGAGAAAAACACGGATACTGAGGGAGCGGATGAGTTTCATTAAGCCACCTTTCCGGACTCTTTTGGGTCAATTCTCGTGCCATTCTGGAGCCGGTAAAACAGGCGGTTATGTGCACAAATCATGGATTCAGGAAGGAATCCACACTTCCCGTTCTCACTATTGAAATTTTATACACTTTTCAGATAATAAGCTGTATATCAGACAGGATCTCGGGGATGAAATTTGGATAAATTTATCCGAAATCTGATCTAAAACGTAGGCGCGGGAAGGATCGAAGCGCGCGAAGGGCGGGAGGCTATTTTTTCAGAAACGATTCGGCAACGAGCTGATAATAGCGGCTCGGCCCGAGCATGGAGGAAATGTCCTGAAGCGGCTGACCTCCGTCGGCGAGAGTCTGGCCGATGGAGACGGGCTGAAGCGCACTCTGGAGCCGTTCGCGGAAATGAAGCAGGTCGTCCGCATAACTCCGGCGGGCTTCCCGGGCGTCGAGGAGCGGGGCTGAAGGGCTCTGTCCGACTGCGATATCGAACAGCCAGCCCTGGTCGAAGGGATGGAAGAAAACCTTGTACGGCTTGTCGGTGAGCGATTCATTGTGCCGGAGGACGACGCCGTCGAACACGGCGGGAACCGGAAGCGTGGTCTCATCGAGGATGAACCAGAGGCAGGGGGAGGAGGTGGAAACTTTTTCCCCCGCATCGGGGAGGATGACCGCGCGCGGAACGAGGAGCGCTTTTGCCAGCGTCGGTTCGATGCCGATACGAAAGACCGAGGGTTCGATCTCCTTCACCCAGAAGTGTCCGGCGGTGTACCGGTGGTCGTCCGGGAGGTCGCCGGAGGGGACCGGGGCGGTTTCAGCGGCAGCCGGTCTGCCGGCGGAGAAATGCTGTTTCATGGCGGCGTCGAGCGGACAACGGTCGCAGTCGAACGACCGCTCGCAGAGCTGGTACCCCAGAATTCCTGCCGTCATCCAGACACAGCAATCCTCTTTTTTCGGTATGATGCGATATGATTGATCCGACATGTCCGGCATACGACCTCCGATAATCCTACGGTTGGGATACCGATTTGATCTCGTCAAGCCATAAGAGCGACGGATTGCTTTTCTTGGCGGCATGGTGCTGTTCTTCCGTGCCGAAGATCGGGAAATAGGTGGAAATGGTATAGAACGCGACAAAACCGAGTGTCGCGATGCCGAGAACGATGAGAATTTCGAGGAATGACGGGAAGTAGGTCTGGTTCGGCCACTTCTCCATTCCGGTAATGGCGGTGTTCATCCGGTTTGTCGCGAACCCGAGGATGACCAGGATACTGCAGAGGAACAGGCCGCGCCGCGATTCGCGCACCGGGGTGATCATGAGGAGGATCATGGGAAGCAGGAAACCGATCGCCACTTCTGCCAGGAAGAATCCGCTCTGATACGACCATACGAAGGCGTCCCCGAAGACGCCCCGTCCGGCCATATCCTGGACCCGCACCACGAGGTAGACCGCAAGCGCAACCGCGACGACCTTGCCGAGCGTGGAAAGCACGTCGTGCGGGAGGGGGCGTTTGGTCTTCCGTTCGATGAGATACGACTCGAAGATGATCATCGAGAGGCCCGCCGCGATGCACGAGATGAAAAACAGCACCGGCAGGAGGGGGGAATACCAGAGCTCATGGAGCCGCCCGGGGACGATGAGATAGAGTGATCCGAAGGACGACTGATGGAGGGTAGAAAAGATCACCCCGAAGATCATCAGGGGCGTCGAGATGATCCGGAGGATTTTCATCGGCGTGGTGATGCGGAACTTTTCGAGCACCACCGGAAGAAATTCGATGGAAAGCACGGTGGTGTAGCAGATTACGCACCAGGTAATCTCGAACATGACCGAATGGGGGTTCCACATCACGAGCGGGTGCCAGAAATGTTCCGGACGGCCGAGATCGATGACCAGCACCAGGATAACCAGGAGATAGCCGACGAACGCCGTCAGGATGGCGGGGCGGACGATCGGTTCGAACCGGTGGAGGTGAAACAGGTGCACCGACGCGACGATCGTGAATCCCGCGGCGGCGATGCCGACCCCGAGAAAGTCGAATCCGATCCAGAGTCCCCACGGAAACGTGTCGCTGAGATTTGTCGTGGCGCCGAGGCCCATGGTAAACCGGAGGTACGCGGCGATGACGCCGGCCGAGAGGAGAATGGTTGCGACACCGGCCCACAGCGTCATTTTGAGTATTCTGTTCATTGCCGTTCCTTTCCCTGCTGTTCCGCTTCCTGCGCAAGTTCCTTACGGCGGTTGGTGATCCACCAGATGCCGTACAGAAGCACGCCGCCGACAGTGAAGACGCTCGGAACTTTTTCCAGCGCGTTCCAGGTCAGAAGCGACATCGGGGCTTTCTGGAGTTTGGTGTTGAACCCGAGGTTCTCGAACGGTATGCCGGAGATATAGAGAATCGACGTGCCGCCGACTTCTTCGAGACCGTAGACCCTGTTGACATACTTTCCCGGCTCTGCGGCAAAGCGGGCGTAGGCTTCCTTCAGCAGATCGTCGCGATCGCCGAATTTTGTGGCGCCGCTCGGGCAGATCTCGGCGCAGGCGGGCTGTTGGCCGACCCGGAGCCGGCTTTCGCAGAATTTGCATTTCTGCACGCGCGGATGGGTACTGCCCCATTCGTACCGCGGGACCTGGAACGGGCAGGCCTGCATGCAGTACCGGCATCCGATGCATTTATTCTCGTCGTACAGAACCGGTCCTGCGGCCGTTTTGGTGAACGCCCCGACGGGGCAGACCGATACGCAGGTCGGTTCCAGGCAGTGCTGACACATGCGGCGGACGTACACGCCGTTGTACTCGCTGAGCGCGGTGTAGGCCGACGCGGAAAGCTGTTTCTCTTCGCCATCGGCCAGACCGTTCGTTTTCTTGCAGGCATCCTGACACTGATTACAGCCGATGCACATCGTGAGATCGATGAGCATTCCTTTCACAGACGTCATATTTACTTCCTCTCTGTCGACTCAATCGTGAGGAATTCCTCTTCGAAATTCCTCCACACGTTTTCGTTCATATCGTTCATGATGCCGGCGACGGGAGCGCCGCCGTCCTGCAGGTACGCGGGGGAAAGCTGGGCGGTCGCGGTCGCGCCCGCGAAGAAATCGCGGAGGCGGGCAAACTCATCGCGCATCCACTGCTGTGTTTCGGTGCCGAGCAGCAGGCCCTTTAGTTCGGCGAATTTCGACGGCTTGATGGTGTAAGCCCAGCCGTCGCTGAACAGCATCTCTTTCATCAGCTCGGGGCGTTTCTGCAGTTCCTCGTTAATGTCCACAACGTCCCCGTCGATCGGCGCACGGAGCGTCAGAAGATGTCCGCGATCCTTCAGCGCCAGAATCGGTTCACCACGGGAGACCTGATCGCCGGACCGCTTGAGCAGTACGACTTCGGGATTCTCGATCATCCGGCCGACAAAGTCGTCGACGCCGAGGCGAACCTTGCCGGACGGGAACAGATTCAGCCATGTGTGGGATTTGGTGAAGAAAATCCCGTCCGGGAGCCTCACCGGATATTGTGCCGCGGCAGGCATTGCCGTCACCGGCACGTGCTTCTTTGCCTTCACACGCCGATTGATCCAGTCGATTCCCAGGAAGGTGATGATGGTCGCGATTACGAAGAGGACTGTCATATACTGTTACTCCTTATGTTCAATGTTCGGTTGTTAATTCTGAACATTTAACATGTAAATAGTGTGCCATGAACCGGGTGAAATCCCCCACCGATAAAGTGTTTGACTGCATACGGTTACAGCGCTCGCGTTCTTTGATGATGAAAATTCAACAGTCAAACTGTTTAAACATTCAACAACCACGCTTCGTCGGTCAACAAATTTTCTGTATCTCATCACTTCTTAAAGAGTTATATCTGTGTAAAAATTTTCATCACCGCATGTTGAATTCATCAACACATTTATTTCAATAATTGGGGATGAGCGACTGGAATTCCGAATTAAATTCGGTATGATTCCCCGAATTTGATCCTCTGATAGAAAAAGAACTCGTGCTGGAATATTGATGAATAGGCACGGAATTCGGCCGTTCAACAGAGAAATACCGGCTGGAATTCCGCGGCTCGGCTGGAGATATGAGAGGTCTCCCGGCGCTCAGGCGACGTGAGCAACGCTCGGATTTTTTTCAATTTTTTTGATCGCGATCCCCGCATCGATGATCACGTGATCACCAACCCGCGCATTCATGATCAGAAAGAGCGGTATGTGGAGATACGATCCGTCGACCAGAACCTTTCCCTTGGTCGACCCTTCACTCACGTATATTTCGACGATCCTGCCGGACATCCGGTTTTTTTGACTGTCCAATCTGTCCGATCCCCTTTCACGATGTAAATACCGCATCGGCTTCATCCGCGCCTTTACAGTATTTCACTGATGTGCGTACATGATTCCGACACATGCCAGCATGATCAGAAACGGCAGAACGATCATGCAGTGGAATTTCAGCCAGTTATAGAGCTCGTCCTTCTGTTCCATATTCTTCGACAGTATATCCTTCATGAGCGGGGAATACGCAAGAAGCATTCCATACTTTTAGAGGCAATACCGGTGAATTCACACAAAAATGGAGGGAAACATCTCAGTTCTGAAAGGAACCGATTGTCCGGGATGTCAGAAATAATAAGCGAAACCGGCCGGAAGCCGAAACCACGGTGTCAGTGGTACAGATTGTCGGATGAACCGGTCACCCGGCCGCGGAAGGACCGGAAGAGGTAGAAGAAGTATCCTGCCGCCAGGAGCATGCCGATCGGCCACCAGATGAGCCCGACGGAAAGTCCGTACGCGCCGGCGATCGCATTGTGCACCGTCAGGGAGTATTCCCCTCCTCCCGTTGCCGGGAGGAGATCCGGATAGAGGCTGAACGCCGTGGCGGCGAGCATTCCCGCAATGAAGAGGCAGGAGGAGAGAAATGCCGGCACGTCCCGGTTGCGGCGGAGGAACGCTTTCACGCCGGCGAGTCCCGCCAGGGCGGCGAGGGGGATGAGATCGGCCCCGGGGTTGTCGATATAATTATGCCATGTCGCGGGGCGGACCGCAAGGGTTCCCAGAAAGGCGCCTGCGGAGGATATGATGACGGCCCACCAGAGCGATCCTGCGGCGGCGGACGCCCGTCTTCTGAGATCTCCTGTCGTTTTCATCGAAAGGTAGCAGGCGCCGTGCATCGTCAGCGTGCAGAGAGCCACGATTCCCATGGTGACGGTGAACCAGTCGATGATGCCGGTCTCGCGCGGATCAGGGGAAAAACTCCAGAGCGGTTCGAAAAAATAACCTTCGGCATTCAGCGGAACGCCGCGCACGACGTTGCCGAGCGAGGCGCCGAAAAAGATCGCAAGGAGGGCGCTCGAAACCGTGAAGACGGTATCCCAGAATTTCCGCCAGACCGGCTCATGGAGCTGATGGCGCAGTTCGATGCCGGCGGCGCGGAGCATGAGGAGCCAGAGGACGATCATGAGCGGAAGGTAAAAACCGCTGAAGCTCGATGCGTAGAGGGAGGGGAAGGCGAAGTAGAGCGTTCCGCCGGCGGCGAGGAGCCAGACCTCGTTTCCGTCCCAGACATGGGCGATGGTGCCGATGACGACCGACCGTTCCTCGGCCGTTCGTGCGATGAGGAGGTGGAGCACCCCGGCCCCGAGGTCGAAACCGTCGAGCAGGACATACATGGTGATCATGAACGCGAGGATGCCGAACCAGAGCGTTTCCATGGGTCACGCGGCGGAAGAGGTGGAAGTTTCCGGTCCGTGTCCGATCATCCGGAGGACCAGGATAAGATACAGAACGGCCACGATCAGGTAGATGCCGAGAAAACCGAGAAGCGTGAAGAGCCCGTTGCCCGCGGAGACGGTCGGGGATGCCCCGTGAACGGTCCGGAACAGCCCGTAGACAAGCCACGGCTGTCGCCCCAGTTCCGCCGTCATCCAGCCGGCGGTATTGGCGATGAACGGGAAGGGAAACGCGAGGAGGAGGGCCCACAGGATCCAGCGGTTCCGCGCGAGAGCACCGCGCCAGAGAAGGACGGCCGCCGCGGCCAGAATGGCGGCGAAGATGGTTCCCAGGCCGACCATCATATGGTAGACGTAGTAGAGGAGAGGAATATTGTCAGGCCAGGCGTCGGGAGGGAACGCGTCGAGTCCCCTGACCTCCGCCTCCCACCGTGAATAGGTGAGAAAACTGAGCGCCTTCGGAACGTGAAGCGGGTTGTCGATCCGCTGTTTCTCCATGTCGGGCTGACCGATCAGGATGAGTTCCGCCCCCGCTTTCGATTTGAACAGTCCTTCCATCGCCGCAAGGGTCGGAGGCTGTTCCGCCGCAACGTTTTTGCCCTGCATGTCGCCGGTGGGGTACATGACGAGAATGGAGGCAATCAGGCCGACGGAGACCCCGAGCCGCACGAAGAGGATTGCCGGTGTGCCGTGCTTCCCGGTCAGAAGGTAATAGGCGCCGACGGACGCCATGGCGAACGAGGCGGTGACGACCGATCCCGCCATCGTGTGGGCATACTGCCAGAGTCCCCAGCGGTTGAAGAGAAGGTCGGTGAAGGAGGTAAGGGTTGCGGATCCGTCGGGAGCGATGGTGAATCCGACCGGGTGCTGCATCCAGGCGTCGGTCTGCACGATCAGGAAGCCGGAGAGCCAGGATCCGGCGAAGACGAGCAGGGAGGAGACGAAATGCATCCGGCGGCCGAGGCGGCGTTCTCCGAAGAGGAAAAGGCCGAGGAAGCTCGATTCGAGGAAGAAGGAGAAGATCCCCTCCATGGCGAGCGTCTGGCCGATGACGCTTCCGGCGTATCTGGAAAACCGGGCCCAGTTGGTCCCGAACTGAAACTCCATGGGAATCCCGGTGATGACCCCGGCAAAGAAATTGAGCGCGAATATCCTTGCCCAGAACCGGGCCGCGTCGTCGTAGCGGGAGTCTCCGGTCGCAAGACCGCGCCACTTGAGAATGAGGATAAGAAGCGAGAGCCCCATGGTAAGCTGGGGAAAGATATAATGGAACGTGACGGTGAAGGCGAACTGAAGCCGGTCGACGGTGACCGCGTCATTCATGGCGGAACTCCGGATAACTGCGGAGGAGGCGTGCCGGGATGATCATGGCGTCTGTCATGGTCGTGAAGGGGGATCGGCGTCCGGCTCGATGCGGATGGAGTGGGTCAGCGGAACCGACGCGCACAGCATCGCGGAGATCGAGCAGTATTTCGTGATCGAGAGCTCGACGGCGCGGGCGACGTCGTCGCGGTTGATGCCGGTGCCGTAGACGACGTATTCGACGTGGATGCCGGTGAAGGTGCGGGGATGTTCGTCACGCACGGTGGCGGAGAGATGGATGTCGCACCGGTCGAACGGCACGCGCTTCTTGCGCATGATCGGGATGACGTCGGTGGCCGTACAGCCGCCGAGCGCGATGAGGAGGAGTTCCTTCGGCGTGGGGCCGGCGTTACTGCCGCCGAACTCTTCGGGGCCGTCCATGATAACCCAGTGATTTGAATCGGTTTTTGCGGCCAGGGTGATGCCGCGGAGCTGGTGAACCTGAGCGGTTTTAGTGATCATCGGTTTGTCGGAAGATGACAGGGCAACGTACAAAATTTTTGAGAAGGATGAAAATTTGCTTCTTTTTTCACAATATCCGATTATCAAGGGTAAGAAGGTTCCGGAGTCTATTTCTCATTTTCGAGAGATTCGTGCGGACGGGGATATGGAAACGATTTTTAAAACGAGTGGGGGGACGGAGGCGGTGGCATACAAATTGAAGCCTAGGGGCGCATCAGACAGTCGTATCTTGCCGTTGAGGGCAGGCCGGATGTGCTGAGAGCCCGCCAGAGTTCCTTGCCTGTGAAGATTCCCCGGAGTCAGCAGACCGGCACGAGACAACATCGTCAACGGAAAGAGAACAAGAGAACCAAGTCCACTACAATTAACAAGGAGAAGAGTCATGTTTATGTCTGGATATGCCGCGAACCTCATGGCGATGGTGAAGGCGAAGAATCCGAACGAGCCGGAATTTCTGCAGGCCGTGGAGGAAGTCGTCGAATCCCTGCAGCTGGTGCTGGACCGGTATCCGGAATATCGCTCAGCGAAAATTCTGGAACGGATCGTCGAACCGGAACGCGTCCTCATGTTCCGCATTCCGTGGTTTGATGACCGCGGTGAAGTGCAGGTCAACCGCGGGTTCCGTATCGAAATGAACAGTGCAATCGGACCGTACAAGGGCGGTCTGCGGTTCCATCCGTCGGTGAACCTCGGCATCCTGAAGTTCCTGGCGTTCGAGCAGGTGTTCAAAAACAGTCTTACGACACTGCCGATGGGCGGCGGCAAGGGCGGATCGGATTTCGATCCGAAAGGCAAGAGCGACAGCGAAGTGATGCGGTTCTGCCAGAGCTTCATGACCGAACTGGCGCGCCACATCGGTCCGAACACCGACGTTCCGGCAGGCGATATCGGCGTCGGTGGACGTGAAATCGGATTCCTCTTCGGGCAGTACAAGCGCCTCCGCAACGAGTTCACCGGCGTCCTCACCGGCAAGGGCCTCAACTGGGGCGGTTCGCTCATTCGTCCCGAGGCGACCGGGTACGGCGCAGTCTACTTCGCGGCCGAAATGCTCACGACCCGCAAGCAGACCATGCAGGGAAAGAAGTGCCTCGTCTCCGGAAGCGGCAACGTGGCGCAGTATACCATCGAGAAGATCAACCAGCTCGGCGGCAAGGCGGTCACGCTGTCGGATTCCACCGGCTATGTGTATGACGAAGCCGGCATCGACGACAAGAAACTGAAGTTCGTCATGGAGCTGAAGAATGTCCGCCGCGGCCGGATCAAGGAATATGCCGACGCCTTCAAGGGCGTCGTCTATACCCCGGTCGATGCGAAACAGGACTTCAATCCCCTCTGGAACCATAAGGCGGATTGTGCATTCCCGAGCGCGACGCAGAACGAAATCAACGCGAAGGATGCCGCCAACCTGCTGAAGAACGGCGTGTATGTGGTGGCGGAAGGCGCCAATATGCCGACCACGCCCGAAGGGATCAAGCAGTTCGTCGATTCCAAGATCCTGTACGGTCCCGGCAAGGCGGCGAACGCCGGCGGCGTTGCAACATCCGGTCTCGAAATGTCCCAGAACAGCATGCGTCTCGGCTGGTCGCGGGAAGAAGTGGACCAGCGCCTGCACGGCATCATGAAGAGCATCCACAAGGCATGCTTTGAGACAGCGGAACGGTTCGGAACGCCGGGCAATTACGTGAACGGCGCGAACATCGCCGGCTTCCTCAAGGTCGCCGATGCAATGATGGATCAGGGCCTCGTCTGATCACGGGATCCTGAAGTCGGTACTCTGTCCGGAGCGGCTGAGATGTTCAGCCGCTCCTTTTTTTTCCCCGCACGGTCCATGCAAATGTCTCCCCCGCGTTGTATATTAGCACAACCGGCGCCCGCCGTTCCGCAAACGGATTTTATGCCATGAACAACACGACGACCCAGGTTCCTGATCTGCACGACAGCACCCTCTTCCAGAGCTTCCAGAACCTCATGAAGCACCGGATCCGGGATATTCTCCTCGTCTCGAGCCGGTACGATTCGTACATCTTCGAAGAGGACGGCCGGCTGTACGAGCAGATCCGGAACGAATATCAGGAACTCAGCATCAGCCACGCCCCCGAACTGACCCGCGTGTCGAGCGGACGGGAAGCGCTTCGCCTCGCACGGGAGGAGCGGAGGTTCGATCTCGTGATCACCACGATGCACATCGAGGATATGCATCCGCTGGAATTCGCCCGCGAGGCGCGGAAAACCGGGGTCGCCATCCCGATGGTGCTTCTCGCATTCGACAACAGGGAGGTGTCCGATCTCATCGCGAAGCACGACACCTCCGATTTCGACCGGATCTTCATCTGGCAGGGCGATTACCGGCTCATCATCGCCATCGTCAAACATCTCGAAGACCGGATGAACGTGGAGCACGACACCGCGGAATTCGGCGTGCAGTCGATCATCCTGATCGAGGACAACATCCGGTTTTATTCCTCCTTTCTCCCCTTCATCTACTCGGAAATCCTGAAACAGTCGCGCGAGCTGATCACCGAGGGGGTCAATCTCCTCCATCGCAATATCCGCATGAAGGCGCGGCCCAAGATCCTGCTCTGCACCGATTACGACGAGGCGTGGAAGTATTTCGAAAGCTACGGCGATCACGTGCTCGGGATTATCTCCGACGTCGATTTTCAGCAGAACGGCAAGCAGAACGGTGAGGCGGGGGTGGAATTCGCGCGTGCGGTGCGGAAAAAAAAGCCCGACGTCCCGATACTTCTGCAGTCGCACCTGGAAGACAACGAGCGGAAGGCGGCGTCGCTCGGCGTCGCGTTCGTTCTGAAGGATTCCCCTCTTCTCCTGCACGAGGTCCAGCGGTTCATGAACCTGAACTTCAGCTTCGGCGATTTTGTTTTCCGGACGCCGGACGGGAGGGAGGTCGGGCGGGCGCACGATCTCAAATCGCTCGAAGAACAGCTTCTGGTGGTCCCGGCCGAAAGCCTTCTCTACCACGGCGAACGGAACGATTTTTCCAACTGGCTGAAGGCGCGGACGGAATTCTGGCTGGCGTACCAGCTCCGGCCCCGGAAGATCTCCGATTACCCTTCCACCAACGAACTGCGGGCGGCGCTGATTTCCGCCCTCCATTCCTACCGTCTCTCCCAGCGGCGCGGTATCATCATCGACTACGCGCGGGAGTCGTTCGACCCGTCGAGCAGTTTCGCGCGGATCGGCGGCGGTTCCCTCGGCGGAAAAGCACGCGGCCTCGGATTTTTCAACCGCCTCCTCAACACGATGAACATCCGGGACAAGTTCGGCGGCGTGGAGATCTTCATCCCTTCCGGCGTCGTCATCGGCACGGACGTCTTCGATCAGTTCCTCGACGAGAACAATCTCCGCAGTGTTGCTCTCGGCGAAACCGATGACCGCACCCTGACGAAACGGTTCCTCGAAGCGGGGTATTTTCCCCAGCAGATCCGCAATCAGCTGGAGACGTTCCTCGACCTTGTCCGCGATCCGCTGGCGGTCCGGTCCTCGAGCCTCCTCGAGGATTCCCAGTATCAGCCCTTTGCGGGAGTCTATGAGACATACATGCTCCCGAACAACAACCCCAGCGACCTCGTCCGGCTGGAGGAACTTCTCGATGCGGTCAGGCGGGTGTACGCGTCGACCTTCTACCAGCGCACTAAAAATTACATCCGCATGACCCCCTACCGCCTCGAAGAGGAAAAGATGGCGGTGATTGTCCAGAAGATGGTCGGGGCGCGGCACGGCGACCGGTTCTATCCGGAAATATCGGGCGTCGCGAAATCATACAATTTCTATCCGGCACCCTCCCAGCTCTCGGCCGACGGAATCACCTCGGTGGCGCTCGGGCTCGGGAAGATGGTGGTCGACGGCGGGACGACGGTCCGCTTCTGCCCGAAGTATCCGCTCCATCTTCAACAGCTCTCCAGCATAGCGGATACCCTTGCGAACAATCAGCACGAGTTCTTCGCCCTGGAGATGTCCGCCCGGTTCGACAGCAAATCGGAGACCTACGACGTCCTGACGAGGAACTACCCGCTCAGCGTTGCGGAGGGCGACGGAACGCTTTCGGTCGTCGGCTCCACCTATTCACCCGAGAACGACGCCGTCTACGACGGGATCGCGCGGCCCGGCATGCGGCTGGTCACCTTCGCGCCGGTTCTCAAGAACAGGCTCCTCCCGATCGCCGAAATCATCGACCTGATGCTGACGCTCGGGAGCGGAGGGATGGGATCGCCGGTCGAAATGGAGTTCGCCGTCAACATGTCCGTCCCTCCGGGTGCGCCGAAACAGTTCGGCATCCTGCAGGTGCGGCCGCTTGTCGTCAGCAGGGAATTCGGCGAACTGAGTCTCGAAAAGATCCGTCCCGAGGATACCATCTGCCGGAGCGGACAGGTTCTCGGCAATGGCCTGCTCGGCAACCTCTGCGATCTGGTCGTGGTCGACAACCGCCGGTTCGACCGCGCGAAGACGGTGGAGGTGGCTCATGAAGTCGGCGAGCTCAACGCCCGGCTCGTGGCGGAAAACCGGCCCTACATTCTGATCGGGCTCGGCCGGTGGGGAACCATGGACCCGTGGCTCGGCATCCCGGTGGCGTGGGATCAGATCTCCGGCGCCCGCGCGATCGTCGAAACCGGGTTCAGGGATTTTATCGTCACGCCGTCGCAGGGTTCCCATTTTTTCCAGAACCTCACGTCGTTCATGGTGGGGTACTTCACCGTCAACCCGGACGAAGGGCAGGGGATGATCGACTGGGAGTGGATTCACCGGCAGGCGCCGCTCATCGAAAAGGAATATACCAGGCTTCTGCGATTCGACCGGCCGATGGTGGTGAAGATGAACGGTCACGAACACTCGGGGGTGATCATGAAACCGTCCGAAGGCTGATGCCGTCGTCTGTGTGAGGGGGTTTCCCCCTCCGCGCCGTTATTCACGTTTATTGATTATCACCGCTGAAAGCCCCCTTCAGGGTGATTCTCACTCTTGAAAGCTATTCCCTCCGAAATCCTCAAAATTCAATCGAATCATCGGAAAATTAGTGCCGGAACTGGCATGTTAATTGACGATCTGCGTCAGTACAGACTTCATAATCATCTGGATTGCGATCAGTCGGCATCACATGAACATTGGCATTCTGAAAGAGGATCCGCGCAGGGAGCGGAGAGTCGCCCTGACCCCTGCCGGGGTGCAGAGCTGTACGAGCGCCGGGCACGCGGTATTTCTGGAGAAGAATGCCGGCGAAGCGTCGCATTTTCCCGATGAGAAATATCAGGCCGTCGGAGCGCAGATCGTCTACTCCAGCGAAGAGGTGTTCGGACGGTCGGATCTCCTGATGAAGATCTCCCCCCCGACAGAGGCCGAGTGCGACAGGCTGATCGACGGTCAGACGGTCTTTTCCTTCCTTCACCTTGCGATAAGCTCCACAAAGATGATGGAGCGTCTTCTGCGGAAGCACATCTGTGCGATCGGCTATGAACTGATCGAGGACCGTACGGGCAGTCTGCCGATCCTCCAGATCATGGGCGAGATCGCAGGGCAGATGACGACCAACATCGCGGCCCGGTTTCTGGAAAGCAGTAACAACGGAAGGGGCATCGTCGTGGGCGGCATCACCGGCATACCCCCCGCCACCGTCGTTATCATCGGCGCGGGCACCGTCGGACAGTCCGCCGCCCGGATGGCGCTCGGCACCGGCGCGGAAGTGATCGTGCTGGACAACGACCTCAGCCGCCTCCGCTCGCTCGAGAACAGATTCAACTACCGCATCATCACGTCGGTTGCGAACGAGTACAACATCCGCAAGGCGCTTCAGTTTGCCGATGTGGTGATCGGCGCGATTCTCATCAAGGGGGAGCGCGCCCCGCATGTGGTGACGGAGGAGATGGTGCGGTCGATGAAACCCGGCTCGATCATCATCGATGTTTCGATCGATCAGGGCGGGTGCTGTGCCACCAGCCGCCCGACGACGCTCGAGAATCCGGTCTATGTTCTGCACGACGTGATCCATTACTGCGTGCCGAACATGCCCGCGAACGTCGCGCGAACGGCCACCTTCGGCCTGACCAACGCCCTTCTCCCGTACCTCCAGCACATTCTGCTGAAGGGGCTCGACGGCGCCCTCCGGGAAGATCAGGGACTCAGCCGCGGGGTCTGTACCTATCATGGTCTCTGCACGAGGGGTGAAATTGCCCGTCGGTTCGAGATCGACACATTCGATGTTGCCACCCTGTTAAAATGACAGCACATCATGCAGTGGATTGAGCGATATAAATCAAAATTGCGGACAGCCCGGGAGGCGGTCAGCATCATCCAGTCGGGACAGCGCGTCTATGTTCATCCGGGCTGTGCGATGCCCGAAGTGCTGGTCGACGCGATGTGCGACCGTGCGTTCGAGCTGGTAAACATCGAGGTGATTCATCTCCTTACCGTCGGCCAGCCGCGGTACTCCAAGCCGGAGATGGAGGGGCATATCCGGCACAACGCGCTGTTCATCGGCCGGAACGTGCGGACGGCGGTCAATGAAGGCCGCGCCGATTTCACGCCGATATTCCTGTCGGAGATACCGGGTCTCTTTTATCGGGGCATCCTCCCGATCGATGTGGCGCTCGTGCATGTGTCGCCGCCGGATGAACACGGCTTCTGCAGTTTCGGGGTCGGGGTGGAATGCACCAAGCCGGCGACGGAGGTGGCGAAGCACATCATCGCCCAGATCAATCCGAACATGCCGCGGACGCTGGGCGACTGCTTCATTCACGTCGACAAGTTCACCTCCTGCGTCGAGGCGGATGTGCCGCTCCAGGAGCTTCCGCAGGTCGACAACGACCTGACCCCGGAGGAGATCGGCACCTTCGAACGGATTGGCCGGAACATCGCCGATCTGATCGAGGACGGCTCCACGCTCCAGCTCGGCATCGGCGCGATCCCGGACGCCGTTCTCCGGTACCTTCAGGGGAAGAAGCATCTCGGCATGCACACGGAAATGTTCGCCGACGGCGTGATGAAGCTGGTGGAAGACGGGGTGATCACGAACGAAAAGAAGACGCTTCATCCCGGCAAGATGATCGCGTCGTTCGTTCTGGCCACACGCCCGCTGTTCAACTTCATCAACAACAACCCGATCATCGAATTCCACCCGTCGCACTATGTGAACGACCCCTATATCGTCTCGCGCAACGACCGGATGGTGGCGATCAATTCCGCCATTGAGGTCGACATCACCGGGCAGGTCTGCGCGGATTCGATCGGCATGCGGTTCTACAGCGGGTTCGGCGGCCAGCTCGATTTCATCCGCGGAGCTTCCCGGAGCAAGGGGGGGAAACCGATCATTGCCCTGCCCTCGACGGCGAAGGATGGGAAACTGTCCCGCATCGTCGCGTCGCTCTCGCCGGGCGCCGGCGTGACGACGACGCGCGGCGACGTGCATTACGTCGTCACCGAATTCGGCGTGGCGGACCTTTACGGCAAGACCGTGCGCCAGCGGGCACAGGCGCTCATCGATATTGCACACCCGGATTTCCGGGAGGAACTCGACCGGTTTGCCGTCGAACAAAAATATTTTTCCACGCACGACCGCGCACATGCGGCGGTCGCAGGATAATCTATGCGGAACGTCCAGACACCGAAAGCCCGGATACCACGGCAGGAAGAACAGGAATGCCGGTATTGCGAAAAATTCATCCTGGAACTGGAATCCGACCGGCCGATCAAATCCATCCACGACCTCCCGAACACCTTCAACCGCTCCACCGGACGGCACGAATGGCGGGAGGCGGAGGGCCTCGCGTATGCGGTCATTCCCCGCTCGTTCCGCGGCGCCCACGCGCTGATCGATGTGTATGTCTGTCTCGATGAGGATCAGCTCGACGATATCGACCTCGGGCCGAAGACCGAGGAAATCCTCAACAACGATCTTCTCCCCGCATGGGGACACGTTTCAACGATGCGGCTGGCAGGGCCGTTTCTTTCCCCGCCGGCGGACATCGACTGCTGGTGTGCCGGCCGCAAATCTGAACCCGGCGGCCGATAAATTCACAGGACGATCGACGACGGCGCGCCGGCTGGCGGCGCGCAACTCCCGACAAAGGACACAACAATGATACGAAAACAGGAAGCTCTGGAATATCACTCACAGGGACGCCACGGTAAGATAGAGGTCGTTCCCTCCAAACCCTGCGCGACCCAGCGCGACCTCTCGCTTGCCTATACGCCGGGCGTTGCGGAGCCGTGTATGGAAATCCACGGCAACCCCGAGGACGCCTATAAGTATACTGCAAAGGGAAACCTCGTCGCCGTCGTGAGCAACGGAACCGCGGTCCTCGGACTCGGGGATATCGGAGCGCTCGCCGGCAAACCGGTGATGGAAGGAAAAGGGGTCCTGTTCAAACGCTTCGCGGATATCGACGTGTTCGACATCGAGCTCAATTCCCACAATCCGGATGAAATCATCCGCACCGTCCAGATGCTCGAACCGACCTTCGGCGGCATCAACCTGGAGGACATCAAGGCCCCGGAATGTTTCTACATCGAGGATCAGCTGAAGAAGACGATGAATATTCCGGTCTTCCACGACGATCAGCACGGCACGGCGATCATCAGCGGCGCCGCCCTCCTGAACGCCCTCGAAATCGTCGGCAAGAAGATCGGCGCGATCCGGGTCGTCTTCAGCGGCGCCGGCGCCGCGGGCATCGCCTGCGCGAAATTTTATGAACGGCTCGGCGTCCGCCGGGAAAACATCACCCTGGTCGATACCAAGGGCGTCTGCTACAAGGGCAGAACCGAGGGGATGAATCCCTACAAGGACTATTTTGCGGCCGATACCGGCATGCGCACCCTCACGGACGCCATGAAGGGGGCGGATGTGTTCTGCGGTGTCTCGGCGAAGGATATCGTCACTCCTGCGATGCTCAAATCGATGGCCGACAACCCGATCGTGTTTGCCATGGCCAACCCCGATCCGGAAATAACGTATGATGCGGCCGTCGGCGCCCGGGACGATGTGATCATGGCCACCGGCCGGTCCGATTTTCCCAATCAGGTGAACAACGTCCTCGGATTTCCCTTTATCTTCCGCGGGGCGCTCGACGTGCGCGCCAAGTCGATCAATGATGAAATGAAGATCGCGGCGGCATATGCGCTTTCCCAGCTGGCGAAGGAGGATATTCCCGACTCCGTCATCAAGGCGTACGGCGGGAACAGGATCGAATTCGGGCGGGAGTACATCATTCCCAAACCGTTCGATCCGCGTGTTCTGCTGTGGGAATCCGTGGCGGTCGCAAAAGCGGCCATGGAATCGGGCGTGGCGCGCAATCCGATCAAGGACCTCGACGGTTACCGGGATGCCCTCGAGGCGCGCCTCGGCAAATCGCGGGAAGTCATGCGGTTCTTCATCCATAAGGCCCAGAACGCGCCGAAACGGATCGTCTTCCCGGAAGGGGAAGAGGAGAAAATCCTCCGGGCCGCGCACATCATCGTGGATGAGAACATCGCGACCCCGATTCTGCTTGGGAGCCGGACGCTCATCCAGCAGAGGATCGCCGATCTCGGTCTCGATCTCCAGGGGATCGAGGTCATCAATCCCTCCAAGTCGGCGAAGCTCGATCAGTACATCACCTCCTTCTACAACCAGCGTCAGCGTCACGGGATGACCAAATTCGACGCCGAGCGGCAGTTGAAAACGCACAATATCTACGGTATGATGATGGTGGGGCAAGGAGACGCGGACGGACTGATCTCGGGTCTCACCCAGCACTATCCGGAGACGGTGCGTCCGGCACTGCAGATCATCGGGACGCGCGACGGAGTCAGGAGAATCGCCGGTCTGTACATGCTGGTATTCAAAAATCAGACGATCTTCATCGCGGATGCGACGGTGAACATCGAACCGACCGCGGAGGAACTTGCGGAAATCGCCCTGCTGACCGCGGAGAAGGTGCGCCAGCTCGATATCGAGCCGAGAATCGCGATGGTCTCCTTCAGCAATTTCGGCAGTACGAGGCACCCGCTGGTGGAGAAGGTGCAGAAGGCGGTCCAGCTCGTCAAAGGGCGGGCGCCCTCCCTGATCATCGACGGGGAAATGCAGGCCGACACGGCGGTCATGCCGGAGATCCTGAATGAGCTGTACCCGTTCAATTCTCTCCGGTCGCGTGCGAATGTGCTGATCTTCCCGGATCTGACATCGGCGAACGTGTCCTACAAGCTTTTGTCGCGCCTCGCCGGCGCCACCGCGATCGGCCCGATACTCATGGGGATCCGGAAGCCGGTATATCTCCTGGTGCCGGGGAGCGACGTCAACGACATCGTCAACATGACGGCGATGGCGGTTCATGAAGCCCAGCAGGCCGGGGGGGCTGTGCAGGCAAAACAGGAAATCAAAAAAACGATCGGAGTCAACTGAACGGCCATGAGACAGCGTGCTTCACAGATTCGGGTAACCATCATCGGGTTGCCGACGGCAAAGGTCAGACATGCGGTGACGAACGCGACCGCCGCCCTCTCGCAGTTTGAGGGCCGGCCGCGCGTGCAGTGGATCAACGACATTCAGGATATCGCCACGATGGGGAGTCTCGTTGTGCCGACCATCCTGGTGAACGACAAACCGAAATCCGTCGGTCGGATTCCGAGCGTGTACGAATTCGAACAATGGATCGAAGAGGAACGTCACGAACGGTCTGCGTCCGCGGTTGCGCAGGTCGTCTAACATCACATCAGAGGATACGGTATGGCATCGGTTCACGGAAGCGTCGAAATACAGGTGGAAACCTGCAAGGGCTGCGAGTTGTGTGTCGAGGCCTGTCCGCAGGACAGCCTCAAGCTCTCGAAGGAGATCAACAAGCTCGGGTATCATTATGCGGTGCTTATTCAGGACAACTGCACGGGGTGTACGAACTGTGCGCTGGTGTGTCCCGACGCCGTCATCACGGTATACCGGGAATCAAAGGGGAAAACGGCGTCCGCGTCGAAGCGAAAGGAACCCGTTGCCGTCATCAGCAATGTCAAAAGCAACGTCAAGGTCGTCCTCGACGACGTCCCGAAAGGAAAGGTCAGTATATGAGCGACAGTAAACTGATGAAGGGGAACGAAGCGCTCGCCGAAGCTGCGATACGGGCGGGATGCGACGGGTACTTCGGCTATCCGATCACGCCGCAGTCGGAAGTTCTCGAGTATCTTGCTGAGGAAGGGCGCCAGCGCGGCATGGTCGTTCTCCAGGTGGAAAGCGAACTGGCGGCCATCAATATGGTGTACGGCGCGGCGGGTGCGGGAAAGCGGGCCATGACCTCCTCCTCCAGCCCCGGCATAAGCCTCATGCAGGAGGGCCTTTCCTATATCGCGTCGGCCGAACTTCCCTGCCTGGTCGTCAACGTCAACCGCGGGGGACCGGGACTCGGCACCATCCAGCCTTCCCAGGGGGATTATTTCCAGTCGACGAAGGGAGGCGGCCACGGCGATTACCGGCTCATCGTGCTGGCTCCGGCAAGCGTGCAGGAAATGGCCGATTTTGTCTATGACGGATTCGATCTTGCAGACGCCTACAGGAATCCGGTGATGATCCTCGCCGACGGCGCGCTCGGTCAGATGATGGAGGCAGTCAGCTTCAAAACCTACGATCCGAAGGAGCGGGTGCCGGAGAAAAAGTGGGCGACGACCGGAAAAACCCCGGACCGCGAGCGCAATATCGTGACCTCCCTTTTCATTCAGCCGGAAAAAATGGAGGAGATCAACAAACGGCTCCAGGCGAAATACAAGGTGATCCAGGAGCGCGAGGTGAAGTATCAGCTGACAACCACCGACGATGCGGAAATCGTGCTGGTGGCGTACGGCCTGGCGGCGCGGATCTGCGCCCGGGCGGCGGAGCTCGCCCGGCACCGGGGCATCAAGGCCGGTGTCGTCCGGCCGATCACCCTTTACCCCTATCCCTACGACGTTATCCGGCAGTTGTGCGGGCATGCCCGGCGGTTCCTGGTTGTCGAGATGAATGCGGGCCAGATGGTGGAGGATGTCCGTCTCGCCGTTGAGGGCAGGGTGCCCGTGGAGTTCTACGGGAGGATGGGCGGCATGATTCCTCCCCCCGAGGATATCCTGGAACAGATCATCCGGTACAGTGAGAATCAGCCGGGCGGCGCGGCGCCTGCGGAGCGGGCGGAAGTCCACGAAATCATGGAAAGATAAACGTATGGAAAACATGACAGCGCAGAGAGAATCGATGGAGTCCGTCTGGACGAAACCGGAGACGCTTACCGATACGAGGATGCATTACTGTCCCGGCTGCGGACACGGTGCGGTCCACAAGGTGCTCATGGAGGTGGTGGACGAGATGAACATTCAGAGCGAGACGATCGGGGTGGCGCCGGTCGGCTGTTCGGTGTTCGCCTACCACTATATGAACGTGGACATGCAGGAAGCGGCGCACGGACGCGCGGCGGCCGTCGCAACGGGCATCAAGCGCGTTCTGCCGGAGAAAATAGTGTTTTCGTACCAGGGGGACGGCGACCTGGCGGCGATCGGTACGGGCGAAACGATCCATGCGGCGAACAGAGGGGAAAACATCCTCGTCATTTTCATCAACAATGCGATTTACGGGATGACCGGCGGGCAGATGGCGCCGACGACGCTTCTCGGCATGAAAACGACGACCACACCGGAAGGCCGCACGACCGAAACACAGGGCTTCCCGCTGAAGATCACCGATCTGATCGCGATGCTTCCGGGCGCCTACTACGTCACGCGTCAGGCTGTTCATACGCCGAACGCGATCCGGTCGCTCAAGAAGGCATTTCTGAATGCATTCCGGTACCAGCAGGCCCGGAAGGGATACTGTCTGATCGAAGTCGTCTCCAATTGTCCGTCCGGATGGAAGATGACGCCGGTGGATGCGAACAAATGGATGGAAAAGAATATGTTCCCGCTCTATCCGCTCGGCGATCTGAAGGCGGAGGGGAAACTGGTCGAACGGAAACAGCCGTAGCGGTTGAACGGCGGATGAGCCAACAATAGAGGACTGAGCATGACACACGAAATTTTATTTGCGGGATTTGGGGGTCAGGGCGTGCTGTCGATGGGAATGACGCTGGCGTACGCGGGGATGCTGGAGGGAAAACACATTTCCTGGATGCCGTCCTACGGTCCGGAGATGAGGGGCGGGACGGCGAACTGCATTGTGATCGTCTCGAGCGGCGAGATCAGCTCTCCGATCGTGACAAAGTACGACGCGGTGATCGCCATGAACCAGCCGTCGATGGACAAATTCGAGAAGGCGGTCAAACCGAACGGCGTTCTCATCTACGACAGCAGTAACGTCATCATTCCGCCGACGCGGACGGACCTGACCGTCCTTCCGGTCGATGTGGAACGGGAGGCGATCCGGCTGAACAATCTGAAGGTGAAGAACATGATCATGCTGGGGGCATTCCTGAACGTCTGTCAGGTTGTCCAGCTCCCGTCGGTGATGAAGGCGCTTGAGAGCGTTCTGCCCGAACGCTATCATCACATGCTCGACATCAACAGGAAGGCGCTCGCATGCGGCGAGCATCTCGTGATCGAAGCCGCAACACCGATCGTCTAACGGAGGACATCATGGACCAGCGTCACCCGAGGTGCAGTCAGTCGTGCAGAGATCTCTGCAACGCCATGGAATATGCCAGCAAGGCGGAGAAGGAGGCAATTCTGCAGTATGCCTACTTCCGCGATGCCTGCAACTATCCCGACGTGAAAACGATCCTGAATGAACTGATCATCCAGAAAAAGAAATCAATAGAATTGCTGGAAAAAACGAAGGAAACGCTCCGCTCAAAATTCGAAGTCCTGGATCAGATCAGGACCGGATTCGACGGCGGGCGCCCATAACGGGCACCGTTCTTGTGTTCTTTGATCAACAACAGATGGGGGCAGTCATGCAGATTGACGAGTACTGGAATCTTCTCCAAAACCGCATTTGCCGGCGGTGTGTCGACGGCGACGGCACCGGCGCATGCCGGCTTCCCGCCGATGAGGTCTGTCCGCTCTACCACTATCTCCCCCGTATCGTGGCCACCGTCCTTTCCGTCGAATCGGCGTCGATCGATGCCTATATCGATATGCTGAGGAACAATGTCTGCTCCGTCTGCGACGCGCTCGACCACGATGCGGTTTGCCGGAAACGGAATGAGCTTGCCTGCGCTCTCGACCGGTATTATCCGCTCGTCGTCGAGATCATCGAATCTGTCAGAGAGAGCGGCGTCCGCCCCTTTGCCGCCTGAGGCCCCGTGCCGGAACTCCGACCATACTGGCAGGCTCTCCGGTCGCAGGTCTGTACCCGCTGTCTCGACGGGGACGGGAAAGGCGGGTGCAGAATCGATCCGGCGTCCCGCTGCACGATCGAAATGCACCTTCCCCGCATCCTGGAGGTTGTCACACACGTCCGGAGCGATGCGATGGAAGACTACGTCCGCGAACTGCGTCTCATCACCTGCGCGGCCTGTGCGTACCAGACGGTGGAAGGCGCGTGCATGACCCGCGAAGACATTGCCTGCCAGCTGGACCGCTATTTTCCCCTCGTTGTTACTGCTATTGAATCGGTCGACAAATCATCGAACCACCACAGTTCTTCACTGCGGAAGAAAGGCTAACCGTCATGTCCATGGAATCCCATCATCATCAACAGCGGGACGGAAATTTTCCGAGAATGATTGTATGGCAGCTCGGGACGGAACCGCTCGGAAAAAAACCTGTCATTCCGGATGCCGGCGGTGCGGCTCCGTTTACCACCCATGAATGTCTCCTGACGATCGACAATATCACGCGGATCTCGAAACCGATCGTTGTGCTCACCGGGAAGGAGATTCTGGCGCGCCAGGATATCGTCCAGATCATCGAATACGGCTTTGCCCTGGGACTGAAAATTGTGGTCGAGGTCGCGCCGGGCGAGCTTACCGATGAAATCCTGGAAAGGTTCATCCATTTCGGCCCGAAGGTCTTCCGGGTTATTCTCGACGACGCCGTCGAGGAGGATATGGACACCCGCTACCGCCAGTCACCGCAGTTCGCCACGCTGGAAGATGCCGTGCGGCGGCTCCGGAAAGCCGGATATGAAATTCACCTCGGCATCACGGTCGAATCGCCCGATCTTCGGCAACTCGCCTTCCAGCACGACTATGCCCTCCAGAAGGGGGCGAACGGCCTTTACTGTCATCTCACATTCGATGCCACGGTACTCCCGGGCGGGGAAGAAGGCGACCGGCAGATCGAGGAACTTGTGAACCGCATAGCGCAGATCAAACGGCTGAGTCCCCCTGAGATGTATTTTTCCCCGCAGTGCATCAAGTATGGCCTTCAGGAGGTCGACACCGTCGACCACGACGCCGAGGGGCACGAGGAACATACCGTACGGATGGAATGGAAACACTGGTGCCTGGCGGGAAAGAGTTTTCTCTTCATCGGTCCGACCGGCGTCGTCCAGCCGTGCGCCTCGCTCGAATTCACCTGCGGCAGTCTGCGGGACCAGAATTACGATTTCAAGAAAATCTGGAGTACATCGGAAACCCTTCAGGCCCTCCGCCAGGAGACGAACTCGTGCACCTGCGTCCGCGAGATGCTCACGGATGCTCCGCATCTGACGGAAGACGGTGCCCGATGAAACGCCGAGCTTCCCGTCCGACCCGCCGCCGGAAACCACAACCCTATTCGATGCGGACCTGGCTGATCTATGGGAAGGCGGCGAGCAAGAAGTGGGACTACAATCATCACGTCATTCCGCCCATATCGTCCTCCTCGGCGTTCCGGCTCGACACGGCGAAACGGGGCGCTCAGGGGTTCGCCGAATTCGCTCACCACAATGGTCCCGTAAAAATCTCCTCCCATGCGCCGATCTACATCTACGACCGGCTCGGGGAACCGAACAAGGAACTCCTGGAGGAATCGCTCGCCGCGGCCGAAAAGGGAGAAACCGCGGTCACGTTCGCGACCGGCATGGCGGCAATTTCCGCCGTCCTCGGCATATTGACCGGGATCGGCGATCATCTCGTTGCGCATGAGCTGGTCTACGGCTGTACCTATTCCCTGCTGACCAACTGGTATCCGCGCTATTCGATCGGCACCACCTTCGCCAACCTGCGCGATCCGCTGGCCCTCCGCAGAAGCATCACCCCGCGCACCAGGGTCGTTTATTTCGAGACGCCCGTCAATCCCACCCTCGATCTGATCGACATCGCCGGGATCAGCGATGTCGTCCGCGAGGCGAACAAGCACCGGCCTCCCTCCCGGCGGATTTATACCGTTGTCGACAATACCTTTGCCACGCCGCTCTGCCAGCGGCCACTCGAGCTTGGGGCAGATTTCGTCGTTCATTCGCTGACGAAGGGAATCTGCGGATTCGGCACCGACATGGGAGGCGTCGTGATCGGTCCCGGCTGGAGTTATGACAGACTGCTTCTCTACCGGAAAGATTTCGGCGGAACCCTCTCTGCGAAAAGCGCCTGGCCGATCCTGGTGTACGGGCTGCCGAGCCTTACCGTTCGCATGCGCCAGCAGATGGAAACCGCCCATGCCGTCGCGCGATTCCTCGCCGGGCATCCCGCGGTCGCTTCGGTGTCATACCCGGGACTGAAAAATTTCTCAACACCGGCGCTTGCCAGACGCCAGATGACCGATTATGACGGCAGGTTCGCACCGGGGTCGCTCCTCTATTTCATCCTGAAAGGCCGGTCCCCGCGGGAACGGCACGATAAGGGAGGGAGGTTCATCAATCGGCTGGCGCACGATGCCTACACCATCACACTTGCGGTCAGTCTTGGGCAGGTACGCACGCTGGTCGAACATCCCAGTTCGATGACGCATTCCGCCATTCCGCTTGCCGAACAGGTTGCACATGGCCTCGATCCCGGCGGTGTACGGCTCTCTGTCGGGCTCGAAAGTGCTGAGGATATTATACGTGATCTGTCCAAAGCTCTCGGCGTCTCCCGTTGATCAATCATGGAAACAATTTTATCATTTTTGAGAATTCGAATATTCAATTCCACATTTTCAATCGATTTTCATCAATAAATATCGGATATTTTTATCCGATTGATGGCATACAAGTTGTGCCTGAATATGCAAATGACTTCACAATTCGTCTTTAATGAACGCCCCATGGTTGCCGCAAAGAGAGCAGAGACCCGGATGTCACTCGATGAAGCGAGGGCCGGACAGTCGTTGAAAATTTCGTCCCTTCCTGACGGGATGCTGTACGCTCAGTTTGTCCGGCTCGGCATCAACGAAGGACAGCGGGTGCGATGTCTTGAGCGTCTCCCCGGCGGCACGATTATTCTCCAGAAAAACCGTCAGCAGATCGCCATCGGGCATTCGCTCGCGAAGCATATCGTCGTGGTGCCGGCGGAGGACGAAAAGGGATGAGCGCGGATCATCTCGAAAAGCACCGCCACGCCGGGCTCGGGTATCTGGAAGGGGAGATCGATCGTCCCAGGATCGTTCTGGTGGGGAATCCGAACGTGGGGAAGTCGCTGATCTTCAACGCGATCAGCGGCATGAACGTCGACGTTTCCAATTTCCCCGGTACGACTGTCGAAGTGACCAGGACCCGGTACCGGAACTGCGACCTGTACGATACGCCTGGTATATACGGCGTCTCCTCCTTCAATGACGAGGAGCGCGTCGCCCGGGATATCATCCTGGAGGCGGACATCGTCGTCAACGTGGTCGATGCAACGCATCTGGAGCGCGATCTGTTTCTGACCCAGCAGGTGATCGACATGGGGAAACGGACCGTCGTCCTTCTGAATTTCATGGATGAGGTGCGGCACCACTCGATCGAGATCGATCTCGGGAAGCTGTCGCATTTTCTGGGCGTCGAGATCCTGCCGGTCAGCGCCGTCGAGGGAATCTCGTCCGAGCTGTTCGACGGGGCGATCGGAAAGGCGCACGAGGGGATCCAGCGGGACGATCTCCACTCCTCTCTGCATTCCATGCTGACCATGGTCGGTTCGCAGGCGGAGGCGCTGCTGATCCTGGAAGGGGATCCCTTTGTGGCGGAACGTCATGGCGTGAAAAAGGGAACGAAACGGGACGTTCTCTACATCGACCGCCGGAACCGCGTCAATTATATCGTCAATCAGGTTCTGCGGGACGTCTCCTCGAAGCATCATTTTGCCGAACGCCTGGGGCGATGGGCGATCCGGCCATTCAGCGGAATTCTCATCTTTGCCGGCACGATGTATCTGGCGTACCTCTTCATCGGCAGGCTGGTCGCGCAGGACCTTGTTGCGTACACGGAGCATACGCTGGGGAACGGGATGTGGGAGCCCTGGATCAGGTCGCTCGTTGCGGCGCTGTTCGAGCCCGGCTCCCGCGCATTCGTCTTCCTCGTCGGCGACTACGGCGTCATCACCATGACGACGACGTACCTGATATTTCTGCTTCTCCCGCTCGTCGTTGCATTTTATCTCGCGCTTGCGCTGATGGAGGACAGCGGATATCTTCCGCGTCTCGCGACGATGGTGGACAGGGTTCTTTCGTATCTCGGCCTGAACGGCCGTGCGGTGATCCCCCTTATCCTCGGCTTCGGCTGTGTCACCTCGGCCACCATTACGACGCGTCTGCTGAACACCGAGCGTGAAAAGACGATTGCGACGGCGATTCTTCAGTTTGCCATCCCCTGTTCCGCCCAGCTCGCCGTCATCGCCGCCCTCCTGTCGGGCGCCGGTTTCGGGCCCATGCTTCTCTATACCGGAGTGATCTTCGGCGTTTTCGTCGCGGTCGGAACCATCCTCAACACTATTCTTCACGGGGAGTCTTCGCCGCTCCTTCTCGATCTTCCGCCGCTCCGTCTTCCGCGGACGGGAAACGTTCTCCGCAAGACGGCGTTCAGAACGTACCAGTTTATGAAGGAAGCCTCGGGATGGTTTTTCATCGGTGCGCTGGCCGTGACGCTCGCGCAGATGACCGGCTTCCTCGCTCTTCTTGATTCCGCTCTCGCACCGGTGGTCGTGCACTGGCTCCAACTGCCGGCCGAAGCGTCGACGGCGTTCATCATGGGTATCGTCAGGCGTGATTTCGGCGCCGCGGGGCTGTACCAGATGTCCCTGACGCCGATGCAGGTGACGGTGGCGCTGATCGTCATCACTCTCTTCGTCCCGTGCATTGCCTCCCTCATGGTGATGATGAAGGAACGGGGCTGGCGCGAAGGGCTCCTGATCTGGCTGGCAACCTGGATCGTGGCGTTTGTCATCGGCGGCGCCGTCTCCCATCTGGTGATCTGACCCATGCACACCATGCACCCGCAGGAAATGGAGCTGAAGGAAAAATTACTCTCGGAGCTCCGCCGCTGTCCCGAATGCCGCATGGAGATCACCGACCCGTTCGTCGAGCGCTGTCCCCGCTGTTACGCAAAAGTGCCGCGCGGATCGGTCGACTGCTCCGGCTGTTTTCATAAATCGATCTGCCCGATCAAACCTCCCAACCGCTGAATTACCCGCCGTCGTCCAGACAGTGGCATTCCAGCGGAAATTTTGATACATTCCCGCGATATTTTTTTCGTCGGTCCCCGTACTGCCGCATGAGCATTCATGACGCATTTCACGACCATTGACGGCTTCATCGTCGGCGCCTATCTTCTCGCCTCGATGATCGCCGGACTCGCCGTCCGTAAATATGTCGGAAAGGTGGAGGACTTTCTCGTTGCCGGCCGGGAGATGAACACCTACCTGGGGATTGCCTCCCTTGCCGCAACGGAGTTCGGCATCGTCACCGGAATGTACACGGCACAAAACGGGTATGAATTCGGTTTTGCCGGAATGACTCCGGGTATTCTGACGGCCGCGGCCATGTTTTTTGTCGGCGTGACCGGATTCTGTGTCGCTCCGCTCCGCGATGCGGGTGTGATGACCATCCCCGAACTGTTCGAACGGCGCTTCGGCCCGAAGGTCCGGTGGGCCGCCGGCGTCGTCATCGTTCTCGGAGGACTTCTGAACATGGGCGTGTTTCTCCGGACCGGAGGCGAGTTTCTCGTCCTGGTCTCCGGTTTCGATATCCGCTACCTGGAGATCACAATGACCGTTCTTCTCGCCGCCGTCGCCCTCTATACGGTGCTCGGCGGCATGCTCTCCGTTCTCATCACCGATTTTCTCCAGTTTGTCGTCATGAGCGTCGGGCTGATTGTCGTGACTGTCATGGTGCTCTGGAACGTCGGCTGGAGCCGGCTCGTGGACACCGTTACGGTGCATTACGGGGAGGGGGGCTTCAACCCGTTCGTTCATCCGAAGATGGGCTGGGCGTACGTCGCGTTCAATCTGCTTCTCAATCTCGCGGCTGTTCTGACCTGGCAGACGACCATCGCGCGGCTTCTTGCCGCGAAAGACACCAAAACCGGATTGAAGGTCTACAAAGGGACCAGTTTTTTCTTTGTCTGCCGTTTTCTCATCCCGGGGGTGTGGGGAATCGCCGCGCTTGCGGTTCTGCCCGCCGGTCTCACGGGAGATAACACGCTCCATGCCATGCCTCTCTTCCTGAGCAGGTTCGTCCCCGCCGGGATCATGGGACTCCTTGTGGCTGCGATGCTCGCGGCCGATATGTCGACCGATTCCTCCTATATGCTCACCTGGGGAAGTGTGATCTATAACGATATTCTCGCCCCGTTCAGGAAAATTCCCTGGTCCGAGAGGAAGGGACTTTTCTGGAATCGGACGATCGTCGCACTCATCGGCGTGTTTCTCCTCTTCTACGGCTTATGGTATCCGCTCAAGGGGGATCTCTGGACATATCTCGGCGTTACGGGATCGATATATCTTTCGAGCATGTCGGTTCTCCTCATCGCATGCTGTTACTGGAAACGTGCAAACAGCTGGGGGGCGTCGGCCGCGATCGTCGTCGGGGCGGTCATACCGGTGACGTTCCTCATTCTCCAGCAGCTGCCGCAGACACGGGATATCGCAGCGGCGATCGGCCCCTATTATTCCGGCATCGCAACCTATCTTCTTGCCGGGACCGCCATGGTGGCCGGTTCGCTTCTGAAGCCGGCGGCGGAGGTTCTCCGATGACTGACCATTGGTTCTGGCTCCTTCTCACCGCCGCCTGCGTCGTCTGGTATTCAACCATCACGGTCTATGTCGCCGTCAGGGGAATGCGGGATATCAGGGAGATGCTGCACCGTCTGAAACATCGCGGGAACGGAGGTAAGGAGGAGAGGGAAAACTCCCAATGACCGGGGAACACCGCCACATACGGATCTCGACCCCCGGAAGAATCTGTCTTTTCGGCGAACACCAGGATTATCTTCACCTGCCGGTGATTCCGGCGGCGATATCCCTGCGGATCTCCATCGAGGGAGAAACGCATGAGGGGGATCGGGTGGAACTTGATCTGCCCGACGTCGGGGAAAAAATATCCTTCTCCCTCGCGGAGCCCATCGTTTATACCGGACCGCAGGATTATTTCCGGAGCGGCGTGAATGTCCTCCGCCGTGCCGGATTCCGGTTTCCGCGCGGGATCTCAGCCGTTGTCCGGGGAGAGATACCGATCAATGCGGGGACCTCGAGTTCCTCTGCGCTCACCGTTTCCTGGATTCACTTTCTTTCGATCGCGGCGGATCGGGGCATACTATCGCCGGAAGTGATTGCAAAACATGCAGTTACAGCCGAGGTGGAAGAGTTCGGCGAACCCGGCGGGCAGATGGATCAGTACTCGACGGCGCTCGGGGGGATCATCCATCTCTCATTTTATCCGGAACAGCGGCTTGAACGGCTGAGCGCCCCGCTGACGACGTTCGTCCTCGGAAATTCGCGTCAGCCGAAGGATACCAGAAAAATTCTCTCCCGTGTAAAAGACGGAGTCCGAGCGATCGTCGGACGTCTGCAGCGCGATCACGATGCATTTTCCCTGTTCACCGTACGGTATGAGGAACTCGGCAGATGGCAGTCGGATCTCAGCGGAGCCGAGATGGCTCTTCTCAGAGGGACTGTCAGGAACCGGGACATCACGATGGAAGCGCATTCGCTTCTCCGGACCGCGCCGCTGAACGTATCCCGTCTTTTTGCGCTGATGAACGAGCATCAGACGATTTTACGCGACGTTCTGGAGATTTCCACGCCGAAGATCGACCGGATGCTGGACGCCGCACTGGAAGCGGGCGCGGTCGGCGGCAAGATCAACGGTTCGGGGGGCGGAGGCTGTATGTTCGCCTATGCCCCGACAGACCCCGGAGCGGTTGCTGAAGCGATCCGGCGGGAGGGGGGAGACGCCTATCTCGTGACGATCGGCGAAGGAACAAGGGTCGATCCATGACAGTATCTCCCCGGAACGGAAACCTTGTGATACTTGCCGGCGGGATTTCCTCGCGGATGAAAAAACCGGAGAATGTCGCCGGGGCAGTCGACCCGGTTCTGCGGCGTCAGGCTGAGCGGGAATCCAAATCCATGCTCGGTGTCGGTCCGGGAAAAAGGCCCTTTCTCGATTATCTTCTGCTGACCGCGGAACGGGCGGGGTACCGTGACGTCTGCATCGTCGTCGGTGAGCGCGATGCCACGCTCCGCAGATATTATGACACCGCGGGAGCGGCGGGTGTTCCGTCGCTTTCCCTTTCGTACGCGGTTCAGGCGATACCGCCGGGAAGGGAAAAGCCGCTCGGCACCGCCGATGCACTGCTCACCGCACTGCGGTTGAAAACGGACTGGCGCGGTTCGGGATTCACTGTCTGCAACAGCGACAATCTCTATTCGGTGCGGGCGTTCAGCCTTCTCCGGGAAACCGCCCACCCCAACGCACTGATCGATTACGATCGGGCCGGGCTGAAATTCACCGAGGAACGAATCCGGCAGTTTGCCGTCCTCCGGAAGGACAGAGACGGATACCTCGTCGACATCCTGGAGAAGCCGGGCGATGAGGATCTCCGGAGCGCCGCCGACCCGGGCGGAAGGGTGGGTGTCAGCATGAACATTTTCCGGCTCTCCTGCGACGAAATTCTCCCGTATCTCGAAGCGATGCCTCTTCATCCGCTGAGGCAGGAGAAGGAACTCCCGCTCGCGGTGCGAAGCCTGGCGCAGGCGCGTCCGAAATCCGTGTTTGCCATACCGCTGTGCGAGCATGTCATCGATCTGACATCCCAATCAGATATCCCCGCCGTACAGCGCTATCTGGAGGAAAATTTCAGAAGCCGCGGGCGAAAGGAATGAACCGCGGCGCGGGACGGGCCCGCTTCCGGAATCCGCCGCCATCACTATGAACATCAACATTTCAGGGATCCGCCATGAATAAACTGCCGCTTGTTCTCCTGATGGTACTGCTTCTTTCCCCTTGTGCCGGCAGAGGTCAGAGCTTTGTCATCGGCGACAGCCAGTTCGTGCTGAACGGCAAACCGTTTCAGATTCTTTCCGGGGAGATGCATTATGCGCGGGTGCCGTCGGAATACTGGCGCGACCGGCTCCTCAAGATCAAAGCCCTCGGACTCAATACGGTCGCGACCTATGTGTTCTGGAACGTTCACGAACCGCGTCAGGGTCAGTTTGAATTCAGCGGGAATGCGGACCTGGCGCGCTTCCTCAGGACCGCGCAGGAGGTCGGGCTCTATGTCATCCTCAGACCGGGTCCGTACGCCTGCGCCGAGTGGGAGTTCGGCGGTTTTCCCTCCTGGCTGATCCGGGAACACGATCTGAAGGTCAGAACGTCGGACCCGCGCTTTCTTGCGGCCTGCAGAGCATACATCTCCCGTCTCGGAACCGAAGTCGCACCGCTCCAGATCACGCGCGGCGGACCGGTCATCATGGTGCAGGTGGAAAACGAATACGGCTCGTTCGGGAACGATACGACCTACCTCGGCGCGATCCGGAATTTTCTGCGCGCGGCGGGATTCGATGTGCCGCTGTTCAGCGCCGACGGCTCTTCCGAGATGCCGAATGCCTACCTGCCCGACGTCTTTCCGGGCGTCAATGGCGCCACAGGCGAATCGATCTTCAGCGCCGTCCGCCGCTACCGTCCTCACGGGCCCTTCTGGGTGCCGGAATTCTATCCCGGCTGGCTCGATCACTGGGGCGAACCGCACGCCCATTCCGATCCCAGCGAAGTTGCGAAGGATCTTGCCTGGATTGTCAGGAACGGAATCTCCGTGAGCCTCTACATGGTTCACGGAGGGACAAATTTCGGGTTCATGAACGGCGCCAACTTCGGCGGCCGCTATCAGCCCCAGCCGACAAGCTATGATTACGACGCTCCGATCGACGAGGCGGGCCGCCTCACCCCTAAATATTACGCGATCAGGGAGGTCCTCCGGAAATACGGCCGGACGGGAGGAGATCTTCCGCCGGTGCCGGTCTCGCCCCCTCTTATCACAATACCCGGAATCGATATGCGTCAGTACGCGGGATTGTTCGACCGCCTTCCGTCGGCGGAGAGCTCTCCCTCGCCGCTCTCGATGGAGGATATCGGCCAGTCCTACGGGTACATTCTGTACCAGACCGTCCTCGGAAAAAACGAACGGGGCCTTCTCTCGTTCAGCAACCTCTGCGATTACGGTATCGTCTACCTGAACGGAAAAAAAGTGGCATCGCTCGACCGCCGCGACCGGGAGCATTCCCTCGAGCTTTCTGTGGACAGGGCGCCGGCGACGCTCTCGGTGCTTGTTGAAAACGGCGGAAGGATCAACTACGGCCGTGAACTGCAGGACAACCGGAAGGGAATTACCGGAAGCGTTCTGTTCAACGGAAGAGAACTGACCGGATGGAAAATATTTCCCTTTTCCTTCGGAAGTTCTCCCGATACCGTTCCGACCGCAGAGAACGGTTCCTTCGGACCGAGACTCTACCGGGGAGATTTTACGATCAGGGAAGCGGGAGATACCTATCTCGATCTCCGGGGATGGGGGAAGGGATGCGTCTGGGTGAACGGCCACAACCTCGGAAGATACTGGTACATCGGTCCCCAGCAGACGCTCTATCTTCCCGGTGTCTGGCTGCACGAGGGGGTCAACACCGTGGTCGTGATGGAACTTGAAGCGTGCTCGACGCCATTTATCCGCGGGATCGACCATTCGATTCTCGACATGGTGGAACCCGATCTCCTCCGCCCGCCTCTCCCGCCGCGGGAAGCGGGAACTGCGGTGACGCTCCTGTCCGACCTTGCCGCGGAGGGGAATTTCAGCTCAGCCGATACACTGCAGGACGTTTCCTTCACGCCGAGAGCCGGCAGATATGTCTGCCTGAAGTCCCTCTCATCCCAGGCGAAGGATCATTTTGCCTCCGCGGCCGAGATCTATCTGCTCGATGAGCACGGCAAACCTCTTCAGAGGTCACAATGGAAAATTGTCGGGGTCGATTCGGAGGAGCTCGATGCGGAGGACGGGAGGGCGGAAAATGTTCTGGACGGGGATCCGGAGACCATCTGGCATACGGAGTGGGGCGCCCGTCAGCCCGATCATCCGCATCAGCTGATCATCGACCTGGGGGAGGAGCACCAGCTGGGGGGCCTCCGCTATCTGGCACGTCAGGGGGACCGGCCCGGCAAGATCAGATCGTACCAATGTTATATCCGCACGGCCCCGTTCGAATTCAGCAAATAATCTCCGGGATCGGCACAGACGCCGATCGCCCTGGAACTCACTCCGGGGCGATGGACTGATGCGCGCTCACCGGGGGCATTATTTCACGCCTTTTGCCGGATTTCACACCGGCAGGATCTGTCCGGAGGATTTCCGCTCAGCGCAGAGGATTCCGCAAAAAAGAATAATTTGTTTGCGATTTATTACAATGATGCGTACTTTAAGCAATTACTACTCTCATTTCGATCGATATTACGCCTGTTTTTTCAACCTTATTCATTTAATAGGAGCTGATATGCAACGGAGATGGCTACTCCTTTTTATGCTATTACTATCCCTGGTCATCATGCCGCAGGCAAAATCCCAGATCAACAAGCTCGGTCTGAGTTTTGGTCTCGGGTATGGCGGCATTTTCGGCCAGACGGAACTGCAGGATCGTTTGTACCGCTTTGACGCGCGGGCGTTCGCCCGGTACGGGTTTGTTGACCAGGCTCAGGCAGAAATCGGCGTCGGGCTCGGCCGCATGGCCGGATCGGACTATCAGACGCTCCTCGTACCGATCGACGTTCGCCTGGTAGTCGATCCGTTCACATTCCTGAACTGGAACCCCTATCTCTATGCCGGCATCGGCGCACTCAACTACCGGCTCGAAGAAACGCCGTCCCTCACCGATCCGGTGAGCACGAACGGGTGGACGGGCGTCGTTCCCCTCGGCGTCGGTTTCCAGTACCTTCTGAAGGAGCGGATTCTCTTTGAAGCGAGCGGCGGGTACAACATGACGTTCTCCGACAGCCTCAAAGGCGTCAGCCCGACCGGCAAGAAAGACAATTACTTCAGCTTCCTGTTCGGCCTCACCGTCACCGGTGAAAGCGGATCTGCTGATCCCGACGGCGACGGTCTGACCAACGATGAAGAGAAGAAGCTCGGCACCGATCCGCACAATGCCGATACCGACGGCGACGGACTCTCGGATGGCGACGAAGTCAACAAGTATAAAACGGATCCCCTCAAGGCCGACAGCGACGGCGACGGTCTCTCCGACGGCGATGAAATCCACAAGTACCATACCGACCCGAACAAGGCGGATACCGACGGCGACGGTCTCTCGGATGCGGATGAAATCCTGAAGTATCATACCGATCCGAACAAGGCCGATACCGATGGCGATGGTCTGACCGACGGGGAAGAGGTTCTCACTTACCATACCGATCCGCTGAAAGCCGATACCGACGGTGACGGCCTGAGCGATGGGGATGAAGTCCACAAATACCATACCGATCCGCTGAAGGCCGATACGGACGGCGGCGGTGTGAATGACGGCGACGAGATCAAGAATGGCACGAATCCCCTCGATCCGAAGGACGACTTCAAAAAGGAAGAGCTGAAGGTTGAAGTCGGACAGGCGATTGTTCTGAACGGCGTCGAGTTTGAAACCGGCAAGGCGAATCTGACCCCGGCATCGGAAGATACCCTGGCGAAGGCCTTCAACACATTGAACCAGAATCCGACGCTCGAAGTTGAGATCCAGGGATATACCGATAATCAGGGCTCGAAATCGTTCAACAAGAAACTCTCCCTCAACCGCGCCAACGCGGTAAAGGCGTGGCTCGTCGCAAAAGGCATCGATGAGAAGCGGATTGCGACCAAGGGCCTCGGCGCGGATAAACCGATCGCCCCGAATACCACTCCGGAAGGGCGGCAGAAGAACCGGCGCATAGAATTCTTCCGGACGAAGTAAAGCTGTACGGCAGACGTGCCTTCGCATACCCGGCGAAGGCACGTTCTGTTTTTTGGGGACCCTCACACCCGGGATTGCAGATATGCGCCCTTCCTTTCTCCGCGTGCCCGATGTACGCCGTCTCCTCATGGCGTTCTGCGCCGTTTTCTCGCTCTCTCCCGATCTCCAGGCCCAGCTCAGGGGTCAGGACGGCGGGAGGAGAATGCGGGTAGCATGCATCGGCAACAGCATTACCGCCGGTGTCGGCGTTTCCGACCCTCAAAGATTCTCCTATCCCTCACAACTGCAGGCGCTTCTCGGTCATGGCTGGGACGTGAGGAATTTCGGCGTCAGCGGCCGGACGCTTCTCGGCCGCGGCGACTTTCCCTACCGGCGGGAACCAGAGTATGCGGCGGCGCAGGCATTCAAACCGGATGTCGTCATCATCAAACTCGGTACGAACGATTCGAAACCGCAGAATTGGGTGCACCGGGCTGATTTTATCCGCGATTATGGCGATTTTCTCAAACCCTTCCTGCATGCGGCGGCCGTTCCCAGAATATATCTCTGCACGCCTGTGCCGGCTTTCCCGGGCGATTGGGGAATAAGCGATTCCATCATCCGGTCCGAGATCGTTCCGCTTGTCCATCAGGTCGCCCGCGACTCACATGTCGAGGTCATCGATCTCTATGCCGCCCTGACCGGCAAGCCTGACTATTTTCCCGACAAGGTGCATCCCGGGCTCGACGGTGCGCGAGCGATCGCCTGGGCGGTCTACCATGCCCTGGCGGCCGATTTCCGTCTCACGCCGGTTCCCGAGCCGGTGCCGCCCCTTCCTTCGGTGCGTCAGCTCGTGTGGCAGGAAAACGACTACGCCGCGTTCGTGCATTTCAATATGAACACCTTCACCGACAGCGAATGGGGTTCCGGCGAGGAATCGCCCTCCCTCTGGAATCCCGCGCGGTTCGACGCCGGCGCCATCGTCAGGGCAATCCGCGATGCCGGGATGAAATCCCTTATCCTGACCTGCAAGCACCATGACGGGTTCTGCCTCTGGCAGACGGCCACAACGCCCCACTCCGTCGCCGGAAGTCCCTGGAAAAACGGAAAGGGCGACGTCGTGCGCGAGTTCGCCGATGAGTGCAGAAAGGAAGGGATCAGGTTCGGCATCTACCTCTCACCCTGGGACCGTAATTCAGCCCTCTATGGCACTCCCGCCTACATCGGTCTGTACCGCCAGCAGCTCCGGGAGCTCCTCACCGGATATGGTCCGATCGCCGAGGTCTGGTTCGACGGGGCCAACGGGGGCGACGGCTTCTACGGCGGTGCACGGGGAACCAGAACCATCGACCGGACTTCCTACTACCAGTGGGAGGATACATGGAACATGGTCCGCAATCTCCAGCCCGAAGCTGTCATCTTCAGCGATGTGGGGCCGGACGTCCGGTGGGTCGGAAACGAGGACGGCTTTGCATCCGATACCTGCTGGTCGCCCTATTCTCCCGTCGGCGAAAAAGGGGACACCCCGGCGCCGGGATATGTCCGGTCCGAAGAGGGGATGACCGGCCAGCGTGACGGGGCGCGCTGGATGCCGCCCGAATGCGATGTGTCGATCCGTCCGGGATGGTTCTATCATGCGAGGGAGGACAGCCTGGTAAAATCTCCGGCGCAGTTGTTCGATATTTTCTGTAAATCTGCCGGCAGGAACGGCACGCTCCTCCTCAATGTCCCCCCGGACCGCGATGGCAGAATCGCCGCTCCCGACAGAGCATCTCTCTCCGGATTGAAGAAAATCCTGGACGGGACGTTCGGGCGAAATCTGATCACGGGAGTCGAGTCTGTGAGCAACATCCGGGGGAACGACGCGCGGTTCGGCGCCGCGAACCTGCTCAACGATACCTCCGGCGATTACTGGGCGACGGACGACAGCGTCCTCACCGCATCCGTCATCTTCAGCGTCGACTCCGCATCGGATGTCGACTGTCTCCAGCTCAGGGAATATACAGCGCTCGGACAGCGTGTGGAGCAGTTCGCGGCTGAAATTCCAGACGGGGAACACGGGTGGAAAACTCTCTGCACCGGGACCACGGTGGGGCATCGCCGGATTCTCCGCTTCCCCCCGGTCAGAACGAACCGTCTCAGACTGACGATTCTTCGGGCGAAAGCGTGCCCCGTTCTCTCGGGGGCGGGTCTCTACGCAACTCCCGGCGGCCTTCACTGATTGTGCGAGGAATACCCATGAGCCTTCACTTATCACTATCAGGGCTGAGACGTTTTCTCCGGACCGCAGTCCCGATCCTGCTGTCCGTCGTCGTCATGCAGATCGTTCAGGCACAGCCGGGGGCCGGATCCGAATCCCGGGAGGCCCACGACCGCCGGATGGAATGGTGGCGCGGGGCCAGATTCGGTCTTTTCCTTCATTGGGGGTTGTACAGCGTACCGGCGGGCGAATGGCATGGAGAAAAAGGGTACGGCGAATGGATTCGGAATTCGGCACAGATTCCGCTTGATGAATACAACCGGTTCGTGGGGAAATTCAATCCGGTAAAGTTTGATGCCGCCTCCTGGGTCAGGATGGCAAAGGACGCGGGAATGAAGTATATCGTCATCACAACGAAGCACCACGACGGATTCTGCATGTTCGATACCCGGCAGACCGGATTCAGCATCATGTCGACGCCTTTCGCGCGGGATCCGCTCGCCGAGCTCGCACAGGAGTGCCGCCGGAACGGCATCAGACTCTGTTTTTATTATTCGATCATGGACTGGCACCACCCCGATTACCTTCCGCGGAGGGAGTGGGAAAAAGACCGGCCGACAGCGGGTGCGGACTTCTCCCGCTATATTTCCTACATGAAAGCGGAACTGAAGGAACTTCTCACCAACTACGGAGACATCGGCGTACTCTGGTTCGACGGGGAATGGGAGTCGAGCTGGAATCATGATGAGGGCAACGACCTCTTCGCCTATGTCCGTTCCCTCCAGCCGGGCATCATTGTCAATAACAGGGTCGGCGCCGGCCGGACCGGCATGTCGGGGCTCACGAAGGAGGGAGAACTCGCCGCGGATTTCGGAACGCCGGAGCAGGAAATCCCCGCCACGGGAATACCCGGGCTCGATTGGGAAACCTGCATGACGATGAATGATCATTGGGGATTCAACCGGGCCGACACGAATTTTAAACCTGCTTCCGAACTGATCCAAAATCTGGCCGACATTGTTTCCAAGGGGGGAAACTATCTGCTCAATGTCGGACCGACGGCCGAAGGTGAATTCCCGGCTCAGAGCGTCGCCCGGCTCCGGGATATCGGAACATGGATGAAGGTGAACGGCCCGTCGATTTACGGGACACACGGTTCTCCGTTCTCGCCGGTCGCCTGGGGACGATGCACCGAAAAACTCCGCGCCGACGGATCCGCAACACTCTACTTTCACATTTTTCACTGGCCTGCCGGCAACAGACTCGTGATTGCGGGACTCGGAAGCGCCCCGTCCCCGCGTACCGTCCGCATGCTCGATCATCCGGATATCCCGCTCGATATTACCCGGAGCACCGACACAACCATCATATCACTTCCCGGCGGGGCGCATGATACCGTCGATGCCGTTGTCGCGGCCGATTTCCCCGCGGAACCGCTGGTCTTCAGAACTCCGGTGATCACTTCCCCGACCCCGTTTTTTGTCGATTCGCTCGCCGTGACCGTGGAGAACAGTTCACCCGGCGCCGAGATCAGGTATACTCTCGATGGGACAATTCCCGGGGCGGAATCGCCCCTCTATCATCCGGGCGATCCGATCGTGCTCACCCGGAGCGCCGCGCTCCATGCACGGCTGTTCTACCGGGGGAGTCCCGTGAGCGCAACAGCGGCGGAACGCTTCGACAGGGCTGATCCCGCGCCCGGAGTTTCCGGAATACAGGTTGCCGAGGGAGTCCGGTATTCCTACTTCGAGGGGGATTGGGACAGTCTGCCGGATTTCTCAAAGCTGAAACCTGTCGTCACCGATACGGCGGCTGTTATCGGCGTCCAGATCCGGCGCAGGGATGAGTTCTTCGGCTGTCGGTTCACCGGTTATCTCGATGTGCCGGTGACGGGGGTCTACCGGTTCGACCTCAGTTCGGACGACGGAAGCCGCTGTCTGGTGGGCGGGAAAGTGGTTGTCGATAACGACGGTCTCCACGGGTCGACCCTGAAAACCGGTTTTGCCGCTCTCGCCCGGGGATTGCATCCGCTGACAGTCGATTATTTCAATAAAACCGGCGGCAGGGAATGTGTGTTGTCCGTGAGTTTGCCATCCCGGGGAAACGCCGCCGTCAAATATTATTATGAGAAATAGCGTTCTCTTTCGGTTTCACCGGCTCTGCGAATAACCTTCCATACTGGGTGACACAATGATGCAATGGGATCGGTTCTCTCTCCGGCTCTGTCTCCTGACGCTGTCGGTCTGTCTTGCCGTGTCGGCGGGATTCGGGGCGGGGAAACAGCGGTCGTTCGTCATGGCGAACGGGAAAATTACCTGCACGATCACGGTTGATTCCCTCCAGCTTCTGAGCGAGAGGCTGGAAGGTCAGGAGGGATGGCTGAAGGGATACGTATCGAAGGATGTTGCAGTTTCCACCGACGCCGATTTCAGCCTGGAGGTCATGTGGACCGACTGGCAGGCGCCGGGAAAAGTGAATAACGCCGACAATCCGATCGTCCTGACGAAAAAGGATTTCCATACGGTGAGGTATTCCCGTGAAGAATTGAAAAACGGGAAACAAAGGCTCCTTCTTGAGTTTGCGGGAAATGATTTCAGTCTCGGTGTCCGGGTGATCTATGAACTCGGGTCCGAAGCCAGTTATCTGCGGCGGTCGCTCGAAGTGTTCGACACTGCCGCCGCCGGCCATTATCTCCAGCAGATCAGACCGCTCGATGCCGCCGCGGCCGTCAGGGGAACGGTCGTGAAGGAGGGAGGGTTCGGCCAGCCGGTGGCAATCGCCGGGGAGCGTGGGGGCTGTTTTTTTGGGTTGGAATACCCCACTTCCGTCAATTCCGTGCAGAGCGGGAAGGACGGCATCCGGATCGCCTGCGGTACGGAAGTCGGCCGGAAAATCGGCAGTTCGCCGTTCCGGAGCGAGCCGGTCGTGGAGGGGCTCTGCCCCGAACCCGCCGTCAAAAAGTGGTTTATGCAGTATGTGAACGACATCCGTGTCGCTCCGCTCCGCCCGTACACGCTCTATAACAGCTGGTATGATCTCCGCTCGCCAGAGTATCCCCGGGTTGCCCCCGAGAATGTCATGAATGTGAAAAACATCCAGCGCATCATCTCTCTTCTCCGCAGAAACATGATCGACAGGCATCATATCCCGCTCGACGCGTTTGTTCTGGACGACGGATGGGATGTCTATCAGAGCGACTGGAAACTCCGGACCGCCGAATTCCCGGACGGCCTGAAGCCGATCGCCGACACGCTGAAGCAGACACATACCTCCCTCGGGCTCTGGTTCGGGCCGAGCGGCGGGTATTCTTTCCGGATGAAACGGATCAATTGGATGGCCGACCACGGGTATGAGGTCACGGGCCATACCCCGAACACGGCGATGCTCTGCCTTGGCGGAGAACATTACAGCGATCTGTTCCGGAACCGCACAACCAGTTTCGTCGCGAACGACGGGGTCGGCTATTTCAAATGGGACGGGATCCAGTTTTCCTGCAGTGAGCCGGATCATGGCCACCCGGTCGGCATCTATTCCCGCCGGGCGGTGATGGAATCGGTCATCGATAAATGCAACGCCGTCAGAGCCATAAACCCGAACGTTTTTCTGAATATCTCCTCGGGCACCTGGCTGAGCCCCTGGTGGGTAAAATATGCGAATCAGATCTGGATGCAGGGAGAGGATTACGGATACGCCGACGTTCCGTCGATCAGTCCCCGCGATGCGGCGATCACCTACCGCGATTTTTCCCTCTACGAGGATTTTCGGACAAACGATTTCTGGTTTCCGATCCAGAACCTGATGACGCACGGGATCATCAAGGGGAATCTGGAAAAACTGGGCGGCGAGGCCGAGCCCCTCGACAAGTTCACCAATGAGGTTCTCCTCTATTTTGCCCGGGGCGTCTCGATGTGGGAACTCTATATCTCACCCGATATTCTCACCGAAGCGGAGTGGGATGCCATGGGCAATGCCATGGTCTGGGCGCGGGACCGCTTCCCCGTGCTGGCAGGGACCGAAATGATCGGCGGCGATCCGAAAAAAAGGGAAACGTACGGTTACGTCCACTTCAGCGGAAACCGTGCGATCATCGCGGCAAGAAATCCCTGGGTGACACCCGGCACGCTCAGGGCGGAACTGTCTCCCGCCTCCGGACTCAGCCCCGACGCCTCCTCCCTCGTTCTCGAACGCGTCTATCCGACCCGGTGGATCTCTCCGAAACTCTTCCGCTCGGGCACGGTGCTGGAACTCCCCCTCGACGCGTATGAAACTGCCGTCTATGAGCTTTATCCCCTCGCGGATGCAAAACGCCCCCTCGTCGCGGGCGTTCGTTTCGAAACAGACCGCACCGATCCGCATTCCTATGGAATGACCATCTACAGGGGCGATGATGCGCCGGTGGTTCTCAATAAAGACTCATTCCCGTCATTCCGATCCGGAAATGCTGATTTTTCTTCGGGAAACATTGAAAAAGCGATAAATGGACTTGCCCCCCGCGTCGTGCCGAAAGCCGCCGCGATCGTCTCCGCCGGAACAGGCGGCTCCACGATGCTCTCTCTTCCGTCCGACGCCCGGCGTGCCGAGCTCCAGCTCCTGCTGACACCGGATGAGACCGTCAGCGGGAAACCGCTCCCCTCCGTGGTCGTCCGGATCGATGACCGCACCGACACGGCGGGATTCCTCAGGGGAGATGCGGCCTCGACCTGGTACACGATGGCAATCCCCCCCGGCGACCATGCGATCGCATGGAACGTCGTTGCGCGGGACACCTCGGCGGTGTGGAGGGGACACATCGGAATATGGCTCGAAGCGGACATTCATGAACAAGGCGCCGCGATCGAATTCACTTCCGGAGGCGGCATCTCGGAACCGCCGATGCCGCCGCCTTCCATGGAGCGGGGCGTCCGCAGGGAGAACATTCGTCTCGGCGAACAACTGCTTCCGGCCGGCTCACGGTAGGGAACAATTCGTTTGTTCCTGATTTTTTTGTATTATGTTCACACATTTAATCAAACATGACTTTTATGAGTTCTTACGCGCCTAAACTTCAGCTCCGTATCGGGAACTTCAACTACCACGATCTCTTCAATCCCAATAAGCTCGAAGAGCTGAACAGAATATTTTTCGATGAACTGCGGGTCAGGAATAACCAGGCATTCTCGCAGTTCGACGAATACCGTCGGAGCGGGGGGGAGAGTATGCCGGCCCCGGAAGTCTCCCGCAGGATCATGGCCGTCGCACCCTTCGTCGATGAATTTGTCGCGAAACTTTTCGGTATCGAGGACGAAGCGCGCCTCCTCAGAATCAAAACCGGCCGTGAACAGATCATCTTCAGCGTCAAAAAGGAATTCTTTGTCCGGCGTGTCCTGAAAACCGTCCCGGAACAGGAAGCTTCCGCAATCCCGCTCGATCTCTTGGACCGGCGGACGGATATCCTTTTCCGTCTCCTCCAGTCCGGTCTTAAAAATGATCCCGAACTCCGGGCCGCCGCGGCTATCCGGGACCTTCTGGAGTTTGAAAAAGGCCTGAAAGCGGGCCGGAATGGCGAATTGCCGGCATCGGTGGCCCGGCTCCGCTCACAACTGGCCGCATCGGCGGAATGGAAAACAGCGCTTCCGTCCGACGGAACCGACCTGCAGACCGTCCTCGATATTCTCTCTGTCTGCGCTCACTGGCTCGCAGGACATTATTACCGGAGAACGGGGGAGATGGCCGAATGGATCATGTTCCGCCTTCCCGCTCCCACCGACTTCGATCACCTGGTGGAATATCGCGACCTCGCCGGAACGGGAACGCAGGTGCACATCGGTCCGGCTGAACATTACCGCCACCGGGACGGCTTCGACCTGACTGATCAGCGGTATTCCCACCGCGAAGTCCTTAACGAAATCGATTACTGCATTTTCTGTCACGAACGGGAGAAGGATTCCTGTTCCCGGGGGTTCCGCGAGAAAAACGGTTTCAGGAAGAATCCCCTCGGATATGAACTGAAGGGGTGCCCGCTCGATCAGAAAATATCCGAGTCGCACGCTGTCAAACAGGCCGGCTACGGCATCGGCGCACTCGCCATCATCGCGATCGATAATCCGCTCTGCCCCGGCACCGGTCACAGGATCTGTAACGACTGCATGAAGGCGTGCATCTACCAGAAACAGAATCCGGTCAATATTCCGCAGGCGGAAACCGGGATCCTGACCGACGTCCTCAACCTGCCGTGGGGATTTGAGATTTACTCCCTCCTGACAAGATGGAATCCATTGAACATCGAAATGCCGTTTCAGCGCCCCTTCAACGGGAAAAAAGTGCTGGTGGTGGGAATGGGACCGGCGGGTTATACCCTTGCGCACTATTTCCTCAACGCGGGGTTCGGTGTCGTCGGCGTCGATGCGCTCAAGATCGAGCCTCTTCCTCCGGAGCTCACCGGGGACGGGCAGAGCCCGCCGTCGCCGGTCAGGGAATATTCCTCCCTGACGAAAAAGCTGAGTGACCGGGTCCTCAACGGATTCGGCGGCGTGTCGGAGTACGGCATCACCGTACGGTGGGACAAAAACTTCCTGACGGTTCTCTACCTCAACCTGCTCAGGAACGAACACTTCCGCCTCTATGACGGGGTCCGGTTCGGCGGAACCATCTCCCTCGAGGATGTGTGGGAGCTTGGATTCGATCATGTCTGTTTCGCCACCGGCGCGGGCAAACCGACGTTCGTGTCGATGAAAAATAATCTCATCCGCGGGATACGGAAGGCAAGCGATTTCCTGATGGCGCTCCAGCTCACCGGAGCGGGAAAAACCGACTCGATGGCGAATCTCCAGGTGCGTCTCCCGGCCCTCGTCGTCGGCGGAGGTCTCACTGCGGTTGATTCGGCAACGGAGCTGATGGCCTATTATCCCGTCCAGGTGGAAAAAATCAGCAGACGGTACCGGATCCTCTGCGAACACTATGGCGAGGAAACCCTCCAGGCATCCCTTTCACCCGAGGAAAAGGAGATTCTTGCCGAATATCTTCGGCATGCCGGCGCAATAACGGCGGAACGAAAGCGCGCGGAAGCGGCGGGGGAAAAACCCGATTTTATCAGCCTGATCCGTTCGTGGGGCGGTGTGACGGTCTGCTACCGGAAATCGATCAACGATTCGCCGGCCTACCGGCTGAACCATGAGGAGATCATCAAGGCGTTCGAGGAGGGGATCGGCTTCGCCGATTCGATAAGCCCTGCCGAAGCGGTGCCCGATCAGTACGGCGCCCTCCGGGAAATGGTGTTTGAAAAGATGACTCAGGAGAACGGCCGGTGGAAGGCCTCCGGCGAACTGCACCGCCTTCCGGCCCGCACTCTTCTTGTTGCCGCAGGAACCTCGCCGAATGTCATGTATGAACGCGAACATCCGATGACCTTCGAGCTGGACGACCGCGACGAGTTTTTCAGAAGCTACACGATTACCGGCTCCAGCGCGGGCGAGTTCGTGCACGCCAAAGCCTCCGGGCAGGAAATTGGATTCTTCACCTCCTATGAGTCGGAGGGAAAGTTCGTGAGTTATTACGGCGACAACCACCCCGTCTTCGAGGGTAATGTCGTCAAGGCCATGGCGTCGGCGAAGGAGGGATTCAGAAAGGTCTATGAACTGTTCCGCGGGCGCCTCTCCCCGGCGGGCGAGGACGAAAAAGTCGCCTGGAAACAGCTCGTGAGAGCACTCGATACGGACCTGCGGCCGCGCGTTGTCCGCGTCGACCGGCTTACCCCAACCATCGTCGAGGTTGTTCTCCATGCCCCCCGGGCAGCGAGGAAATTCGAGCCCGGTCAGTTTTATCGCCTCCAGAATTATGAAGTTGACGCGCCTGTCGTTGAGGGAACGCTGATGATGATGGAGGGAATAGCCCTGACCGGAGCATGGGTCGACAAGGAACGGGGTCTTCTGTCCCTTATCGTGCTCGAATTCGGTTCGAGTACAAGGATGTGCAGTACGCTGAAGCCGGGACAGCGCGTGGTGGTGATGGGACCGACAGGGGCGCCGACGGAAATTCTGGAAAATTCCACCGTTCTTCTCTGCGGCGGCGGGCTCGGGAATGCCGTTCTCTTCTCCATCGCGCGCGCCTTCAGGGAGAAGAACAACCGGGTGATCTATTTCGCAGGCTACAAACGGAAGGAGGATCTCTTCAAACGCGAGGAGATCGAGGTGGCGACGGACGTCGTCGTCTACAGCGTGGATGCCGGCGACCCGATTCAGGTCCGCAGGCCGCAGGACAGGTCGTTCGTCGGAAATATTGTCCAGGCGATGACCGCCTATGCCGAGGGGAAGCTGGGCCCCGTGACGATCCCTCTCTCCGGGGCAACGAGGGTGATCGCGATCGGATCGGACAGGATGATGGAAGCGGTGACAAACGCGAGGCGCACCGTGCTCCGCCCCTACCTGAACGCCGACCATACCGGGATCGCATCCATCAATTCACCGATGCAGTGCATGATGAAGGCGGTCTGCGCGCAGTGTCTCCAGCGGCACGTCGACCCGGTGACGAAGAAGGAAGAGTTCGTCTTCACCTGCTTCAATCAGGATCAGAATATGGACGAGGTCGATTTCGGCAATCTGAACTCCCGCCTGAAAGCGAATACCCTGATGGAAAAAATAGGAAATCGGTGGCTCGATTATCTCTTTGAACGGTCCGCGCAGGGCCGTATCTGAAGACCGGAGGATGGGAGCCGACGGAAAAATCCGGCAGAGGAGGATCAATCCCCGCGCATGTCAGCGGAAGAATGTATCAACCGGGACCGGCCGCGGGAACGGCCGGGATGCCGGCAGTCTCAGAACGGAAATCGGGTCGGCAGAACGAAGCCTGCCGAGAGACTCAGCTCCGTAAAACTCGGCTCGGTTGCGAGCTGTGGAAACACTCTGAGTCCTGGTTCAATGACGAACATTGTGCCGGAATCAAGTGAAAAGGAGATCGGCATGTTCAGGATGAACGGTGTCCGGGAGAACGAAGTGCTGACCGACGGATTGAAGCCGATATCATCATTGTGGTTTCCTTCGATGTACTGGAGCCCGAACGCAGGATAGATGCTGATGGAAGGGGAAAGACCGACGCGGGTGTAGACCGCCGTCAGAATCGAGACCGAATTGCCGTTCAGGGTTCCGTGGAGCGTGTCGAGGGCGGCGGAGGAATAGCGCGCAATGGCGTATCCTACCCGGATGTAGGCGGAAATGGGAGACCCGCCGGTGCCGTAGAGCGTCAGGGAGGGAGTGATGAGATTGGCGGTGACGTTTTGCCCCCCCAGCTTGTCGCCGATCCAGAAATGATCCGCGGAACATCGGATGTCGGCGACCCCGCAGATGGAATACCCCGCTGTGGCCCCGGTCCCGGTCGTCCCGTTCTGGGTCATCCCGTCGGCAGTCAGCCCGAATCCGCAGGTGCCCGCGGGAGTATAGAGTCCCTGCGCATACGCGCGGCCCGTGCCGGCGACGGCGAGGAGGATCAGTACTGCTGTGCATATCCGTTTCATAATTCCGTTCCGTGATGAGTGAATGATGAAGGACCTGATGTCCGGTCAGCCCGGGTTTCCCTCCTGCGCCGAACCGGCATCCTTTTTTCTGCCTGGGCGAAATCCCTCCTCGAGGAGCAGATAGACCGAGGGAAGGACGAGCAGTGTCAGGACGAGCTTGGAGAGAAGTCCGCCGACGATGACGGTGGCCAGCGGCCGCTGGACATCGGAGCCGATGCCGGACGCGAGTGCGGCAGGTATGAGCCCGAGCAGTGCCAGAAGGATCGTCATCATGCCGGGGCGCAGTTGGATCATTGCGGCCCGGAGAACCGCTTCGCGCGTTTCCAGCCCGTAATCGCCCCGGAGGCGGTTCACCCGCGAGACGAAGAGCACTCCGAGGAGCGTCGAGATGCCGAACAGCGAAACAAAACCGACTCCCGAGGAGACGTTGAAGTTATACCCGCGCAGAAGGAGCGCGCCGATGCCACCGGTGAGGGCAAACGGGATGCAGGACATTGCCGCGATCACATGCCGGATGTTGCGGAACAGGATCGAGAGGATCACGAGAATGATCGCGAGCGTGATCGGGATGACGACGGCCATTCTGGACGCCGCGCGCGAGAGGTTCTCGAATTGTCCGCCCCATTCGAGATCGTAGCCTTTCGGCAGGGTGACGGCGCCGGCCACCTTTTCCTGGGCTTCCCGGACGAAACTCCCCTGATCGCGGCCCCGGATGTTGGTCCGGACGGATATCTGCCGCCTGCCGTCTTCCCGCTGTATGATTGTCGGACCGTCCATCAGTTTTACCTGTGCCAGCTGATACATTGGAATATACGCTCCTGCGGCGGAAGGAACAAGCAGATTTTTTACCGCGTCGATGGTCGCCCGGTATTCCGATTCGTACCGGACGACGATGTCGAACCGCCGGTTGCCGTCGTACAGCGTGCTGACGGGCTTCCCGCCGATGGCCGCTTCGATCATCTTCTGGATGTCGCTGACGTTGATGCCGTACCGGGCGGCCGCCTGCCGGTCGATGTCCACCGACAGCTGGGCCTGGTTGTTTTCCTGTTCGATGCCGAACTCGGTTGCGCCGGGAATGGTCCGGACAACGGCGAGAATGGAATCGGCCTTCAGCCGCATGAGACCCAGGTCGGTGCCGTTGATGAGGATGGCCAGATCCGCGACACTCCCGGTCACGGCCTCGGTCACATTGTCGAGGATCGGCTGGGAGAAGGAAAAGAGGGCGCCCGGGACCGACTGTTCCAGATCGTGCTTTACCCGCTCCAGCAGTTCCCGCTTGCTCATGGAACCGGTCCACTCCCGGTACGGCCGGAGCCCGACCAGGATCTCACACCTGTTGGGTCCGTAGGGATCGGTGCCGTCGTCGTTTCTGCCGAGCTGTGTGATCACCGTTTTTACGGCGGGATATCCGGCGATCACCCGGCGGATCGACTTCATATATCTGCCCGACTCGTCGAGCGAAATGCCGACGGGGAAAAAACACCTGATGTTGATCGAGCCCTCATCGAGGTCGGGGAGAAATTCGGTCCCGATGCTTCGTGCGCCTGCCGCAATGGCGACGGCGACGATCGCCATCGAAACCGCCACCGTGAATCCGTTCCTCGCGGTCAGGTAGCCGATGATTGCACGGTATCGCGCTTCGAGCCAGCCGTAGAGCGGATTGTGCCATTCGAGCGGGCCGGGCGCGGCGGCGGTGAAATACCGCCGGAACAGGAGCGTCATCAGGACCGGGATGACGGTCAGGGCCAGAATCATCGACCCGGTGATCGCGAACCCGAGTGTGTAGGCCATCGGCGAGAACAGTTTTCCTTCCACCCGCTGGAAGGTGAAGATCGGAAGATAGGCGAGGATGATGATGGCGATGGAAAAGAAAATTTCGCGGCCGACCTCCTGTGCCGCCTCGAGGGTGAGCGGGATGATGCCGCGGCGCCGTTCCTCAGGGGTGATCTCGCGGTAACGGCGCATGATGTTCTCGACCATCACGACCGCACCATCGACGATGATGCCGAAATCGATCGCCCCGAGAGACAGAAGGCTTGCCGGTATGCCGGTGAGTTTCATCATCACGAATGCGAACAGCATCGAGACGGGAATGGTCGTGGCGACGACGAGCGCCGCCCGCGGACTGCCGATGAAGAAAATGAGCACGATGATGACGATGGAGATCCCCTCGAAAAGGGTGTGGGAGACCGTCTCGATGGTGTTGTCGACCAGCTCGCTCCTGTTGTACGTGATGCGAAGCCGCACGCCTTCGGGAAGATCGTTCTCGTTGATGTCCCTGACGCGTTCCTCCAGGCCGGTCACGACGTCCGACGGGTTTTCTCCCCGCCGCATCGCAACCAGACCCTGGATGCTCGATGCAACATCGATATATCCCGAATCGCCCGCCGCCAGCGTATACCCGAGTATGCCCGAGGGAGGGAGCGGGTACTGCTCCACCACGGCGAGATTCCGCACGAAAATCGGGACGCCGTTCACGGCGGTGACCACGATGTTTTCGATATCCGTGCGGCTCCGGATCGCGCCGACCCCCCTGACGACAAAGCCCTGCCCGCCCCGCCGGATGATGTTGCCGCCCGTGTTGAGGTTGTTCGAGGTGATGGCGTCGATCAGGTTCTGAAGAGTCAGATGATACCGCAGCAGCTTGTCGGGAGAGGTGATGACATGAAACTGTTTGACGAGCCCGCCGAAATTGATGACGTCGGCAACGCCCGGAGCCTGAAGGAGCTTCGGGATGACGACCCAGTCCTGCAGTGTCCGGAGATCCATCGGGGTATAATTCTCCGGCGCCTCGATGACGTACCGGAAGATTTCGTCCACCGGGCCCGTAAGGGGCCCGAGGGAGGGAGAGACGCCGTCGGGAAGCACCGCGTCGGAGAGCTTTTCGAGGACCCTCTGCCGGGCGAAATAATCGTCGACGCCGTCCTCAAAAGTCAATTCCAGCACCGAAAGACCGAAAATCGTCTTTGACCGGCGGGAAATCACGTAGGGAACGGCATTCAGCGCCTTCTCGATCGGGATCGTGATCTGCTGTTCCACCTCCTCCGCCGCCCGTCCCGGGAAAACGGTGATGACGGTGACCTGCGTATCCCCGATGTCGGGATAGGCCACTTTTTTCAGCGTCGACCATGACCAGATGCCGAGGGCGATGATCACCCCCGCCAGCACGAGCGTGCCGGGACGCTGATTCAGTGCGAAGTGGAGAAGCGCCCGTATCATACGCGTTCAACCCTGTGGGCGGTGATCAATCCCCCCGGCATGACTTCCTTCAGGTGCGGAATCACCCGCCGGACTTTCTCCTCCTCATCGATGAAGATGATCAGAACCGGCACCGGATCGCTGGCGGCAATCCGCTTCGGTTCGTGGAGGTGATGATGCGACCCGAATCCCATGCTCCCCGTAAACAGCGTGGCGCCGTAGATTTCGTGGTGCATGAGATAGCGCATGATGTGCTCGTAGAGCGGCGTTGACTCGTGCAGATCGTCCGCATCGATGAAGAGTTTGACTTCCAGCATGAGCTGTTGCTCCTTCCGGTCAAAAATGAAATAAATAGCCGGCCTGCAGGACAGGAAGAGGATTCCTGTATTCAGGGGCGCGTGATGTGCCGAACCCGAGTCCGGCTTCCAGATAAAATCCCGCCAGGAAAAGGTCGTACCCCGCCCCGGCGTAATTCTGTGTCCGGACGACGTCGGACCCGGCGGCATCATCATGGGTCTGAGTGCTGAATCGCCCGGCAAAGAGCGCTATTCCGTGGGAAAAGAGGGATCCGCGATTGAGGATCACCGAACAATCCCCCTGGAGACCGTACTCGTACCGGCCCCAGCTTCCGCCCGAAACCCGCACTGCGAGTCCGCTGAAATAATATCCGCCGACGAGAGAAACGCCCGCCGGGGTTCCGACCGCCGCACCGATGACCGCCATTCCGCCGACATCCTCCGCCGGCAGGCGCTCCTGCGCGAAGACACCCGCCGACGCAAACAGCATGACTGCAAGTATTGTTTTCATCGTATTTCCCCGTCAGAATCCGAAGCTCAGACCTTTAAGAAGCATCGCACCGCCGGTCACGACCTGTTCGCCGGCCTCGATCCCCTTCAGAACCACCAGCTCGGTGTCGTTCGCCGGCTGAACGATCACCTCGCGCCGGCGGAATTCTCCCGGCGTCGGTTCAAGAAAGATATAGTCCCTTCCCTCGACCGAAACCACGGCGGAATTCGGTATCAGGAGGAGCCCGTCGCGCGGATCGCCGAAGTCGACCCGCGCAAACATGCCCGGCAGGATATGCCCGTTCGGGTTCGGCATCGTGACGCGGACTTTGACTGTTCTGGTGACCGGATCGACGATATCGCCGACAGCCGTCGCGCGTCCGATGAATTTTTTTCCCGGCAGGGACGTGAACCAGACATCCACCTCTTCTCCGCGCTGAACCTCGTTCAGCTGTGTTTCCGGCACGTCGCAGATCAGCCACGCGCTGTTGGCCGTCACCTCGTCGAGTTCGAGCGGGTTGAACCCCAGCGCCCTGAGCCTTCCCTCCATTTCCGCCACCGAGGCCCGCGATGTGGCGGCGTCGGTTTCGGCGTTTGTCAGGTCGGTTGCGGTCGCCCCCTGGTTCGCAAACATATCTTTGATGCGCTGGAGATTCTTTGCCATCCGGTCCGCGTTGACGCGCGCCTGACGATAGGAGGAGTACAGCGTCGTGACGTCGGACGATTCAAAGAGGATGATCCGGTCGCCACCGTCGACCGACGCCGAAATGTTCGCCACCACATGCGCCGGCGCAATGGCTGAGATCAGCGCTCTCCGCCGGAGCGCTGTGTGCGTGGTGAAGTGCGCGAGACCGGGCGTGCCGGCCGGGATTGAAATATCGGTTCCGTTTGCGGTGACCACGGCCCTGTGAGCTTCAGGCCGGGTTTCACTCCCGTCCTCATGCGACTGGCATGCGGGGAACAGCAGGATGATCAGGACGCCCGCCAGGAATGGTAAGCGGACCGTCGTATGGGATGTATCAGACATAGCAGACTCCATTTGCCGTTTTATCGGGAATTGATGACGATCGTACCGACAGCATAGTTGAGATTTTCTATAGCGTCGAAGCGGGAACCGAGAAGTTTGAAGTAACCCATCATGCTGGTCCGGTATGATTCGTAAAAATCAGTGAATTCAATGATGCCGATGTTCCGTTTCTGGTAGCTGTCGATGGTCCCCTGAACGAGGGCGGCATACCGTTCCGGAAACGTCCGATCGGCCTGCCGGTAGAGATCGTCCGCTCCGCGTGCACGATCGTACGCGGTCTTGACGTCGCGCCTGACCTTCATGCGGGCCGATTCCGCGGCGAGCCTGTCCGCCGCGAGCGTCGCTTCTGCCGCTTCGATATTTCCCTGGTTCCGGTTGAAGATCGGCAGGTCGACCGCCACCGTGAGGGCGAAATAATCCGGGATGTACGAGCCCTGCCTGCTCCAGAGGCCGCCGATCGTCACGTCGGGCGAACGCATCGCCTGCTGGAGCGCGAGGTTCTGCTCATCCGCCTCTATGGTTGCCTGCGCCGTCCGGTAATCGGGACGGTGGTGCATGGCCGAGTCGACCAGCGCATCGAGCGAAATCTGCCGGAGATCGAGCGTGTCGAGACCGCCGGCGGGGACTTCCGGTATGAGGTACGGATCCCGATTGGTGGTGTCGTGCATCAGGATGTTCAGATCGGTCTGAATTCCGTCGATCTGGTTGTTGATGTCGAGACGCTCCCCCTCGAGCGAGAAGAGGAGCGATTTCAGCCGGAGCACTTCCGACAGAAGTATCCCGCGTGACTGGTAGATGTTTTCGGTTGCCCCGATGGTCTTTTTCAGGGCAGGAATGCTCGCATCGTAAAACCGGAGCGACTGCTGGAGGAAGTACAGGTCATAGAAATCGGTTCTCAGTTCCAGCCGGAGCGCCCTCAGGAGGTCGCGAAACGAATTTTCGGCAATGTCGGAATTGACAGCGGCGATAGCCGCCTGCTTCGATCTCTTCCCGGCGAGCACGATCAACTGCTGGAGCTGAACGCCGGTGTTGCCGGTGGGGGTGAAATCGAGCGCCCTTCGCGTGGCCGGATTGTAAATATTCTGTTCGATCGAAAGATTCGGATTATTCCAGAGTTCCGCCTGAATGACCTGCGCCCGCGCCGCTTCGATGCTGAACCGGCCGGCGAGCAGTTGAAGGTTCGTCCTGAGGAACCGGTTTTCCGCTTCGGGAAGGGAAAGCCGGACTGTGTCGGCGGTCCGGTCTTCATCCATCGCCGGAGCGTCCGACCGGAGGAGAAGACGGGACGCCAGCATAAGCAGAAGCCAGATCCGCTGATGGCGCCACAGCGAAGTGATGGTTCTCATGTCGCCCTGTGACAACGTCGTTATACGGCCGCACAGATGGAAATAGCGGACGCCGGACGCGGCTGGTCCGGAACCCGGAAGAAGTTAAAGCGACATCTGAGGAATGGTTACAGCAGGAGGGTGCAGTAATTCAGATAGAGGTCGTCGTGCGAGAAAATTACGGCATACCGATGGATGGATTGAAACGCCGCGGTGCCGATCGATTCTCCGTGTCCGGAGAAAGAGACGGGTTCGGACGGACTATCCTGATCGAGCATGACAAACCGCGCGGGTGCGACCCGGGTGGATGAAAGGTTCCGCTCGTTATGCGTCTGCCGGGAGTAATCTGCGTATCGCGGAACTGCATCTCCGGCGCCGATCGGCGGGGAAGCCGGTTCAAGCACCTCGTCAAAGTGTATCGTCGTCGCCGACGGGAACAGGTCGGTGATGTTTGCGCCATCGGCAAAGAGTGCGAGCGCGCAGACGATGATGCACGCGACCGCGGTTAATGATCTGTTGTGAATGAAATTATTCATGAAGGAATCGTTCCCAACCTGAAATTATAGAAATTGCCCGGTTGAAAGTCAAGACCGGAGATGAGATTAGGAAAAATTAATTCTGATGAAACCGGTGAAGACAACGGAAATGTGAGGAGTTGTTCCATTCATCAGATAAGCGACTCGAACCGGGAGCATGTTGTCCGCATCATCCGGTTTTTGTTTGCGACCGCCAATAATCGTATCTTACGGAAGAAAGGATTTACACGACAGTTCGTCAACGATCATGCCCATCCCTCTTCAACCTTCAGTCGTTTACGGTCCCGTCCATTCCCGGCGGCTCGGGACATCGCTCGGCATCAATCCACTGCCTGCCGGCCTCAAAGTCTGCAATTTCAACTGTGTCTATTGCCAATACGGGTCCACGCACGGCGGCTGGGAAACGGTCTCCCGCGCGGCGCGATGGCCCGCCGCCCGGGATCTGCTCCGGGAGATTGAGAACGCCCTTCAACGGCTCAGTTCCGCTCCCGACCATCTCACAATCGCCGGCAACGGCGAACCGACGGCGCATCCCCAGTTTTCCGAGCTGGTCGACGGGCTGGTCACTCTCCGGGATCGCTATGTGCCCGCGGCAAAAACAGCCATATTGTCGAACGCATCATTTCTCCATATTCCGTCTGTCTGGTCTGCGATCCAGAAGCTCGATCTCAAGATCCTGAAGATCGACTGCGGCGATGAGCGTCTTTTCCTCCGGTATAACCGGCCGACAGTGCCGATCGATTTCGAGAATCTTCTCCGCATGTTGAACGGGCTCGAGGGCGTCACGATTCAGGCGATGTTCACCGGAGGCCGGAACGGCAACGACGATGCCCCTGCGGTCGACAGCTGGATCCGGAGGATCGAAGACCTCTCTCCATCCATGGTTCAGATCTATTCCCTCGACCGGGACTGCGAAGATCCGGGTTTGCAGACGGTCTCCCGCGGCCGGCTTGAAGCGATCCGTCTCCGGCTTGCCGAAAGTTCCGTGCCGTCACAGGTGTACTGATCATCAGATTCCGATTCTCCGTTCTTATCCGTGCGGGCCGGTCCGCGGCGCACCGTCACTTCCTCCGGAGATCACCATGTCCAGATATTCTTTCCTGACTGCGGTTATTGTGTTCACGGCTGTTCTCGCCGCGGAGGGATGTTCCTCCCCGCCCAAAGTGGCCGTCCGGCCGAACGAACATATGGAAATCGGCTGGACGCCTCGGGCCATCTTCCAGTCCCCCTCCTACGCGGTCTGGTTCGATTCCGGCTATCAGCACTACATCCCGTCGGAGGAGATCATTCACGCACTCCGGACAATGCAGGACAGCGTCGGGATTGTCGTCGTGTACGGAACCTGGTGCAGTGACAGCCGGAGGGAACTGCCGCATCTCCTGAAAGTGCTCGACGCATCTGCGTTTCCGGCGGAACGGCTGACGCTGATCGCCGTCGACCGTACGATGCAGATTCCCGCGGGAATCAAAGAGCGGTACGCAATTACGAACGTTCCCACGATCATGATCGTGTACCGGGGGGTTGAAGTCTCCCGCATCGTCGAATCGCCCGCGACGACGCTGGAGGGTGATATGCGGGATGCTCTCGGTCCGATCTTCGGAGGAAAATAAAAAAAACGGCACCCGCGGAAGATCTGCGGGTGCCGCTGAAGAGCGGGCGGGCCCTGCCGCCGTCATTCCTTTGCGCGCATCGAGTCGATGAGGGCGTACGCCATCAGAAGAACGAACATCACCAGCCCGACGACCATCGCGCCGTTGCTTTCCGACCAGCTTTCCATGAACATGTTGTTGTAACCGAACTGCATCGTCCCGTCGAGGAATTTCAGAAAGGCGTTCAGGACGCCGAAGAGCGCACCGCCGGCGATGAATCCTGAGGCGATGAGCGTCCCGCGCTGGAAGCGGGCATTGTTCAGCTTTTCGTTCCGTGTGCGGGACGAGACGAACCAGGCGATAAGGCCCCCGAACACGAGCGGTACGTTGAGCTCCTGGGGGATGTACATCCCGAGCGCGAATGCGAGGGGGGGAATCCCGATCATGGTCAGAATCAGAGCGATGACGGCGCCGACGAGATAGAGCGTCCAGGGGGTCGGAGCCTGCGACATCAGCGGCTGAATGACGGCCGCCATGGCGTTCGCCTGGGGCGCGACCATGGCGTTCGGTCCTTTGAACCCGTAGGTCTGGTTGAGAATCATGATGACGATGCCGACGGTTGCCGCCGATATCAGCGTCCCGAGGAACTTCCAGGTTTCCTGTTTCTTCGGCGTTGTGCCGATCCAGTAGCCGATTTTCAGGTCGGTGATGAAGCCGCCGGCCATGGAGAGCGCAGTGCAGACGACGCCGCCGATGATCAGCGCGCTCAGCATGCCCGACGGTCCCGAGAGGCCGATCTTCACCAGCACGAAGGATGAGAGAATGAGCGTCATGAGCGTCATCCCGGAGATCGGATTCGTCCCGACGATCGCGATGGCGTTTGCCGCGACGGTGGTGAAGAGAAACGCGACAATGAGCACGATGAGGAGACCCACCACCGCGTGCATCAGATTGAACACCACCCCGCCGTAGAAGAAGACGAAAATCAGGATCCCGGTCAGGAGGATGAGCAGAATGACGAAATTCATCCTCAGGTCCGTCTGCCACCGCACCGGTTTTTCCTTCGGGCCCTCCTGCCGGTGGAGGATCTCGTTGAAGGCGAGGGAGAAGGCGCCGGCAATGATCTTCGACGAGCGGATGACGCCGATAATGCCCGCCATGGCGATGCCGCCGATCCCGATGTGCCGGACATAGGCCCGGAAAATCTCCTCCGCCGACATCTGGGAAATCAGTTTTGCCGCCCCGGCACCGAGCGGTTCGGCCAGACTGTGGCCGACCCAGTTGAACAAAGGCACGAGCACGAACCACGAGAGAAACGAGCCCGCGGCGATGATGGCGGAATATTTCAGGCCGACGATATACCCGAGTCCGAAGACCATTGCCGAGATATCGAGCCGTGCGACCAGTTTCAGCCGGTCCGCAACAGCCTGTCCCAGCCCGGTCATCCGCGACGTGATCACCTCGGGCCAGAATCCGAACGCGTTGAAGACAAAATCAAAGATTCCCCCGATCAGACCGCTGACCACCAGCACTCCCGCCTGTTTCCCCCCCTTTTCACCCGCAACCAGGATTTCGGTCGTCGCCGTCGCCTCGGGGAACGGAAACTTCCCGTGCATGTCCTTCACAAAATATTTTCGGAAGGGAATCAGGAAGAGGATTCCGAGACATCCCCCGAAAAGGGAGGCGAGAAATGTCTGCATGAAGTTGACCGGAAGTTCCAGGATGTAAAGGGCCGGAATGGTGAAGATCGCGCCGGCCACGATCACGCCGGAACATGCGCCGATCGACTGGATGATGACATTCTGCGGGAGCGCCCCTTTTTTCTTGAACGCCGCCGATAAACCGACCGCGAGAATCGCAATCGGTATGGCCGCTTCAAAAACCTGCCCGATCTTCAGACCCGAATACGCTGCCGCTGCGGAGAACAGCACCGCCATGATCACTCCCCAGCCGACCGACCAGGGCGTTACCTCAGGATGGGATGCTTCCGGATCGAGAATCGGCCGGTATGTTTCCCCGTCCCGCAGTTCCTTGTACGCGTTCTCAGGTAGACCGCTGACTTCCGTCGTCGTATGTTCCATGCGGATGCTCCTTTGATGTCAGTCGTTGTAATGCCCGGATGAACCGGGATGTCTGTTCAGGGACGGCTCTTCTCAACCCATACCTGCACAAGTTCAACCACGGCCGCGGCCGACTTTTCCATTCCGTCGACCGAAACCCATTCGTTCTTGCAGTGGTAGTTCTGCCCGCCGGTAAAAAGATTGGGCGTCGGCAGTCCCATCGCTGTGAGCTTTGAACCATCCGTCCCGCCGCGGATCGGTTTCCAGACCGGCGTCATCCCGATCCGCCGGACCGCCTCCTCGAGACAGCCGCAGATCCGGGGATCCGTATCAACCCCCTCCTTCATGTTCCGGTAGCTTTCGGTGACCTCCAGTTCGATCCTGGCCTTCGGATGAAGCGGCCGGACCTCCGCGATGATGGTTTCCAGCTTCCGACGCAGGACGGCAAGACCTTCCGTCCGGAAATCCCGGAGCAGAAGCTTCAGAACGGTTTTTTCCTCCTCCCCCTGGAGGGTGTGAGGATGAATGTACGGCTCATACCCCTCGGTCGTCTCCGGCGCCATGTTCCGGGGCATCCGGACGATGATGTCCGCCATTGCCCGGAGAGAATTCACCATGATGTTCTTGGCACTGCCGGGGTGGATGTTGCGACCGTGGACCGTGATGGTCGCTCCATCGGCGCTGAACGTTTCCCGGTTCAGTTCGCCCGGCGTGTCTCCATCGACGGTGTAGGCGACATCCGCGCCGAACTTTTTGACGCTGAAGTATTTTGTCCCCGCCCCGATTTCCTCGTCGGGAGTGAATGCCACGGCGATGTCGCCGTGACGCAGAGAAGGATTGTTCACGAGGGACTGCAGTGCGGTCATGATGATTGCAATGCCGGCTTTGTCGTCGGCGCCCAGAAGCGTCGTGCCGTCGCTTGTGACGATCGTTTTGCCGATGTTCTTCCTGAGTTCGGGATTCTCGGCGACCGTGATCACCACCGATTTGTCGCCCGGCAGGCGGATATCTCCGCCCCCGTAATTTTTGATGACCTGCGGCTTCACGTTTTTTCCGCTGGCGGAGGGAGACGTGTCCACATGTGCGATCAACCCGATGACCGGCACCCCCGTTTCCCCCTTTCCTTTTTTGGGAAGGTTTCCGGGAAGACGTCCCATGACATATCCGTATTTATCGATCGTCACCCGTTTCAATCCGAGCTCCCTGAGCTCCTTCACAAGCAGTTTCAGAAGATCGAACTGTTTTTTGGTGCTCGGATAGGTGGTGGACGTCTCGCTCGACTGCGTGTCGATCTTGACGTACCGGAGAAATCTGGTCAGAAGGGGGGTGTTCATGCGTGGATCCTCGTCGATGGGAAAAAATTGTGGATAGAGTGACCGTTGTGGTCAAATTGTATCAATTTTTCGCCTGAGATGCAACAAAAACCGGCCGTTTCACCTCTTCCGCCGCGCTGTCCGGCGTATCCCGCATGATTTTCCTGGCATGGCGGAGGGAATGCAGACTCTTGCCGGTCCCGCCGTATCTCGGCCGTCAGCGAAGGTCTTTTCCGGGTATTCAGATGGCGGAATCTGAAAACAGACAATCGCCTCCGGTGAAAAAGACCGGCTTGGGGGACAGGCCGGAAATTCGTACCTTATAACGACAGGGAGCTCGCCATAAACCGGATTGTCTATGAAAAAGGTTTCACGAAGCTCTGCCGGAAAACTTCTCACGCTGGCGATCGTGTGCGCGCTCGGCCAGATGTTCCTCCCGCCCCCGCGGATCTTTTCCCAGGTCACGGACAGTCTCCTGCTCACCTTTCGTTACGGCGATCCCGCGCATCAGAAGGTGCGGGTGTTTCTGCCGGGAGATTTCAACAACTGGGGCCCGAATTCCGGCGGCGTCATTTCCCCGACCGCGCCGTCTCTCATGACCTACGACACCGTGACCGGCTTCTGGCTGATGCAGGTGAAGCTCGGATTCGGATCGACCCATTACTACAAATTTCATTTTCACTTCGATTCGAGCGGATCGAGCTTCGCCTGGATTCCGGATCCGCTCAACCCGGTGACGGACGGTACGCAGAACGGCAACTCCCTCATCACCATCACCGATCCCATGATCTTCGAAGCGGTCTGCGACACCGATTCGACATCGGCGGTCACCGGCGTCAGTGCGGGCATCGCGGCGGGAAAACCGGTCGTGTCCGTGACCGTCACGTCCGGCGGAAGCCCGGTCGATATCACTTCCTTCCTCAATCCGGTAACCGGCATCGTCAGATATCGGTTTCCATCACCTCTTACGGCCGGTTCACCGGTGTCGTTGAGCGTCACGGATTCCGCCGGGCACCTTGCGCAGTACCGACTCGGCAGGTCTTCCTCCGTGCAGGTAAACACGGTCCCCTCCTGGGCCGCCGATGCGGTCTGGTATCAGATTTTTCCGGAGCGGTTCAGGAACGGGGATAATTCGAATGACCCGAACAGAATGTCCCTTGAAACGCCCGCATCCGTTCCGGTCTCATGGCGGATATCTCCGTGGACGGGCGACTGGTACCACCGCGACGGATGGGAAGTCGCTGAAGGAGGAGGGTTCTACACAGGGGTCTTCGACCGGCGCTACGGGGGAGATCTCCAGGGCGTGCTCGACAAACTCGATTATCTTGATTCCCTCGGCATCAACGCCATCTATTTCAATCCTGTTTTCTGGGGGCGATCGCTTCATAAATACGACCCCGACGCCTACCAGCACATCGATCCGTTTTTCGGCCCCGATCCGCACGGAGACTCGGTGCTGATGGCCCAGGAGACGCTCGATTCAGCAACGTGGCACTGGACCAGAGCGGACACGCTGTTCCTCCGCGTCATCAGGGAAGCGCACCGACGCGGAATGAAAGTCATCATCGACGGCGTGTTCGATCATACCGGACGGGATTTCTATGCCTTCAAGGATCTGGTCAAAAACCAGCAGAGCTCTCCATATCAGAGCTGGTATACCGTGTACAGCTGGTACGATCCGAACGTACCCGGGAGCCAATTCACCTATAAATCGTGGCACGGCTTCACGCCGATGCCCGAGTTTGCCACGACCGCCGATGCGACCAATCTGGCTCCCGGTCCGAAACAGCACATTTTCACCATCACCAGACGGTGGATGGATCCCAACGGCGACGGCGACCCTTCGGACGGGATCGACGGCTGGAGGCTGGACACCGTTCCCGACGTGCCGATCGGGTTCTGGACGGACTGGAACACGCTGGTCCGGACGATCAATCCCCAGGCGTATACGACCGCCGAGGTCTGGTCCGATGCGACCTTCGCGATTCAGCAGGGAAGATTTTCGGCGACGATGAATTATGCCGCGTGCATGATGCCGGTCTATGACTGCATCGTCAGAAACGTTGTCACACCGACGGATTTTGTCAACAGCATCATCAGCTATCTTGAGAGATACGGCCCCGATGTGGCGTGCGCGAATCAGAACCTTGCGGATTCCCACGATACGGAACGGCTTGCGTCGATGATTGTCAATGCGCCGCAGTCGACCGGTTATGGAAGCGATAATTCCCCGAACGGGAATTCCGCGTATCTCCTCCGGAAGCCGGTTGCCCGCGAGCGGGCGATCCAGCGGCTCGCGGTTCTTGCGCAGGCGACCCTCCCCGGTGCTCCGATGTTCTACTACGGCGACGAGGCGGGCATGTGGGGAGCGACCGATCCCGACGACCGGATGCCGATGACCTGGCCCGATCTCCCGGTCATCCCGCAGGCGACCGATCCGCGGGGAGGCACCCGGACGCCCGATAACATGAATTTTGACAGCTCGGTCTACAGCTTTTACCGGTCGGTTGTGAATCTCCGGCATTCCTCGACCTCGCTGAGGCGCGGCGGACTGGCCCTTCTTTCCGCGATCGACACCGCCAATGCATTTGCATACCTCCGTTCCGGAACGGGTGAAGCGACAGTGACAGCGATGAATCGCGCCGATCATTCCGTTCAACTGACGATCCCGGTATCTGAATTGCCATACAATTCCGTATTCGGCATGGTGTTTTCCACCGCACCGGATTCCGCCCCGGCGGGCTTTGCTTTACAACCGTCATCACTGCAGATTTCTCTTCCCGCGCTGACCGGAGTTGTCATCAGGGTGGTGCCGTCTGTTCCCGCATCGGTACCCCAGACGGCTGGCTGGAATCTCGTATCAGTCCCCGTGGCGGTCCAGGACCGGCGGGCGGCTTCGATATTTCCTTCCCGGATTTCCCCCCTCTTCGGCTACCTGAACGGGTATGTGATTTCAGATACCCTTGCCGCCGGCGCAGGATACTGGCTTAACCTTGCGTCCGCGCAGACACTCCAGTTTTCGGGCGGATGGATTACCGCGGATACGGTTCCGGTGCGGAAAGGATGGAATCTCATCGGCGGCATCTCAGTCCCGGTTGCGGCATCGTCTCTCATGTCGGTTCCCGCCGGCATGACGACATCGCCCTGTTATTCCTATCACGGGAACTACCAGGCGGCCGATACACTGAGACCCGGTACAGGGTACTGGATCAAGACGGACAGGGACGGCGAGATCATCTGCGCAGTTCAGACAGAGGCGGCGGGACGGATCCGGATTATTCCCGGACAGGAACTGCCTCCTGCTCCGCCGACTGCGGGGAAAGGAGCGGGAAGCGGGCTCCCGAGATCATTTGCTCTCGATCAGAACTACCCGAATCCGTTCAATCCCTCCACCCGCATATCATTCGCCCTGCCGGTGAAGAGCCGGGTGTCAATGGATATCTATTCCGTGCTCGGCGAAAAAGTTGCGACACTGGTGGATGAAATCCGGGAGGGGGGATATTATTCGATCGCATGGAGCCCGGTGTGTGCGAGCGGGCTCTACTTCTGCAGGTTTTCCGCAAAGCCCGTCGACGGGGTCTCCCGTCCGGTCACCATCGTCCGGAAAATGATGTTCCTCAAGTAATCTTCGTGTCCGTCTAAAAAAAACGCCGGCTCTGGTCTGTCCAGGGCCGGCGTTCGTTTTGCGGGGAGGTCCTTTCTATTTCAGCAGAACCATTTTCTTCACGTTCTCGAACGATCCCGCCTGGATGCGGTAGAAATAGACGCCGCTCGGGAGTGCCGATGCGTTGAAGGAGATATTGTAACTTCCCGCTTCATACGGCTGGGCGTTGACAAGCGTCGCAATTTCCTGTCCGAGGAGATTGAAGACCTTCATCGTGACGACCGACGAGGTCGGCAGATCGAAGCTGAGCGTCGTCGTCGGATTGAAGGGGTTCGGATAATTCTGGTGGAGCGCAAACACCGTCGGCACCGTTCCCGCGTCCGCTTTCAGCGAGAAGGAGTTCTGGGACCCGGCGAGCTTCACTGATCCGGTTCCGCTCAGACGGGCGATGACCTTGCCCGAGGCGTCGATCAGGCTGTACGGATGATCCTGATTCGGCACGGACCAGCTGATCACGACCTGTCCGACGGTTCCCTGGAGCGCTATCGGGTAGAAGGCCGGAGAAGAGAGATTGACCGGCACCGATTCGACCAGCTTCTGCGACGTGAACCGGGCATCGAAGGCATCCGACGGGGGAAGCGGCGGCATACTGTGGAGCGCACCGCCCGTGATTGCCGTCGAGCCGAAGTAGAGCGTCTGCGAGTTTCTGCCCGCATCGGCGATCGTGATGGAATTCAGACGGCTGACAGAGTTCGTCGCGGCCGGCGGAATTTTTCCCGAACCGGTGCTGGAAAGGGTCAGCGTCCCACTGCCGCTCACCTTCACCCAGTAGCCCTGACCGGGCTGGATGGTCGACGCGAGCGAATAGCCGTTCACGTAGCCGAAGATATCGTTTCCGAGAATCCCGGCGGGAGAGCTCACGATGGAAGCGGTCGGGACGGGCGAAGAGATCGAACCGATCAGATTCCATCCTGTGGAGACGGGGATGGTCTGAGAGGTGCGTACATCGCCGGGGAGGGTATAGGAAACGGCCGCGGGGAACCGCACCCAGTATCCGGAGGTATAATCAAGCACATCGGCGACGGTGTAGCCGCTGCCGGTGAAGGCGAATGCAGAGGAGTTCGCCGTGGGGAACAGGATCCCGGTGTGTGCGTCGGGAACCGCGACGGGAACCGAGACGAGGTTCCATCGCGGCTGGAGACTCATCAGTCCTATCGATCCGCCGCCGGAAGACGCATTCAGCTGTGCGTTCACGACGACATTAGCAGGAGTGTTGTTGACATAAGAAAGAGTCGTCGTGCCCGTATAGCTGGTGCTCCCCGGGGTCTGGAACGTAACGCTGTAGGAGCCGGGGGCGAAGCCGGTGGCGAGGTAGCTTCCATCCTGTCCGGTGATCGCACTGCCGGCCACCTGTGATGTCTGCAGATTCTTGATGGTCACCAGAGCGCCGGCAACAGGAGAGACCGCATGGATCGAACGGACAGCAGAACCGCCGGAGCCGGAATCGCACGATCCCCAGATGGTGTTCAGACCTCCGGTGGAATCGGGCGCGGCGTAGATGTTGATGCCGCCGACGGAGTCGGTCCCGTCGATGTAGACCGCTGTTGCGCTGTCGAGGAAGGGTGTGCCGCCGCTGACGGAATAAAAGGTCGGAATGAAATCGCCTTTGGGGATGGCGAGGATGATATAGTAGCCGGCGCTCAGTCCGTTGAACTGGTAGAGTCCGCTGCTGTCAGCCCGGTCAAAATAGGGCCGGTGGTGGAATCCGGAATCGGGGGCGGATTTTCTGAACCCGATAAGGAGGCCTGAAAGGGTCGATGAATCGGCACTGCTGAAAAGTGTTCCCGCGAGAATGCCGTTCGCCGGTGGGAGGGGGATCAGATTGAAATTGATATTGCCGGTATCGCCGGTGACGGAAATAATATTGGCATCAAGCGGAGATCCTTCGTGATTGAAGAACTGAGGATAAAATCCGCCATGAACCGCACCGACGATATAGTTGCCGGACCGGAGCTTCAGGATGTAATGGCCGGTGCTGTCGCTGACGGTTCGGACGACGAGATCGTGATTGTCATGGCAGTCGTCGAAGTCGCGGTCGACTGTTTCGCCGCCGCGGATCCGGTAGATCGCGACCTTCGCGCCGGTCACCGGATTGCCGTTGGTGTCATCGACGACACCGCTGACGTTGTAGATCTGCGGCGTCGGGGTGACGCCGGTGAGGACAAAGTTGACGGTGACGGAGGCGCTTTCAGCGACCACCACTGGTGTGGCATCCTTCAGACTGCTGACTCCGTTGTACCACTGCGGGGCATAGGGGGAATTGTGACCCGGATTCGCCCGCACGAAATAGGTGGAGGGCGGGACGAACGGAAAACTGTAGTTGCCCAGGCTGTCGGTCATGGTCTGGAGGCAGAAGTATCCGTTGTGCACGTCGAAGAGGTTGATCGCAACCGCTCCGATGCCGACGTTCGTGGTATTGCTGACGGTGCCCGAAACAGTCCCGGCCTTGCCCGGGAAGACCATGATCGTAAAGTCCTGTTTCCCGCGGCCGAAGCCGGAGTCGCAAAACTGCGCACGGATTTCCACCACATACATGCCTGGCCGGTCGGGAGTCCAGATCACCATCCCGGTCGACGGATCGATACTCATGCTGTCGGGAGCGTCGCCGAGACTGAAACAGACCTTGTGTCCCGGAGGATTCGTGACCACCACAGGCTGGTATGAGTACAATTGCCCGACTTTTCCCTGGCGGGGCGGCATTGATGTGAACTGTACACCCGGCGTCGCATGCGGAGGCGGGAAAAGCATCGGCAGGACAACGATATTCGAAGGGAGACTTTCGCTTGAGTCCTTTGCGAACACCGCTGTCACGGCATAAAAAGAATGTTTCGACGTGTCGATCGTCGAGTCGGTATACATCGTCACGAGGGAAGTCCCGATTTTGTGCGGCACCGAATCGGGAAGAGCCCACCGGTAGATGTTGTAGTCGAGAACGCTGTCGTGCGATTCGGGGCGTTCCCAGGAAAGAACGGCAGTTCCGTTTACAAGATGGCCCTCAAGATCCGTGGGCCGGTGGGAAAAAATCGGCTGGGCGCTGGTGAGCGACATCAGGCTCAGAAGTACAATGCCGACAAGAACAATTCGTCCGGCGGTCTTCATGATACCTCCAAATAATGTGTATGGTAGATGGATGTTTATCCGGGGGATGTATTACTCATTAAAATTTAAGACAATCCGAATTCCAGTCAAGTTTAATTCATAAAATTAACATTAATAATTTTTATTCCGTGACGGATACCACGACATTATGCTTTCATTCCGCCGAACCCGTCAAAAATTGCAATAGCTGAGATACATCATCCTGTCGTGCCCGTTTCCGGGCGCGGAAAGAAGGACAATAACGGTTCGTTAAAAAAATGGTGATACCAGGTGGAAAACGAAGGAAACGATGGAAACGAAGAACAGAAGTTCGTGAGCGAAGCGGTGAAGGAAAAGCGGAGCCGTCGCATCCACGGGATTATGCGGCTGAATCAGACGGGATGAAGAAGGGTCCGTATCAGGAGGGTACAGCGCTGTCTGGCGTTGAGTTCTCTGCGAAACAGGATAAACCAGAATATGCGGGTAAAAACGAAATATTGAACCGATCGGGGGTGAGACCGCGTAAGGAACCTCAGCCGGGGCAGATCCTCCTCCGATGCAACCGCCAGCATTTCATTAAAACCTAGATTCATGAGGAATTTGTCGGAATAATGTAAAAGTGATTCCGTGACAAATTCGTTGCTGTGGGTTGGAAGCGTGATGAAATCGACGCACCAGACCTGGGAGTTCTGAATGCGGAAAAACGAGTAGGGGGGGCGGCGGCGGGGTTTCCGTGAAAACCAGATGAATGATACGGGAGTGGTTCCGTCGAGCGCAATGAACAGGAAATCCCCCTCCTCGAGAATTCTGCTGAATACGGCGGTTTTATAATAACCGGAGAAGACGCTGAGGAGGCCGACCTCTTCCGGCCTGACCATTTTATAGGTAAAAGCGGGATTTTGCGGCCTATCGCTCTCCATCACCCTGTAAAATACGAAAGCCCGGGTGCGGCGGAAGATATACTGTTCCGCAATAAGTATTGCGGTTCGGCCGGCACCCCTGGTCAAAAGACTGCTTTTCAGGCGCGCCAGGGCAGTCGGACTGTGGGAAGAAGGCATATCCGACAATATACCCGGAACAGCCGGTCATACGCGATGATCCAGAGCACGGAAGACCCTCCATTTTCCGGGAGATCCCATGCCCGGAAACCTATGACACAGATCACAAACCGATTGCGCGACATTCCCGATTTACCTAAATTTTTGTGCGTTTGAGGCCAAAAACAGGAGCTGCAGCATGGAAATCATCTGGCTGGTTGTCGGGGCGTGCGTGATGGCCGGGGCATTTTTTTTCCCCGGCGGCAACGACGATATATGGCATTCCCTTGACCGCGCCGGGATCGCGGCGGGGATCTATATTATAGTAATGCTTTTCGTGGCGCTCCGGAAACCGTTCGGGGTGAGGGTGCGCCTCTTCACCTGGGGGACGGCCGTTGTCACCCTTCTCGGGCTCGGTCTCTGGTGGACCACCACCTCCAGCATGGCACACCAGCAGAAGGACGATCTCATCCAGATCCGCGAGCGGCTGAGCCGGACGATTCTGTTCCATGAAATGTACCCGATGTTTTTCCCGGTCCTCCGCGAGTATTATGCACAGAACCAGCCGGGGAAGGAATCGATCGGCGCGGTTTTCCACAGACTCTATCCGAACGCGGAGCAGGGAAAAAATATCCGTACACCGTTCAACACGACCGACAGCCTGACGATCTTTCTCACCTCACTGACCGACACCGCCGTCGTGCTGGTCGGACAGGAGATGTACGTTCACGGGAGGGATGGGGACTTCAGGAACTATACCGACAAGACAGGCATGGTCCAGGAAAAAGCGATTCTCACCGTCAGAGGAGTAAGCTATGTTTCGGAAAATTAACCTGTCGCCCGACACGCTCCGCTGGCTCTGTGCATGGGCCCTCGGTGCGTCGGTCTACTTTCTCTGGTTCCATAGCTCGGGAGAAGTGTACCTCCCGTGGATATCCGCATCGAGTCTGACGGTGAGCGAGGGGATCCGGCTCTATGCGGGAGACGCGTTTGCCGTCAACGACGCGGGGGACCGCTATCGGATTCTGGCGGTGCTGGTCGCGGGCTACATCGTTGTTCCGACGCTGTTCATGTATTCGTGGCGCCGTCTCTTCCGTGAACAGACAGACCGTTGTACCGGCCCGTCTCTTCTGTTCATCGTGTCGGGGGCGATCACGTTCATCCTCTTCGTACCGGCATTCTGGCAGGCGATCGAAGTCCATAAAGAGGCGGTGCGGACCGAAAAAGCGGTTGCGGTACAAACGGAAAAAGACGAACTGACCCAGGATCTCGGACGGCTTGCGTACGACGCCTATCTCTATCGCCTGCTTCCTCCCGCTTCGGGCGGGGGGGGCGACAGTTTTGCAGGTTACCGGCCCCCTCCCGGGGCGACCTCGTCCGCTGCGGCGCACTCGGAAGTGGTGCAGGCCGACAAGGGGATGATCCGGTTCCGCGAAACCTCCGGCATTTTCCCCGGATCGGCTGTCACGGCAGAAATCGACAGCACCGGCATGATCCGTAATATAACGTACGAGGGAATTTTCACCCTCTGACCCAACGCCGGCGTGGTGCGATCGGGGAGGCCTGAATTCACTCCGGCCCGGACGGGAACCGGATTGGAAACCGTCGTCGGAGGAACATGTCCCGCGGGAGATTTAACCCAATTCTTCTCCGGTGGTAATAGTTTCTTAATATCCTGTCGGTACATTCGCAGGAACAGCGGCGTTCCGCCGCCGATCACCAGGCTCATCATCGAAAGGACTCCGATGTCACTGCAACAGAATGTTCCGACCGCCGCCAGGTTCGATTATGTCTGCCTTCATTGCGGCCGCGTGCACCAGCAAAATCTGTCTGTGCTTGTTCCGGGCGGGTCGTTCCGGTGTCCGTTCTGTAAATCCGACTTCCATGTCGCCGGCGGAAAAATCCGTCTGAAAATGCACGGAGGATCTGCTCGGCTGAAAAATGCTTCACGCGATCCAGGAACTGTGCCGCTCCGAACGGAACCGCGACAGCCGGTAACGTGACGCCCCGCCCGGCGAACCGTCGCCACACGGGAATGAATACCGCCGCTGTTGCGGCGATCATGGATTCTCGCTACATTAATCCATGGATCCGCATCTTCGCGCCAATTATATCCTCACCCTCGTCGCGGCGGCGGGACTTTCTGCCGTCGCCTTCCTGATTTATACGGCGGAGCCCCCGGATGCCCTCACTCTGACGGGGCTTCTCATTATGATCCTGGCGGGAATCCTCCTCATCACTGCCAGAATCCAGCTCGGGTCGTCGTTCGCGGTGACGGCGCAGGCACGCCGCCTAGTGACGACAGGGCTCTATGCCAGGTTCCGGCACCCCATCTATTTATTCGCACAGGCAGTACTCTTTGGAATCGCGCTGAGTCTACGGCGGCCGGCCTACTTTGCGGCATGGCTTATTCTCCTGGCGATCCAGATCTCCCGCGCACGACGGGAGGATAAGGTGCTTGAGGAAAAATTCGGGGACGAATTTCGCGAATACAGGAAGAAAACATGGTTCTGACAGTGTCCCTCGCTGAGAAGTTCTTCAAACGTTGCACGGCCGCCTGATTGCCGGCCTCCAGTTTCCTGTATGGAATAGAAGAGGTTTCGCTTTCCCGCTTATCCGCCCGGTGAAATAGTCAGTGCCTCCGGATGCAGGAGCACCCCGCATCCGGCCGGAAAGTCCACATTTTCTCACACAGCTGAAAGGGCAATAGTTCATGGCGATATCCACACGACAGCCTGAATGCATCGCATGCGGCGAGGGATCGGCGGAGACACCGCTGATCGAATTGACGTACCGGTCGGAACAATTCTGGATATGCCCGCGGCATCTTCCGGTGCTTATCCATAATCCGAAAATGCTCGCGGGAAAACTCCCGGGTGCCGAGGGCCTGGCGCCCGCGGATCATCACGGGTAGAAACAGACATCCCGCAATCAAGTTTTGTATGGTGTGGGAGGAGGCACCGATACAAGTGGGGTCTTGAGAGCGGGATGATTATTTCAAACGAGAGTAGAAAAATGTACGCAAGAAATGAGATAAAGTCAACTTAGAATCCGGCTGAAACGTGATTCATCGGGCAATTCCGATGATACAAAACACCCAAGATGCAGTATTCAGCATGTTTGTCATTTCAACCGAGGCGACTCCCGGGAGGGAATTCACACCGATGAAACCGCGGAGGTCACGTTCTCCCGAGCGTATCCCTATTTCCTGTCTGCGGCATCCTTAATAAAAACAAACCTCTCTGCGGCGTCTGATCAGGGCGGGTCGGCGGGATTGAATAAACAACAATAAAAAGGGAGGGCGTCCTCTGTAGCGCCCTCCCCATGTGCCTTCTCCCACCTATGACGAATGACATCTTCCGGGGGAGGAAGATGTTCACCCTAACCCACCACCATTACTATTATATTCATTACAGTTACGTGCTCCTGCAGAATTTTCCTGCCGGAAAAATTTGATTGATTAAAAATAAGGATAAACGGCATTTTTAGACAACTATCACCATTTTCCCTTTTGACGACAGCTGAATCGGGCATTATCCGACATCCCCCCCGGGAGTTTTCGCTGAACCGTCATGGAAAAGGCCGGCAAAAGAAAAAGACATTCCGTATATTTGGTCGGGGAGGGAGAATAACCGGGCATGGGTTTCTGTCGGTATGAACGAGTCGCAGTTTGATGAACTTATAAGCAGTCTCAGGAACGAGTACCTCTGGCACCGGGACCGGTATGACCGTTGGGGTGAACAGGGGAAAATACTTCTTGTTCAGCGTCTCCTCGATTCCCGGGGATTGAAATTTTCATTCTCGCAGATCCGGTGGCTTGTCAACGACGCCTTTCCCCGAACCTTCGCCTGCACTGTTCCGGAACCGCCGGAACCGCACGCTGATCTGAGCCGCCGGGTCGCCGCCCGCTTTGCTTCCCTCACGACGCTCTTCTTTGCTCACGGGATGAGTCCACGCCGTTCCGAGCATGCGGCGCTCGAAGAAACGGCCGAACTGTTCTGTCTGCCGCCTTTGCGGATTGCCGCGCTCCTGCGTCTCTCCCGCGCCGTCTGAATCCACCGAACCTGTCACAGGTATCCCACACTGAAAGAAATTTCCATGAAACGTCAGATAACCCTTAACCGCCTGCTGGTCGCAGGAAGCGCCGCCGGATTCGTCTTTCTCCTTGCCGATACCACCATCGAACACCGCGATCTTTTTTTCAGGGAGTTCTGGGTGCTGATCCCGGCTCTCTTCGGGATCGCCGGAGCCGTTGCCGGAGCAGTGGCATACTTCCGGTGGGACGAGAAAGCGATACGGTTTTTCAACATCGTTCTCATCGCCTCATGTGTTGTCGCCGCCGCGGGAATTTATTTTCACATCGGCGAAGACGACGACGAGGATGCCCGGCCGGTTGCCGCGCAGATGGAGCAGAAGAAGGAGAAGGAGAAGGAGAAGGACAAACCGATCCTGGCCCCGCTTTCCTTCGCTGGCGTTGCAGTCGTCGGTCTCCTCGGGACACTGCGCAAGTGGGAAGCCGAGGTCCGTCCCACCGCATCGTAGGAGGCGGAGTCCGTCTCTCCGATCGCGCGGCGGGTGGTGCTCTCCCGCGGGGAGGTGAAAAGCCGGTTTGCTAATCTGCGGCGGAATTTTTATGTTGTATCGAAATGCACCGGCGATCATCATACGGTTCGTTCTTCCTGGCGGTTCTTTACCTGGCCGCCGCGCTTCCCGTTGAATTGCACACGGATGTCCTGTTCAGCGGCGGCGGGGGGCATTGTCTTGTTTCCCACGATTGCGGCCGGGTGGAACGGCACAGGGATCTCGACTCCCTCGGGGTCTGTCAGGCATGTTACCGGGCGGAGAATTTTTCCGCGGTTTCTGATCACCCCCTCCCGCTTCCGGCCTCATTCACCGGAATATTTTTTCTTCTTCAGTTTTCATCCCGCGAAACTGTTTCGGTCAATATCCCCCGGTTTCTGAGGAGACCTCCGGACCTCCTATCCCACTCGTAACAACATTTTGGGCCAAGCAGGAGAGTATCCTGCCTGTCGCGGATGCAGTGCATCCGCCCGCCCGGTGAATCGCGCCGGGTTCAACCGTTGTTTATCCGTCAAGTGGAAAGGAATTATAATGCCCAGCCGAAAAATAAATTTTCCCTCCGTACCCGATGGAAGGGCGGTATTCGTTTTTCTGATTCTGTTCTGTTCATTCAGCATGATGATGTTCGCCGGGCCCCGCGGCGGAATTCCCCCGGGTGGAGGGGATGTGCACCTCCGGATCGTCGTCCTTGACGCGGACCTGCGCGCGCCGATGGAGCTTGTCAGCGTTGTACTCCGGCGGGGGCGGGCGGTTGTGGCCGAAAAAGTGACGGGATCGACCGGTGCCGCACAGTTCATAGATATCCATGAGGGGTGGTATACGATCACTGCGCATTTCATCGGATATCACGACCGGGTCGATTCACTGCTCGTGGATGACGCACACTCCCTGGATACGATATGGCTTCATTCCATCGACCAGAGCGAGGTACTGGTGATCGGCGAGCACGAGCTCAGCACCGCGACATTCGATCTCAGCAGCGGAAGCCAGGTTTTTGAGTCAGAAACCTACCACGCCGCACCGACCACGCAGATGACGAATCTGGTTCAGCAGAGTCTCATGGGCGCCGCGAGGGCGCCGACGGGTGAAGTCCACATCCGGGGACAGCACGGCGAATTCACCTACTACGTCGACGGAATTCCGGTTCCTCTCGGGGTTTTCGGAGGCCTGAATGATATCGTCGATCCCCACCTGATCGATCGCGCTGTATTTTATACTGGTGGATTTCCGGCGGAATTTGGCGGACAGACCGCCGCGATCATAGATATTCAGAACCGGGTTCCCACAGGCGCATTCCACCTCGACGCGTCGATGTACGGCGGCAGTTATCTTGTCTTCCACCCCGACGACAGCCTCGGCAGCAGGGTGGGATCGCTCCGCGATCTTAATTCGAACGGCCAGGCGCTCTCGTTGAGCGGACATGCCGGAAAGTTCGGCTATTTCCTCTCCGGATCGCGCCAGGAGACCGACCGGCGCATCGATCCTCCCGTCGAACGACTTTTCAACGACCATGGCCAGGACTATTTTCTCTACGGGAAATTCGATTATCAGCTGAGCGACTATGACTACGTGACGATGAATCTCAATTTCAGCACGACACAGACAGAGGTGCCGTATGACTCATCCGAACAGATCATGAACGATATGCAGCGGACGACGAATCAGTTCCAGACCCTCTCCTTGTATCACACGTTTTCGGAGGAAAAGAATGCCGAAACCAGCCTTTTCGCTGGTCTCTACGCGCGGGAGGGAGGGCTCGTCTATACGCCGGGCCCCGAAGATCCTCCCTCTTTTGAGTTTGCAGGGGATACCGCTTCCAGGTACGTGCTCGGTGAAAACAGATCGTTCACGACACTCGGTACGAGGGTGAAGTTCGATCAGCGGCTTCTTCATGAATTTCTCTATTCGGCGGGGTTTACGTTCAGCGCGACAAACGGTACCGAAAACTTCACGTCGCGGGACAGCGCCGGCGCGGCGGGGCCGGACGTGAACGGCTCGTTCGCCGGATCCGACTTCGGTGTCTTTGCTCAAAGCGAGATACATCCCTGGGAATGGACGACGATCGACGCAGGCCTCCGGTACGATCAGCATATCGCTCCCGATCTTCCCCTTCAGCACCAGATCAGTCCACGCGTCAAATGGACAGTCATGTTCGATCAGACCAACAGCGCGTATCTTTATTACGGAAAACTTTTCATGCCGAATAATATTGAAGGACTCCGGACGCTCGCCTCCAATATAACGTCGTCCGGATCGCCGACGCTGCCGGAACGGGATGACTTGTACGAGGCCGTCTTCATGCGCAGTTTCGATTTCGGCGTCCGGGCAAAGGCGGCATTTTTCTATAAATATGCCAGTCCGGGTGTCGACGATCAGACCGTCGGTTCGAGCGCGGTAAAAACCCCGGTGAATATCGATAAGGTCTACACGCGCGGGATCGAGCTCGGCCTGTCCTACAGCGAACCCTCCTCACCGGTGACCGCCTATCTCAATACCTCCCTGATTCATGCATACGGCACGGGCGCCATCACCGGCGGATTTCTGCCGATCGACTCCGACGGACCGGGTACAGATCTCGATCACGACCAACGACTGTCGGCGGTGGCTTCGATCAATTACCAGCCGCAGGGCTGGTTTGTGACCGTGACCGCAATTTACGGCTCCGGGCTCACCAACGGCGATCCCACCGGGACTCCGTATGGCACCGGCCTGTTCGATTTCAATACCTTCGCACATACCTCCCCGTCGACCATCGTCAATATTTCCGGCGGGCATTCCTTTCCCGCAGGGAACGGGATGAGTCTTGAACCATCGGTCTACATCACGAATCTCTTCGACGATGATCATCTCATCAAGGGGGCGTATTTCAGCGCCGCCAGTTTTGAAGAGCGGCGGAATCTGACATTTAAACTTTCACTTCACCTTTGAAGCCTGACGCGATCTGCGAACTTCGGGAAGAACCGGAACTTGACGCCGGTTCTTCCCTGGTATTTAAGTCGTTGTTTTTTCGGAGATAAGAAGTCCATTAAACAGCCCATTCCACCGAATTTGACAAACGGGACTTATTTTTGTAGAATACACTATGGGCGCCTGCATCGGATGACCGGGTCTCGTCAATATCGGCTGTGCGTTTTTCTTCTCGGATTTTATATTCTGGGTTGTTCCTACGGGACGCTCCGCCTCCTCCAGAAGATCCAGGTTTCGCACGTCTCCACACCCACAATCATCGCCGCCGCATCGGGGCATGCCCGGCCCGGTGCTGTTCTGGTATCGCGCAGGTATCGCCCCGCCCGGTATGCATATTCGAATCCGGTGCATTTCACCGCTGAGGCGCACGATCTCCGGACTTCCCTCTGGACCAGGTCCGACTTTTCTCCCGTCGCACCAAAATTTTCGCAGAACGGGAAACACCATTCGTTCCGTCCCCGCGATCCACCGCTCGCGTAACCGCGTCGCCTGATCAGCTTCACCGAAACAAACTTCCCGACATTCAGAACAGCGAATGCCGGTGATTCTTTTGATTGCTGTCAGGGGCCGGATCTCCGGCAATGGTGGGTTAGAAACCGGATACTGCGCGGACGCAGCTATTCCGGCAGACACTTCCCTGGCAGTATCGGGCGCCTTACGCGGCGGCGTAAGGCGTTCTTGTTTTTATTCCGACATTCTCCTCCGCTTTTCCGCTAATAAGCACCATCCCCTCAAGTCCCTGAAATTTCTCGGTTTCCCTGAGTTGTTGTTGATATATGTCGTTGATCTGTTTATATTTATGCACTCCCCGCCCTGAGGTCTCCCGCGGGGATTGAAAGGAACCACCATGAATTCGACGACCAGAAGAATATTGTATTGGCTTCCGAGGATCCTGTCGGTTCTCTTCACCTGTTTCATAGGCATGTTCGCGCTCGATGCATTTTCCGAAGGCGGCGGTTTCTGGACGATGCTTCTGGGATTCGGCGTCCATCTTATTCCGATGTTTGTCCTTGCCCTCTTGACGGTGATCTCGTGGAAACGGGAATGGATAGCAGTTGTGGTCTATACGGTGCTCGCGGCGGCATACTGGACGAACTTTTCCGCAAAACCGCTCTGGGTCCTGACGATTGCCGGACCGATGATCCTCCTGGCGGCTCTCTATCTTGTGGGGTGGCTGTTCCGGAGGAATCTCAGGCCGGCCGGCGCCTGAAGGTGTGACTAGGTGCGGATGAGGTACTGGAGTTTGATGAAGTACTGTCTGCCGGTCTCGCGCAAACCGTAGGGAGTGCCGTATTCCGTGAGGCTGTAGGTTGAGCCGGCATAAAATATAGTGTATGGATTCAGTTTGTAGCTGAGGAGGGGATAGACGTCGAGGGCGCTGTTGAACTGATCGTACTGGCCGATGAGCCGGAAGTAGAGTTCGCGGGAGAACTGGTAAATGGCTGTCGCCCTCGTGATATACCCGTCGTAGAACAGCTCGCCGGTTGCGGCACTGGAGAGACGCGACCGTGAATAGGCGAGCGTGATGTCGAGCTGGGAGGTGGGACGGATTTCCGCAGAGATATTGATATTGTGGCCCCGGCCCATTTCCGGGTCGTCGGTGCGCTTGATGAATTTCCCGAACGTACCGTCGAGGGAGAGAGTGAGGGAGCTGGCGGGGCGGGAATAGACCGAAACCTCCGTGCGAATGATTTTCCTGAACATGACGTCTTTATAGAGTTCGTCGTTGACGGCGAACCAGAGCACGGTGAGCTCCGTCTGGCCCCGGAACTGCATATCGAGGTTCGGGAGGGTCCACGTTTCCTTATGCACGTTGTCGTAGTTGTAATGGAGTCCCGAGTTTGCTGAAATCGACCAGCGCTCAAGCCATGAATTGTTCGGATAGAAGGTATAGCCCTGGCTGAGAAGGAGCATTCGGAGGTCGTTGCTCGGGATGAAGCCGTCCTGCGCCTGGAATGTCGGCGACCGGTCGAGATACTGCAGGTCGAAGCTGTATTCGCGCGCGTCACGCAGGAAGTTGATGTTTGCCGAGAAACCGCCGTACGATTCCCCGTTGAATGCGGCATCCCTGCCGGTACTGCCGAACATGCGGGTGTTGTCCAGGAGCGTGGTGTCGTTCAGCTCTTTCGTGTCGGAGGAGAAGAGTTCACCGCGAAAATAATAATTTCCCCAGAACTTGGAATTCCAGTCGACGCCGCCGACATAATTGTGGGCATCCGTTGAGTTCCGTGTGGTGAGCATGCCGCCGATGAAGTTCTCGCCACCGAAGTCGTACCGGGCGCGGGCGATGTTCGAAAATGATTCGACATCGGAGGCGACCAGATCGCTTGTTTCCTCTCCGGGCACGATATACGGGGTATTCCGGTCGGTCGTGGCGAGATACGCATACGAGAGGGAACCCGTCTTTCCGATGACCCGCGCCGCGCCGAGCGGATTGTTGATGGAGCGCGAATAAAAGATCTGGGTGCTGTTCGAGAACATATCCGCCCCGAGGAGGAAAAACGGCCGCTTCTCCGGATAAAAGAGGGCGAAGTTGGAGTTGACGCTGATCTGCGTGGCGTCCGATTCGACCTGACTGAAATCGGGGTTGATCACCGCCTCCACCGCGAAGTCAGGGCTCGGCGCATACCGCAATCCGCTCCCCACCCGCCCGGTGACGCTGCCGTTGACGAAGCCGGAACCGGGATTGCTGTTGTCGGAGACGGACCCGCTCTCCTGACCGACGATGTACGGAAGGATATCGACCGAGGAGGTCGACTGGATTCCGCTGATCCCCTCCAGCGTACCCGCCTGGCACGTGAGGCAGGGATTGTTTTTGTCGATCGGAACCCAGGAATTCTGCACCCGGCTGACCCGCGGGATGTTCCGGATGAAATCAACCACCCAGTGCTGGTCGGGGCGCGCGGGGAACCGGAGGCTTTTAAAGGGGATCGCAAGCTCGGCGGTCCAGCCGGAGTCGTTCATTGCCGCGGCAGATTCCCAGACCGCATCGAAACTGGCGTCCTCGTTGTTGGTCGTCCGGAGAAGATCTGCCTGGATGCCGTAGGGATTCACAAGAAATTCGTATGCTCGCTGATAATCCCCGTAGGTGTCGAGGATCGCGAGAATGAAATCGTCGTCGAACGGCTTGTCCCGGTCCGTGATGTGAGCCCGGATCGCCTCCGGATCGGTATCGCGGCAATCGAAGCCGATATAGAGATTATGCGAGTTGTAGAGGACCCGCACGCTCGTCCGCTGAACAGCAGGAGTATTCTCGTTTGGCGTGACTTCATACGACAGAGAGACAGGCGTGGAGCGGGACCACCGCGGATCGTCGAGCGAACCGGTCAGAGGGAGATCGTCTTCAATACGCACCGCGGTGATTTTCAGCCTGACGGTGTCTGCCGGCGTTTCCGCCCGGGCGGCCGGATTTGTGTACAACAGCGCGAGGCATGTCACCGCGGCGATGCGAAGAACCCTTGCGGGAAGCGATATGCGGTTACAAATGTGTTCCATGGGGTTACTGGCCGGCGGAAAACACCTCCGGAAACATGCCGAATGATACGGAAATTCCGGAAATATGTTTCAGGCATTGGAGATCATCGGCCTCACGCTGTTCTGAAGATCAGGTCCCCTCTTGGATCTCTCCGGTGCAATGAGTATACTTGATGATCCGGAGGCATCGAGTCGAAATCCGCCGCATCCCCGGCCTGCACCGGCGGTGCCCGGGCAGTGGTACGGCATCTCCGCGGAATTGCCGATGATCATGAGATTAACCGTTCATTTCATATCAATTTCACTTGCCGTCGCCACCCTGGCATACGGACAGCGGGCATCCGCACAACAGGGGGGTGAACGGCTGGAAGAAGCCTGGCGCTGGGTTCAGTTCACGACCGCATCCGGGCTTCCGTCCGATCGGATCATCGGGCTGGTGGAGACCGGGGACGGCATTCTCTGGGCGCACACCGCGGGCGGGCTCGCGACGTACGACGGTTTTCAGTGGAGTTCGGTCGACACGATCCTCGGTGTCCCGACACGCGGCATGGCTTCGGTCACGAGGTATGGCCGCGATTCGGTGCTGGTCGTCTCGGAGGGAAGGGTCTTTCTCGGAAACCGGTCGGGGTTCACCCGCATCGGGATCGGTCCGACCTACGAGGCCACTCCATATCCTCCCTCCGGTATCCTTCTGCTCGACAATCATTCATCCATTCTCCGGTATGAGGGGGGGACCGTCAGTTTGTTTGAACCCTCCCGTGAAAAGACGGAGGGAAAGACGATCTCGATCCGGACCACGAAAGGCGGGGGGATCTGGGCGCACCTCTCGGACGGATTTTACCGGCTCGAGGGGAACCGATGGTCGCAGAAGTTTCTCTTTGGTTCACGTCCCGGGGTCATTGCGTCGCTGGCGGAAAACGCCGCCAAGACCGGCATCGCGTTCGTTATTTTCCCGCTGGAGTACAGCGGCATCTGGGAGTGGAGCGGGGGCGGGCCTGCGGTTCTGAACCGGACAGAGCGGCCGGACAATGTCCGGTGGATCGATATCGGCGAAGACGATGAAGCTCTCGTGCTCTACCAGTCGGGTGCGGTGCGCATCAGGAGGGAGGGAATCTGGTCGGATCTCTCCGTCCCGGGGGCGATGATTCAGGACATCAATTTCGTGTTGTTCCGCCCGAACAGGGATATCTGGTTCGGGACCGAGCACGGTCTGTTTCTGTACAAGCGGACTTCCTCCCGGTGGACGTTCCGCAACCATCCTTCGCCCGATCTCAGAAATTCAATCAATGAAATCATCAAAACCCGCACCGGCGATCTCTGGATTGCGACGAGCGGAGGGCTCGAGATCGAGCATCCGGATCATTCGGTGGAAGATGTAAACCGGATCGGCAGTGTCCCTCTGTACGTGGTGACCGGTCTGAGCGAGGACGAATCCGGAGGTATCTGGATCTCCAGCGGTCTTTCCTTTACCGGGGCGTACAGGTGGGACGGTACGGCATGGACGCATTTTGATGTTTCGGGTGATGAAGGCGGGGTACACATCCACAAAATCCGCCGGGATCGGCACGGACGGCTCTGGTTCCTCGGCATCGGTGAAATCTCACCCTCGGTGACGAAAAAAGAGCCGGGAGCGTATCTGTATACAGGTCACAAATTTTATAAATGGGGAATGGAATCCGGTTTGCCGGCGGGTCGTGTCTATGGATTCGGTGAAGCTCCGGACGGTGCACTCTGGTTCGGGACCGCTGGCGGATTGAGCCGCTGGAGGCCGTCGGGCACGGAGGCACCGGTCACGCAGGCGGGAGGGACATGGACGCACTGGTCGATCGCGAACGGTCTCCGGGCTGACCGCATTTTCACGCTGGCGGTCGATCAGGAGAACCGTGTCTGGTTTGGAGATCATTCAGTTGACGGAAACGGAGTCGGGATGATAGGGCCCGGAGATTCCATCCGGTATTACACCACCGCCGACGGCCTGGTGAACGATAACATCTGGGACATCAGCGTCGGGGGCGATTCGGCGGTATGGGTGGCGACGGAGCGCGGCCTCAGCTCGTACCGGCACGGCCGCTGGTCGACGTTCGATATGCAGTCCGGACTGCTTCATCCGATGCTCTGGCCGATTCTTCCGACGGGCGACAAGGTATACGTCGGCACCCAGGGCCGGGGTATTGCGATACTTGACCTGGAGGAGAGCAATTCACCGGTGCCGCGGATTGCGCTCGATCTTCCCTCCATAGGCGACCGGAGCGTGGTTCTGCGCTGGCACGCCTATTCATTCTGGGGGGAACTGGACCCGTCGGAGATCGCAACGCGATACCGCATCAACGGCGGTCCCTGGTCCGCATGGAGCGTCGGCCATAGTTTTTCGATTGCGGCGATTCCTCCGGGGGACTACCGGTATCGCGTCCAGGCGCGCGGTCTTTTCGGCGGCTACAGCGAGGCGGGCGTTGAGGGGTTCTTCACGATTCCCCAGCCGCTCTGGTTTCGTCCCGGTTTTTTCATTCCCACAGGTCTGCTGTTCCTTGTGACGGCGGGGTTTGTCGCGGTGCTCCTCGCCCGAAAGCGGAACCACGATCTGGCCATCCGGCGCAGTGAGGAAAAGTTCCGCACCGTCACCGAAACCACGTCGTCGGCCATGTTCATCTGCGAGGGCGATAGGATCATCTTCGTGAACACCGCCGCTGAACGGCTCACGGGATATTCGGCGACCCGGCTCATGGAAATGATGTACACGGATATTCTCCCTGTCGATTCCGGAACGGATCCCGCGAACCCGGGGAGCCCGGCTGGAGCGGCCGAACATTTTGAGACGAAAATCAGGACAGCGGGGGGGGAAGAGCGCTGGGTCGACTGCACCGCCGGGGGGATCGACTTCCAGGGCCGGACCGTCCGGCTCGTCACGGCGTTTGAGATCACCGAACGCAAAACGGCCGAACAGAAACTGCGGTCCCTTGCCTCCGAACTCTCGCTCACCGAGGAGCGCGAGCGCAGGCGTATGGCGACGTACCTGCACGATGTTATCGGCCAGACGCTTGCCATCATCAAGATGCATGTTCGGAAAATGCAGAAGGAACCGCTTCCCTCCGCGTCCCTCTCATCCCTCGCGGAGGTCCGCGATCTGATCGATACGTCGATCGTGAACACCCAGACGCTGACGTTCGACCTCTGTCCGCCGATCCTCTACGAGTTGAGTTTTGAAGCGGCGGTCGAGTGGCTCATCGAGCAGACGCAGAACCGCCACGGCATCGCCTGTACCTTTCAGGGCGATGGACAGGTCAAAACGCTTCCCCAGGATATCCGGGTCCTCCTCTTCCAGGCAACCCGTGAGGTGCTGATGAATGCGGTCAAGCATGCCGAGGCGCACCGGATCTCGGTCAGTCTCTGTCTGACCGACGGAACGGTGAGGATCATCGTGCGGGATGACGGAGCGGGCTTTGATCCGGTCGAAAGCACACTCCCCGCCGGCGGCGGGGGGTTCGGGCTCTTCAACATCCGTGAACGTCTGACGCATTTCGGCGGGCGGCTGGTGATCGAGTCCCGCCCCGGGGCCGGGACGGATGTCACGATCATGGCGCCTGTCCGCGTACCGACGGCATAACTGTCACTCACCCGACGAGGTCGACTCATGGAACATCATATCCGTATCCTGCTTGCCGATGATCATCGTCTGTTCCGCGAAGGGCTCCGCCACATCATCGAGGACGAACTGGGCATGGTCGTCGCCGGACAGGCGGAGACCGGGCGTGCGGCGCTCGACCTCGCCCGGGTTCACCGGCCCGATATCGTCATCATGGATATCAGCATGCCGGACCTGAACGGGATCGAAGCCACACGGCAGTTGACCGGCGAATTCCCGGAGATGACGGTCGTCGCTCTCTCGATGCATGCCGACAAGCGGTATGTCGCCGAGATGCTGTCGGCAGGCGCGCGCGGCTATCTCCTCAAACACAGCGCGGTCGACGAGCTCGAACGGGCGATCCGCACGGTCCTCGCAAAGAAAATCTACATCAGCCCTGAAATCGCAGGAGTCGTGGTGACGGAATACCTTCATCACCTCCAGTCCGCCGGGTCCGGCGCACATTCTCCGCTGACGGCAAAAGAGCGCGAAGTGCTTCAGCTCATCTCCGAGGGAAAATCGACGAAGGAGATCGCGTCCGTTCTTCATGTCAGCATTCCGACTGTCGACACGCACAAACAGCATATCATGGAGAAGCTGGATCTTCACAGCATCGCGGAACTGACCAAATACGCCGTCCGCGAAGGTCTCACGTCTCTCGATTAGCCGCGCAACAGGCCGTTTTCGCCCGATATGGCCGCCGGGCCCATCCTCTCCGCCGAACCGCCCTGCTCATGTATTTCCATCCGTCAAATCATGAATTTCATGATTGTCCCACCGTCCAGCCTTTTGTACGTTAACTTATCATAAATCCGGCCTCCGGCCGGAGAGGCGCGGTACGTTTCATCATCAGAAATCATTGTTCTCATGGATCGTTCTTCACGCAACCATGACCCGGATACACAGCCGGGGTTGTCGTCCCGGCTGACGTATCCCAATCCCTTCAATCCCTCGGGGATCGATTTCGATCTTCCGGGTGACGCCCGGGTGACCCTGCAGATTTTCGATCATGCCGGTCTGGAGATCGCGACGCTGAGGAAGGATCATCCATACCCGGGCGGAACACACCACGTTGAGTTCAATCCTGTCGGCGGCGAACCGCGCTGGGTTCCTCCCGGCGGTCACGAACAGAAGGTTTATTTCTACCGTCTCTCGGCGGAAATCGGAGAGGCGCGCTACACCGACACCAAAAAAATCATGTTTGTTCTCTGACGGTAAAGACATGCCGCGGCGAGAGAGCCGGTCGTGTCCGGATCACATCATCCTCTGAAAGGGTTTCAGATGAAAATTGTTCATGTTTTTTTGATCATCGTTCTTCTCTGCTTCACGGCGCAGGCCGTGTTCGGACAGAACTGCCCCCCGGGCGGACCGTTCCCGCACCCGCACGTATCATCCTCGTTCATGCCCGATTCGAGCTGTTTATCGCGGGGGAATAACGGGACATCGGGACAGCCGGATAAAAACAGCTGTCTCTACGCGTGCGAAAATTCCTTTTCGACCTTCTGCACTGCCAATAATGCCGGCAGTAGCTATATATGGGTGGTGGTCGGCGGGTCGATTGTGGCGGGACAGGGAACCAGCTGTGTGACGGTGCACTGGGGTCCGGCCGGTTCCGGCAATATCAATGTCACGGAGACCAATTCCGTCGGCTGTTCGGGAAATGACGGAAGCTGCGTGCAGATCATCAATTCGCCGGTGGCCGCATTTCATGTGGATACCACCGTCTGCCGCTCGGTCACACTCAATTTTCAGGATCAGTCGGTCAATGCATCAACCTGGCACTGGGATTTCGGCGACGGGGGAACCTCTTCGGTCGAGAATCCGCTCCATGCCTATGCCACCGGCGGAACCTATACCGTCACGCTCGTCGTAACGAACGTCTGCGGGTGTTCCGATTCCGTATCGAAAACGATCCACGTCAGCAATCTGGTCGGTCCGAACATCGAGTGTCCCGCGACCGTCTGCGCGTACACGGAGGGATGTTATTCCACCACCGATACCTGTCCCGGCGCAGTGTATCACTGGTCGGTGACGGGCGGAACCTTTACAGCGCCTCCCACCGGTCATACCGTGTGCGTCAACTGGGGAAGCGGACCGGTCGGGACTCTCTCGCTCTCGATTACCGGCTGTTCGACAACCTGTCCCGATACGACCACCGTCGTGGTGCCGATCATCGGTTCGACGGCGACGATCAGCGGTCCCGCCGTGGTCTGCCCGAACGATATCAGCACCTACACACTGCCCACCTGGCCGGGGACCTATTATACCTGGACGCTCGGAACCGGCGGCACGATCATTGCCGGCACCTATTCACAGTCGGCGACGGTCCAGTGGGGCCCGGCGCCGGGAATCTACACTCTGAGCGTGACATGGCATAATATTCTGCTCGGCTGCGGCGGGAGTGCGACTCTGCAGGTTCAGGTCCGGGATAAATTCATCATCGGCGGCGCCAGCGGACCGTTCTGTCTCGGAGATTCGACGATCTACAACGCCGTGGCTCCGGCGAACTGGACGGTTACCGGAGGGACAATCACTCCTCCGGCCACGAACACATCTTCAATCGTGGTTCACTGGACAGCATCCGGTGTTCAGACGGTGATTGCTTCGCCGGTGAACAGTTCTCTCTACTGTAATCTGGCCGACAGCATGCACGCGGTGGTCGACTTTGTTCCCAAGGCGCTTTCCCTCAGCGGGCCGCAATCGGTCTGCCCGTCGACGGTCTATCAGTATACCGCAACCACCTCCGGTCCGGGGTTCAATCTGCAGTGGTCCGTCACTGGCGGCGGCACGATCGTCGGTTCGAGCACCGCCAATCCGGTGACCGTCAGCTGGACGGGTCCCGGCACGGTCGCCGTACAGCAGGTGCAGACCAGTTCACCCTTCTGCAAATCGGATACCATAGCGCTGAACGTTTCGCTGTTCACCCTTTCCGGCATCACAGGGCCGAATCTGGTCTGCATGGATCAGTCGGTCACCTATACTGCCGGATCGCCGAATCCGGGCGTTACCTACACCTGGGCGATCATGAACGGCACCAATCCCTCACCGTACGGAAGTATTACGGGCGGTCAGGGAACGAACCAGATCACCGTCCTCTGGCACGGACCCGGAAATCTGAGTGCGACGGTACAGCTGACCGTCTGCGGCAACGTCTACACACTGCCGGTAACGATCACTCCGGTACCGACGCCGACCATCACCATGACCGGCCATGTCTGTGATCCGGGCGGTTCGATGACGCTCACCGCGAGTCCGGGATATTCCTCCTATACGTGGTCCAATTCGATGGTGGGGCAGTCGATCGTGGTCTATTCAAGCGGAACCTACACAGTGACCGTGACCGCGCCCGGAAGCGGGTGTACCGGTTCGGCAAGCATCGTAGTGCCGCACACGCCCGGCCCGACCGCACAGATCTCGACTCCGAACCCCCTCAGCTGGTGCACGGGCGGCCCGCCGGTGCTCGATACGCTGTACGCGCTGCAGGGAGCAGGATATCAGTATCTCTGGAGCCCCGGCGGACAGTTGACGCCGACGATTGTCGTGACCTCCCCCGGTACGTATTCCGTGACGGTTACGGACATCAACACCGGATGCACCGCCACGGACGCAATCACCATCACCCAGCAGGTATGTCAGCCGTCAAGCTGTACGCCGGTGGGGACGGCGAGTTTTGTGGCGGCCACGCCGATCTGCAATCCGGTCTCCTTTACCGGGAGCTGGTCGTCCATAGCATCGCCCTCGTGGAATTTCGGCGATCCGGCCAGCCTCGGTGCCAACACGAGCCCGACGGTGCCGACCGTGTCGCATCTCTTCACCCACGCCGGCTGGTTCACCGTGAGCTTCGGCGGAACGGACGCCAACGGCTGTCAGGTGGTGAGCACGCAGGCGATCCCGATTCCGCTTGCTGCGGATTTCAGTTTCTCGAGCCACTGCGATACGGTGCATTTCACGGATAATTCGACCTATCTGCCGCCGAACGCGATCACAAGCTGGGTCTGGAGCTTCCCCGGCGGATCTCCGTCGAGCGCCACGGGTCCGAATCCCGGCCCGGTGACATACAGCACCAACGGACCTCATTCCGTGACTCTGACGGTATCGAACGGCATCTGTACGACGCCGGTCACCAAGACGGTCACGATCGGAAATCTGCCGACGGGCACCATCACGGCGGCGGCAACCGGCTGTGCGGGAAATGATGTCATCATGACCGGGGGGGGCAGTGGTGTGGTCGACTGGTCCTGGAACTTCGGCGACGGGGCGACCTCTGCCACGCAGAACACCCAGCACGCCTACACGCTTCCGGGAACTTATACGATTACGCTCACCGTTTCGGACAGTTTCGGGTGCATGAGTTCGACCTCCCAGTCGATCCTCATCAATCCGCCGCTTCTCGGCTGTTCGATCACGGCAACGGGGCCGACGACCTTCTGTGCCGGCGATTCAGTGACGCTGAAGGCGGCGCCCGGACCCGGCTACACCTATCAGTGGTACAACAACAATACGGCGATACCCTCCGCCACGGGGATGAACTATTCGGCAACGGTGTCGGGAAATTACACCGTGACGGTGACCGATCCGAACGGCTGTCTGTGCACTGCCGGACCGGTGGCGGTGGTGGCGAATCCGAAGCCCCCGGCGCTCATCACCAGCTCCTCGCCGCCGCTCATCTGCGGAAGCGGGCTCATCACGCTCTGCGCGCCGGCGGGACCGTACACCTATCTCTGGTCGGACATCAATGCGACGACAACGCAGTGCCTGACGGTTTATCTCAATACGCCCGGGCCTCAGCCGTTCACCGTGACGGTGACCGATCCGTCGACCGGTTGTACGTCCACCTCGGTGCCGTTTATCGTTCTCGTGGCTCCCACACCTCCTCCGCCGACGATCTCCGTGACAGGGTCGACCACCCTCTGCAAGGGAGATTCGGTGAAACTGATCAGTTCCAGTCCGGGCGGAAATATCTGGAGCACAGGAGCGACGACGCAGAGCATCACCGTTCATGCGGCGGGGACGTACACGGTGACGGTGACGTATCCGTCGGGCTGTACAGCCAGCGCCAGCATATCCGTCAAGAGCCAGGAGCCCGATTTCAGCCTGTTCCCGCTGGGATGCGACTCGCTCTGTGATTCGGTCAAAATTCCCGGCCCGGTCGGGGCGTATCCCGGTTATTACACCTACCAATGGTTCTTCAACGGCTCGCCGATTGCGGCTCCGAACGGCACAAACGATACGCTGACGCCGGTCGGGAGCGGGACGTACTCGCTGATCCTGACCGGACCCGGTCCGGCTTTCTGCAAGGACACGTCGGGGGGCTACAATCTGAAGCTCCACGACTGCGACAGTCTCCGCTGTCACAGCACCATCTGCGGGCAGAAGATCGACGATATCAAGGGAAATCATTCCTGCGACAGCGTCATGATCGGGATCCCGAACTGGAAGATCTGTCTGGTGAAATGCAATGTGGACAACTATCCGACCGGCGACACGATCGAATGCACGAAGACCGATTCGAACGGGTACTACTGCTTCCACAACCTCTGCAAGGGTGATTACTGTGTTGTGGAAGAGCACCGCGCGGGATGGCAGCAGACGTGGCCTGTTTCCCCGCCGTTCTACCATATCTCGCTCGGGGACAGCCAGAACGTCACCGGCGTGAATTTCTTCAACCATAAAAAGCAGATCGTGATCTGGACGACGGTCGACACGGTCGGGGTGTCGCATAATCCGATCCTGACTGCGGGCGACGTCCTGCCGCCGGATGTGCAGTGGCCGGTGGTCGTGACGTACTCGAGCGATAACGGGTCGACCTGGCAGCCGGTGTATAACGGTCTGCTGTTCGCCGATGTGGATCCGATCCCGCATCACCTGCCGGGCAAATATTCCATCAAACGGCGTCCGGTTGCGAACTACCAGTTCGACCGGATCTACGTGGACGACACACTGCGTGCCGAACGCGGCGATTCCATCGTTGTCGATCTCCCCGACACAACGCAGGGGGCGACAATCGTCATGATGAACGTGTTTGTTCCCGACACAACCGTCCGGTTCCGCACGTTCACCGCGGATCAGCTGGCGGGCGTCGATCAGGCAAAGCCGGTCAAACGGCCCGGAAAGAAGAAACCGATTGTCTGGCCAAACACCGCCAACCTGATTGATGAGCTGATGAAAGGCGGCGCCTCCCTGTTTGTCGGTCTGCCGCACCAGCTGAACGCGGTCGGCAAGGAAAAGGGATATCTCCAGCCGGCGAACCAGAGCGACGTCTACAAGACGTTCGACACGAAAGGCGTTGTCCATACCCAGAGCCCGCACGGTCTCGATTATCTTGCCGGAAAGCCGATCATGAAACGGCAGAAAAATCTGATTCCGACAAAGTTCAACGATGTTCTCCTTGCGAACCTGCTTGCCCTGCAGGTGAACATCGCGGCGAGCGCCGCAACGCCGCCGAGAACCCCCGCCGGATTCGGGGACCTGGTCTATGACAACGGCGAGTCCGATCCGCTTTCCGGCCTTACCGTCAGCGGGATCGCGGCGTACGCGAGCAACCTCATGACCAACTGGGAATATCACGACACGCTGGTGTTCGACAGCCTGAATGCTGTGGTGGCCAGGATCAATGCGGCGTTCGCGAAACCGCTTCCGATCGACAACACCGACACGCTGGTGTGGCTTGGCGGCAAGCTCCAGCTGCGCGGAGTGGTGGCGCTCACTGATGTGCCGTTCCTGAAGCGGGTATCCGGTATGAGCCCGGCTACGGCGAAGACGGCGGCGCAGACGCCGCAGCTGCCGCGGAATTATACACTCTACCAGAATTACCCGAATCCGTTCAACCCGACGACCATCATCACCTTCGATCTGCCCGAACCGTCGTTCGTGACGATCACGGTGTACGATGTCATCGGGCGCGAGGTGGCGACGCTTGTTGACCACCAGCTCCTGGACGGCGGTGAACAACAGGTTGAGTTCAATGCGGTGCGGCTTGCGTCGGGCGTCTACTTCTACAAGATGGCGGCCCGCGCGGTTCCGGCGGAACAGGGCCAGACCGGCCGTACCTTCGTCGACGTGAAAAAGATGCTTCTCTTGCGCTGACAGAGGTGCGGGAGGCTTAAGGAAGAGGCGGGTCCGGAAACGGATCCGCTTTTTCCGTTTATAGGCGGTATCTCCGCCCCGCGATCGCGGGAGTTGCCTCTGACCCGGCCAATGACTATGTTGGGTGACGCAACAAACGCCCGGCATCAATTCCATGCTGACCCCGCTCGTGCAGAAACTCCGTCCGCGGCACCGGACCCTGCCGCTGAAGACCAAACTTCAGCTTTCGTTCGTCCTGATCGGCCTGTTTTCCATCGGGATCACCGGCTGGCAGGCCTTCGAAAATGCCCGCACCGCTCTCGAGTCCATCACCTTTGAGCGCCTTACTTCCATCCGCGAAATTAAAAAACGCCAGATCGAATCGTATTTCCAGCAGATCAGATATGAGATTCAGACCCTGGCGGAAAACCGGGCCGTCGTGGATGGGTTGGAACGCCTGACGAATACCTACGGCAGGATTCCGGCCGACCGGAGAAGGGAACTTCTCTCCGCCGCCCTCGGGGGAATGCCGTCTCCTGCGGGGACGCCGGGAGAATACTTCCGGCTGTATGAACTGCTCGACCCCGTAATGCGTCATTCCCTCGTCCGATTCGGGTATGACGATATTCTTCTTGTCGATGTCCCCGCCGGCGACGTCGTTTATTCTGTGGCGAGGCATCCGGACTTTGCGACGAATCTTTTTTCCGGACCGTACCGCGGGAGCAGTCTGGCCCTTGCCATGCACGATGCCGTGACCTCGGGAGATTCGGCGTTCGTCCGGCTTGTCGATTTCGCCCCCTCCCAGACCGCCGATCCGGCGCCGGTTTCCTTTGTGGCGGCACCGGTGTACGATGCCGGACGTCTCATCGGGGCCGTTATTCTGCGGATCTCGATAACCGCGATCAACAGGGTGATGACATCCAACAACAACTGGAAGAGCGAAGGACTCGGGGAAACGGGAGAAACCTATATTGTCGGATCGGATTTCCGCCTCCGCACCGATTCGCGGTTTTTCATCCAGGAACCGGAAACCTACATGCACCGTCTGCTCCGGATCGGAACCGACAGCGCACTCGTGGAGAAGATCCGGACGGAACGGACGTCGATTCTTCTCCAGGAGGTCCGGACCGAATCGACCCTCGATGCCATGAAGGGGAATACGGCCACGCGGATCGCGAATGATTACCGGGGAATACCGGTCGTCTCAAGCTATTCCCCTCTGGTCATTCCGGGGGTCAGATGGGTGATCATTGCGGAGATCGATGTCAGCGAGGCGTTTAATTCCATTCTTATCCTGAGGGAACGGCTCATTCTCCTCGGGTTCGTGATACTGTTCATCGCGGCAACCGGCGGCATCTGGATCACGAGGATCATATCGAAGCCGATTCTCTCTCTCGCCAGGGCGTCGGAAGAGTTCGGGAGGGGGAATCTCGACTACCGGGCGGATGTCGCCCAGGACGACGAGATCGGACATCTGGCGGCGACGTTCACCGTGATGGCGGAAAGCATCCGGCGGCAGACCGGCCAGCTGGAGGCGGAGATCGCGGAACGCAAACGAATCGAGGAGGAGGTCAAAACGTCGAGAGAGAGACTCCGCAATCTTTCCGGCCACCTCCAGACGGTGCGGGAAGAGGAGCGCAAGGGACTCGCGCGGGAGATTCACGACGAGCTCGGACAGGCGCTCACGATTCTGAAACTCAATCTCACGCTCCTGCAGTCGGAGAGCGATCCGGGGAACGAAACTGTCCCGGCGCGTCTGTCGATGATGCTCCAGCTTGTCGACGCGACCATTCAGTCCGTAAAGCGGCTCATCACCGCGCTCCGGCCGCTGGTGCTTGACGATCTCGGCCTGACGGCGGCAATCGAATGGCAGGCGGATGAGTTTCAGGAGCGAACCGGCATTCCGTGTGAGGTGTCGATCATTCCGGCCGATATCACCGTCGATCCCGACCGTTCCATCGCACTGTTCCGGATACTGCAGGAGACCCTGACCAATATCGCCCGCCATGCCGGCGCGGGCGGGGCGTCGGTGTTCCTGCGCGTCTCCCAGGGTGATCTTGTCCTCACCGTGAGCGACAACGGGCGCGGTATGACGCCGGAGGAGGCGAACGATCCGAAATCATTCGGACTCATCGGCATCCGCGAACGGGCGGATTACTGGGGAGGGAATGTCGACATCGATGCGATGCCCGGGCACGGAACGGCGGTCACCGTCCGGATCCCGGTCCAGCGCGAGGAAACGGAAGGGCAGAGATGAGCACCGCAGGCCTTCCCGCCTCCGAACCGTTGTGTTGCACCTCGCCGGCGGCAATGCTATATTGAACCGTCCGCGCCTGCGGACACAGCGCCCCGAACGGGAACAATGAGATGATCGAAATACTTCTGGCAGACGACCATGCGCTCTTCCGGGAGGGTCTGAAACAGATCCTTGCCCGCCACTCCGACCTCCGTGTCGCCGGCGAGGCCGGGAACGGGGACGATGTTTTCAGGAAAATCCGGGAACGGAAGTACGATCTGGTCGTCCTGGACATCTCGATGCCGGGCCAGACCGGGTGGGATGTCCTGACGGGCATCAAGGCCGAACAGCCCGATCTCCCGGTTCTCATTCTCAGCATGCATCCCGAAGACCAGTACGCCATACGGATGCTGAAGGCGGGAGCCTCGGGGTATGTGTCGAAGGAAAGCGTTTCGAACGAACTCATCACAGCCATCAGAAAGGTGGCGGCGGGCGGGCGGCATGTCAGTCCGGCAATTGCCGAAAAGCTCGCCTTCGAAGTCGATCGCCGGACCGAAAAACTGCCCCACCAGCTTCTCTCCAACAGGGAATTCCAGGTTATGAGCATGCTTGCGGGCGGGAGCACCGTCGGCGAGATTGCCGGCTCACTGCATCTCAGCGAGAAGACCATTTCGACATACCGGGCGCGCCTGTTCGAGAAGCTGAATGTGCGCAATATCGCCGAATTGACTCACTATGCGATTCAGCACAAACTGATAGAATAGAAGAGCTTCTGTTCCGTGTAGGTCTGATCCTACACGCCCCGTCTGCATTCCCCTACACGCTTTTCAGTCCTTCCCTTCTGTTATCCCCCCCTAAAAAACGGTACACTGTGATGCAATCTTCAGTGCATCGGCCATCATGAAAGGAATCGTATGAACTTCGACACCGGCAGTACCGGCTTCATGCTCGTTGCCACGAGCCTCGTCATGCTCATGACTCCGGGCCTTGCGTTTTTTTACGGCGGCCTCGTTGGCCGCAAGAATGTCCTTGCCATCATGATTCAGAGCTTTGTCTCGATGGGGGTCACGACGGTGATCTGGTATGCGTTCGGCTATTCGCTCTGCTTCAGCGGAGGGGCGGGGGCCATCTACGGCGATTTTCACTACGCATTTCTGAACGGCGTCGATCTGCACACCGCCTTCGCCGGGTCGCAGAGTATCCCGCTCTGGGTGTTCATGGCCTACCAGATGATGTTTGCCCAGATCACCCCCGCGCTGATCACCGGCGCGTTCAGCAACCGCGTGCGGTTCGGCGCGTATATTCTGTTTCTTGTCTTCTGGCTCCTCTTCATGTATTTTCCCTTCGCCCATATGGTCTGGGGCGGCGGTCTTCTGGCCAAATGGGGCGTGCTTGATTTCGCGGGCGGCATCGTGGTCCACGCCATCGCAGGGTTCTCGGCGCTCGCCTCGGTGTTCTTCCTCGGGAAGCGGCGCGTGCAGGACCGCGGCCCGCACAGCATCCCGCTTGTCGCTCTCGGGACCGGGCTTCTCTGGTTCGGCTGGTATGGGTTCAACGCAGGCAGTGAGCTGAAAGTCGACTCGATCACCGCCCTGGCGTTCATCAACACCGACGTCGCCGCCTCGTTCGCCGCGATTACCTGGCTGATCATGGCCTGGATCTTCGAGAAAAAGCCGAAGTTCGTGGGACTGCTGACCGGTTCGATCGCGGGACTCGCCGCGGTGACCCCCGCCGCGGGGTATATTTCCACGACGTCGGCCGTCATCATCGGCATCATCTCCAGTATCGTCTGTTACTTTGCCATCAACCTGAAGAACAAACTTCAGTGGGATGACGCGCTCGATGTGTGGGGCGTGCACGGTGTGGGCGGATTTCTGGGCGTCATCTGCCTCGGGCTGTTCGCCGATCTGTCGCTCAACCCGGCAGGCTCAAACGGGCTCTTTCTCGGCGACGCGGGATTTTTCATGAAGGAATGCGTTGCCGTCGTCGCGGCGGCGGCTTCCTCGTTCATCTTCACCTACATCATGCTCTGGCTGATCAATAAAATCACTCCGGTGCACGTCAGTCCCGAGGAAGAAGAAGCGGGTCTGGATGTGTCGCTCCACGGCGAGATGGCGTATCTCCACGAATAACCCGGTGCGCCGATTCTGCTTTCCGGTCCTCCTCTGCCTCTCCCTGATCTCCGCGTCAGGGAGAGCGCAGGAGGCCGCAAAAAATGTCCGGTGGATCGATTCGGTCGCGATCGATTTTTTTGTCTCATCCGGATATTCCTACAACGTCAACGACCCGGCCTCGGGGAAAAATCTTTACCACGTTTTCGATGTGGACGACAACACCTTCAAGGTGGACGTGCTGGAGCTCGCGATCAGAAGGGACGCCGCCGGAACCGGCGATGCAGGCTTCCGTATCGATCTCACCGCGGGATCGGAGGTTCCCCGCGTCACCCAGTCGTCCGGTCTGACCTTCGGCGACCTCGATTTTCATCAGATGTACCTCTCCTACGTCGCACCGGGCGGCATCCGGATCGATCTCGGGAAATTTGTCACCGCAATGGGATATGAGGTCATCGACGGGTATGACGGGTACAATGACAACTATACCAGGTCGTTCCTCTTCGGATACGCGATTCCGTTCACCCACACCGGGATCCGTGCCTCCGGCAAATTCAACGACGTCTTCTCGGCGCTCCTGATGGTGGTGAACGGGTGGGACAATGCGGTGGACAACAACATGTCGAAAAGCGTCTGTGAACAGTTGACCGTCACACCGGGATCCGGCGCGTCGATCGCGCTCACCCATATGTGGGGTCCGGAAAGAGCCGGCAACGACGCGGATTACAGGAACTCGTTCGACGTCGCCGGTGCATGGACAGCAGTGGAGGCGTTGACAATCGGATTCAACGGGGATTATTCGGCGGAGGATCACTCGGCTCCCGGAAACGGAACCGGTCGGTGGTACGGCACCGCAGGCTATCTCCGCATCGTTCCCGCTCCCGGATTATCGGTCAATCTGAGGGCCGAACAGTTCGAAGACCGCCAGGGTCTCCGGACCGGCGTCGCACAGAAACTCCGCGAGGTGACAGTCACCCCGGCCTACCAGCTCAGTCCTCACGTCGTGGTGCGGGGAGACTACAGGATCGATACCTCGGACAAACGGGTATTCGAGAGGGACAACGGATGGTCCGACCGGCAGACGACGATCAGCGTGGACGTTGTAGCCGTCTTCTGACGCCCGTTTCCGGCGCTACTGTCCGTTGAATGCCTGCAGGCGAAACCCGGCCGGCACGCGAAATTTTTCCGCGGGAACCGGGACGTTTTCCTCGATGTGCGCCGCCCGCAGTGTCGTCACCGTCCGGGCTGACGCCACTTCGCTGAAAAGGAGAATCCCCGCCCATCCCGCATAGGTACTCCTGGCCGATCTGTTCCTGACTACATACGACCCGCACTGTTTGCCCGCCACCGTGATGTCGGGAAGAAGATGTGCACTGCCGTCCTTCTTTGCCTGCACCGGCACCTGATCCCAGCTGTACCGGAGTTCCGTCCGGTTTTTCGCGCTTCCCATGACGTATGCGGTTTTTCGTTTGATGGAATAAATTTTCCTGCCGTCGTTAAGGAACGTTTCTTCGAGAATGTCGTTTCTGTAGGTTTCGCGGCATTCCTTCATGCCGTAATCGTCGAATGAAACCACGAGACGGTTGACAAGCGTCGATTTTCCAAGGGTGATCGTCTGGTCGTAGGTGATGATGCCCGACCGGATGCCGTACGCAGGCGGGGCCCCTGTTGCTATCAGGGGCGGAAAAAACGCGAAAACAAGCTGAAGAAGAACGGTTATTTTCATCTCTTTTTCTCCGTGATGTTTCCCGGCCGAAATTAAGTATACCATGCGACCACGAAAACCTCAAAAGGATGTTGATCTGCGTCGTGTTTTTCGGCCGGAGGCGCTGATTTCTTTTCGGATTGATGGGTTTTACCGTGGGATCGGGGAAAGAATATTGAAAATCAGACGTAAATATTTTATTATAACATTCACAGATACCGCCTGTGATAAAAATAACCGGGCCGGGAACGAAAGGTGTTGAGGATGAAGACGAAACAGGAATTGAAAAGGGAGTACCGGGAGCGGAAAAAACCCGCGGGTATTTTTCAGATCAGAAATCTGGTCAACGGAAAAGTTCTGCTGGGAAGCAGTCTGAACCTGGAAGGTCCGCTGAACAGTCACAAATTCATGCTCACGATCGGCCGCCATCGGAACGAACTCCTTCAGCAGGAATGGAACCGGTTCGGTCCGAACAGCTTCGTGTTCGAAATCCTGGAGGAGGTCCGGATCAAGGACGATCCGAACTTCAACCTGAGCGATGAACTGACCCTGCTGGAAGAGATCTGGCTCGAAAAGGTTCAGCCGTTCGGGGAGAGGGGATATAATACCGACCGCAGCATCCGTCAGGCATAGACGTCGGTCCGGCCGCTCCGTGGCTCTGCGGAGGCGGCGGGCCGGCTTCAGTTTCGCACAATCGCTTCAATTGCCTCAAGTGCGCGGGGATCATCGCTCTGGCTCAGCCAGAAGATCGCCTTTTTCCTGATCCTCGGATCGGCGTGATTCCGGGCAATCGCAATCAGCGGGTCGATGCCGTTGTTGTCGGGAAGCTGGGTGAGCGCGAACAGGGCGCTTTCCTCGACATCGAAATCGTCATCGCCCATGGCGATGTTGTGCAGGGAGGCGACGGCCTTCCGCGTGGCCCTCTGGCCAAGCCAGAAGGCGGCATTCTTCCTCATGTCCCGGTCTCCCTTCTCCGAGGCAAGCCTCACAAGTGCTTCCGTCCCGGCGCTGTCGTTCAGCAGGGAGAGGGCGAACACCGCCTTCTCCCGGACCGATTCTGAGCGGTCGTGCCGCGCCGCCTCTTCGAGAAGCGCCCCCGCGCCGGAACCATTCGTTTCCCCCATCCAGAAGGCGGCTTCCTCGCGGAGAGAACTCTCGCCGGATCCGGTCAGCACCGAGGCGAGAAATCCGAGAACCCTGTCGGTTGCAGTGTGGCATCCGGCGGCAAGCAGGATGGTTTTTCGCGCCTCTTCCGAGGAAGTCTGCGCATAGACCGAGCGGAGCAGGTCGATGCTTTCCTCTTGCGATCCCGCTCCAAGCCAGAGAATCTCGCCGCCGCCGAGGTCGACATGCAGGGAGATATTGCTGACGACGGCATTGTCGACCTTCCCGCGCCCGCCTCCGGGCAGGTGAAAAAGAATGCCGATCTCTTTCAGAACCTGGGAATCTGAATCGGATCCTCCGAAGGTAAAGGAGCCCTCGCATGTCGTGCCGCTCCCGAGTCCTTCAGGAACGGTCTGTCCGGCCGGTATCGGCACGCCGAGGATTTCTCCCAGCGTCGGCAGTCGGCCGTCCCTGTCCCCGTCCCATCTTCCGATGAATGAATGCCTCCCCATTTTTTTCTGAATGACATATCCCACCCAACAGCCCGCAGGCCGGCGAACGGCTTCACCGGCGGCCCACTGCCACCGGGCGTTCAGGCCGGCGGTCGATTCCGGCGGACGGATCACGGTTTGTGCCGCCGCTCCCGCGCAGAAGAGAGCCACAGGAATGAAACCCACTGCGAAACGAACGGTTCTCAGCATGTTTATTTCTCCTGTTGACTGCCCTGCAGGATTTCCACGAGGGCCGACTTGGCTTTCTCTGTTCCGATCTGACCGAGGGCGTTCACGGCCGCACTCCGGATCCGTTTTTGTTCTCCGCTCCGGGCAAGCTCTTTGAGAACCGGGACGGCCGCGTCGTTTTCCGTGTTGCCGAGGGAATAGACCGCGGCGAGCCGGAGATCCGGATCTTCGCCGGCCGATTGAGCGATTTTCCCGAGGAGCGGTATCGTGGCGGGATTATCATGGTCCATCTGATAGAGTGCCTGTTTCTTGACCTCGAGCGATTTCGATTTCGTGATGATTTCCATCAGCAGGCCGGGTTTATCCTTATCGTCGCTTCCGCTGAGAGCATAGAGCGCGGTCTTGGCGATATCCTCGTCCGGACTGGTCATGGCGGTCTGCTTGAGGAATTCGAAGGCCGCGGGAGTTCCCGTGTTGCCGAGGCTGTGGAGGGCGGCCTCGGACGTTTTCGGGTCCTTGCCGCCGCGGATGATGTCCTCGAGGGCGGTGACCGCCCGTGCCGAACCGATGTTGCCGAGGGCATAGGCGGCCGAGCTCCGGAGTTTGGGATCGGCGTCGGTCAGAGCGGTCTGTTCGAGCATCGGCACGGCTTCCTCACCGTCCTGATTGCCGAGGGTATACATTGCGGCCTCGCGGACATCCCGGTCGGTCGACTGCTTCAGGATTTTGTTGAGGGCGGCGACCGCGTCGTTCCCGGAGATGTTGCCGAGCGCGTAGGTGGCCTTCTTGGCGAGATCCCTGTCGGGATCGGTGAGGGCGATGTCGCCGATAAACGTCGCAATGTCCGGCGCATCGGAGTTTCCGAGCGCATAGAGCGCCGTCATGCGGAGTTCCGCATCTGCCCTGGACCGGACGATATCCTTCAGCGCGGTCTGCGATTCGGGATGGTCGTCGTTCCCGAGGGCGTAGATAGCGTCTTTGCGCACCTTCATGCTCGCATCGGTTGAAGCGATCTCGATGAGTTTCTTCCGGCTTTCCGGGAGGTCGAAGTTGGCGAGCACATAAACGATTTTGCTCCGCATGCTTTCGCTCTTTGTCTGCGCATAGAGCCCGGACACGGCGTCGAGCGCCTTTTTGTCGCCCATGTTCCCGAGGGCGTAAAGGGCGCTGAGTTTCACGTCCTCATCCTCTTCGGTGTTCAGGCCGTCCACGAGCGCCTTGTACTGCGGTTTCCCCTCCTTCGCAAGGCCGTATGCCAGGTTCACCATCGCCGATTTGGCGTCGTTGATCCATTTGCTCTTCGGAAAGGATTTGACAAAATCGCGGTAGCAGTCGAACACCGTCTCCTTCATTTCACCCAGCTTGTCGCGGGTATAGCAGTGCCAGTACGAGGCGGCGTCCGCCATCGCGCTCCGGGGAAATTTTCCAAGATACGAGTCGAATGCCGATTTCGCCTCCGTCCATTTTTCGTCCAGAATGTAGCCGTAAGCTTTTTCATACGCCTTCTCGGCCGATTCCTGCGCAAGGAGCGCCGGGTGGACGACGATCTGTATTCCCAGAAATGCCGCCATGACGATGGCGGTGAAGCGGCGTCGCGTGCCTGTATGTCTGTTCATAATGGTACCCTGCGTGATGACGAATGATATGTGCCGGTCTTCCTGACCGGATGGTTGTTGTTTTTCATCTCCTGCATGTTGATCCTGAGGAGAATCGAATTCTTGCTGATGCCGTCCTTTACCAGCTCGACCATCGGAACACCGGGCCGGATGTCGATGTTCGCAAGCTGGAGGAGAATGACCTCGAGGCTCTGGATAAGCTGACGGAGCTGCTGCTGATCGGGCCGGTTCAAAGCCGCCTTGATCACGACTCCACGGTCGAGAAGCTCCCGGGAGGCGCGCTGCTGGGATGCGAGGAGCTCGGGTGAATATGCATCCGGCTCGCCGTTCACCACCCCGAGCAGGATGTTCTTCGAGCGGTCGAGATACGAAGCCACCATCGCGGCGACGCTGTCGGGCGCTTCCCGATTGGTCTGGAGCGATGCCGCCTGATTGCCGACGCTGTTTCCGGGCGCAAACCACGATCTGCCGAGGTAGATCCCCGCCGCGATGAGAAGGAGCGCGGCAATGCCGTACGCCCATCTGGGAATTCTTTGCGGAAGGGGAAGGAAAATAACTTTTCTGGCGGGACCGGTCTTCCGTATGCCGTCCATCACCCTGTCGGCGTATCCGCTCCAGTATGCATCGCCCGGTTCGTCGACGCGCCTGCGGTTCATGAACGTCACCGTCGACGCCATGCCGTCGTACAGCGCGGAACAGCCGGAACACGTTCTGCGGTGTTCTTCAAACTGATCAAGATCCGAGCCCGTCAGCTCATGATAGAGCGCGGAAGGCGCCAGGTCCCGGAACTGCTCACAGCTGATCATGCTTCCTCCAGTCCATATTCTTTCCTGAACATCGCCAGATCCTTCTGGAGCCGCTGAATGGCTCTGAAGAGATGCGATTTGACGGTTCCCTCCGCGACGTCGAGTATTTCCGCGATCTGGCGGAGCGGAAGGTCGTGATAATGCCGGAGAACGAAGACCGAGCGTTCATTCGGCGAGAGACCCGAGAGTGCGTGTTCGATCTTCGCCTGGATCATGGCCGCATCGGCGATCCGGTCAGGAGCGTTTGGTCTGGACTGTCCGGACCCGCCGGCCATCGAATCATCATCATACTCCGTGACAATGTGCTTTTTCATTTTCCTTGCGTCAATCCCTGCGTTAACGGTGATGCGGTAGAGCCAGGTCGTCCATTTTGACGTGCCCCGGAACGACGGAAGCGATCGGTGAGCCTTCAGGAATACTTCCTGGGAGAGATCCTCGGCGTCCTGCCGGTTTCCGGTGAGGTCGTAGGCAAGCCGGTAGACGAATTTCATCGAACGTTCCACCAGTTCGCGGAACGCGTCGGGATCGCCGTTTCGGGCTCTGTGCACCAGAGTTGCTTCTTCTACCACGTGGTCTCCATCGTTCACAGGATATGACGACCGGGGAAGGTAAAAAGATTACAGAAGGTATCCCAATTCCGGCCGGCTGTGAAGACGCAGAATGGGGATGAATCGGCGGGTAGGGCCCTCAGGGGGCAAGCCAGTAGGCGATTTTCACGAGGAAAATGTTGTCCGGCTGGGAACGGAGGATATCACCCATATCCCGGGAGAATTCGAAGTCGCCCGGATTATCGGGATTGAACCGCGATTGCGTCCAGACCAGATAGAGGGTCGAACCGGGGGTGAATTCCCACCGGAGGACCATATCTCCCCGGAGCGATTTTATGTTGAAGTCGGGCCGGGAGAAGGTGAACGGCGCCGCGGGTCCGGGACCGTCCGGATCGACATGATACACAGAGTCGTACGCAATGGTCGAAACACCCGAACCGAACAGATTGAAATCGTAGCTGCGGGGGCGAGCAAGTTCCTTGAAATTGCTGAACGCTCCGACCGAAAGAAGCGGCTGGATGAATGCCTCAAGGGTCAGAACGGGGGTGAAAGCCCAGTTGATCCGGATGCCTGCGCTGACCGTGGTCTGGTGCATCTCGCCGAAGACGTACCTGTTCCCGCCGGTCGCACGCGCCGTGGGGTCGGCAAACGCCCCGATCCACTGCGTGTTTTCCCAGTCCTTGTCGAGCTCGGGGCTCACGATCACCTCGACATTTGTTGCCGGTTTCCAGTCGAGGTTCACGGAGTACGATCCAGTGCGCGTGTAGCTTGCCTCGTAAACGTCGAAATTCAGACCCGGTATGAACGTACTGCGGCTGTCGCCGTTGATCCATCCGGAAATTTCATATCCGATCGGGTCGAGTGTTTTCGGGCCTCCGCGGGTGCGGCGGTCGCTCACCACCGCCGGATTATACGCGTAGGAGTACCCGATCTCCAGATAGCTCGGGAGGACGATGTCGCTGCTTTCCCACAGGCCCTGCCAGGTTTTATCCCAGCCGAAATCGAAACTCCGGAACACGGCGGCTTCCACCTGAAGGCTCTGGTACCAGGAGGTGGGAACGGCCCAGCTGTATCTGGCGCCGAGGTGTGTGTTGATGATGTCGGTGTGCCACTGAAAACCCAGATCGTCGACATCGAAGCCGGGCGAGATCACCCCGAGAGCGCCGTTGACGGTAAAATTTCCCTTCTGTTTCGTGATGAAGATGCGTCCTCCGTAGCCGTCGAGCGATGTTGCTGAGCTGTCGAGATGAACGTAGCCGGCGTCCGGACGCTGGAAGTAGTGCTGGCCGTCCTGCTGAAGGGTGAGAAGCCGGGTTGGACTTCCGGTGAGGCGCGTGTATCCCGTCCAGAACCGCATGGCCCACGCTTTTTCGCTGTCGAAGGAGACCCACCCGTCCAGTCCGCCGGTGAAGGCGTTGTTGTTGATCTGATCCCGCAGACTGCCGGACCGGAAATCGCGCTGGGTGAAGGTTGAAATCAGGCCGAGGCCGTCTCTGCCATTGTCGATTTCGCGCAGGAGGCGGAGAACGTTATAAGAGGCGAGCGGTTCCACTTCCTGCGTCGATCGGACGCCGGCCGAATCGACGTCGGCGGATTCGCTCGAGGTCACGGCACTGATCGCCCCGATGTTCCAGCCGTCGGCGGTTTTGCCCGAGAGTTTCGAGGCGCCGAGGATGTGTGTTCCCGACGGGATGTCGGCATAATCGGCTCCCGAAACGGAGCCCTCCGGCGCCCGGCCGATGCGCCTGCTGTAAAACAGGGTCGGATCCGACCAGTTGAAGCTCCAGCTGTTGCTCGTGCCGCCCCTGCCGAAGTTGAAAATTGAAGAGCCTTCCAGAAAGAACGGCCGTTTTTCGTCGAAATAGGTTTCCACGTCGCTGAGGTTGACGACCGCCGGATCGACCTCCACTTGTCCAAAGTCGGGGTTGATGGCGCCGTCGACTGTGATATTGGTGCCGATCCCGAGTTTGAAATCTGCTCCGACCCCGGGGGTATAGGCGGAACCGGTGTGGAACGGATCTCCGGCGTCATGTGGCGCGTATTCCGCCTTGCCTGTGATGTAGGGAAGTATTTCGAGACGCCCGGGAGGATCGATCTTCTCGATGCCGTTCAGCGCCGGAAAACGAGAGACGAAACCCGAGCCGTTTTTCGGGGTGAAAGCGATATAATCGGTCTCATTCCGGCGGGCGATGACCCGTTTGCAGTTTATCGCCCAGTGATATCCGTCCCCGGTGGTGAACCGGAGCTGAGAATAGGGAATGCGGAATTCGGCCGTCCAGCCCTGCGCATCGACACGGGTTTTCCCCTCCCACACGCCGTCCCAGGAATTGTCGTTGAAATCATCGTTGTAGAGCGTGCCGTCGTACATCGTTCCGGCGGCGTTCAATCCGAAATAAAATCCGCTCTGCTTGTCGTGATAGGCATCGATGTAGACGGTGATGGCGTCGGCGAGAATCTGAGCGTCCTTTCTCGCGAGCCGCTGTTCTACCGAATCGGGCGCGGTGTCCTCCAGCCGGGCGCCGATGTACAGGGCGTTATCATCGTATCCCACCCAGATTTCCGTACGTTCGGTCGGCGGTTTGTTTTCATCCGGATCACGCTGGGTGAACTTTGTGAATCCCGGACGAAGGTAGAGAGATTCGGTCAGATTTCCATCGATGTTCATCGGTTCCGAGATCCGGACGGCATCGACCGATAACGTTTGTGAGGTATCCGGTGGTTCCGCATCTGCGGACCGGTACAATGCCAGGAGGGCGGGGAGACACATCAGTATCAGGCGGCGCATTCGGCAGTTATCCAGGGATCACGATGACGACAGATTCTGATCTCATCCGCGCGGCCTGCAGACCGAAGGGAAGAGCGTTCGATGGGTTAGACGGTCTCTGTGCGAAAAAGGTTGCGGAGGGTCTGTGGCTCTCCCCTATACATATTGATTCGCTTCCGGAGGATTAAAACGAATGAAGTCTTCCGTCGAATTCATCATATCGGCAGATCTGATCGGTACGACCTGGGAAACGGGAGATGATGATCGGCCGGTAAATTGAATCGGGCACATTCATTTCAGTCAGACGAAATCAGATGTTTTTGTATGTGAAAAAGCATAAAGGGGAAGACGGAAATAAATACGATGCGACCGGTAATAATTTCTTTTGAAATTCTTACAAGAAAAATCAGGATTGAAAACGCCCTTATTCTGTACGGTTTGAAAGAATTTGAAGGCTTCGCCGATGGCATCCCGTTTGCAACGAGAGGGCGAGTCGGGGTTAGGCGCAAAATTGAACGTGGGGAGAGCGTGGTAAAACAAAAGATAACAACGATTTCATACCTGAAGATGGCTTCGGGTAGATCGTTAATCAAAAATGAAAATGACCGTCCGCCGCGGTATATACTGTATCCTGCTCACAGCGCTGCTGTTTGCGTTCGTTTCGACCGTTGTATCCCAGACACCCGTTTCCCTCTATAACAATTTCACCGGTAAGTACGATTTCACCGTCATCGGCGGTACCCTCCGTTCGCAGTCGAATTCCGGCAATCCCTGTGCGCTGAATGCCAGCAGTTCCTATGCGCTGACGCTCCCGAGCGGTGCGACGCTCGTCGCGGCATATCTGTATTGGGCCGGATCGTATTCCACGGCCAACGGTTCCACCCAGCTGACGCCGGATTATTCCGTGACTCTCGACGGAAATGCCGAGACTGCGACGAGGACGTTCACGCTGAATTTCGTCAACGGCGGAACGACGTATCCGTACTTCAGCGGATTTGTTGACGTGACTTCCTACGTGGCGGCCCAGGCGAACGGCCACACCTTCACGTTTTCCGGGCTGAGCGTGAATACCGGCCCTCCTCACTGCGCGGTGCAGGCGGTCGTCTCGGCATGGGCGATGGTCTGCGTCTACAGTCTGCCCACCCAGACCCGTCATTCGATCAACATCTACGACGGGTTCGATTATTTCTACGGGAGCCAGATCACGTTCAGTCCGGCCAACTTCCGGGTTCCGACCAGTTTCGTTGACGGGCGGCTCGCGCATGTCACCTACGAGGGAGATCAGGAGAATTCCGGAACGCTGAACGGAATTTCGGAAAACCTCTATTTCAACGGCAATGTCCTGAGCGATGCCGTCAATCCGGTCAACAATCAGTTCAACTCCGCAAGCAATCTTCTGACCCCGAGCGCAAACACGTATGGTCTGGATATCGACGGATATTCGATCTCGTCCTATCTGCATGCGGGGGACTCGACGGCGACGTCGACCTATGCTTCCGGCAGTGATTTCGTCCTCCTGAACACTGAAGTCATATCGATCTCCGACAGCGCCAGCGCCGACGTTCAGATCAGCAAATCACATTCCGGGGGCGCATCGATACCCGCCGGATCGACGACGACGTTCACGCTCTCGGTTGTCAACAACGGGCCCGATACGACCGGTACGATCACGGTGACAGACAGTCTGCCGGCAGGGGCAAAGTTCCTTTCGTTCGCCGGCAGTGGATGGGCGATCGACAGCACCGCCAAACCGAAATTCGTCTGGAAGCATGCCGGCAATCATCCTCCGGCGACCGCCCTTCCCGCCATCACCGTGACGGCACAGCTCTCGGAAAAGAATTATCCGAAGCTCTATAATACGGCGACCGTTTCGAGTCCTCTTGCCGATCGCAGAATGTGGAATAATACGGCCACCGATTCGATAACGATTCTTTCGCCGTTTTTCACCACTTCCACAAAAACCGTTTCCGATCTCAACGGAGGCCAGGTCGTACCGAAAGACACCCTCCTCTACACGATCCGTATCCGCAATTCCGGCGACTACGCGGCGCCGTCTGTGGCGGTCGTCGATACCATGCCATCCGGGATCACGGTCGTCCCCTCCTCGATCGTTCCGGGAGGCGTCGTGAGCGGAAATGTCATCACCTTCTCCACCATCGCGTCCGTCTCAGCCGGAGACAGCGCGACGCTGACCTACAGGGCCGTTGTCGACTCGACTGTCGTCGGCGGTCAGGCGCTTTCGAATGTGGCTCATATCAGGGCGATGACGATCGACCAGCAGGTCACAGCATCGGTCACCCCGGTGAATGCCGCGAACATGTCGGTGACCAAATCCTCCCTGCCGGGCTGGCGCCGGGCGACCGATACGGTGACCTACCGCATTATCGTGCGGAACGGCTCCAGTCTGACGCAGTCGACCGGCACGCAGGTGCTCGACTCGATACCTGCCAGCATGACCTACGTGGCGGGATCGGTCACCATGGGCGGAGTGCTGTCGACACCCCCCGCCGCAGGGAAACTGACATGGGCGCTCGGCACACTGACTGCCGGCACGGCCGACACGCTCTCCTTTCGCGCCATCATCAACAGCGGGACTGCGGTCGGAACCATCCTGAGAAATACGGCACGACTGTCCAATGCCCAGGGTACTGCCCTCTCCTCGACGGTCTATGATACCGTCCGTCAGTACACGACCGGAATCCTCACCGCAACGGCTTCCGCCGTTCCGGGTGATACTCTCTATTATACACTCGCCGACGCGGATCTCAATACCAAGACCGGCCAGGTGGAAACGTATGTGCTGAAGGACAGCAGCAGCACGGGGGAAACCGAGAATGTCACCTTTACGGAAACCGGGGCGAATACCGGCGTCTTCACGGCAAAGATCCCGACCGTCTTCGGTCTGACCGCAGGGACCAACAACGACGGCAAATTCAATGCGAAGGCGGGAGACAACATCACCATCATTTATAATGACGCGCACAACAGCACCGGTGCCGCGGTCAGGACCGTCGCCGTTACCGCCGTTCACGGCGGCGCAACGGCCACTCTGACGGCAACCGCAACGATCCATCCGGGCGATACCGTTTCATACACCCTGACGGATGCCGATCTGAATAAAAATCCGCTCGCGGTAGAATCGTATGTCATCAAAGACAGCAGTAAAACCGGCGAGACGGAGAACCTGACGTTCACCGAAACCGGTCCGAATACCGGGGTGTTCAGCGCACGGATTCCGACCGTGTTCGGTTTGTCGGCCGGAACGAACAACGACGGCCGGTTCAACGC
>DATKPE010000011.1:0-7805 GCA_035524335.1 Bacteroidota bacterium
TCCCCACATTATACTTCCCGAAATCCCACATGCGGATGAACGCATCCCGGCGGAACGGAAGTTTCACCCGGAGATGCCCGAGCGTCAGGACTAACCCCACCGCGCTCGAGAGCGCCAGCCCGATCGTATTCAGGTGGACCAGATCGGTCGCCGTGTTGAACCGCCCCATCTTGCTCGCGCCGTAGACCATGATCATCGTGCCGAGAAAATAGGCGGCGTCGATCCAGAAGATCTTCTGGATCTGGTAATCGGCCTGGAGGAGACTGACCGTAAGGCCCCGGATCAGCGCGGCGGCCAGCAGGACGGGCAGGAACGAGAGCATCCCCTCGATGATCCGGCTGTTCGCGGGATCGAGCAGGGCGGCGAACTCCCCGCTGAACATCACCGCCGCCAGCGAGACGAGACCGAAAAAAAGCACGTTCAGGATGAACCCCGCCACGATGTAGGCGCCGTTCTCCCGCGTCTCCGCGGCAAATTTCGTCAGCGGCTGCTGGGCGAGCGAAAACGCGAGCGCGGTGACGATGGTGAAGACCGACTGCAGGACCGCGAACGCCCCGTACTCCTTCTCCGGCAGAACGCGGACCACCAGAAAGATGAAACCGACCCCGTACACCGCCGGCAGGGATTTGTCGGCAAATGCCCAGAGACCCTTCCCGAGATGTTTCCCGAAGCGCACCGCTACTCCGCCCAGCTTTTCGGAAGGTTTTTCCGCACCTCGATATTGTCGAACTTTTTGCTCTGCCGGGCTCCCACTGTTTTTGCCCAGGCGGCCATCCGGCGGATTCCCTCCTTCAGCGGCGTTTTCGGCTGGGTCCCGAACACCTCCCGGACCCTGCTGTGGTCGGAGTAGGCATGCACCACTTCCTTCCGCGCTTCGAGGTGGCGGATGTCGGGCTTCACGCCGAACTCCTCGCAGACGGTTCTCGCGAGCTCATTCACCGTGAAGACGTCGTCCGCGCCGATGTTGAACACCTGGTTGTACGCGGCGGGCACTGTGAGCGCCCGCACCATCACCGGCGCGATGTCCCGGATGTAGCTGAACGCGCGCGTCTGCTCGCCGTCCCCGAACACCGTCAGCGGCTTCCCCTGCATGATCTGATTCATGAAGATCCCGACCACGTTCCGGTATTTGTCCCCGATGTTCTGATATTCCCCGTAAACGTTGTGCGGGCGGAAGACGATCGAGTTGAGCCCGAACATGTGATGCGAAGCCTTCAACTCCTGCTCGACGGCATACTTCGCGATCCCGTAGGAATCCTCCGGCGTCGGGGTCATCGCCTCCTTCATCGGCAGTTGTCCCGGCCCGTAGACGGCGATCGACGAGGTGAACACGAAGCACTTCACCTCGTAATTGACCGACGCGTTGATGAGGTTGACGCTCCCGATCAGGTTGTTCTCGTAGTTGAAGCGCTTGATGAAATGGCTCAGCCCCTCGGCCGCGTAGGCGGCGAGGTGGAAGACATGGGCGAACCTGTGCTCCCGGAACAGCCGTTCGATGAGCGCCGCGTCGGTGATGCTTCCCTCCACGAACGTCGCGCGCGGGTTGACGTTCTCGCGGAATCCGCCGCTGAGATCGTCGAGCGCCACAACTTTTTCCCCCGCCTCAAGCAGGTCGTTGACGATATGTGATCCGATGAATCCGGCGCCGCCGGTGACGAGTACTGACATAATGACTCCTGATGGCCTCGATAATGAGTAAATGAAAAATGATAAATAAAAATTACCGGCGCCGGGTTACCGCAACAACTCAACGACCTGTTTGGCAATCTCGCGGGCGCAGGTGAGGCCGGGAGATTCGATGCCGATCAGGTCGATGAAGCCGGGCAAACCGCGCTTCTTCTCGTCGGTGATGATGAAATCCCGGGCCGGTTCCCCCGGACCCTGGATTTTCGGACGCACGCCGACCTGATCCGGGGTGAGGTCGGAAAGCGTCAGCGCCGGAAAATAGCGGGCGACGGCGGTGTGAAATGCGGTCCGCCGCGAATCGTCGAACTCGTACCACCGGCCGGCCGGCACCGAGGGATCGATGTACTCGGTGTCCGGACCGAGCTTCACCTGCCCCGCCTTGTCGAGCGTTATATGGATCCCCAGTCCCGTGAAACTTTTGGGAGGGACGGGATAGACGAGATGCGAAACAAGCGCGCTTTTGCCGGCCGGTATCCGGAAATAATGCCCCCGGTTCGGGTAGAAACGGTAGCCGGCGCGGTCGGTGTCGATCCCCGCCGAGCGGGCCACCTCCACGGCCCCCAGACCGGCGGCGTTCACAATTTTTTCCGCGGCCACCTCGCTTTCCGTTCCGTCGGCCTCCCGGAGACGGACGCGGTAGCCGTCCCCGTTCCGCTCCGCGCCGAGAAAGGTTGTCCCGTAGACGATCGTTGCGCCCGCCGCCCCGGCGTCGTGCGCATAGGCGCTCATCAGCTGGTGCGAGTCGACGATGCCGGTCGTCGTGAGCAGAAGCGCCGCCGAGCAGCGAATGTGCGGTTCCTGGCGGAGGGCCTGCTGGCGCGTCAGAAAGGAAACACCGGGAACCCCGTTTGTCCTGCTTCGTTCGTAGAGCAGGTCGAGTTCCCCCTCCTCCTCCGGCGTCACGGCCACGATCATTTTTCCGCACGCCCTCTGCCAGACACCGAACCGTTCACAGTCCTTGTAGGTCGTCCGGTTGCCGCGCACGCAGAGCTCCGCCTTGAGCGAACCAGCGGGATAATAGATGCCCGAATGGATCACTTCGCTGTTGCGGCTGCTCGTTTCCTGACCGAAGCTCCGGTGCCGCTCCGTGACGAGCGTGGCATAGCCCGCATGGGCGCACTCGGACGCGCAGGCCAGACCGACGACGCCTGCACCGACAATCAGCGTTTCAACGGTGAGCGATTCCGCCATCAGCGGTCTTCCCCGGCCCCCGGCCCGAGCCGGAAGAGGTCCGATTCGGGTTTCTTCAGCCACGCGGCGAACGTCTGCGCACCGGCGTCCTTCGGCGAGAGAACCGGCGCATCGACGGGCCACCGGATGCCGAGATCGGGATCATCCCAGCGGATCGCACCCTCGCCGGCGCTGTTATAGACGGCGGTGCATTTATATTGAATTTCGATGGCATCGCTCAGGGCGCAGAACCCGTTCGCAAAACCGGGCGGCGCCCAGATCTGGCGTCCCGTCCCCGCGGCGAGTTCGATCGGAAAGTGCTTCCCCAGCGTCGGGGAATTTTTTCTCAGGTCGACCAGCGCAAAAAAGGCCGTTCCGGCGGTGACACGGAGAAGCTTCCCCTGCGGCGGATCCCACTGGAAGTGAAGCCCCCGCAGGACGCCTTTCCGCGACCGGGAATGGTTATCCTGGGCGAACGATCCGGGAAGGCCGAGCCCCGTGAACCGGTCGGAGCGGTAGACTTCCATGAAAAAACCGCGGTCGTCGCTGTAGACATCGGCGTGGAGGATGAGAAGACCGGCAAGGGGGGTCGATTCGATGCGAAAAGGCACGTGCGCGAAATGAGTGATGAATTGTGTCGTGAAAAGATAGGAAAACTTGGCCGTATTATCAAATAGGTCGGCCAAAACGGCTCAGAAAAGCCGGGAGAGAGCCCGGAGGAAGCCCCGTCCGAGGGCAGCGATGACGGAGACGTTCCCTTTCAGCAGTTCACGCAGAACAAACAGGAGTGCTCCGCCGCCGACGCAGAACGGCATCGTCAGCCAGTGGTACCATCGTGCGTAGCGGCGGAAGAAAATGAGGTTGTGCTCGACCTTGAGCTGTGTCTTGAACGGCGTCAGGCCGCCGCCGCTGAAGGCCGAGACCTTGTGCCACATTCTGGCTTTCGGCACATAGACGAGGCGGTAACCCGCCCGGAGGATCCGGAGCGAAAGATCCGCGTCCTCGCCGTAGATCGGATGGAACACGGGATCGAACAACCCGACGCGCCGGAGCGCCGATGCCCTGGCCAGGAATGCACAGCCGGTGATGTAGCCGGTATCCGCGACCAGGTCGAACTGTCCCGTGTCCTTCTGCCGGAGCCCGCGGTGGGCGACGATCCCGGTCCAGAAGTTGACGCTCCCGCCCGCGTACCAGAAGTTTTCGGGGTCGGCGGCATAGTAGATCTTGGGCGCGAGCGCACCGATCCGGTCGTCGGAAACCGCCGCCTGCATCAGTTCGCCGAGCATATGCGGATCGATCTCGATGTCGTTGTTGAGGAGGATGATCCATTCGGCGCCGGCGTCGAGTGCCGCCTGCATGCCGACGTTGTTCCCCCCGCCGAAGCCGAGGTTCGTGCCGTTTTCGATAAGAACGGCCTCGGGAAATTCGGACCGGACCATCTCCTGGCTACCGTCGGAGGAACCGTTATCGACGACGATCGTGCGGAATGCCGGATAGTCCGATGCCCGGAGGGAGCGGAGCGTATCCCGCAGGAGAGCGGCGCCGTTGAGGTTCAGGACGATGCAGAAAACGACCGGCGTTTCCATGTCGCGCCGTCAGCCCAGTTTACTGAGGAGAATGTCGACGATCCGCGCGGCGGATTTGCCGTCGCCGTAGGGGTTCGCCCGGGTGGCCATATCGCGGTAGGCGTCGCGGTCCGAGAGGAGCTTCTGCGCCTCGCGCAGGATCGTCTCCCGGTCGGTGCCGACCAGCTTTCCCGTTCCCGCTTCGATCGCCTCGGGACGTTCCGTGGTTGTCCGGAGCACCAGAACGGGCTTGCCGAGCGTCGGCGCTTCTTCCTGGACGCCTCCCGAATCGGTCATGATCAGGTACGATTTGTTCATGAGCTGGACGAACGGCCGGTAGTCGAGCGGTTTGATGAGATGGATCCGGGAAACGCCCGAGAGGATTTCAGAGGCGGCCGCCTGGACATTGGGGTTCGGATGGACCGGGTAGACGAGTTCGACGTCGGGATTTTTTTCGACGAGTTCCCTGCAGGCGGAGAAGACGCCTCGCATCGGCTCGCCGAAGTTCTCCCGGCGGTGCGAGGTGAGCAGAATGACCCTGCGGTTCCTGAAGTCGATCGACGTCAGCGGTTTTGTGGTGAAGGCGAAATCGGGGTCGACGATCATGAGGAGCGCGTCGATGACGGTATTGCCGGTCACATGGACCGATTCCGGCGGCACCCCTTCGCGGAGCAGGTTTTCCCTGGCCCAGGGCGTCGGCGCGAAATGAAAGTCGGCGAGCCGCGTGGTGAGCTGGCGGTTGATCTCCTCCGGGAACGGGTTGAACTTGTTCCAGGTCCGGAGCCCCGCCTCGACGTGACCGACCGCGATGCGGAGGTAGAACGCCGCGAGACTCGCCGCAAACGTCGTCGTCGTGTCCCCCTGCACCAGGAGGACGTCGGGCTGTTCGCTCAGGAGGACCGGTTTCAGCTGGCCGATCACGGCCGAGGTGACGTGAAACAGATCCTGGTTCGGCTTCATGATGTTGAGGTCGTACGTTGGCGTGATGTTGAAATCGCCGAGCTTCTGGTCGAGCATCTCCCGGTGCTGGGCGGTGACAATGATCACATGCTCGATCTTCCGCCGCTCGAGTTCCTTCACGATGGGGGCCATTTTGATCGCTTCAGGGCGCGTGCCGAAGACGATTGCGGGTTTCATTTTGTCCGGACATCTCCTTTGACCGCGAACATTTCGATCCGGTCGCCGAACCGGTTGACCATCCGCGTCAGCATGTAATTGGGATATTGAAAGGTTTTTTTCAGGAGGTTATGAAGAAAGGAATTCCGGAGGGCAACCTCGGAGGGGCGGATCGCCGATTCGACGATCCGCCGGACCGTGAAGCCTTCGAGTTCCAGAAGCCGGGACATACTGCCGGCCCGGTATTCAAAGACATGATACGGGGGAAGATTCACCGTCACTCTCCTCCCCATCAGCCGGTAGGCGGCAAAACCGAGCCGGGAGTAGAGTGTATTGGTCTGCATCGGGCAGAGAATCACCAGAAGTCCTCCGGGTGCGAGTACGCGGTGCAGTTCCGCCACCGTCGGACGCGGATCCGGAATGTGCTCGAGCACGTCCCCCATGAAAACGACGTCGAACGCATCGCCGGGGAATCGGGCGGAGCGGAGATCACCGGTGTGCACATCGAGACCGAACCGTTCGCGGGCGAACGCCGACGCATCGGGGGAAAATTCGACCCCGCGGACCTGAAATCCGGCGCGGCGGGCCATATCCAGGAAGACGCCGCCCGCACAGCCGATCTCCAGAAGCGCTCCCGACGGCTTAAACTCCCGGATGCGGCGGAGCATCGAATCGTCGGACAGCCTGCTGATCGTCTCGTCATCGAAATAACTTCCCTCGTGCCCGCACCGGAAATCGCCTTCAAAGTATTCGCGCGAATACATGGCCCGGAAATCGTCCCCGGTCGGCTGGGGATCCAGAAAGATGATCCCGCAGGAACGGCATCTCACCGCTCCCAGCCATCGGTCGCGGAACCTGTACCCGAACGGCATGCCGGCGACGGCCGGGGAGCCGCAGACGCGGCAGAGCAGGGGATTTTGCGTCATCTCCCCTCCCTCAGCTGTTCGATCGCCCCGACGAAGTTGTCCCAGGAGTACTTCGGTTTTTCCCTCTGCACGGCGAGCGCACACCGCTCGGGCACGCCGGGTGTAAAAAATTTTCCGAGCGCCTCCGCGAGCGCATCCGGGGAATCGGGCGGGACGACAAATCCGGTTTCGCCGTCGCGCACCACCTCCGCCAGACCGCCGACGCCGGTGACGATCAGCGGCTTGTCAAAATGATAGGCGATCTGGGCGATTCCGCTCTGAGTCGCAGAAAGATAGGGAAGCACGACGGCGTCCGCGGCGCCGAAGTAGCGTCCCACCTCGCTGTTCGGCACATATTCCGCAACGAACTTCACGTCGTTTTCCAGTCCGAGCTCCGCGACCCGGCTCCGGTACTTCCGTTCATCCTCATAGAATTCGCCGACCACGAGAGCGGTGATCCGCGGTTCCCCCGGCCGGCTGTTCGCGATCCTGAGCGCATCGAGCAGAACGCCGAGCCCTTTGTAGGCGCGGATGTAGCCGAAGAAGAGAACTGTTCTTCCGGCTCCGATCCCGAGCTCCTTCCGGGCGGCATCCGGCGGGACGGCCGGCCCGAAATTTTCATAGACAGGATGCGGCACTTTCCTGTAGACCGCGCGGGGAAAGAACCTGAGGAGATCCTTCTCGACTGCGTCCGACTGCACGATGAAATAATCGGCGCGCTTGAAGGCGTACCGCGTGAAGAGGACGTCGCCCGGGCGCCGCTCGTGCGGAATGATATTGTCGCAGATGAAGAGAACCTTCGTCCCCGGATTCTGTTTCGCCGTCGAGGCGATCGTTCCGAAACAGGGACCGAAGAAGGGAAGCCAGTATTTGAAAATCACAAGATCGGGCTTTCGGCGGCGGATCAGCCGGCCGACCGATCCCCAGCTGAGCGGGTTGATCGAATCGATCAACTGCGGCGCCGGAGCGGCGTCTGACACCCCCCCCTGTTCCTCCTGCGATGTGCCGGGAAAGAGAAAACCCGGGTACTGCCGCCGGAAGGTGATGGTTTCGACGGAATGCCGGACGGACAGGTGTGCGGCCAGGAGCGCGTTGAAATGCGCGATGCCTCCCCGCAGAGGGTATGCCGTTCCGACAATGATGATCTTCATTTCAGTGCTGTAGGTTCCTTGAACCGGCGGCGAAGCGGCGTCCGCGGACCGGTTTCTTCAAAATAAGAAAACTGCGCATCAATTTCCCCTCCCTGCGCCCCCGCCGAGCGTCGATTTTGCGGCGGCGAGAAAGCGTCCGATTTCCGCCTGCCCCGCGCCGGTGCGCAAAAGATATGATCCGCGATGGCTCAGCTGAGCGATGAGAAGCGCCT
>DATKPE010000012.1:0-73622 GCA_035524335.1 Bacteroidota bacterium
GTAGCGCCAACGGGAATCGAACCCGTATTTGAGCCTTGAGAGGGCTCCGTCCTAAACCGTTAGACGATGGCGCCGGAACGATAAAGCGGAAGTCGCATGTAATGTACGCATACTTCCGCTTTTTTTCAACCTTCCCGCAATCGGATCATCTCATGGCCGCGCAGGGGGAGCCGGAAGCTCGAGGTTTCCATTGAACGTCGATCCCGTCCCTTTTCCAAGAAGCAGCGCCGCCACGCCCCCCGTCAGCGCCGCCGCCCCGATGATGTAATACAGGAGCATGCTCTTCTCGCTCATCGTCTGCACGTGAATTTCAAAGTAGTATCCTTCCCCCTCGAATCCGCGGGGATAATCCCGCCGGTAATACCACCGGATCTCCCGGTTCATGCCCGCAAAAGCCCCCTGGCCGATATGCCCCTCCACCGTCTTCGGTATGATGTTGAAGCCGGGGTCGCTCTCCTGCCGCATGACGATGTCGACCGAATACCTCGTATCCGCCGCTCCGTTGAGGTCGTAGTTGATGATGATGACGTCCCCCTTCGTGGTCCACCGGATGTTCGAGATGGTCGCGTCGGCGCTCCCCGCATCGTCGGTGCGCGCGGATGCCTTCTGGTGGAGAATCAGCAGAAGAACGCAGGGCAGGAGGAGGAGCGTGATCGGCCGCCGGATGTTCAGGAATAAAGTCATGTGTTCCCCTATTTTGCCAGTATCATTTTTTTGGTCTGAACCATTCCGCCGTCGGCCATCAGGCGGTAGAAATAGACGCCGGAGGCGACGCGGCTGTTCCGCTCGTCGGTGCCGTCCCAGAGATACGTGTAGACGCCGGGCTGAAAATTCCCCTCGGCGATCGTCCGCACCTTCTGGCCCAGAATCGAGTAGACTTCCAGCCGGATCGAGGAGGCCTTCGGAAGCTTGAAGCCGATCGAGGTGGTCGGATTGAACGGATTCGGGAAATTCTGCTCCAGTTCGTAGCTCTGCGGCTTCAGTTTCCCGACTTCCCTTGTGATGTACGCCTGCGTCCCGACGATGAGCCGGAACTGCATCACGGAGCTGACGGTCGCGTAGCTGTAGACCGGATGCAGTTTCAGATCGTACGGCTCGCTGTTGTCCATGTTGATGAGAACCGCGCCGATGCCGTCGGGGAGCGAGTTCACGTCCGACGTGCGGATCGACGCCGTTCCGGACGACGGGTTCCGGACCTCGAAGTCCCACGTCTGCCCGTCGCCGAGTTCCGGTCTGAAGTCACTGCTGAACCACGGCCGTTTCGGATCCCACTCCGGATGGCGGAAGTAGAGGAACGCCTGATCCATAAAGAAGGGCGGCTTGTGGTAGGTCAGCGCGTTCATTCCCTTCATCACGGTCGGCGCGATGCCGACGTAGTTTTCCGGATCGCTGTTCGTCCCGGTCCTGAGGGAGAGCTGGAGGGTCCACTGCGTCGCCGGTTTGCCGTGCGGCTGGAGGACCGAACCGAACGGATACGGGATTTCGAGCGTCGTCAGATCAGAGTCGTTCAGGAAATAATACCCGTTGAAGGCTGACAGCGTCGACGATGATCCGTACGATCCGGTGTACATGGTCAGCTGGGTGGTCGGCGGGAGGCCGTTGAGCGCCAGCACGTCGGCCCACGCCACATCCTTGTCGAACGGATTGCCGATGATGTTCCATCCGGTGTGGAGCGGGATGGCCAGCCGCGCGAGGATGGTATCGATCGCCGGCATCGTCATTATGTATCCGGTGAGGTTGAGGTTTCCCTTTTTTACCAGCCAGATGCCGTTCCCGGCAGTGAAATGGTAATTTTTATCGAGTTCCGTCAGATAATTCGTCGGCAGGCCGTTGTCGCTGTAGGCGCGCCAGTCGAGCTTCTGGCTCCCGGTGAGCTCCGAGCCGAGGGTGATGGTGTCGACATCGCCCGGGAGGCTCACCAGCCGGTAGTCGGTGGTTGCGGGCGCGGCCGGATAGACGATCGACGTCGACAGATGAACCGTCGGCGGCAGAACGCCGCTTACGATTGCGAAGATCACGCTCTCGCTGTAGATGGCGGGATTCAGCGTCGATTCGACGCGGTACTTGCAGGTGCCGGAGAGGTGCTGTGTGTCGGGCACAGTCCAGAACGCCGAACCGCTGTTGGGGATACTGCTCCTGATCATCCGCCAGCTGGCGCCGTTGTCGGTCGAAAGCCGGATGTTCACGTTGCCGCTGAGCTGACTGCTCGACCAGGTGACCGGGTAGGTATAGGTGGTTCCCCAGTTCTCGATGGGCGATGCGGCCGAAATCGTGGCCGTGAGCGTCGTGAAAGTCCAGACCGGCGAGAACTTCGTAATGTCGGGGCCGACGATCGCGTTGACGCGCCAGAAGAACTTCAGGAGGTTGCCGAGCGCCGGCACCTGATAGGTCGTATCGGTGAGGGGGCTGGCGTCCACCGCGAGACTGCTGAAGAGCGAATCGAAGGCGACCTGGAGCCGGTACGACGTCGCACCGGGATAGGCATGCCATTTCAGCAGAGGCGTGGTGCTGACGTTCACCGAATTGCTGTCGACCGCCAGGAGGGTCGGCGGCGAGAGAACTTTTCCGAACTGCGCCGTTTCACCCATCGGCCGGGACATGACGACGGTCGCCGGGTTCAGTATTCCGGAGTACGATCCGGCGCCCGAGCCGTTCCAGGTGATGAGCGCGTATCCGCTGTCGGGGGTCGCGGAGATCGCAACGGAGGTGTCCTTCGGGTACCAACTGCTCGCCGGCGAAACCGTTCCGCCTGTGTTCCCCCCCATTGTCAGGAAATACTGGGTCTGGAAACGCGCCGTGAAGACGGTGTCCCTGGTCGTCGAGACGCTGTGCGTGATGGCGCCCGAGTCGCTCCACTGTTTCCACACATAACGAACACCCGTCGCTCCGTTCTGCGGCGAGGGAACGCCCAGGGTATGGGGCGAAGCGGCAAGCCAGTAGAGGACAACGGGTGTCGTGCAGACCGAATCGTCGATCAGGACCGAGCGCCCGACGGAATCCGCGGCAATGGTCACCTGCAGGCCGGCGCCGAAATTGGCGTTCAGGTTTTTGGGCGCGGTCATCGCCACCTTGATCGGGTTGGCGGTCCCGGTCGCATCGCCCGTCCAGTTCAGGAATGCGTAGTGGGCATTGCCCGTCGCGCTGACGTATGCGGTGTCGCCCGCGTTGAAATATGTTCCGGACGGGGGATTTGTCGTCCCGCTGTTCGCGGGGGAGACCGTCGTCGTCAGGGCGTACTGCAGGGTGAAGCTGACGGTGAAGGTCGTGTCGCTCATGATCGAGGCGGTGTGCGATTTCGCACCGCTGTCGCTCCAGCTCTTCCAGGCATACTGCATCCCGAATCCCGCCGGCTGAGGGGTCGGCGCGTCGAGATAGACCAGCGTGCCCGGAGTTTCAATAAATGTCTGCGGCGTGGTATACGTCGTGCCGCCGTAGATGAACGAACGTCCGGCCGGATTCGTGTTCACGTTCACGATGAACGGATTCTGGTTGAACGAGGCGATCTCGGTCGTCGGGGACGAGATCGTGACCGCCACCGGGTTCGTCGATCCCGTGTAGGATCCTGTGCCTGTGCCGGTCCACCGCTGGAACGTGTATTTGTTGTTCGGGATCGCAGTGATGGTGACGCTCTTGCCGCTGTTGTACCAGCCGCTCACCGGCATTACGGTCCCGCCCGTGTTCGCACTGTCGGTGAGGAAGTACTGCGTCGTGAAATTGGCGGTGAAGGTCGTGTCGCGGATGGCGACCACGTCGTGGATCCGTGCTCCGCTGTCGCTCCAGCTTGCATACACGTACCGGGTGCCGGCGGTTCCCGCCTGGCTGTCGATCGCCGTGATGGTGTGGATCGCGCCGGTGGTCCACTGCGAATTGTACGGCGTCGGGAATGTGCCGCCGTTCACCATGATGTGAAGCCCCGGCGGGTTGGTGACAATCGTGACGTTTGCCTGGAATCTGCTGAAGCCGGCGGTGTCGTAGACGGCGCCTTTCATGGTCACCGAGGCCGGATTGACCGGTCCGCTGTACGACCCACTGCCGCTCCCGCGCCAGTTCGTGAAGGCGTATCCTGCCCCCGCATGCGCGGTGAGCTGGACCGTCGATCCGCTGTCCTGCCACCCGGATCCGGGAGTCACCGTGCCTCCCGTATCGGCCGCTTCCGTCAGCAGAAATTGCGTGGCGAAGATGGCGGTAAAGACGGAATCCCGCGTCGGTGCGACGGTGTGGGAGACCGCGCCGGTGTCGCTCCAGCTCTTCCACGATGTGCGGGAGGTCGCCGTCACGTTCTGCGGCGTCATGGCCCTGATGACGTGCTGTGCACCCAGATCCCAGACGAAGTTCTGGGGGCTGGTATAAATCACGCTGTCGACGGATACGCTCAGGCCGCTCGGGACCGTCTGGACTGTGATATGAACCGGCGTGAGTGCGAAGCTCGCGGTTTCCGTGATCGGGCCGTTGACGGCGATCGTGTCGGGGTTTTTCGAACCTGTGTACGAGCCGGTGCCGGTGCCGTTCCATGCGCCGAAATTGTACGTCGCGTTCGGTGTGGCGGTGATGACCACCTGCTGTCCGCCGTTGTACCATCCGCTCGGCGGGGCGACCGTCCCCCCGCTTCCCGCATTCATTGTCAGCATGTACTGCGGCTGGAAGGTGACGGTAAACGAAGTGTCCTTCAGCGGAACCACCGTGTGCGTCTTTGCACCGCCGTCGCTCCACGACACCCAGAAATATCTGGTGCCCGGGCCGGAATACTGGGAATCGGCGATCCCGATCGTATGGCTGGAACTCGCGGTCCATGTGAACGAACGGACAGCCGAGCTGTCGACAACGCCGTCGACGATCGTCGGCCGGCCGGCCGGTGAAGACTGAACGGTGACATGCACCGGGAAATGGGAAAAGACGGCCGAGTCGCTGATCGGTCCGGCTATCGTGATCGGGACGTTGTTCGCGACTCCGCTGTACGATCCCGGGCCCGAACCGATCCACTGCTGAAGCGCGTACCCCGCGTTGGGGGTCGCAATGAGAGTGTCAACGGCACTGCTGTCCTGCCACCCGCTGGCCGGCAGGACGCTTCCCCCGGGTCCCGCGGCTATCGTCGTCATGAACTGCGTCTTGAAGTACGCCGTCAGCGTCATGTCGGTGTCGGGATAGACCGTGTGGAAGAAGGCGCCGCCGTCGCTCCACGAGGTCCAGACATACTGTTTCTGAAGCGGCGTCACCGGATCCGGCTGGGTCTGGTTCACGTTGAGGAAGAGCGCGTCACCCGGACTGATCACCTTGATCTGGGGCGTGTTGAAGCTCACCCCGTTCAGGATGAAGGAACGGCCGGGGGGAAGCGCCTGAACGGTGATCGTTATCGGCTTCCTGATGAAATTGGGCGTTTCGCTGATGGGGCTTCCCATCGTGACCGAATCTGTCGCGTTTGCGGAATTGACAGCTCCCGTTCCGGTCCCCGCCCATGAGAAGAAATTGTATTTCGGGCCGGGGATCGCCGTGATGGTGACATGCTTACTACTGTCATACCAGCCGGTCGGAGGCGTCGATGTGCCGCCGGTGTTCGAATTCATCGTGAGGAGGAACTGCGTCGTGAGCGCCGCGGTGAAGGTTGTGTCGCTCAGCGGCGTGACGTTGTGCTGTTTCGTGCCGCCGTCGCTCCAGCTGTTCCAGACATACCGGGTGCCGGCCGCTCCCGCCTGCGTATCGGGGAGGGTCACCTTGTGCGAACTGCCGGTCGTCCAGGAAAACGTCCGGGGACTGGTATACACCGTGTCGTCCACCGTCATGAAGAGTCCGGGCGGCGTGGTCCTGATCGTCACATGCGCCGTGAATCTTCCGAAACTCGCGGAATCCTTCAGCGGGCCGGTCATCGTCACCTGCGCGGGATTGGCGGAACCGGTGTACGATCCGGTTCCCGTTCCCGTCCATGCGGTGAACTGGTACCCGTACGACGGCACGGCGGTGAGGTTTACCTGCGACGCCGAATCGTAGAATGCGCTTGCCGGATTGACCGTTCCGCCGGTTCCGGCCGCGGTTGTCAGCAGGAACTGCGGCAGGAAATTAGCGGTGAAGGTCGTGTCGCTCACCGGCGATACCGAATGCGACATCGTCCCGCTGTCGCTCCAGGTCTTGAACGCGTACTGAACGCTCGCCGAAAATGCCTGCGGCGTCGTTGTGTTGAGAGTGTGCGCCTGGCCGTAATTCCAGTTGTTGAACGTGTGAGGAGCTGTGTAGGTCGTTCCGTCGACGATCACCGACCTGCCGGGCGGATTCGACTGGATGGTGACGTTCAGCTGTTTCAGGGCGAACGACGCCGAGTCGGTGACCGGCGCGCTCATGACCACGACCGCGGGATTTGCAGCGCCGGTGTAGGAGCCCGTTCCGGTTCCCGTCCAGGCGGAGAAGACGTATCCGGTGGAAGGCGTCGCCCTGATGGTGTCACTGCTCCCGCTCGTGAACCAGACGCCGCCCGGCGGGACGGTTGCCGCGCTCCCGCCCGTGCCGCTCTTCAGCGTCAATTGGTACTGCGTTGCGAACGACGCCGTGTAGGTTGTATTCACCAGCGGCGCGACGGTGTGTATGTACGCGGTTGTATCGCTCCAGGTGGAATATGAATACCGGACCCCGGAAGTCCCGTTCTGCAGTGTGTCAAGCGACAGCGTGTGAAGTGAGCCTGCCAGCCAGTTGAACACGTGCGGCGTCGTATAGTGCGTCGTGTCGACGATGACCGAGAGTCCGCTCGGGTTTGTCTGAAGCGTGATGGAAAGCGTCCCCGGCGCAAAGACCGTCCGGATGGTGTGGTTCGCGGTGACGTTCGTGAATGTGTAGGTGGTGTCGGGAGGTTTGGAGACGTTGTCCACCAGTATGCTGTCGACGAAATAACCGGTGTTCCCGTGGATCGAGAACGTCTGCGACGCGCCGGAATTCACCGATACCGGTCCCGAAGGGGATATGGTGCCGTTCGGACCCGCAGTGGCGGTTATCGTATATCCGTTGATCGTGAAGCTCGCCGTGATGGTGTGATTCGTCGTGACGCCTGTAAAAGTGTAAACGGTGTCAGGCCCGACGGATGAGCCGTCAACCACCACGTCCGATATGTGATACGCACCCGAGGGGGTGATGTGGAATGTCTGATTCGCGCCGTACAGCACCTTGACGTTCCCGGAGGGAGAAATGGTGCCGTTGGAGCCGGCCGTGGCGCTGATCGTCAGCGTGTCGATCGCGAAATAAGCCGTATCGTTGATCGGCCCGCCCGCCGTGACCGACGGATTCGGCGTCGTGCCGCTGTACGAACCTGTTCCGGTTCCCGCCCACCTGACGAACGAATACCCGGTGTTCGGTGTGGCCAGCAGGGGGTTGACTGATCCGCTGTCGACATATCCTGCGGGCGGCGTGGCCGTTCCGCCGGATCCTGCCACGACGTTCAGGTTGAACTGTGTTTTGAAGCTGGCAATGTAGGTGAAGGCGGAATCGGCCACCGCCGTATGGAACATCCCTCCGCCGTCGTTCCAGCCTGTCCAGGCATACTGGACGCCGGCCGAACCCGGCTGAGGATTGAATGGAATGTTCAGATAGATCAGCTCGGGCGGATTGCCGACCGTGTAGGTGTACGGGTTTGTATAGGTGGTCCCGTCGAAGGTGAACGATCTGCCCGGAGGTGTCGTTTCGGTGACGATCTGGAACGGCGCCCGGACGAAGTTGGCGATCTCCGAGACCGCCGCGTTCATCGTGAGGAGATACGGATTCGCCGGTCCGCTGTAATAACTGCTCCCGCCGTGCGTCCCGTAGGTGATGCCGCTCCAGGAGCTGAAATTATACCGCGATGACGAGGGCGTGCCGGTAATCGTCACCGTGTCGCCCGCGTTGTGCCAGCCGCTTGCCGGGGTCGATGTCCCGCCCGCGTTGGCCGCCATTTTGAGATAGTACTGCTGCTGGAAGACCGCGGTGTCGTTCGTGTTAACGAGCGGTACGATGGTGTGGCTGATCGCTCCGCCGTCGTTCCATGATCGGTAGAGCACCCTGACCGCGGTGTCTCCCTGGATGCTGTCGACCGCGATCGTGATCGGAACCGCCGCCGTCGACGAGAACGAGTACGGCGCTGTGTGCGGAGTGCCGTTGACCTTCACCGTCTGCCCGGTCGGCGCCGAGGTGACCAGAATCGTCAGTGTGTTCGGCGCAAATGTGCCGCGGATCGTGTGGTTCGTTGAAATCGCGCTGAATGTGTACGTCGTGTCGGAGGTTATCTTGACTCCGTCCACGATCAGACTGTCGACGTGATAGCCGGTGTTCGGCCGGATCGAGAAGACCGGCGACGTCCCGTAATTATAGATCGACATCCCGCCGGGAATCACCGCGCCGTTTGCACCGCTCGTCGCAATGACGGTATCCCGGTTGATCGCAAACGTCACGCTGATCGTGTGATTCTGCGTGACCGACGGGAAGAGATACGAAGGACTGCTTCCGTTATATACGCCGTCCGCATAAACGCTGTCGACATGATAGCCGGTGTTCGGCGTGAAGGTGAACAACTGGGACCCGCCGTAATTGACCACCACCGGTGTCGAGGGGGAGATGCTCCCGTTCGGCCCGGTGGAAGGGGTGATCGTATACTGATTGATCGCAAACGTCACGCGGATGGTGTGCGCCGTCGTGACGTTCACAAAGGTATAGCTTGTCGTCGAATCGGTGTTCCGTGCCTCGTCCACGATCAGACTGTCGAGGTGGTAGCCGGTGTTGGGAGTGAAGGTGAATTTCTGGTTCGACCCGTAATTGACCTGCGTCGGTGTTGAGGGAGATATCGATCCGTTCGCTCCTGCCGTTGGCAGGATGGTATACTGATTGATCGCGAACGTCACCCGGATGGTGTGCGCCGCGGTGACATTCACGAATGTATAGCTCGACGCCGAATCGGTGTTCCGTGTGCCGTCCACGATCAGACTGTCGAGGTGATAGCCGGTGTTGGCGCCGAACGTAAACTGCTGATTGGAGCCATAACTGACCTGCGTCGGACCCGATGGGGAGATCGACCCATTCGGTCCGGCCGTCGGCAGGATGGTATACTGATTGATCGCAAACGTCACCCTGATGGTATGCGCCGTCGTGACGTTCACAAAGGTATAGCTTGTCGTCGAATCGGTATTTCGTGCCCCGTCCACGATCAGACTGTCGACGTGATAACCCGAATTCGGCGTGATGGTGAATTTCTGATTCGATCCGTAATTGACCTGCGTCGGTGTTGAGGGAGATATCGATCCGTTTGCCCCGGCTGTCGGCAGAATGGTATACTGATTAATCGCGAACGTCACTCTGATGGTGTGCGCCGCGGTGACGTTCACAAAAGTATAGCTCGACGTCGAGTCGGTGTTCCGCGCGCCGTCCACGATCAGACTGTCGAGATGATATCCGGTGTTCGGGCTGAAGGTGAACTGCTGATTGGATCCGGAGTTGACCTGTACGGGCGAGGACGGAGAAATTGCTCCGTTCGCGCCGGCCGTCGGAAGTATCGTGTACTGGGTGATCGCAAAGGTCACACGAATGGTGTGTGCGGCGGTGACGTTCACGAAGGTATAGCTCGACGCCGAATCGGTGTTCCGCGCGCCGTCCACGATCAGACTGTCGACGTGGTAGCCCGAATTCGGCGAGAAGGTGAACTGCTGATTCGATCCGTAATTGACCTGGACCGGCGCCGAAGGCGAAATCGATCCGTTAGCTCCGGCGGTCGGGAGAATGGTATACTGATCGATCGCAAACGTCACCCTGATGGTGTGCGCCGCCGTGACGTTCACGAATGTATACCCTGTCGTCGAATCGGTATTCCGCGCGCCGTCCACGATCAGGCTGTCGAGATGGTAGCCGGTGTTGGGACTGAAGGTGAACCGCTGGTTCGATCCGTTCGTCACCTGCACGGGGCCCGAGGGAGAGATCGAACCGTTGGGACCGGCCGTGGGAAGTATCGTGAACTGATTGGCGGCGAAGGTGACGCGGATGGTATGCGCCGCCGTCACGTTCAGGAATGTGTAGGAGGCGGTCGAATCGGTGTTCCGGACGCCGTCCACGATCAGGCTGTCGAGATGGTACCCGCCGTCCGGTGTGATCGTGAACTGCTGATTCGAACCGTAGTTGACCTGCACCGGGGCGGAGGGGGATATCGATCCATTCGCTCCGGCGGTCGGGAGAATCGTAAACTGGTTGATGGCAAACGTCACCCTGATGGTATGCGGCGCGGTGACGTTCACGAACGTATAGCTTGTGGTCGAGTCGGTGTTCCGTGCGCCGTCCACGATCAGACTGTCGAGGTGGTAGCCGGTGCTGGGAGTGAAGGTGAATTTCTGGTTCGACCCGTAATTGACCTGAACCGGCGCGGAGGGGGAGATCGATCCGTTTGCGCCCGCCGTCGGGAGAATGGTGTTCTGATCGATCCTGAAGGTCACCCGGACCGTATGGTTCGCTGTCACATTCGTGAAGGTATACCCCGCGAGGGAGTCGGTGTTCCGGACGCCGTCGATGAGGACGGTGTCGACGTGGTAATGCGCCGAGGGGGTGAAGACGAATCCCTGACCGGTACCGTAGGTCACCGGGACCGACCCGTTCGGCGCGACGGTGCCGTTCGCTCCGGCGGTCGCGGTGATCGTGTAGACATCGGGGTTGATCGTCAGGCTGAACGCCCGGGAAACCGAGTCGCCTGCGGCATCGTTGACCTGGGCCGTGAAGCTGAACGGACCCGTGCTTGTGGTCGTTCCCGAGACGACGCCGGAGGAAGAAAGGGTGATGCCTGCCGGGAGAGAACCGGAGACCTGGCTCCAGCTGTAGGGCGGCGTTCCTCCTTCCGCGGTCAGCGTGTCGGCGTAGGGAACGGTGTTGGTTCCCGCGGGAAGAGTGGCCGCGGAGAGAATGGCGAGGGGATCGAGAGCCGGATTCTGAAGCTGATTCAGGTGCTGGGTCGAATCGGTGATGTCGATAAAATTGCCGACGGAGTCATAATACGCAATCTGCGTCGCGAGGCCGGCTCCGGAATTTTTCCATGCGATGTTCGCCGGGAGGTTCACGAACGGCGTGGTGCTCGTGATCCGGAATCTTCCGATCCGGAGACCGGGGTCGGCGGTCAGGATGGTGCCGTTGCCGTGCCCGGGGGGCGTACCCGCAGGGATCTGGAGAACATTGCCGTTGACCGAGAGACCGCTCGGAAGCTGTTCAGCCTGAAGCTGACACGATTTGTTGTCATATGTGAAGCTCAGGGATCCTCCGGTGATCGCCGGATTGAACGTGAGGGCGATCTGATAGGTTGCCAGCTCGACGGTCGTGGCACCGGTCTGGAGGATGAAGACATCGAATTCGTAGGCCCTGTCGCTCACCAGCGTGTCGTTCTTGAGGATCAGCTGGTATGTCTGCGCATCGAGCGCCGATGCGGCGGCGAGGAGAAGAATGAGGAGCAGGAGGATTCGTTTCATGCGTTGACAGCCTTCTCGTTCAGAGTGTGCAAGTGGAATTGGATGGAATGCCTGCTATGCCGGTCATCCGGGCGGCGCGTTCCCGTGCGGGATGCATGTGACATCCGGTTCTGACGGCTGAAGAACGAAATGTGCTTCGCCCTCCCCGGTGAGCGTCGGAAGTGGCAGGAAAGGGACGGAAAACAGCACGTGAAATATCCCGTCGCAACGATGCCATGATCTCTTTGAAAGTGCGAAAAAAGAACTATGCCGACTTTACGCCGACCCGGTCAGCCCCGAGAAGCATGCCGTTTTGTCAGGTAGCCGGATCGGAGACTCATGATCACAGTATACAAAAAATTTTTGATATGAAATAATTCACCCGTTATCGCTGTCACATCATCCCGAAACAGCGGTCAGGGCATTCGAAATTTTCTTCAAAAGGATGGGAATATCAACAGGTTTCTGGATATAATCCCATGCGCCGAAGCGGAGCGCGACGACGCTCGATTCGACGGACGGGTATCCGGTGATGACGATGATTTTCGCCTTCGGGTCGATCGTTTTCAGCTCCTTCAGGACCTCGATGCCGCTCATTGTTGGCAGACCCAAATCGAGCAAAACGAGATCCATCTTGTTTTTCCTGAACATGGCGATTCCCTGCGGACCGTCTGCCGTGGCAAACACGTTGTATCCCTCGTGCATCAGGAGACTGCGCTGGAGCTGGAGCTGGATTTCGTCGTCATCGACGACCAGAATGTTCTGCATGGCTGTTAGGAGGCTTTGGTTGAGACTTTTGGTTCAGGATTGTTTTCTGCGCCGGAAGAACCGTTCCGTACCGCATCGCGCGCGGTGCGGACCCATTCCTCCGTTCCACGCTTTCTCGTCAGTTTGAGGTACAGCAGTATTTTCCACACGGCATATCGGGGAATAAAAAGCATCGCTCTGTACAGTCCGCGGTCGGCTCGTGCGGCCGCGAGGCCGAGGAAGACATGGAGAAGCGCCGCAACGACGAGCCCTCCCCAGGCGAGCCCCGGGAGGAATGCTCCGGTGTACCCCGCGGCGGCAAGGAGTGCGTGCGCACCGGTCATCACAACAAGTCCGCCGAAGAGATTCACGAACGGCGGGGTCAGAAGCTCGATCAGTCCGTCGAGCGGTCGCAGGGAAAATGTCCGCACCGAAGCGGCGATGAGCCGGGGCGTGTATTTCCGGATCACCGGAAACCGTCCGCGTTCCCATCGCGACCGCTGGCTCTCCGCATTTTTTGTGGTGGTCGGCATGAGTGCGTGGACGAGCGCCTCGGGTGCGAACCGGACGATGATGCCGTCCGCGAGCAGGCGCAGTCCGTACTCCAGATCCTCGTTGAGGGAATAGGTGTTCCAGGGATATTCCTCCAGCAGGGAACGGGAAAAGCACATGCCGTTACCGCGGATGCCAGCCGAAAAGCCGAGCGGCTTCCGGCCCATCGGCCGGACGAAGTTATAGAGCGTGAACCCGAACCGGATCACCTCCGAGACCCACGCTTCCGGGTGCGGTTCCACCATGTCGTTGCACTGGATGGCCCGGGCGCCCCGCTCCAGGTGGAAGTTCATCACCCGCAGAAAATTCCGGGACGCGACGCTGTCGGCGTCGATGACGATGTAGGCGTCGTACGCCGGTTTTTTCTTCATCAGAATGTCGAACATCCAGCGGAGGGCATACCCTTTCCCGCGGAGATTTCTGTCGGTCCGTTCGTACACTTCGGCGCCCAGCTTCCGCCCGATCGCGGCGGTCGGGTCGGTGCAGTTGTCCGCAATGACGACGATGTCGTACATCTCCCGCGGATAGTCAAGCTGTTGAAGGCTCCGGACCGTCCGCTCGAGCGAGAGTTCCTCGTTGTGCGCCGGGATGAGGATGGCAAACCGGCGGGTGTCCGTTGCGGGAAATTCCTTCCGGCGCGGTACAAAGAGGGCGATGATGCTCAACAGCAGGAGATAGAGCGTGAAGACCCCCGCGATGCAGAGCGCGACGGCGTCGGGCACGGAAAGGAGGGTCACGGCCGTTCTCCTTCCTTCGCAGTGTTGCCGTCCCCCTCCCGGTTCTCCGGGCCGGATGCCTCCGGTTCGTCGGAGACCCGCTCCTCGCGTTCGAGGCGGATGGCAAGCGCCCGGACCGACCGCAGGGGGGAATGACGGTAAAAATAATCGTACATGACCTTGAGCAGATTTGCCGCGACGCCGGCAACGAAGCGCATTCTGCCCGCAACGCCCGGATGTTCGGTGATCACGAATCTCCGGTAGCCGTAATATTCCCGCTGGGAACGGTGGACCGATTTGAGAACGGCTTCGGTGAGCAGAAACAGATAAAATCGCGACATGGTCCGCCGGCGGGGGGAGACCGCCCTGATCAGGTAATTCTTGCTCTCCTGTGCGGCAGTTTCCCTGTACTTGTATGGTTCATCGCCCCGGAGATAATCGAAGACCTTCATCCCCTCCGCAATGCCGTCGGCCATCGACGTCAGGCGGACCACCATGCCCGGACTGCATCGCATCAGTTCCTCCGGTCCGTGGGCATTGCTGTGGTACATGTAAATGCGTCCGCGATAGTTGAAGTTGTAGGTGGTCGCGACCGGTTCCCCCCCGGCGTAGAGAATATAGAGGCGGAGCCAGCCGCGCCGCGCGAATTGTCTGGAAAATTCGACATGATAGGCCTGCATCGCCGGGTCGTCGAATGCGCTGGGATACCCCTGGCTTTTCCACCGCCCGCCGTGGACGCGGCTGAAATCCCCGATCGCCGTCTCCAGATTGTCCCCCTCCGATCTGTAGATCCGGAGCTCAGGGGAAAATTTCGACTGCAGTTTTTTCTGTTTCCGGCGAAAATTGTATCCGGATGCCGGGCCTGATGCCTGGAACAACTCCTCCGCCCGCTCCGGCAGGAGCACATACGGGCAGACATTTCCCTGATATGTATACACATTCAGACCGGCTTCCTTCAGCATCCCTGCTACCTGTGTGACGAGATGGGAGGTTTCATTCACATCCTCCATATCGAACAGATCCCAGGAAGAATGTTCGGTTGTCAGAAGACGGACCAGTGCGCCGAAGACCTCGGCTTCATGCCGCGGGTCGGCGAGAATGTCGACGTAATCCGTCAGTCCTGTGCCGATAAAGGTCAGACGGCGGGCGACCGTCACCCCGGCGACACGCACCGGGTGTATGAAAAGGGGCGCAATCCCCGCAATTTCACCGTCACAGCGGAACAGCAGGATATGAAGCCGGTCGAACCGGCCTGCCTTATACTTCCACCAGGCGCGGTTCCACTCGAACGACTGGAAGACCGTTGCACCGGCTTTTCCGAGGAGGTCGTTCCATGCCGGTTCAAGGAGATCGAACGCCCGTGCGGTCGAGATCACTTCCGCAGTGCATCCACCGGCGCGTTCGCTTAATATGTCGGGCCTGTCGGCCATGGTGTCCGGTCTCACCGTTATCTCATCTTCTGTTCGGATTGTGAGAGCGCCTGCTGGACTCTCATCCTGAGTTCCCGCCGCATGAGCACCGTTCCGCGCCGGGGAAATGCGGCAGTCCTGCAGATGATCCGCGGAATCTGGTACTGTGCGAAATCCTTCGAGAGAAGAGCCGTCAGGTCGGCCGAGGTGATCTTCGTGCCGTTGCTCGGATGGTAGCAGAATACCGGAATCTCGCCCAGCTCGCCGGTGGGATCCGGAACTCCCACGATGCCGATCTCGCAATCGGAGAAGACCGACCTGACCATTTCCTCCATGATGAGCGGGGAATAACGGAGGCCGTTCACACTGATCGTTTCGAACTGCTGAGCGATGATGTGAAGGTAGCCGTCGCGGTCGAGATACCCGATGTCGCCGGTCCCGTGCCATTGAGGGGGAAGTGAATTTCTCCGCCGCCGGCCGGGAGCGCCCGGCTGTCCGGGGATGCGGATCACCACTTCCCCGTAGTACGGACGGGAAACCAGGCAACCCTGTTCGTTGCGTATGTTGAGTTGAAGGTTCCCCGTGGCCTTGCCGACGGTTTCAAATTTCTGCGGTTCTTCGTTCAGATGCAGGAATGTCGCATACGGGACTCCCGGGTAGTCCCGGTGGAGATAAATCTCCGCTTCCGGGAACATGTCGCGGAGCGCACGTGCGTCTGTCGGTGCGGTGCAGATGCCGATGTCGATCCGGACCGCCGAAGTCCGGCACGGGGTGAATGTGTCCGCTCCTGTTTCGAGCAGAACGGCGAGTTCGTCGGATGTGATGAAGAAACCGTTCGAGCTCTGCCGCAGGAGGGCTTCCGGGAGACCGGTGACTGAACCGGGGACGGAACCCGTTTCGACCGATCCGCCCGCGGCGTGCAGGCAGACCGCGCGCTGAATCGCGGGGAGCTCCCAGAACGGCGACGCGATGTATTCCGTGTCGGCCGCGGTGAGTCGTTCCCGCTCTCCCGCAAAACGGGCGGCGTACACGAGCTGGCCGTGAGTCACGACGGCCGGTTCGCCTTCCTCTTCCGCCGGAAAACAGAGAAGCGCTTCATCGTCTCCGCCGATGTCCATCATTGTCGTGATCCGGTCGATCCCGCCCGCCGCCGGTTCGTCAAGGCGGCCCGAAGGCTCCGACTCCTCGCGCCGTTCCCCGAGCGCCGCGTCGGCGTGCATGAAGGGGCAGTGGAGGAGATCTCCGAGAACCGGATGCAGTGTCAGATCGTGCCGGGTGGTGAGGAGAGCTTCGGGGGTGCACCGGCGGGCAACGGCCGCAACCCTCGGCCCGGGCGTTTCGGCCGAAAGGGGCACTGCCACCGCGCCGGCCCGCATCACGGCATAGACCGAGAGAAGAAAAAGCGCCGGATCGCCGATCCGCACGAGAACCGGATCTCCTTTCCGGATCCCCTCGACGATGAGCAGTTCGGCAATCGCGTCGATCCCCCTCAGCATGTCGTCATTCGTGAAGGTTCGTTCGGGACATCGGATCGCCGGGCGGAGCGGATTCCCCATCGCGGCGGACCGGATGGCGGTATGTACGAGCTGGCGGTCCATGTCTATGCTGTTGTCCGGAGACTGGTCATTCCTTCACAACTTCCTCGATGGTTTCCCGGATGTTCTTCACGAAATCGTCCCAGCGGAAATATTTCTCGATATGGGCTCTTCCCGCGCGGCCCATGGCTGCGGCGGCGTCGGGGTTCTTCAGAAGATAGAGCATGGCGTCGCGAAGAGCCCGGGGATTCCCCGGCGGTACGAAGATCCCGTTCACCCCGTCGATGATGACGTCCTTCTGGCCGTTGATCCTGGAACAGATCACCGCCTTCCCCATCGCCATCGCTTCCAGAATCACGGTGATGCCGTTGTCCGATTCGGACGGATGGAGCGGGACGACGACGAACCTGGACCGGGCGTAGAGATTCCGGAGTTCGACCGGGGACATCGGACCGACGGTCAGGTTCGGCGGCAGTTCGGTGATCCGTGATATGGCGGTCACCGTATCGAACAATTTTCCCCGCGCAATGCCCGCCGCGATATGACAGCGGATGTCGATCCCCCGCAGGGCCTCGATGAACGTGGGGTAATCGCGCATCTCCACGCCGGCGGAACAGATCATCTCTTCGGCGGCGACGTCGGGCATCGGCCGCCAGAACTGCTGGTCAACGAAATAATGGATCAGTTTGATCCGGGAAGCCGGTATTCCCAGCTGTTTCGTCGCAAATTCGTAGTGGTTTGAAGTCCACAGGATGATCCTGCTCATGCCGGTGTAGACCCGCTTCAGGATCTTCGCCTTCCGCGGCTTCGAGATCCAGGCCAGCATAGCGATGTGCGGGGTCCGGGAAAAGGTCGCCTTCAGAAGGAATGAGAACAGCAGGCCGTGCGGATCGGACCACGAGAGCACCGCGTCATACCGCTTCCGGATGCGATAGGCCTCCAGCGTCTGTGCGACCGTCATCGGAAGACGCCGGTAGAAAAACCGGAAAAATGCGGGGGCCTGCATGAGGGTGTTCTCGTACAGCATTTCCGTGTGCAGTTCGTCCTCGAAGAGAGAGGCCCGCGGCATGGCGTCCTGCCGTTCGAGTTCCCGATTGACCGGCTTCAGCCCGGTTGTCAGAAGTGCGAGAATTTTCATCGGGAGCCGGCCCCGGTTTGCGATGCGATCTGTTCTTTCACCGGCGTCAGGGCGGCCGGGACATGCGGCTGGCGGCCGGCGATGACGTCTTCCACGATCGACCGGACGGTTTCGGTGAAGAGATCGATCGAATGATACCGTTCGACGAATGCGCGGGCCGCGCGTCCCATCTCCTGAACCTCCGCCGGGCTGTTCCAGAGATGCTCGATCGCCTCCCGGAGCATGCGCGGATTCCCCTGCTCCACGAACAGGCCGGTTTTTCCCTCCTCGATGACATCGACCTGGCCCTTCGTCCGCGAGCAGATCACCGGCTTTCCCATCGCCATCGCTTCCAGAATCACCGTGATTCCGTTATCGGTGTCGGAGGGATAGAGCGGAACGACCGCGAACCGGGACCGCCGGTAAAGCTCGCGCAGTTCGGCGTACGATTTGTAGCCAAGCGTCATGTTCGGCGGCAGGGCGCCGAGCGAGTTCACCGAGATTGTCCGCGCGCTGTTCCCCTGAATGATCCGGATGTCGCGCGAGGCGATATGACAGTGGATGTCCGATCCGGTCAGTGCCGTGATCAGCGTGCCGTAATCCCGGTTCTCCGATCCGACCGCGCAGATCATGTCGCCGGGCCCCTCCATGGGGCGGTAGAATTTCTGATCGATGGGATGGCGCACGAGAAGAATCTTTGAGGGCGATATCCCGAGGTGGTCGATGGCGTACTGCCTCTGCACCGACGACCAGGTCACGATACAGTCCATCGCCGATCCTGTCGCCCGCAGGAGCGGGGCCTGCTTCTGCTTCGACATCCAGTAGAGAAGCGGAATGTGCGGGATCTTCACCCGGGTTATTTTCTTGATGAGGGCGAACGCGAAGGCCCGCCGTTCAGACCAGGTCAGGATCGCATCGTACCGGTTCCGGATGCGGAACGCCTCCAGCGCCTGCGCCGCCGCTTCCGGCAGATAGCGGTACACCATCCGGAACAGCCGCGGGGCCGATCCGAGCGCTTCGGGCGGAAGGAGGTCGGTGTTCAGGACCTGCTCGAACAGCCTCACCCGCGGGAACTGGTCCGCGGCGGCAAGGCGATCGGTTTCCTCTGCGGAAGGCCTGCCCAGACCTCCTGAAATGAGCATCAGGGTCTTCATCGGGATTGCTCCTCGTTCCGCGGGATCTCCGATTTCACAGCCCGGGAAAATTTTTTGGCGAATTTCGGTGCCCGGAAGGAGATATACCGGAGCAGGAAAAGATGGACCGGATTGATCCGGAACTGAACCAGGAGAAGATCCCGTTCGCGGGCGATCATCGTCAGCAGGAACCTCCAGCATCCGGCGACCAGCCAGAGCGCATGGCGGACAGTTCCGTGGTAGGCCCTGGCGGTGAGGGTGAGGTTCAGATTCCGCCGGAAGGCGGAGGTCAGTTCGAACTTGTATGCCTCATCCCCCCGGAGAAAATTGATTTCCCGCGCGCCGCCGGCGATCGCATCGTCGATCATCCCCGAGAGGAGGGCGAATCCGGGGCGGTGTTTCGTCATGGCGGAATGATCGTCGAAGCCGGAGAGATAGTCGAAATAGATTCCATTGAAACGGAAGGCGATCCGCGCGCCGAAGACCCCGCTGTCGTTCTCGGTCACCCGGCACCAGAGTTCACCGCGGTCGAACAGTTCACCGCAGAGGTCCCGGAAGAATTCCGCGAAGTGCGGTTTTGCGAAGAGGCCCGGATACCCGAGCCGGTTCCATCGCCGCTGGTGAAGGCCGATCAGATATTCCAGAATTTTTCCGGCTTCGGGGCGCGATGCCGCCGACCGGATCCGGAAGATGCCGTCGGTGCCGAGAGAGCGTGAGAGCTGGGAAAATTTCCGCCGGATGCCGGGCGAGAGGGAGCGGAGAAATTCCTCCTTTCCCGCAGGGGCGGGGAGATAGGGACAGATGTCGGCCCCGGTTGAGGAGCCTGCGTACTCGCCGGCGCGTGCATCGCTTCTGAACAGCCCCCTGAGCGGACTTCCTTCGGGGATGTTCAGGAGCTCCAGACGGTCGCAGGGAACCGTCCCGTCCAGTATGGCGCGCTCGATCATCGACACTACCACAGCAGACCAGCCCGGGAGGGCGAGGATATTGAGATAGTCGCTCGGACCGTCGTCGAGAAACATGCCGAAACTGTTCCCGGAGAGCTCGCCCGACCCGATCAGACGCAGCTGGTGCTGGACGGGCCAGCCCGCGACACGCCAGGTCCGAAGGAACAGGGGAGCGGCGCCGATCAGAGCGCCGTCGACGGAAAAGAGCATGACGGCGAGACGATCCGGCTTCCGCGAAAAGTATTTCCACCAGAGCCTGAGCCAGGTGTGCGACTGGAAAATGGTCGATGCCGGGTCTCCCAGGGCAAGACGGTCCCATGCCGCTCCGATGGAGAGAAACTCATCGGCGCCGGTGATCAACTGCATCACCGGTTTCCCTCTGTCCGCCGGTGCGGGAACGGGCGAAGCGCCGGTCACGACGCTATGTGCGGTGCGGGCCGTGGTATTCATTTCGCCTCAGTGAGCGGCCGGATCATGTGCCGGCTCGTGGGATGATATTCCGGGCGATGCCGGCGGTTTGGCGGATGCCGCGCCTCCGCCTCTGAACAGTTTTTTGAGCTTCCAGCGAAGCCATCCGACATACTCGTACGGGGTGAAGAGCATGAGCGCAAAATGGAGCGGGGAAAGATTTCCCTGGATCAGCGTGCGCCGGATTTCAAACGGGTCTGAAGCAAACTTGGGCGGACCGGAAAATGTGGCGCATGCGGTTTCGTATCCGGCGTCCTGTACCATTTTTTTGGTCGCATCGTTCAGGTTTCCGTACGGAAACGCAAAGGTCTTGACCGGAGCGTTGAGCAGAATCTCGAGCATCATCCTCGACCGGTAGATTTCGTCCCAGGCTTTCTCCCGCACGAGCCGGGGGAGGATCGGGTGGGTGAGCGAGTGGGATCCGATCTCGTGCCCCGCGGCGTGCAGTTCGAGCAGCTGCTGTTCGTTCATCAGCGGCGCGAGGGGGAGCCCGTTCGACTTGTCCCAGAAGTTGGCCGAAAGTTTCTTGTCCGCCACGCAGAAGACGACGGAACGCATCCCGAATTCCTCCAGAACGGGAAATGCGTTCTCGTGGAAATCGAGATATGCATCATCGAATGTCAGAATAACCGGCTTCTTCGGGAGGTTCAGCTCCCCCCGCAGGAACAGGCGGTAATCCTCAAATGTGATCGAGGTGAAACCCCACCGCTCGAGCATGCTCATCTGGTTGTGAAACTCCTGCGTGCTGATGCACATGCCGGGATACGCATAGCTCACGTTCACCGCATTCACGACCCTGTGGTACATCAGGACCTTGATTTTCTGCGGATTTCCTTCGCCCCACTGCTCGTGATGTTCGGACGGATTAAGCTCCATGGCTCGAAGTTCCGGAGAGTGGTTGAAATTGTGTGACCATTTTTGCCGGTACGCCGCCGACGAGACTGTTCGCCGGAACGTCTTTTGTGACAACCGCGCCCGCGGCGACGATCGCTCCGCGGCCGATGTGCACACCCTTCAGAATGATCGCACGGCATCCGATCCAGACGTCGTCCTCGATGACGACGGGACGGGATTCGAGCGGCTTGCCGGGAAGGGGATGAAAATCGGAATCCATAATGTTGACGTCCCACGCGATTTTGCAGTCGCGCCCGATGGTGACGCTCCGGGTCGCGATGACCGCGGTGTTCCTGTTCAGATATGTGCCGTTGCCGATCCTGAGCGTCGCCCCTGCGTCCAGTTCAAGCCGCACCCCGGAGTAGAACTGGCAGTTCTCGGCGATCAGCGATCCTCCCCTGTTGATGACGCGGGGGGAGGGACGTCCGCCGGAGACGACGATGATCCCCGAGGAGGTGAAATGCCGCGAGAACAGGAGGCCCCGCAGATGATCGATCAGCGAATGGCGCCGGAGGCGCAGGCGTATTTTTGAGAGTCCACCGTTCATCAGGTGTCCTTTGTCGTTTTACCGCCCGGCCCCAGCCGGCTTCTTTTTCCCGTACCTGCCGGCGACGGCGTCGCGGTAGAGTCCGTCGATCTGCTCCCCGATCACATCCCACGTATAGGTGGAGGTGACGAGGTCGTACCCGTTGCTGACCAGCCTTTTCCGCCGGTCGGCGTTGTCGAAAAGGTCGATCACGGCGTCGGCGAACTGCCGTGGGGAATCGGCAATCATGGCCGTCTCGTCGTTCCGCACGTTGATGCCCTCACAGCCGATGCTCGTCGTGACGATGGGGATCTTCATCGAGAGCGCCTCGAGGATCTTCAGTCTGGTGCCGCTCCCCATGCGGAGCGGGACGACATAGACGCTCGATTTGCGGACGAACGGCCGGACGTCCTCGACGAACCCGGTCACGACGACATTCTTCCGCGCCAGGCGCGTGATCGCCGGCGGAGGCTTACTGCCGACGATGTACACGCGCGCGTCCGGATGGACCTGCTCGATGAGAGGGAATACCTCCTCCATGAAATAATGGATGCCGTCGTGATTAGGGAGGTACGACATCGCGCCCGTGAAGACGATCGAATGCGGTTCGAAGGGCTCCCCCGTCGCCGTGAAGTACGAGCTGTCGACGCCGTTCGGCACGACGATCTTCGGCACCGCCGGCACGTCGCCGTCGAGGATTTCCTTGTCGCGGGACGAGGTGACGAACATGAGGTCGAACTTCGAACACGATTCGATCTCTTCCCTGTAAAATTTCTTGTACTCGAACCGGTAGTGGATCCGTTTCAGAAAGGACCGGTTCTTCAGCCACATGCGGCGGAAATTGTCGTATTCCACGTTGTGCGAATCGAGGATCTTGACCGCATCCGCGTCGAGCGTGTACTGTCCCATCGGGGAAAATTCGACCTGAATGATGTCGAATTTCCTCTCCCGGAGGACTTCCGCAATGACCCTCTGCATCCGCGCATTGCTGGCGAGCATGTGGAAGAAGCTGTGCCTTGTGAGCAGGGAAAAACCCTGGGCGGCCCGCCGGTGGCGCCGCGTCCAGTGCCGCGGTACCACCCGCACGTTTTCCGGAGGGAGGTGAAAATAATTCTGGAGTTTCCGGTCGTCGCCGGGCCAGCCGATCGTCAGGATCGTGACCTGGTGCCGGCGCGCCGCCTGTCCGATGACGTGTGCCGTGCGGAGCGCACCGCCGAACATCGGCGGGACCGGGCAGTAGGGAATGATGTAGAGGATGTTCATTCGCCGCCGCTCCTGCCCATGCTGAATATTTTGGTGATATTGCCGATCGACATAAATTGCTTCATGAATGTGATCTCTTCGGGAGTAAATGTTTTCATCAGGAGAAGACAGCCGAAATAGAGCGCGGTGGCGATGACCGGCTGTGCAAGCCAGTACAGACCGGCCTGGTTCATCAGCCAGATCGAACCCGCCATCACAATGCCCGCGGTGACGGACTTCACCGACACCAGGTTGATGTCCCGCGGCAGGAGCTTGGCGGGGAGAAGCGCGAGGGCGTTGAGGAGTATGAAGAACTCCGTGATGATCGTCGCGATCGACGCCCCGATCGCCCCGTTTCCCGCCCGCACCTGAAAATAGGGGATGAGGAAATAATTGAGCACGATGTTGAGGATCGCCGCAAAGAAGGCGGTGACCGCCCACTGACGCTGTTTGTCGCAGGCAAAGATCGCCGTGCCCAGGACCATGTCGATGTAAATAAGCGGGAGTCCCACCGATAGAAGCTGGAGAAGGATCACGGAAGGCCCGAAGCCGGTCAGGCCGTAAAATAACTTGATGATGTCGTGGGAGAGCGCGAACATGCAGATCGTGATCGGGAAAACGGCGACCATGATGAAATCGAGCCCCTTGCGGGTCATCACCTCGGTCCGGTCGTCGCCTTTCGACTGGAGTTTGGTCATCACCGGAAGGAGCGAGAGCGAGAAAATGCTCGGCAGAAAGGCCAGGAGGTCGAGAAATTTGTACGACACGCCGTACCATCCCACGACCGCCTCGGGTGTCTGGACCGAGAGCATCACGGTATCGATCCGGTAATAGATGACGCCGAACAGCGTGTAGAGGAGATAGGGGAATCCGTCCTTCAGAAGGACGATGGTCTGCTTCCAGTCGACCCGCGCAAGTTTCGGCACGAACCGGTGCGAGAATTTCAGGAGAATCAGAAAATCGATCAGCGTCCCCGAAATCATGATCGCCGCGATGACAATCTCGTTCGCGCCGAGCAGAAGCGCGGAGACGCCGACGATCGCGATGAATGCCCGTTCGATGATCGCCCCGATGGAGGAGTATTTGAGCGATTCGAACCCGAGGAACAGCCCGAGGAGAACCGTCTTGCCCCCGTTCCAGAGCATCTCGACGCCGAAGAGAAGCAGGATCCAGCGGAGCACCGGCGGGTACCCTGCCACCATGCCGAACACCATGAGCGAAATGAACGAGACGATCCAGATGCCGACCCGGAACGCGTACGAGTTGGCGATGATCCGGGCGGCGTCTTCGGGCGTCTTCGCGATCCGCTTCGAGATGCCGAGCCGGTTGTCGTAGTCGATGAACAGGAGAAAGATGCCGGAGACCGTGATGGCAAGGTAGAGATGGCCGTAGCTCACCGGGCCGAGATACCGGGGGAGAAACAGCATCAGGAGAAACGTCGAGGCCCAGGTCATCAACTGCTGGGCGAACTGGATCGCCGTGTTCTTGGCGACCGAATGTGCTATTGAATTGTTCATTGTGCCGGGTGTTCCCTTTCCGTGCGTCCGGACAGGCTGTTCATGACAATTGCGGCGGCAAATCGCGGCAGTGCGAGCATGCGCCGCCACCGGGACGGCTGTTGGATCAGCCTGTAGAGCCATTCGAGACCGGCGCGCTGAATCGGCCGGGGAGCCCGGCGCACCGCGCCGGACAGAAAATCGAGCGTGCCGCCGACACAGATCGTCACCGGAACCTTCAGCCGTTCACGGTTGCGCATGATCCAGAGTTCCTGGGAGGGAGCTCCGTAGGCGATAAGGAGAATGTGGGGAGCCGCTTCCGCGACGAGGCGGCAGATTTCAGCCTCTTCCTCGGGTTTCGGAGAGCCGGCGTATGTGCCGGCAATGATGAGTCCGGAAAATTCCGAACGGAGCCGGAGTGAGGCCAGCTCGGCGACGCCGGGCGCCGCGCCGAGGAGAAATACCCGGAGGCCCCTGCGGGCCGCGACCGCCGCGACCCTCTTCGTCAGGTCGACGCCCGTCACCCTGTCCGGAATCGGGCGGCCGAGATAGCGCGACGCATAGACCACGCCGATCCCGTCCGGGACGACGAGCGAAGCGCGCTCGATCGCTTCACGGAACTGCGCGTTCTTCCGTGCCAGCATCACCATTTCCGGGTTCACCGGAATGATGTGATGAATTTTTCCGCTGTGGACCATGCCGGCGATCGATGATATCGCCTGTTCCATGGTGACGGAATCGACCCGGACGCCGAGAAGGCGCAGGGAGGGGATGGCCGGAGGGGATTTCGGTGCGGTTTTCACGTCTGTCATCATCCCGCAGATCCTTTTCCGGCCGCCTGCCCGTCCGCGATCCTGTCGAGCGTGGGGAGAAGCCCCATCATGGCGCCGAGGTAGACCATGTTCCGCGAGTAGGTCAGCTGAAGGTCGTAAAAGGAGACGATGAGCTGGCCGAAGACCGCGACGATGATCATCACGCAGACCGCCTTGAAATACGGATCGGTCATCCTCCGGAAGATGTGGGTGGTGTACATGACCACGATGTCGAGATAGAGCCAGAAGAGGAAGAACCCGATTGCCCCCGATTTGACGATGAGCCAGAAGATCTCGTTGTGGGAGATGTAATCCCTGAGCGAGAAGGGGATCATGGCGAGACTGATCGGCTGGTCGTACTTGTTCCCGAATCCGATGCCGAAGATCGGCGACCGCTGGATCGTCTGCGAGAGGTTGTAATTTTCAAACTCACGGTAGAGGTTGGAATAATACCGTTCCCCGGCGGTTTCCTGGGTCGAGGAGAAGGAGGATTTGATCAGCTGGGCCGGCAGGCCGATGCTGGTTTCGTTGTCCCAGAAGACCGCAAGATAGATGCCGAGGAGGACGAGGCCGGGAAGAACGTACCGGAGGATCCGACGGAACTGGGCTCCGGTCAGAAGAAGCGAGTAGGCGACGAATCCCACGCCGAAGGCGCCGTAGGTCGCGCGCCGCTGGGCCAGAATGAACACCACCGCGATGAACGGAAGAGCCCAACGGAGATAGGTCCGCTCCTTCGTTTTGACACCGAACATGGAGAGGGCGAAGAAGAGCATGAACAGCCCGGCGAAGAAGAGAGGATCTTCGTGATTGGTGAGCTCGGTCCGGCCGCCGAAATCGAACCCGAGCCGGATAACCCGCGCGACCCCCTGCACCGCCTTGAACGAAATGGCCGCGATGCAGACACGGACGAACGTGCGCACCTGTTCGGGGCGCTGAATGATCTGCGGTACGAAGAAATAGAGGATGCCGACATAGAAAAGGGACCGGAGCTCCCAGAGGGCGGGGAGAAAATCGCCGCCGGTCGCCATGCCGTAGGTGAGCGAAATCAGGAGCCAGCCGAAGAAGATCGCGGCGAGCTGCCAGAAGGGGACGCGCTGGTAGAAGAGGCGCTTCCGCATGACGATCAGGATGACCCAGAGTCCGATGATGAGAAAAAGATGGACCTCGAGGGGGTTCGCGACCGCCCAGTCGATGCGTGAGAAGATGTCGAAGCCCTTCAGGTTCTCGAAGTATTCGAGGCCGATGATGGAAGATTCGTAGCCGCGCGGGGGATACTGGTCGAACAGCAGAACCAGCCCCATGAACAGGTAGAAGCCCCAGTCGATCCGGTAAAACGTGACCAGGAGCGCAAGGATGAGGGCGATGAGCGCCACCGCATAGAACATGCTTCCCTGATTGAGGACGAGGATCAGCGCGATGAGAACGGAGAATGCCGCCAGGATCAGCGCAGGCCTGTCCGCCAGGAGCCGCCGGAGACGGGACGGCGGAGCGGTTACCGGGACACCGATATGATGGCCGTCGTGTGGCGCCATGCGGTCAGCCGAGCGGTTTGGACATGGTGTACATTTCGTACAGCACCAGGGAAACCTGTGCGAGCGCTATGAGAAAGACGGCAACGTACGTGGGAAAGCCGGGACGGCGTTTCCGCTTGCCGAGGAGAAGCGCGAAGAGCATGAGTCCGAGAGATCCGCCGATCGATAACATGCCGTGTCCGCCTCAGGAGGAGAAATCGTCGCGGTACCGGTTATAGACGAATCCGAGTACCTGGTTTTTGTTGATGCTCCGGAACATCGCGTCGATGTTTTCCTTTTTTGTCCGCATGGTGTCGACCACGACGAGCAGGCCGTTGAGCTGGTTCGCGAAAAGGACAGGGACCCCCTGATTCGAGATCGCCGGCATGTCGACGATGATGAAATCGTATGCCTGCTCGAGGGAATAGAGAATGTCCCGGAAGGCGGTCAGCTGTTCGAGTCCGAGGAACGGCGACTGGGCGGTGCGGTCGACCGGCACCGGGAGCGACTTTTCGTGCGGGCGCGGATCCGGCGCCGCCGAGGGAATGCCCGAGGTCAGCACCGAAAGATGCTCGATGGCGCTCTTCGAGACGTGGATCGTCGTGTCGCGGAGAGCGTCCAGCAGTCCCGGGGTCTGCGGTATGCCGAAGATCCTGTGAAGCTGGGGATTCTGGACGTTCAGGTCGATCAGGATGGTTTTTTTCTGCGACCCCATCGCCAGCGAGACGGCAAGGTTGCAGGCAATGAGCGTTTTTCCCTCGCCGCGGTTCGGGCTGGTGATCCCGAGCGTGAGGTTCACCTCCCCCGAGTTACGGGAAAGGAGCGAGTAATTGAACGCATTGTAGTACTTGAACCTGACGGTCCGCTCGTCGACGTACTTGCCGCGATCCTCGCTGACCACGATGGTCCGGAGGACGCGGACCAGCTTGGTGTTCTCTTCGGTTTGCGGGCCGCGCTGGCCGCTGTTCTGTTCGTCGCTCTTCGGTTGTGCTGTTGATTCGGGTTCCATGGATTACGTCGTTGTTCGGGATAATGTCGTCATGCGCCGCCGCAGGGACCGGTCTTACCGGTGTTCCCTGTCGCCTTCGGTAATGAAGGCGATGATCGGTTTTTCGTACACTTCGATGTCGCGGGCGTAGCGGATCGTCGAGTCCAGGATCTCCAGGATGATGATCGTCAGAAAGCCAAGAAAGAGCCCGATGGCGAGGCCGCCGAAGACCAGCTGTGATCGGTTCGGCTTGCTCGGATGAGCCGGCACCAGCGCCGGATCGATGATCATAAACTGATTCGCCCCCTTTTCGCCCAGATCCCGCGCGGTTTCGGCCTGCTCCAGCTTGACCTTCATCTCATCGTAAAGCTTGCGGTAGATGCCGTAATCGGATTCCTTGTCCTCGTCGACCCGTTCGCTGATGGACGATTTCTTGATATTTTCGAGCAGAGTCGCCCGCTGATCCTCCAGCTGCCGGCGGAGGGTCTCCTGATGGCCCATGTCGCTCTCGATGCTCGCCTTCATCCGGTCCAGAAGCGCGAGCACCTCGGTCTCCACCTTCTGCACCTCGGGATACTTCGGCGTGTAGCGGCGGAGGTAGTCGTCGTATTTCGCCAGAAGTGTCCGCAGGTCGGTGATGGACGGCAGATCCTCCCGCTCCAGATCGTACAGCGACTGTTTTCCGGTCTCCGATTTCAGAATGTCCGGCAGGCCCTTGAACACCGTGAGGGCGTTCCGATAGCCGGTGACCTTGATGTCGATGTCGTGCATCTGCTTCTCAATGCCCTCGACCTGATTGTAGACGGTTTTGCTTTCCGCCGGCATTGTATTGAGTCTCTGCTGAAGGAGGGTCAGAACCTCCTTCTGACTCGATTCGTATTTCTGCCGCAGTTCGGTCAGCTTTCCCTCGAAGAACTGCACCGCCTGCTCGTTCCGCTGACCCTCGACGCGGAGGGTTGTCTGAATGAAGATGCGCGCCAGGAGCGAGGCCGCCTGCTGTGCACGGACCGGATCGGTGTCGATGTAGGTGATACTGAAGGAGTCGGAACCGCGGCGCTCGACCGTGATGTTTTTTCTGATCGCCTCGATGAGCGCCTGCCGCTGATCCTCCGATGTGATCCCCTTCCCGAGACCGAGCGTGTCGACCATCGACTGGATCGTCGTCTGGCTGTAGATGATCTCGTTGAAGGTCCGGAGACGGTCTTCCGTCGCCATCGTGACCGCCATTTCATAGCTGATGAGCGGGTTCAGGATCTCGTCCCTCTGCACCAGCATCGTGGTCGAGGATTCGTACCTGTTCGGAAGAAGATACGCGCCGACCGCCGAGAGCACGGTGATCGCGATCGTCGGGATGATGAGGTACTTCTTGCGCCGGCGAATCAGAATGATGAATTCGCGGAGTGAAAATTGTGTTGAACGCACGTGAGGTTCCTTTGTAGTGTCTGAACTGGTTCCGGATCAGATGACAGAAGGCACTGACATGAACACAATTTATGTGCCATGAAGCCGTATGACAGCCGACCCGAGGCAGGGTCGAAATAGCGAAATCAGATCGCCTCCGGAGACCGGCCGCTTTCAATCGGCCTGCGGTCCGGATCCGGATGCGTAGGTGTGGGTAAGAATGAAACAACCTGTGTAAAAAGGTAACACACCCGGAAGTTGCGCGAAACCGGCTAAAAATAAAGAAATTCGGGAACGAATTACCCGGTTCTGCAGGCAGACCGGTATTCCGTTTCGAATGAATACCAAGAAATCAAATTTTCCGACCTAGTCTGTGAGATAGATCATTTCCCGGCAGGAATAATTCATTTAATTGCACATGAAACAGAGGCGAATGGCATTCCGCCGCATCCCGGATGTGGCACAGGATTTGTCAATATTTGGTTTGAATAGAGGCCTTTTCCACCCAACCGGCAGTACGACAGTCGTCGACAGGTATTTTCACTCTTTATATATCATGAACCGACAACGACACTCTTATATACAGTTATTCCGTTTCCTTGTCCCGGCGGTCGCCATCGCGCTGGTTTCCGCCGCGATGTTTTCCGGCTGCAGCACCTCGGAGGATATCGCAAAGGGAAATCTCACGCAGATCATCCGCTCCGGAAGTAAGCCGATCCAGGCCGAACCGAAAGCCGACGATTACGTCATCCGCCAGGGCGACCAGATCGTCTTCTCCGTCTGGGGATATCCGGAATTTACCACGCAGGCGCTTGTGAAGGAAACCGGAAGTCTGACCATTCCGCTCATCGGGGACTTCCTCGTTTCGGGCAGTACCAAGGAACAGTTCGTGAAGGAAGTCAAGAAACGGCTGACCGAATACATACAGGGCGATATCCAGATCACCATCAACATCCTGAGCGCGACCGCCCAGCGGGTGTCGGTGATCGGCGAAGTCACCAAGCAGGAAAATTACCCGGTCACGAGCGACATCTCGCTCCTCGAGGTTCTTTCCATGGCCGGGGGGACCACGGCCGATTCCGACCTGCGGCATGTCAGAATCCTCCGTGCGGGCCTCGACCGCCAGCCGATCGAAGTCGACCTGATGTGGTACATCGAGAACGGCAACGTGGACGCCGTGCCGATCGTCCGTCCCGGCGACACCATCTTCATCCCGAAACGGAGCAACGTCATCCGCGAGCTCTCCGATTTTCTCCGTGACGCGATATTCATTCTCGGATTTTTCAGCGTGTTCAAATGAACCTGCCCGATCTTCATACCGCCGCATCTTCCCGGACCGGGTTCGCCGGCGCCTGTCTGCTTGTGTTCCTGCTCTGCGCCGGAGCCGCGGCGCAGACTCTTCCGGTGACCCAGGTCGGCATCGCGATCGAGCCGGTGCGGGCGGGAGCCCGGGCCGCCGCCATGGCGGAATCGTTCGTCGCCGACGCCTATGACGTCGCATCCATGTACTGGAATCCCGCGGCGCTCGCGTATCTTCAGGATTTTGACCTGCAGATAAACCATTCGCAGGAGCAGTTCATCAAAAGCGAAGATGAAAACATTTCCATTCCGGTCCATCTGCGGCGGTCGGAAACGATCGCCTTCGGGGCGAGCGTCAACCATGTCGGGTATTTCGCGAGCCAGTCGACCGTCTACCGCGCTCTCCAGTTCGGCTACGACGTCGCCTACGCCCGGGAGGTCCTCCCGACCTTCAGCGTCGGCGTCATGCTCCAGGCGCAGTACGCCCACACATCGGCTTCGGAACACTGGGGCATGTCCTCGCTCTTCGGCTTTTATTATTATCCCGAACCCGAAGTGAGCTACGGGGTGTCGTTCGGCGGCCTCGGGACGGGCATAGAATACTTCGACCGGATCGATTCCGCCGGCTCGACGGTCAGCCATACGACGATCCTGCGGGACGCGTATACGCCGAGGTACCTGCAGGTCGGCGCAACGCTCCGTTATCCGGCCGATACCCACGATCCGGAGTTCGTCCTTGCATTTGCAAACGAAAAAATATTCAATGTCAGCGGCCTGCAGTACAAGGGCGGGGCGGAATACTATCCGTGGGGTTTTATCGCCCTGCGGGGCGGGTATATCGTCACCCCCTCGATCAGTTATGGCGTGTTCGGATGGGGTTTCCGGACACAGCGCATTCACCTCGACTTCGCCATCTCACCCAATCCGCAGACGGATCAGGCGATCCAGATTTCTCTGCTGGTGGCGCTCGGGAAGGCGACGTCGTCGCGTCCGTAACGGAACCGCCGGCCGTCATTTAGAGAACGAATCATGAACGACATCACCCTCACCTCCCGCTGCGGATTTCCGGACCAGCCGGAAACCGGCTTTGCCCCGAGCATGATGATGCAGCATATTCTTGAGACGCTGAAGCGGTTCGCCATGAGCGACCTGGGCGTTCTCATCGTGTCGGAAGACGGCAACGAAACCGACCTGATCGCGAAGACGATCCACCGTCTGAGCGGCCGGGCATGCTATCCGTTCGTCCACCTCGACTGTTCGACGATCTCCCCGCGCGGAGCGGCCGAAGCGATCTTCGGCGCCGAGAACCCCGATGCGGGCGAACCGGGCATCCACCGCGGTATTCTGGAGCATGCGCGGAAGGGAACCCTGTTCATCGACCATTTTTCGCTTCTGGCGCCTGCCGTTCAGCAGAGGGTCGCCAGGGCGATCGAGTATCAGCATTTCCGGCGTCTGCAGGGGAAGGAAGAGATCATTCTCTCGTCCCGGTTCATCATCGTCACGCACCGGCGCGGCGTTTTCAACGAAGCGGGCGCCGTCGGGGATCAGGGCTTTCTGCACCTGGCCTGCCCGCTCACGATCAATCTGCCCCCCCTGCGTCAGCGCCGCGAGGATATACCGTACCTGATCAGGGAATACCTGACCGAACTCTCCTCCACGGGGGGGTCGGGAACCGTGACCATGTCGCCCGAGGCGCTTCAGGCATGCCTCGAATACCACTGGCCGGGCAATGCCGTGGAGCTCCGGCATGTGCTCGAATACGCCCTCTTTCATATTGAGGGGGATGTGATCCAGCGTCACCATCTATCGCCGCACATTCTGTACAGCAGCGGCATCCGGAATATTTTCGCCGTCGGCGGTCCGATGGCCGGTTAAAACAACAGTTCTTCACCCTATCAACCTGGAAGTGTTGCCATGATCGTACAATTCATACTTCTCTTCGTTCTCCCGATCCTCGTGTCGTGGCTGGTGACGCCGTACGTCATCCGCTTCGCGCACGTGATCGGTGCGCTCGATCAACCGAACGAGCGCAAGGTGCACAAGAATCCGACGCCGCGGCTCGGCGGGCTGGCGATTTATCTCAGCTTCTTCTCCTCGCTGATGTTCATGTTCTACAACAACAGCCCGATTCTCGTCCGCTTCGGCGGTTTTGATCCGCACAAGGGAGTGATGCTGGTCTTCTCGCTGACGCTGGTGCTGATCCTCGGGATCTGGGACGACGTTCAACAGCTGACCCCGGGCAAGAAATTCCTCGGCCAGTTCCTCGCGGCGGTGATGGTCTACTTCGCCGGTTTCCGGATCACCTTCATCACCCATCCGTTCAGTCTCGGCGTCCTCAACCTCGGTCTGCTGGAGTTTCCGTTCACCATTCTCTGGATCGTCGGCATCACGAACGCCTTCAATCTCATCGACGGGCTCGACGGGCTCGCGTCAGGTGTCGCCGTCATCGTTTCGCTGACGATCTTTTCGATCTCCTTCATGATGGGATCCCTCGGCATCAGCGCGATCGCCCTCCTGCTTGCAGGATCGCTCATCGGGTTTCTCCGCTTCAATTTCAACCGGGCGAAGATCTTCCTGGGCGATTCCGGAAGCCTCTTTATCGGGTTTTGTCTCGCCATACTCTCGATGTCGAGTTCCACAAAGGGATCGGCTGTCTTCTCCATCCTGATTCCGATCCTGGCGCTGGGACTTCCGATCATGGATACGCTCCTGGCGATGGTGCGCCGGTTCCTCCGGTCGCTCTTTCCGGAGAATGCGGGCGCCTCGTCGTTCATGGGAAAGATCGTGTCGATGTTCCTTCCCGACCGGGGACACATCCATCACCGCCTGATCGACATGGGCTTCTCCCACCGGACGGTGGTGCTTCTCATGTACGTCGTTTCGTGCATCTTCGGTCTCGGAGCGTTCGCGATGACGGTGTCGAACAACATCGCGATCACGCCGATCCTCATTACCATCGGTGTCGCCACGTTCGTCGGCGTGAGCCAGCTCCGGTACAAGGAGATGGCGGTACTCCGGAACGGGTCGCTTCTCCCGCTCTACGAATGGCCGCTCGTCAACAGCCGGGTGTTCCAGGGGTTCCTCGATATGGCGTTCATCTCGGGGGCCTACACGATCGCTTATTTTCTCACCTTCCGCGGTGATGGTCCGGGGTCGTTCAACGATCCGTTCTTCCGGAGCCTGACGCTGGTGGCGGGGATCCAGATGGTGGTCTTCTATTTCGGCGGGCTCTACAAGGGAACGATGCGCCAGCGGGGCACCGGCGACATCCTCAAAATTCTGAAGGTGGTCGTTATCGCCGTGGTCCTCACCTGGTCGGTCGTCGCGATGTTTCCGCCGGGCTGGAACGTTCTCAACAAGACCCTCATCGTCCTCGATTTCTACCTGATCCTCTCGTTCATCATGGGATCGCGGGTATCGTTCCATGTTCTGAACTATCTCTCCCGCCGCGAGGCGCATGCGGGCAAGAAGAAGATCCTCATCTACGGCGCTGACGACAACGGCGCCCTGATCATCCAACAGCTTCTGAACGACGAATCCCATGAGCTGAATCCGGTCGGGTTCCTGGACGACGATCCCCAGCTGGAAGGGAAGCGGATCAACGACTATCCCGTCTTCGGCGGTCACCTGAAGCTTCCCCGGCTGGTGAAAAAGCTGAAGGTCGAGGAAATACTCATCGCCAAGAACAGCCTGAAACCGGAGGTGATGAAGCGGCTGATGAAGATGTCCCAGCTTCTCGGCGTCACCATCCGTGCGTACAGGGTATATTACGAGAATATCGGCGACCAGCGTCCCGAGATGAGACCGCAGGTCGATGAAAAACAGTACCTTTTCGCCGGTAAATAACCACACCGGTCGCCGCTCGCGCCCTGCCGGCGGGCGCGGTGTTCCCCGTTCCCTCCGTTCCCCGAATCCCGCCATCATGTGATAACGGTCACGTTTTATTGGTGACCGGTGACACGAACAGCCTCCGCGTGTGATATGCATCACTCCCCGGGTGGAATACGCCGCTTTTTCCGGTTACTTTGCGGACAGAAAAAAGAGAACGCGTCCGGTCTTCGCTGTGGACGGACATGTTCGCATCAAACTACGAACCGGGCAGTAATGTTTTCTGTGAATTTATTTTAATTCGGCGGGATCTCTTGTATTTATTATTTTAAATTCGTAGTATATTGAGGCCACCGCCTATCACTGTCCAACCGGTTCTTTTATTCATCTCATTATCATAGGGGTGTATGATGAGAGCAACGATCAGACCATTGATCATCATCGCAATAATTACCTTGTTCCTCGTTTCCGGGGCATTTTCACAGTTTGTCACAACGCAGTATTATACCCTCTGGGGCGCCTGCGACATGCATCCGTCCAAACTCCAGCGGACGGACTATGTCATCTGGTTCAACACCAGCGCCAATACCACCGCACCCTATTATTTCAATCTGTACGCCGGATCGAACGATTCTCTGCAGTGGGCGCGGTCGGCCCAGAACGGCTCCTGCGCCTACGCCGTTCAGGATTCACTCCGGGCGTGGGCGAAAGCCAACGGCACGAAGCTGATCATCAGCGGCCTGTTCGGTTCCGGAAGTGCTTTCGCGACGAACATCCAGGACACATCCGCCGGCGGCGCCGGAGAGAAAATGATGAACACCTGGCTCGGCTTCGTCCAGCGGAACGGGTATAACGGGATCGATATCGACTGGGAATATCCCTCCAACTCGGCGGCCCAGCGGCAGGACGTGGTGGTCTGGCTCCGGAAAGCCCGTGCGATCATGAACACCTGGACCCCGAAGGGGACCATCATCCTGACCATTCCGCAGTGGTCCGAGTGGAGCCCGGGCAACCCGAACGGCGGCTTCATTTATGATTCGCAGGCGTGGCAGTATGTCGATTACGTCCAGATCATGGCGTACAACGAAGAATCGTGCAGCAAAGTCTCCCATAATCAGCCGATCTACTCCTACCCGCAGGATCCCGGTGCATGGTACTGGGACTACCGCGGGTGGCACGAACTGATCCAGTCCGGCTGTCCGATGAACAAGATCATCATGCTCGCATCGGCGGAATGCAAGGCCTGGACCGGCTCCGGTCTGACGCTCGGTTCCTCCGGCTCGGAAGTCGGCGGTTGCGGCAGTTTCCACTCCGCAAATCAGTTCGCCGTTTCCCTCTATTCAAATCCCATCTGGGATCCGGTCGCCCAGGCGACCTATTACACCAACGGTTCGACGGCAGTGTCGGCCGAATCGTACCGTTCCATGCAGGCCAAGGCCGCCTATGTGAAGGCGCAGGTCTCCAACGGACAGCATCTTGCCGGCATGGGCGTCTACGATCCCTGGCGGCTGTTCGATACGCGCCAGGCGGTCCCCGATTCCGCCATGCGAGGATTCGTCCAGGGCATGGGCGGGGATACGGTCATCATTCCCCCTCCGCCTCCGCCGACCTACAAGCTCAAGGGCCAACTTTTTTTCGACGTGAACGGCAACGGGACACAGGATCCGAACGAACCGGGCCTCGGCGGCTGGGCGATTCAGCTGACCGGGACTGCCTCTGCCAGCGGGACGACAGACTCCCTGGGGCAGTTTGAGTTCGACAGCCTGGCTGCCGGAACATATCAGGTGTCACAGGTTCTGCGCTCACAGTGGCGCCAGACCTTCCCGGCGAACGGAGGAGGATATACCGTCACCTTCCCCGGGTCGGCCGGCATCGCGAATTTCGGGGATTATACCACCAACGCGATCCCCATTTCGATCAACAAGAACTGGAACATTCTTTCTCTTCCCGCCACGGTGACCGACAGCCGGCTTGCCGCCGTCTATCCCGCCGCGCAGTCGGAAGCGTTCGCATTCGAAGGCGTCTACATCCCATCGGCGGATCTCTATCCGGGTCTCGGGTACTGGATCCGGTTCGGACAGACGATGACCGACTATGTCATCGGCCAGCCGCTCGCGACGGACACCGTCAATCTCACCGTCGCCGACTGGAATATCATCGGGTCGGTCGGCCACCCGATCGACGTCAATGCGATCCAGACGATACCCGACGGGATTCTCGATTCCAAATTCTACGGCTACGACAACGGTCTCTATCTGAGCGACACGATCCAGCCCGGTCTCGGCTACTGGATCAAACTGAACGCGGCCGGGTCGATCGTGTTTCCCGCTGCGTCCCTCCAGCAGTCGGCCACACCGAAGGAGAGCGCGGCATTTGCGGGGATGAATTCCATCACCCTCATCACCAATCAGGGCTACCGGCAGACGCTCTATTTCGGCGAAAACACCAACTCGCCCGTTCTTGAATCGACGTACAAACTGCCGCCGATGTTTCCCGGCGCCTTCTCCGCGCAGTTCACCGGCTACGGCGGACCTGCCACCATGGTCCGCGTCGTCCCGCAGAAAAATCCGGGAACGATGAACATGCCGATCTCACTGCAGGCAATCGATTATCCACTGACAATCCGGATTCATCTTCCCCAGGCGGGGAAACATTCGTACTTCCTGTCTGACAATGCGGCTTCGTACCCCCTCGTCGACGACGGTGAGATTGTCCTGCACGGCGATACCGCCGGGACCGCCGGAGCCGGAACGCTGACGGTGACCGCGTCCGCCTCCTCCGCGATGCCTGCGAGTTTTTCGCTGGGACAGAATTATCCGAACCCGTTCAATCCCGCGACGCAGATTGCGTTTGAGGTTCCGCAGACCAGCAGGATCAGGGTTGAGGTGTACAATCTCCTCGGTGAGAAGGTGGCGACGCTCGCCGACCGGGACATGAGCGCCGGTTTTTATACGGTGCCGTTCGACGGTTCGCGCCTGGCCAGCGGCGTTTATTACTACCGGCTCAGCGCCGCGGCGGGTTCACTGCAGTTGTTTCAACAGATCAGAAAAATGGTGCTCCTGAAATAATGCGGTCGGAAACGACTGCACGGAAAAAGCCGTCCGTTACGGCTCGTCCTGAGCGAAGTTCAGAAGTTTGTTGTGAAGGGTTTTTCTGCTCATGCCGAGAATGCGGGCGGCTTTCGCTTTATTGTTCCCCGCAGAGGCGAGTGTCTGAAGGATGAGGATTTTCTCGGCTTCCTGGGATGAACAGCCGAGAGGGATGTTGATCTGAGGTTCCGGAGCTGCGGCGGTCCGCAGACGCTCCGGCACATAGCGCGGCGTGATGATGTTGTGAGGGGAGATCACGAGCGCCCGTTCCACCACATTTCTGAGTTCCCGCACGTTCCCGGGCCAGTCGTATTCCGTCAGCAGGTGGAGCGATTCCTCCGAAAAGCGGAATTCCGGCTTGGCGTACTTCCGGGCAAAGATCCCGAGGAAATGTCCGATGATCGGGGCAATGTCTTCCCGCCGCTCACGGAGCGGGGGAAGGTAGAGTTCGATGACGCTGAGGCGGTAATAGAGATCCTCGCGCAGTTCCTTAGTGCGCAGAGCGGCGGCGACGTTCTTGTTCGTCGCGGCGATCATCCGGACATCCACCGTCACTTCGTCCTTCCCGCCGAGCCGCCGGAATTTCTGGGTTTCAATGACGCGCAGAAGCTTTGCCTGCGTGTCGAGGCTCATTTCCGCAATCTCATCGAGGAACAGCGTCCCTCCGTTCGCGCTTTCGAAACATCCCGCCTTTTTGGGGAGGGCGCCGGTGAACGCTCCTTTTTCATGGCCGAAGAGCTCGTTTTCCACGACGTCCTTCGGGAGCGACGCGCAGTTTACGGCGTAAAACGGATTCGCGCTTCTGGTGCTCTGCTGGTGAATGAGATGGGCGACGACGTCCTTGCCGGTGCCGCTTTCGCCGGTGAGGAGAACGGTGGTCCGCGATTTTGCGATCAGGCTGATGGCGGACCGGATTTCCGAAATGGCTGGACTTTTTCCGATCAGGAGCGGCACCGATTCATCGGCGGAAGGGGCGCCGGATTCCGGTTCCGGAGTCGATTCCCCGGTCTGCGTGGCGGCACGGAGAACCGATTCGAGAATGCGGGCATCGTCGTCCAGACTGATGAGGAAATCGGTGGCGCCGAGTTTCATGATGCGGACGGCGTCGTCCACCGTTCCCCGGGAGGGATTGACGATGATCTTGGTCCGCTGGTGCGGCGCGAAGCATTCCGCCAGAAGCGAGATCAGCTGTTCGCTGACGGCCTCACAGCGGTAGAGGAGGACGGCGAAGCGGCCGGAGCAGAGGGTTTCCCGGAGCAGAGGGTAGGAGCTGACATGGTGCGTGCCGATGTCGATGGTACCGAGCTTTGCGCTGAGATGCGCGCCCGATTCTCCGTTTTCAGCATAATAGAGAATGACGCCGGAATTCACTCGATCGTTCCCCTGTTCGTTTGTCAATGGTTGACCTGCCGCTCCTTCAGTGAAGGTTCTGCCCCCGGAGCGGATTGCCGTTCCCTGATCGGTGATGCGGAATCGTGAACCCCGTGGCAGGAAGTAAAAAGTATACCATTATACGAAATATTGGGGGAAGGTGTCAACCCCCTTTCCCTGAACCTACTCTCTTTCAGGACGAAAAACGGTGATCTAAATCACATCGGTGCCGTTCTCCGGCATCCAGTTCCGGATGAAACGAATTATCCAACACACCATCATGCAATAAGTTATTGGCCGGATTCATCTTCGGATGCGCATGTGATGATACGGATAATTTTCGATTATTAAAAATACGCTGCGGAATTTTTCAAAATTGAAATTAAACAGGCATGCTTTATTTCTTTTGAAACATCTGATCGGTGAAATCCCGCGTTTGAGATATTTTCGAAGGTTTTTCAGATTATTTCCGGCATAAATTTTGACAGTTTAACAGGAGAGACCGGGCTACCTCCGGGACGTCAGCGAAAACGCTCATTTTCCACGAAATTCAGAGTTTTTCGATATGGTCCTGCGATTCCGGCCGTTTTGAATAACCTGATTTCAGGAATGAAATTCTGAGCTCGTTGCCCACATACCGAGCCGGTAAAATTCCGGCCGAACCACTGGCGTTTCTCGCCGCCGACCAGGATGAACTGTTCGCGATCCTCGACAGAATCGACGAGAGCCTCAGATCTATTCTCGGCAGAGGCTTCTCCGCCGACGCCTTCGTCGGAATTGCCGGAAGCATACGGAAGCTGAGCGATACCCTCGGACTGCACGACCGCCGCGAGGAACTCCACCTTTTTCCCCGGATCGACGGGCATGTTCCGGGCCACTGCGGTTCCCACCGCATCGATCACCGTCAACTGCGCGGTCTGATCGAACGGCTCCGCAAGACGGTTCTCGACGTGGAATCGAGCAAACTGCACGGGACCTCGGTCCGGGAGATGACCTCCTGCGCCGGGGAGATCTCGGATCGCCTGCGGGCGCATATCCGCAGGGAACGCGAGGAGCTCTATCCGTTCGCAAAGACGCTGCTGTCCGGGGCCGAACTGACCGCCTGCGACATCGCGATGGCGGATGAATCACAAGGAGATCGATAATGAACACACTGTATATGGCGCGATTTCTCCGTCGGTGCGCTCTGCTGGGCGCCTGCCTCTTTGTCTGCTCATGGGGAGCGGCGGCACGTCAGACACCGGAATCCGCCGGGCGGACCGGGCTCCGGTACGATCCCGCGCGCGATCCCGCGGCGGATCTCCGGGGGGCGGTCGGAGAAGCGTCGAAAAGCGGGAAAAGGATTCTGCTCGATATCGGCGGGGAATGGTGCATCTGGTGCCGGCGGCTTGACACCTTCTTCATGAAGCATGAGGACGCGGAAGAGTTCCTCCGCGCGAACTACATCCTCCTGAAGATCAACGTCAGCAAGGAAAACCAGAACGAGAAATTCCTTTCCGGGTATCCGCCCGTGGCGGGATACCCGCATCTCTTCGTTCTGGACAGCGACGGATCACTGCTCAGGTCCCAGGATACCGGTGCGCTTGAATCGGGGAAATACCACGATCACGACAAGGTGATGGCGTTTCTCCGGCGATGGTGTCCGAAGGCGGGAAGCTGACGCCGGTCAGACCGGGCGGTCGAGCCGGAACCTGATGCGCAGGACATCCCCGGTATGGTCGGCGGAGACAATCCGGAACGCTCCTATTTCCGCGGTCGACCGGACATGCGGCCCGATGCAGGGACATGCGTCATAACTGCCGATCCGGACGATGCGGAGAGTTTCGCCGGCTTCATCGGGAACCCTGCGGAGATTGAACAGCCGTGCGGCTTCGGTGCGCGGCATGAATTCCTCCGTCACCGGCAGATCGGCGGCGATGGTCTCGTTCATCCGCCGTTCGATCCCGGCGATTTCCGCGGCGGTCAGAGCCCGCGGAAACCGGTAATCGATGCGGGATTTTTTCCGTTCGACATGCGCATTGATACAGCGGCCGCAGTCGAACATCCGCACCATCGTCTGGTTGAGCATATGCTCGGCGGAGTGCATCGCAGGATCGTATTCCTTCGGCATGATTGTGCGTTCCCCGGTGTGATACTCCCATGGTACGACACCGGCCCGATTTAATCAAATCGCCCGGATGACGCGGGCCGGGAGGTTGAACGGGGGAACGAACGTCGGTATCTTGTCTCACGCCGTTCACAGGAACGGCGACGATCGGATGTCTGATCGGGAGAGGTGATTACGGAGAGACGGTTTCCCGGAGAGCATTCCAGGATCGTTGAGTTCCAGTCATCGTTCATTCATTCCATCGTCTTCGGGTTCTTGAACATCTGCAGGATGGATACGAATGAATCATTCCATTGATGGCTGGCGATCGTCCCTCCGGGTTGTGCTTTTCCTGGCGGTTTCTCTTCTCTGTTCCGTGACCGAAGCGTGGCCCTGGGGGGCCACCGGCCACCACATCATCAACCTCAAGGCACCCATCCATCTTCCCGATTCCACCGGCCGGCTAAAAGCCGACAGCCTCTACTACGCGGCGCACGCCTCCGATGCCGACAACCGGAAGGTCTCCGGCGACACCTCCTTCTTCTCGGAATCTCTGCGTCACTTCATCGACATCGATTATTATCCGAATTTTCACTCGATTCCGCACAGCCTCGATTCCATGATAGCACTCTACGGGAGGAGTACGGTGCATAATCAGGGGACCAACCCGTGGATCACCGTGATCCTGCTCGATACGCTCACGGCACAGCTCCGCAGGAACGATTACACCGACGCCGATCAGACCCTCGCCGATCTCGGCCATTACATCGGGGACGCGCATCAGCCGCTCCACTGCACCGAAAACTACGACGGCGCGATGACGGGCAACTCCGGGATTCACTCGCGGTACGAGACGACGATGATCAACGATTTTCAGACCCAGATCGTCATCACCCCGGCCTCCGTGCAGTACATCTCAGATCCGCTCGATTACATCTTCGGCTACATTTACCAATCGAACAGCTACGTCGACTCCATCATGGCGGCGGACACCTATGCCAGGAGCGTCTCCGGCGGTTCGACCTCCTCCACGGCGTATTACAACGCCCTCTGGCAGAAATGCAGCGGTTTCACCCTTCTGCAGTTCCAGCGGGCGACGGTCGACGTCGCGTCTCTCTGGTTCACGGCATGGGTCAACGCGCAGATGCCTCAGCTCCCGTCGAGCCAGATTGTCACCTCGGTCCTCGGTTCGGGCGTCATCATTCCCTCCGGCGCGATCTCGATCCTGAACGGGCGCGATACCACCTTCAGCTTTTTCCCGGCGACGGGCTACCATTTCGACAGTCTGGTGGTCGACGGCGCGAAGGTCGATTCCACGTCGACCTATACCTTTCACGGCGTCGATTCGGCGCATACGATCATGCCATGCTTCAGTGTGAACATGTACGCCATTGCCGCCGCTTCCGGTGCGAACGGAACCATCGTCCCCTCCGGTATCGTCAACGTTGCCTACGGAGCTTCCCAGTCGTTTGTCCTTACTCCCGCAACGGGCTACCATCCTGACAGTCTGCTGGTCGACGGGAGCCCGGTTTCGGTTTCCCCGGGATATACCTTCCCCGCGGTGTCCGCGAACCACTCGATCCGGGCGACATTCGCGGTCAATCTTTATGCCCTGACCGCTTCTGCCGGTCCGCACGGGTCCATCATTCCCTCCGGTACCGTGCAGATCGCCTACGGCGACAGCCAGTCCTATGCCATCCGGCCGGATCCCGGATATTTTGTCGACAGCGTTCTGATCGACGGCGTCTATTCCGGTTCCGATACGGCATATGTCTTCCGGGACGTCGGCCAGACGCACACCATCTCCGCGAGGTTCACCGACGGCTCGGTCGCGCTCCAGCTGAGCGTCGCGGAGGGATGGAACCTCATCTCACTCCCGCTGGTGGTGCAGAATGCGGCTCTGAAGACGCTTTTTCCGACCGCCGGTTCCGAGGCGTACGCCTACAGCGGGGGATATCTGCCGTGTGATACGCTTGCGGGACTGACAGGATACTGGGTCAGGTTTTCCGCCGTCCAGGCTTTCAGCATTTCGGGGCATGCCGGGAGAGTCGACACGATCCCGGTCCAGAGCGGATGGAATCTCATCGGCGCAGGGAGCGTTCCGGTTCCTGTAACGAGTATCTTTTCGCCCGATTCCGGATTCAGCGTCTCCGCATTTTTCGGTTATGCCGCAGGGTACCGGCAGGTCGACTCTCTCTTACCCGGATCGGGCTATTGGGTAAAAGCCTCACAGCCGGGCAGGCTCATTCTGGGTGCGGCCGGCACATCGTCTGCACACAGGGTTGCCGTCCTTTCGCCACAGGAACTGCCGCCGCTCCCGCCGGCCGGTCCCGAGTCACGGCGTCTCCCCGCGTCGTTTGCGATGTTCCCGGCCTATCCGAATCCGTTCAATCCGACAGCCACCGTTCACTGCGAGCTCCCCGCAGACTCGCGGCTGTCGGTCCGCGTCTACAATCTCCTGGGCCAGGAAGTCGTCGCGGTGGCGGAGGGACTGCGGCCGGCCGGTGCGTACGATTTCCGCATCGACGGGTCGGGGCTGGCGAGCGGAGTATACTTCGTCCGGCTGAACGCGGTGACCGCAGAAGGCGCCGCCCGGTCGTTCACCTCCACGCAAAAAATAATTCTTTCCAAATAGCGGCGCGCCGAAACCGGCCGGGAGCCGGTACCGCCGATCCGTTCCAGCTTGCTGATGAGGCCTTCCGCCACCGGAAGGCCTCATGCATCTATGACGGGACTTGACATTCTTCCCATCTCTCCGTACTATATCCGCCATCAGGTATCATTCGTTCTTCTCTCCATACTGGGGGTCATATGAAAATATTCTGTTCTCTTCTTCTGCTCCTCGTTCTGAACCGGTTTCCGGCCTCCGCCGCCGTCGATACCGTGCTCAACGCCGGTTTCACCTTTTCTCCCTCCTCCATCACGATCCAGGCCGGGGATACCGTTCTGTTCCTCCTCGCTTCGATCCATACCGCGCGTGAAGTCACCGAGGAGACCTGGAACGCGAATGGCACGACCTCGGACGGAGGATTCGATACACCGTTCGGCGGCGGGATGGTGGTGCTGACAACACCGGGGGTCTATTACTACGTTTGCAAGGTTCACGGTCCGTCCGGCATGAAGGGGACGATAACCGTTTCAGGGCCGACTGCGGTTGGGCAGGGACCGGCGGGACTGCCCGGGAGTTTCCGGCTCCGGCAGAATTATCCCAATCCGTTCAACCCGTCCACCGACATCCGATATGATCTCCCCGTGCAGAGTGAGGTTCATCTGGTCGTCTACGATCTTCGCGGAAATGTTGTCGCGAGGCTGGTGGATAAGACAGAGCCGGCGGGGAGCTACGTGATACACTGGAACGCGTATGACCGTCCGAGCGGGGTCTATTTTTACACCTTCGAAGCGGCCGGGCGGGCGGGATCGACCGGCGGGTACCGCACAATGGGAAAAATGCTGCTCATGAAATAAAACGTCCCGCCCCAGCGGGCCGGCGAAAAGGAGCCGTTCATGCGATTTGCCAGAATCGTCTATTCCATCGCGGCAGTCTACGGACTGCTGGTCACATTTCCGCTCTTTTTCATGGAGCGGCTGGTGGGGGAACAGGATCCTCCTCCGATGACCCATGCCGAATATTATTACGCATTTATTTCCATCGCCGTCCTCTGGCAGATCATCTTTATCTTCATCGCGCGTGATCCCGTACGCTATCATCCTTTAATGATATTTACGGTTTTCGAAAAAATGACGCTTCTGCCAGGGTTCTTCGTTCTGTTTCCCCAGCATCGGTATCCCTCATCCTGGATCGCCCTCGGAGGCCTTGATCTTTTCTTCGGTCTGCTGTTTGCGGTTTCATGGATGAAAACCGGCAGGCGATCCGCCGTGGATTCTTCCGGAAGTTCCGCACCTTCTTCCGGCGGCCGATAACCTCTCTGCCCCGGGTGATGCATGCACACCGGCGTCCCGGCTTGCCATTTCCGGATAAAGGTCGTACAATTCTCTCCGGCCGAACCGGCCTGTCCGGAGAAATGTTGAAGATGCTGCCACAATGCCCATAGGCCCGATGCCGTCGGCGAGAACAGTCATGCTGATCACCGCCTCTTCGCCTGAGATCAGGAGAGTGCGGCGGTCCCGCGTCCTGAATTTCCAGCAGATCACCATGCCGTATCTGGCCGCCTTCGTCCCGCCGTCGTGGCGGGTCATCCATTTCGACGAGGAAGCCGGGCCGGTCGACGAATCCATTCCCGCCGATCTCGTCGCGATGACCTTTCACACGCCGAGTGCCTATCATGCCTACGCCATGGCCGGAAGATTCCGGTCGAAGGGAATTCCGGTTGTCCTCGGCGGACCGCACGTGACGCTGATGCCCGATGAAGCCGAACGCCATGCCGATGCGATTTTCATCGGCGAGGCGGAAGAGGAATGGCCCCGCTTTCTGAACGATTTCGGGAAGGGGATGATCAGGAAAAGATATCACCCGGCGGAAGTTCCGGACCTTGCCGTCGCGCCGGTGCCGGTCAGGGAGCATTTTCACCGGCGCGATCATACCGGCGGAGTGCTCTTTGCAACGCGCGGATGCACGCACGGCTGTGAATTCTGCACGCTCGCCGTCATGTACCGGCGTCTGTTCCGCACGCGGCCTGTGGATGCGGTCGCCGCGGAGTTCGCATCCTTCCGAGGGAAGATCGTGATTTTCTGGGACGACAACCTTGCGAACGACCGGGAGTATGCGAAGAAACTCTTCCGCGCGATCGCTCCCGCCGGGAAGTGGTGGAGCAGTCAGGTTAGCGTGGAGGCGGGGGCCGACGAGGAGTTTCTCCGTCTGGCCGCCCTCAGCGGATGCAAACAGCTGTTCCTCGGTCTCGAGTCGCTGTCGCAGGCGAGCATGGACGGCGCGGGAAAGAAATTCAACAGAGTCGACCGCTATGCGCGGATCATCGACAGGATCCACGCGCACGGGATAGCCGTCCAGGCCGGCATCGTGTTCGGATTCGATCACGACGATGAAACGATTTTTGAGAAGACCGTCCGTTTTCTGGATGCATCCGGTGTGCAGAACGCCACCTTCAACATTCTCACACCGTATCCCGGGACGCCGCTGTTCCTTCGCCTCCAACGGGAGGGACGCATTCTTTCGCGGGACTGGCGAAGGTACAACGGCCGCGGCGATGTGGTCTTCACGCCGAAGCTCATGAGCCCGGAGATCCTCCGTGACGGTTTCATTTATGCAACGAAGCATTTCTATTCCGCCGGCAGTATCATGCGCAGGCTCGCACGATCGCCGGTCGGTCTCTGGTGGACACTTCCGCTGAATACCGCCTACGCATCGGCACTGCTCCTTCACCCGGTATCCGTACCGGCGCTTCCTTCCCTCACCGCCGAATATCTGCCGGAGTCGGGTCCGCTTCCGGCATAAGATCATTCATCTTTCCGGCCTGACCAGCCTGCGCGCTGGCTCCGCGGGAAACCCGTGAATTCGAAGTATAATGCGCATCCGGGATGCATCGGCGACAGGCAGGGAAAACCGTGTTGACCTTGTAGTATAAAATTCGGATCTTCGTACTGTGCCGCACGACCCGCCGGCTCTCCCGTTCCGGGATGGAACTGCCGGGCGATCATACAATCCCCGTTCTTCATCACCCCCTGTCGTTCATGAATTCCAATCTCCTCCGAATCCGATACAGGCTGAGTAAACCAGACGAAGGATTTTTTTCACAACCGACAGCGCCGGCGCCATCACGATGGAGCTTGAAATAATCTGGACAGATACCGGTTTGCGGATATGCTTCTGCCGGGGCACGGGTACTGGGTGAATGTCGCCGGGGAAGGGATCCTGACGATCGGATCCGGGTCACCGCCCAGACCGATTCGAAGGAATCATTCGTGAAGACGTCCAAAATGCTTTTGATGAAGTAATGGACGGAGAAGGGGAGGCCCGGAAAGCCCCGGATGGAGAATTCGGATCTTTTTGCCGGCGGCGGGGTCAGGGTGCGGTATTGCGGATCTGCATTGCTTGAAAGTTTAGCGGTTGTTTTGTATAATTTTGATACACGGCAGTTTTCTGCGCAATGGCGGCCATGCCCTGCCGGGTCCTTCCTTTGATCATCGCTCCTTCGTTCTTCTTGAACCCCGCCCCGTAATAACCGGCGCTCGTCCGACGGGCGGAGTCATATCGTTTTGACAGGGAATCGCATCCGGGTCCCTGCTGAATCTGACATGTGCAAGGAGATGACGCTTATGCCGCACTCCAAAAATCGGTTCGTTTTGATCGCTGTCGCCCTCGGCCTGTTATTCCCGGTGGTTCATCGTACTCTGTTATCCCAGTCGCTGGACGATACGGTGAAGTCGGTTGCCCGCGAGGGGGTTCAGGCGTATCTGCAGAAAATACGGCCGGGGTCGGAAATGCGGTACGGATTCACCGACCGGGCCGAATTCCGTTCGGTGGCCGTCGGATCTCCCATGCGGATCTATTCGATTCCCACCGATTCCCTCCGGGAGGAGATACGATCCGACCGGCGGTATCTCATCGATATGGGAGAATGGAAGGTTCCCGTCATGATTGGCGACGAGACGAGGGCGATGCTGACGGTGGCGAAGGTCGGGGGAAGCCTGAAAGTGGTCGAGCTGAGCGGCGCCCAGCTGGCGCATGAGATCGACGAGTTCAGCAGGAGGCATCCGGCGGAGCGGAAAGGGTTTCTCCGGCTCTATCAGGCCCACTGCGATTTTCTCATTCTGACCGGGACGGGAGGAACTGCCGAGAGGGGGGATCTTTATCCTCTCGGATCGGCGATGACGTCGTTCTCCCGCCAGCATCTGCAGGACGGAAAACCGTACTCGTTCCGGGCGCTCCTGCCCGTTATCCGTCAGAAATACCGGGATGATCATTTGTTCCACGGAAAGACGGACAGGTGAGGGAGCCGGCGCCATGAAAAACTTCATCCTGATATGCGGAATCTGTCTTGCGGCGGTTTTCTTTCCGGACAGAGCGGGCAGTCAGATTTTGAACGTGCCGCTCGTGATACAGGAACAGAATGAATGGTGCTGGGACGCCACGAGCTGTTGCGTGCTGGGCTACTACGGCGTCGATGTCGATCAGTGCGTTGTGGCGGAGTTCACCCGCACCCATGCGGTCTGGCACAATTTCGGATCGGTCAACTGCTGTGAGGATCCGGGCCAGGGATGCAACTACCCCAACCAAATGTGGGGAGATCCGGGAAGCGCCCAGGCTGTGATGCAGGAGTGGGGGGTCCAGAATTACGGATATTATCCCAACCTCTCGCCGGAGCAGATTCAGTCGGAACTGGCGGCGGCCCATCCCTTCATCATGCTCTGGTCCTGGACGACGGGAGGGGGACACGCCCTGGTGGGGCACGGTCTGATCGGATCCTCGCTGTATTATATGGATCCCTGGCCCGGCGACGGATACACCATCGCCGACTACAGCTGGGTTGTCAGTTCGTCCGATCATACCTGGAGCGGCGTCAACGTCATCACGAGCCCGTTTGTCGACAACCCGCTCCCCCCGACCGGTCTGAGCGCCTACAGCGATTACCGCACGCCGACTGCTGTGACGCTACGCTGGAGCGATCCCACGGCGATGAGAAGCGGGCTGGAGATTCCCGCATTCACGATCGATATATTCCGCGATACGACGCTGATCGGACAGGTGGGAGGCGGCATCATGAGCTTCACCGACACGGGGCTCGTCACGCATGCGCTCTGCCGGTACCGGGTGCGCGCCGAAGTATCGGGTATACGCGGATCGGCGGTCCTCGATTCCTGTTTTGCCGGCGGCAGTGCGATACCGCAGGCCCCGACCTCTTTCTGGGCGCGGGACGGCGCGGACGGTTCCCATCTCTGGTGGGTGAATCCTTCCCGGCAGATCGACGGGACCCCGCTGAACGATATGGGCCAGATTCTCATCTACCGGGACGGAATTCTTGTCGACAGCGCCGCCCAGTCGTCCGCGGACTCGGGGCAGGTCCGTTTTCATGTTGATCCTGCGGCCGGATATCATGCCTATTATCTCCGAACCCGCGACACGGAATCGCCCGCGCACGCCAGCGACGCGACCGCACAGGTTATCGCCTTTGGCGGGCTCGCCACTTCGGACGTGGAGGATTTCGAGAACGGTACGGCGAATCTCTACCGGATCGGCTCCTGGGATACAACGCAGGCGCTGGCCCTCAGCGGCCGCGCCTCGCTTACCGACAGTCCGTACGGCAACAGCCTTCCGGGGACGATCTCCGACGTCTGGTTCCCGCCGTGCATACTGTCCGATGAATCGTTCCTGCAGTTGTATCAGATCGCGATCGTCGATCCGGCCACGTCGCTCGCCAGAATCGATATCAGCACCGATAACCGGCATTCATTCAAAACGCTCGGCATCTACAACTGGAATTCCTTCCCGGAATGGGCCGATTCCGTCGCGAACCCGGGTGACTGGAGAAAAACGCTGTTCGATCTCCGGAAATATCTGTTCGATACCGTCACGGTCCGTCTCCGGCTGGTCACCACGACCCACAACATGGGGGACGGCTGGTACATCGACAGCGTGAGCGTGCTCCCCTCCAACCTGATTGTGACCGATTCGATCAGAACGGTGTCGGGCTGGAACCTTCTGTCGCTCCCGGTGAAGCCTTCCGCAACCCGCTGTGCCGATCTCTATCCGTGCGCATCGTCCCCGGCATTCGCATACACGGGCGCGTACGAACCGATCGATTCCGTCTGTGCGGGACTCGGGTTCTGGCTGAAGTTCGATACCGCCTCGGTGATTCCGATGACCGGCAGGGATGTAACCTCCGACAGCATTGCGGTCGCCGCCGGATGGAATATCATCGGCGCCCTTACGGAATCCGTCCCTCTCTCCTCGGTGACGGTCCATCCCCCGGATCTGCTGGAATCGCAGTTCTTCGCTTATGACGGCGGGTATTCCATCGCCTCTTCTCTTGACCCCGGAAAAGGATACTGGGTCCGGACGAAGCAGAGCGGCGCCATCGTTCTGAGAGCCGGATCGGCGGTTCCGGAAGCCGCAGGCATCCGGAAAACCGATACACCGGCAGGAGAGAATCTGCTCTTCCTGTCGGATGTGGCCGGGCATTCGCAAACCCTGACCTTCGGTGCGGGAAACGGTACATCCCGGGCGAGGGTTCCGGATGTTCTTCCGCCCCTGCCGCCGGGCGGCATGTTCGATATCCGGTTCGCTACCGGCAGGAGCCGATCGGTCGTTCCGCCGGACAGCAGAACGGTATGTCTGATCGCGCTCACCGGAGTCCGTTATCCTCTGGAAGTACGGTGGCAGATCCATTCCGGTCAGGCGACCGGCTGGGCACTGCAGTTTGATTCAACGACACTCGGGATGAAAGGAAACGGCACTGCGACGATTCCGGCGTCTCCAGGCACACTGGAGCTGGTCTACACCCCGGGCGGTCTGCAGGAGATCCCGGTCGCATTTTCACTGGCACAGAATTATCCCAATCCGTTCAACCCCTCCACCGCGGTCGGATACGGGCTCCCGGTCGATTGCCGCGTAAAACTGGAGGTGTACAATGTCATCGGCGGGCTGGTCGCGAGACTCAGGGATGGGGTCGAGCGGGCCGGTTACCGGCGCGCCGTGTGGAACGCGTCCTCGCTTCCGTCGGGGATATATTTTTACCGCCTCGAGGCGGCCGGCGTCGCCGATGCGAAAACCGCATTCGTCGAGGTCAAAAAAATGCTCCTGCTCAAGTAAAAACTGTGTGCCTGACACGCACTGAACCCGGTCATGTGTAGACCGGGTTTTTTATGATCCGGAATGGCAACGGCAGAAGGGCACGGGCGTAACACCGCCCGAATTCCTGGAGGGTCGTGCAACTATCACCGCCGGATCTTCGTATATATTCATCAATCAGCAGAAGGTGAGGACGATGAACAGGCGTACAATCATGCTGTCGGCAGTTCTGGCGGGTTTTCTTATACTGCAGAGTATTGTTTCCGCCCGGCAGGCGGGCGAACTGGCGGCAACGCCGGAGGGAAGGATCGTACAGTCCTATATCGCCGCGTTCAATGCTCAGGACGAACTGCAGATGAAACGTTTTCTGGAAACGAACCTGGCGCCGGAGGCGCTGAAGGAGCGGAGCGTCGATCAGCGGATGGAACGGTTCCGGATGATGAAATCGGATATCCGGTCGATCACACTCACCGGCCTGTTCGCCTCCCGTCCGGGAGAGGTTGCGGTGAAGGCCCGGAACGGTTCAGGGGGAGCGATCACGCTCACGTTCGGTTTCACGCCTGATCCGGTTAAAATGACAACGCTCCGGATCGAGCTCGGGGATCAGCCGCCGGCGCAGGGCGGACCGCCGATTCCGGCAGGAGCAATCCTGGATTCGATGAAGCAGGCGATCGAGAGCCGCGTCTCCGCCGATCAGTTCTCGGGTGCCGTTCTGATTGCGCAGGATTCGACATTGCTGTATACACACGCATGGGGAAGCGCCGACAAGCGGTTCTCCACTCCCAATACCGTCGAAACAAAATTCAATCTCGGGTCGATCAACAAGCTGTTCACCCGTCTGGCTGTCGGTCAGCTTGCGGAGGCGGGGAAGTTGTCGTTCGACGATCACTTCATCCGCTATCTTCCGGATTATCCGGATCCGGAGATCGCACGCAAGGTCACCATTCGGCAGTTGTTGACCATGACGTCGGGCATGGGAGATTTCTTCGGGGATGAATTCGCCGCGGCCCCCAAGAACCGCATCCGTTCGCTTGCGGATTATCTTCCGTTCTTCGTCCACAAGCCGCTCGAATTCGAACCGGGAACGTCACAGCGGTACTCAAACGCGGGTTACATCGTTCTCGGTCTGATCATCGAGAAAATTTCGGGGGAAAATTACTACGATTATGTGAACAGCCATATCGTCCGCCCGGCGGGAATGACCGGTACGGGATATTTTGAGATGGACGGCGTCACGCCGAACCTCGCCACCGGCTATCAGCATCCCGGGGGATCCGGCAGCGGATGGGAATGCAACATCTACACAGCGCCGGCCCGGGGAAGTTCTGCCGGGGGAGGATATTCGACCGTCGGCGACATGCTGAGGTTTCTCCGCGCGATCCGTTCCGGACGCCTGCTGACTCCGCGCTATTCGGAATGGATATTCACCGGCGCTCTCCCGCACTCCGATCCCTCCCTGCCGGTCAGAACCGGAAGCCTCGGGATCGCGGGCGGCGCTCCGGGCATCAACGCTGCAGTTGAATACGATGCGGATCGGGACAGGGCCATCATCGTGCTTTCAAACTACAGCCCTCCGGCCGCCGTCGATCTCGCCGCTCTCCTGCGGGCATACATGAACCGGATCAGGTGAACCGGATCCGGGAGGCCTGATTTTCCGCCGGTCTCTTGCCCGCTCCGTGTGGTCTGCGTATATTCTACGGGGACATCCTCTGCCATGATGATTCCGAACGAAACAGATCCCCTCTCAACCCCGGAGCATAACGCGCGGCATGCGCTGGACTCCGACCGGAGCGTCGCCGGAAAACCGGACCACCTGTATCTGAGAGCCACAGTATCCTGTCTTGTTCTGCTTATCGTGATGTCGCTTCTTCTCTTCGTCTGTGCGGGAACAGTTGCGTATCCGGAAGGATGGAACTATCTCGCGCTGTCCGGCCTCTCGGGCGCCGGTATTACCCTCTACCTGATGAAAAAAGACCCGTCACTCCTGCGGAGGCGGATGCGCGGGGGACCGACAGCGGAACGCCAGCCGAAACAGAAAATCATCCAGCTGATCGCAGGCATCGGCTATTTCGGAGCTCTCGCAGTTCCGGCGGCTGTGCGCCGTGCGGGCTGGCCTGCTCTTCCGCTCTGGGCGGTGATCGCGGGGGATGCGGTCTATCTGGCGGGGAACTCTCTCATCTTCCTCGTCTGCCGTGTCAACCCGTTTGCCGCATCGACGATCGGCATCGCGCCGGGTCAGACGGTGGTATCGGACGGGCCGTATGCGGTGGTTCGCCATCCGATGTATGCCGGCGCGCTCCTGATGATGGCCGCCATGCCTCTGACGCTTGGCTCGCTCGCAGGTTTCCTGCCCTCCGCCGTTGTCGTTCTGGCAATGGTCCGGCGGTTGTTGGAGGAGGAAAAATTTCTCGCCGTCAATCTGCCCGGTTACGGGCAATATATGAGGAACGTTCCGCATCGCCTTCTGCCGGGGTTCTGGTGATCCGGATCTCCTGCGGAGGTACGGTGCAGTGGGAGAAATGATTATACAACAGTTCTGAACGGATGGACAATGAAAGGTGCGCAGAACATGGAACGAAACCGGGTATGTCCGGTGGAACGTGCCGGCTCGCTCGACAGCCGTTTCCGCCGGTATCTGCAGAATCCCGAAGCAATATTGGCGCCGTATGTTCGTCCCGGCATGACGGCTCTCGATATCGGCTGTGGGCCGGGGTTTTTCACACAGGCGCTGGCAATGCTGGTCGGGGATCAGGGAACCGTCCTCGCCGCCGACCTTCAGGAAGGGATGCTGGAGAAAGCGAGGAAGAAAATCATTGCCGCGGGATATGACGCACGTGTCCGGTTTGTCCGGTGCGACACGGCGGACATCCGTATTCCGGGCAGGGTCGATTTCGTCCTGGCCTTCTACATGGTCCACGAAGTACCGGACAGGCCCCGGTTTTTCAGCCAGATCCATGATGTTCTGGCAGACCGCGGAGAATTCCTGCTTGTCGAACCGGCCTTATTTCATGTCTCACGAAGTGAATTCGAGTCTGTTCTCCTCACCGCCGGCAGGTGCGGATTCGGGGCATCCCCCGGGCCGAAGGTCCGTTTCAGCCGGTCGGCCCTGCTCCGGCACGCCTGACGGGACGCCAACGGGCAATCCTCCCCGGCCGATTGACATTACCTTTTTCGTTTCTTACTTTGGGACATCATTCCAGGAGGCAATCCCCGCATCTGCGGGGCGCGCTCAGCGGCCGGTGCGCAACGGGAAGCGGCACACCGCAGGAACTCCGACCGATAAACCCGGCATGCCGGACTCGTTCATACAGATTGGAGGGGTTGATGTCATACACGATGGATGTTGAAGCGAAGGGAAATTACCTGCACATCACGGTGCGGGGGATCAACTCGCCGCAGAACGTGCGAAACTACCTGGCGGAGGTGCGCCAGAAATGCATCGATCACCGCACGTCTGCAGTTCTGATCGAGGAGTCGCTGAGCGGGCCGGGACTGCCGTCGCTCGACATCTTCAATATCGTCCGGGATGCGAGCAAAAACATCCACCCGGTGATCCGGCGTATCGCGTACGTCGATACGAATACGGAACACAGCCTGCGGGAACTGAAATTCGGTGAAACGGTCGCCGTCAATCGCGGTGTCAATGTAAAAGTGTTTTCGACCGTCGCGGAAGGTGAGAAATGGCTGAAGGGTCTCGCCGAATTTACGGGGTGACGGCCGCCGGATAACCGGAGTACAAAAACAGCCCGAATATTTAAGGGGTCACTTTATGGAACAGGTCACGCTTGATCTCCAGCCGGAACCTTCAACACCGCGGATGCGGATCGTCCAGCGGATTATCTTCATTCTGATCGGCATCACCAATATCGTGCAGGGCGTGATCAACAACAACAGCTTCACCTACGTCAACCTCATCTTCGGCGTCGGCATCATCGTGTTCGCCCTGTTCTACCGCAGGATCTACAAGCCGAAGATCTTCACGTTCGATGACGAAGGGATCGAAGGACCGATCAATGCCGACGAAAGCGTCAGGTTGCGGTGGTCCGATGTGCGCCGCATCGAAGCACGGATGTTTGCGATAAAGCTGATCACCCGCACCCGCGGCGAATACCGGATCTACCTCGGAAATCTCACCTTCGCACAGCATAAGGCGGTGAAACCGAAAATTCTCCAGATCGCAAACGCCCACGGTGTAGACGTCCGGATTTCCGAGCGCTGACCCGCATTTTCCGGGCACCAATTGCCGTCTGAGGCGCACCCCGCTCCTGCCGGAATTTTACCCTCCTGCGGTACCTCAAAAGCGCTTTTCACCCGATTCGTGCCCGGGCTGATTTCGTTCTCAAAGGCTCCGTTGCCGGTATCCGGGGCACCCCCTTCATCCATTCTCGCAAAAGAAAGATCTCCTCTTCAATCCCCGGTTCCATCCAAAATTAAGCAATTCGATCCGTTTTAAGGTATCCGGGGGACGCCGGGTCTCCATACCCGGCTATCGGCATGTCCCTTTTGCCCGCCGGGTTGCGTAATTCTCTATAGTAACCACCGCCATGTCAAGCAGTAAAAATGCGATTGTCGGAGTCAAACTCCGGTCGGTCCTGATCCTGGTGTTCCCCCGCGGAACGGAACTGCTCCGGTTATGGAGCGGTCAGCGCAGGATCCGTTTTCAACGGCCATGCGCTCTCCCGGATGAAGGGATTCTCCTCTTTCTGAACTGAGACGCCGGCATTGATCGCAGAATGTTCCGATCCGGATCCGGTTAATCGTCATTATGTCAAAATCATCATCATCCACAGGCACATCAACCATCGAGGAATCGAACATGAATAAACTGTATCTTTTGATCATACCGGCAGTCCTTCTGCTGGTTCTTTCGCTGAATGCATCGGGCCAGGGTCAGACCTATCTCGGCGCCGGCGTCGACGCCATGATGCCGGTCGGCTCGTTCGGCGATCACTGGGGGGTGGGATTCGGGGCCACGGGCGAACTGGAGTATGCCGTCACGCCCAAAACGAACATCACCGGGAAGATCGGCTATCTGTCATGGAGTGCGAACAACGTTCCCTCCGGCGTTAGTGCGACCTACAGCGCCGTGCCGCTCCTTGCCGGTATCAGATATTACCCTGAATTCGCAAAGGATCTCCCTGTCCGGTTCTACGGACACCTGGAGATGGGCCTGATGATCGGATCGCTCTCCGTCTCCGGGACGTACGCGTCGCTCGGATCGGGAAAAACCGATTTCACGATATCCCCCTCCGCCGGCATCGAGATCCCGGCCGGATCGGGCGGCAACGTCGACGCTTCGATCCGCTATTTCGACATTTCGGAGAAAAGCAGTATCGGCCTCCGGGTAGGATACAAGTTCCAGATCAACTGAGAAGAATCGCGCCGCCCCGAAACCTTGTTCGTCATCTCCCGCGATGTCCCCGATTCCACGGCGGAGTGAAGGAACAGGCGGGAAGAGGTGAGGGGCGGAGTTGTTTTGTGCATCTGTCGCGGCAGACGCCGCAGAAAACCGCTCCGGCATACCTGATGAGCATGAATTGAGGCTGAGTTTATGAAAACACTCCTGTTCGTTATCCTGACGTTTTTCCTCTCGGCGGAAAGCATCCCGCAGTCCCGGCCGGCAACGGTTCGCGTCACGCATGCCCGGAAGAGCGTGCCGGGGGGCATCTCCGATGACCTTCCCAGGTTCGGGACCGACGTGCCGGCGGCCGGCGGGCGCCTGACCGTTCCCCGGCCGGTTCTCTCTCCCGGCTGGAAAATGGCGACGGTCAATTACTATAACTGGAACGATCCCGGCGGCTGGGCTTACTCCGGCGCCGGCCGGCATTTTTACAGCGAAGATGAGACGGGCACCGACGATTTCAGCCAGTTCTCCATCAACGGCGTCTGGACCAATCAGAACCTGGACAGCATCGCATATGATTCCTCCGGACTCGAAATGTACCATCTGGTTCTTTCGTGGACCGGCGGGACCTGGGTGCCGGGCGTGATCGACACGTTTGCGTATGACACGAACGGATATAAAATCAGCATGACGGATAAAATCTGGAACGGTCTGGCGTGGCAGAATAACACGCTCGACACCTATACGAACGATTCCACCGGAAAAATGATCACCGACGTCAATCAGACATGGTCCACCACGTCGAACACGTGGAATAATTCGGAACTCTACACCTTCACCTATAATCCGAACGGAAAACGATCGGTTGTTGTCCTCGCGGGATGGACCGGTCTCGTCTGGGCGATCGTCGGGCGGGAGGTGGATACGTATGATGCCAACACCAACCGGACAAACGCCCTCGACCAGGTCTGGAGCAACGGCGGATACGTCAATTACACACAGAACAATTATACGTACGACGCCGGCGGGAATCAGATCCTGGATGTCTATCAGTCGTGGAAGAACAATGCCTGGCTCAACCTGACGCAGTGGGTCACAACCAACGACATCGACGGCAACAAAGCGGTCGATATCGAGCAGGACTGGTATAAGGATTCAACGGGTTATCACTGGAGAAACGATGAGAAGGACGTGTATACCTGGGTACAGGTTGCGGGGTTCGTCGTCAAGTCGCCGGCCGCCGCAGAAAACGTTCCCGCAGGATCGCCGTACAGGATAACATGGCTTTCCATGGAACCGGAGGCGGTGAATATCGCGCTGAGCCTCGATGGAGGAGGCACGTTCACAACCATTGCAAGTCATCTCCCCTCATCCGCGAATTCATACCTCTGGCAGGTTCCCGATACGCTCAGGGCAAAATGCCTCATCAGAGTGAGCAGTGCCTCCGACTCGGCCGTGAACGGTGTGAGCGGACAGTTCAGGATCAAGCCATATCTCCTGACCCGTTTTACGCCGGCCGGAGAGTTTGAGGCGTTCGATGTGAAGGTGCATTGCTGGAAATTCGCCAATAGCGCGGCCAATATGTGGCCGCAGACCTGGTATGATCAGTTCAATTATTCGGGCGGCACCGATCCGTACACGGCAAAGCCATATCCGAGGAGCCTGTTCTGGCGCGCACCGTTCTTTCCATACAATTCTATGTTCCCCGACTGGCCTCTCTATGTGAGGGCGTTCGGGATCGATTCCTGCTATGATGATCTTTCGGTGCCGGCGTACTCTCCCCGGGCATTCAGATGGTGGACCTCGATCCTCATGAATTTCTGGCGGGGATCATGTTACGGTTTCTCCGCGAGCTGTCTGCTGAATTTCGATTTTCCCTCGGCGTTTCAGAATTACTTCCCGGAACTCGGATCCTTTACCAATCTGCACGATCTGCCGGTGAACGACAGTACCCGAAGAGTGATAAACCAACTCTTTCTGTATCAATACAGTGTGACGGACGCCGCCTGGTACAATCAGAATAAGAACCGAACCCCGCGACAGCTGGTGGATGATCTAAAAACCGAACTCATGTCCAATATCCGGAACGATCACCCGCTGGCTCTCTACAACCAGCTGGGGCCGGGCGGTCATTCCGTGGTGCCCTACAGACTGAAACGCTGGACCGGCGTCGATGTGCATTATTCGGTCTATGTGTATGACAATAACTGTCCGGACGATTCATGCGGCAACGGCGTAAGTCCGATTCTGGACGTCGATTCCACCGCCAATACGTGGTCGTATCGGGACTGGTACGGAGATTTCGGGGTCTTCCTCGATGTGCCCGCAAATACACTGCTCAATCGTCCGGTGAAACCTGGAAATCAACGCACTGAGCCGGCCGGCCGCGGGGAACGCGCTCCCCAGACAACGGCATCCTACCTGGAGCTGATGAACCGGACAAATGGAGACATTACCATCACCGGCACTGCCGGCGACAGCATCGGTTTCCGCGACAGCTCCCTCTTCAACACCCTCAGGGACGGTATTCCGATGATTCCCGCCACGAGCATATTCCAACCACCAGCGGGATATTACATCCCGGCAGACGCCTATGCGATCAGATTGACATCATTCCTGGATACCGCCGCGCAGGTTTCGGTGTTCGACAGTGCAACCGTGTTCAGTTTCTGGCGGGTTGATGCCGCCGGCTATCAGTCCGATCATCTGTCATACAACCAGGGTCTCGCATACAGCAATCCCGATGCCGCGTCGAAAAGCATCAATCTCGAAGCCATTCTCTCCGCCGGCACAGGGGAACATCAGTTCCAGATCCGCAACTGCCTCGTGGCCAAAAACGACAGTATCAGGATATCGGCCCCCGACACCGTCAGCCTGAAAATCACCAATCCGGGCTCCCCAAAAACCTATGATCTGAACATCATGCTCGCCGGACGGGGGGTATCCGGCGCGTTCCTGCATGCCGGCATCACTCTGCAGGCCCATTCGAGCCATGTCATTCTCCCCGGCTGGAACAACCTGGATCAGCCGGTGAAAATACTGGAGGATGTGGGCAATACCGGCGCGATCACCGACACGCTCACGATCGCGAATCAGACGACCGGCGTGAAGGACAATCCGCGATCGGGCCTGCCCGCCGCCTATGCGCTCGAGCAGAATTATCCGAACCCGTTTAATCCGGCGACCGTCATCCGTTATTCACTGCCGAAGGAAACCCGCGTGACGCTGAGAGTCTATAACGTGCTCGGCCAGCAGGTGGCGGCGCTGGTCGACGGGATGGTGCAGGCGGGGTACCGGGAAGCGACGTTCGACGGGAACAGTCTCCCAAGCGGCGTCTATTTTTATCGTCTGACGGCGGGGATTTTTTCCGAAACACGAAAGATGCTTCTGTTGAGATAGCGGATTTTGAGGATTCTGAAGCATAAATTTCTTCACCGGTGCATACAGTGCGCCGGCTGAATCCCGGCGTAGATCTCGTTTCACCCGGAGCAGAGACCGCTCCGGTGTCTTTTCATTTCATTATCGCCAAGTTCCATGTTTGCGCAGAAAAGAGGATAAATAATATGCGTTTACTTCACACTGTCGTGTATCTCATCCTGTTTCTCTTTGCCTGTTCCGCACTCCGCCCGGCATATTCTCAAACCACACAGTTGTCCGACCGGCAACGGGATCTCGAACGTGTATTCCGGGGGACCGCCGTCTCCCATGCACTGAAAGGAAGCGTGAGCGGCGCTGTCCGGCCGATGACGGGGCGTTCCGCCGTGAACAACAAGGCCGGCAGAGTGCGGCGGAGCGCATCGCCGGACGCGGCTCTCTCGAGCGGGTGGGTCATTTCCCAGGTTGTCGCCCAGGGGTGGACAAAGGATGGATGGGTGAATACCGTGCGCAATCTTCACTACCATGATGCGAACGACTACGATACGATGACGGTCAATCAGGGATGGGAAAACAAAGCGTGGGTGAATGTCGATCTCGAGACCTGGACGTACGATGAAAACGGAAATCAGATCATTTATGTGGACCGGACCTGGGACACGACGACAAATGCGTGGTATGCGGGGGGGGTGCGGGACAGCAGTTCGTATGATTCGCTGGGACGCGAGACGAGCATGCTGGGACAGGACTGGAACGGCACGTCCGGCACGAACCTCTACCTTGACACCTATACGAACGATGCGCAGGGAAACAAAACGAGCGATCTCTACCAGACCTGGAGCGGCGGGACGTGGGTCAATTCGCTCCTGTACAGCGCGGCGTATGATTCGACCGGGAACATGACGATCCTTTTGTGCCAGTCGTGGTTGAACGGCGCCTGGGCGAATGCCGAGCTCGGGAGTTTTTCGTTTGATGTCAACGGCAGAAGGTCGGTCGACCTGTGGCAGGTCTGGAACAACGGCGCGTGGGTGAATTACTCGCAGGATATTTACACGGACGACGCGAATGAGCATGAAACGGGCGATCTGTACCAGAAGTGGAGCGGGGGGAAATGGGTGAATTCGTCGAACGCGAGCATGTCGTACGATGCGAACGGAAATGAATCGACCGAGCTCGACCAGGGCTGGATCCTGAACACCTGGGTGAATTCCTCGTGGGTTCAATGGACCTGGGTGCAGACGAGCGGCCTCAGCATCACGGCTCCCGTCCAGGGCGAGGTTGTTCTTGCGGGATCGGACTACCTGATCGAGTGGAAGGCGGAGGGGGCATCGGCGCTGAAGATCGAGCTCAGTCTCGACAGCGGACAGACGTTCCGGACGATCGACGCCAGCGCGCCGGCGACTCCCGCGCTCCATGAATGGAGTGTCCCGGAGACGCTCCGCGCCAAATGCAGAATCAGAATCACCGATCTTTCCGACACCTCGCATCAGGCGATGAGCGGGCAGTTCAGGATCAAACCGTATATCCTAACGCGGTTCAAAGCGGGCGGGGATTTTGAGAAGTTCGATCCGCTGGTTCACGGCTGGCAGTTCAGGAACGACAGCGGGACCATGTGGCCCGAGAAGTGGTGGAAACAGTTCAACTACCGGACCGGAACCGACCCGATGACCGCGCTGCGGTATGATACCCTTTTTAAAGTCGTCAACAGCCTGGCTTTTCCCGACTGGCCTCTGTTTGTCAGGGTCTTCGGAATTGCGAACTGTTACGTGAGTTCGTCGCCGGTCATCTATTCGGAGCGGGCCTACTGGTACTGGAGGGACAATCTGGCGATCTGGGGAGGATCGTGTTTCGGTTTTTCCGTCAGCAGTCTGATCAACTTCGATTATCCCGACCAGTTCAAGGGGCTCTATCCCCAGCTGGGGGATTTTACCGCTTTGAATGACCTGGCGATCAACGATTCCACCCGGCTCATCGTCAATTTTTATATGGAGAACTGGCTCGGATTGGCGAACATTCAATATGTGAAAACCATGGCAGGGAAAACACCGCGGGAAACGCTGGCGGATATCAAACAGCGGTTTACCTCCTCGATCCAGAACGACCAATCGCTCTATATGGCCGATCCCTGGTCCCCGGAGGCGCATTCCGTCGTCCCCTATGCTCTGAAATGGGGCGCCGGTCCCGGCATGGTCCAGGTCCTCGTCTACGACAGCAACTGCCCCGACGGCAATTGCCCGCAGTACGGCGATCCGATCGTGTATATTGATTCGGTGAACAATACCTGGTTTTATCCCCCGCTGGGGTGGGCGGTTGGCACCGGTCGGTTCTATCTGGAAGCTCCGGTGGATACGTTCCTGAGCCGGCCGATCCTTCCACGGACAGTCGGCGTGGGCGCAATGCCGACGCCGGTGCCCGCACGGCCCGCACAGGTGCCGGCAGGAAACCTGGAAATATTCGCGCCCCCCGGGGCCGCGATCACCATCGCCGATTCGACCGGCGGGACGATCGGATTTCACGACAGCACGGTGACCAACACATTACCGGGCGGGATTCCGATCATTCCTCCGACAAGCAGGTACCAGCCGCCGCCCGGGTATTTTGTTCCGGCGGGATCATACCGGATCAGCATGAGCTCATTCCCGGATACCGTTTCCCGGGTGAGCGTGTTCGACACCCTCAGCCTGTTCAGCTACTGGCGGAACGACGCATCCGGATCCCAGACAGACCGCCTGACATTCAGTAACGGGCTGGCTGTCGGCAACCCCGACCCGGCTTCGAAAAGGGTCAACATGGAGGCGGTCCTCACACTGCCGGCGGATGAACGGACGATCCGGATCGCAAACTGCCTCATGTCAGCCTCGGACAGCCTGCAGATGAGCGTCCCCGACAGCGGCCGGCTGAAGATCGTCAATCTGGGGCCGCAGAAAACGTACGATCTCTCGGTGCAGATCGGGGGGGCGGGAATCGCCGGAAAGTATGTTCACACCGGTATTACGGCTCCGGCGCACTCGACGCACTATATTCAGCCGAACTGGCCCGATCTGCATCTGCCGGTGAAGATACTGGAGGATGTGGGAAATACCGGCTCGATCACCGACACGCTCACGATCGCAAATCAGACGACCGGCGTGAAGGACAATCCGCGGTCCGGTCTGCCCGCCGCCTACGCGCTCGAACAGAATTATCCGAACCCGTTCAATCCGGCGACGGTCATCCGTTATTCACTGCCGAAGGAAACCCGCGTAACGCTGACCGTCTATAACGTGCTCGGCCAGCCGGTGGCGACGCTCGTGGACGGCGTGGAACATGCGGGCTACGGGGAAGCGACGTTCGCCGGAAACAATCTCCCGAGCGGCGTCTATTTTTACCGCCTGACGGCAGGGACATTCTCCGAGACGAGGAAGATGCTGTTGATCAAATAGTCTTTATCCGTAACAGGATCACAGAACCCCGGTCATCAGCCGGGGTTTTGCGTTTATGGATGCTGCGATGATCCGGGAGTGAACCACCCGGCAATAATTTCATTAATAGATGATTTGACTACCTGCGGAAAAGGCATTTATTGGGACTATCCCCGGAAATGAACCGGCGGGTATCTGACACTATCTCAAAATTGCATGAAAATCGGAATTGTGGGAAGCGGCATGGTGGGCGCGACGGCGGCATATGCGGTCATGCTCCGGAAGGCGGCGAGCGAAATTGTGCTGGTGGATGCAAACCCCGCCCGGGCGCGGGCGGAGGCGGAGGACATCCGGCATGCGGTTCCGTTCGCCGATGCGACCGACATTGCCGCCGGCACGTACGAAGATTTCCGGGACGCCACGGTCATCGTGATCGCGGCCGGGGCCAGCCAGAAACCGGGCGAAACGCGGCTGATGCTGATGGAACGGAACGCGGCGATCCTGGAGGAGATCGTGGCGCATATCGCCCGCGTCAACCCGGCGGCGATTCTGCTGGTGGCCACCAACCCGGTCGACATCATCACTCACCTCGCGACCCGACTGGCCGAGCGGCACGGTATCCCGGCATCGCGCGTCATCGGCACAGGGACGACGCTCGACACCGCGCGTTTCCGGTCGCTCCTCGGACGGCAGGTCGGGGTCGATCCCCAGAATGTCCATGCCTACGTGATCGGGGAGCACGGCGATTCCGAGGTGCTCACCTGGTCGAACATCGATATCGGCGGCCTCCCGCTCGATGCGTTTGTGAGGTTCAGGAACATTCCGTTCGACGAGAAGGTCCGCCGGTCGATCGACGACGGAGTCCGGACGGCGGCCTACAGCATCATCGCAGGAAAAGGTTCGACCTACTACGGCATCGGGGGCGCGATCGCAAAGCTGGTCGACGTGATCAACCGCGACAACCGGGCGGTCCTGACGGTCAGCACCCGCACCGCCGACGTTGAAGGGGTCCGGGACGTCACGCTTTCCTTTCCGCATCTCATCGGCGGAAAGGGAGACCTCGGCATCCTTCCCATTCCGCTCTCCCCGGAAGAGAAAAATCTCCTCCGTCAGAGCGCCCTCCTGATCCGGTCGAAGCTCGACGAATACGAGCGCCGTGCGTGAGGTGCGGCAGTCATGCCGGGTTCCTCTTCATGTGAGCTCCTCCGGGATTATTTTCCCCGGAAATTCTCCCGAAGTCTGTCATCGACCTCATTCCCGGGGTTATCGTGTGATCATTGAGGCGGGGAATCAGAAAGATCATTTCAATACTACTCTCCGCGCCAACGCCAGGCACTGCTGATCCATTATTGCGATCAGCATACAGCCGCATGGGATTCAGTTGATGAAATTAACGAAGATTCTCAATTTTCTTCCCCCGGTCCAGATTGCTGACCCTCGAATAAGTATATACGGACGCGTCGGTGTAATCTGTCGGGGTAAGCACCATCGTATCCGGATGCGAAAACCATATATTCTGGGTTCGGGATAATCCTTCCCAGGGCGTGTCCCATGGAGAATAAGGAACATTTTCGCACACGAGCATGCCATCGTCGTAGGAGGGGGGAGGGGGCAGTGCGCTGTAAATCCCTTTCCAGACGATTGTTCCATTTTTGAAAACCGAGAGGATGTTGTCCCTGCCGAACGCATAAAGGATGTTGTATCCTTTCGTCGCGGGGGAGAAATATTGCGGACCCCAGGCCGGGTTGCTTCCGTATTCCCACTGCCAGAGCCCGAGGATTTCCGGTCCATTGCCGAGATGCTGACGCGCGAGAACGACGGTGATCAGGGCTGTGAGCCGGTTCATACGGATGTCGATTCTCGCGGGGGAATAGCGGCCCAGGTCCTGGCCGTCGAATGCACTGTTCCCGGCAATCGAGTCGGTCCTGAACACCTGCCCGAACGTGTCGACCAGCGTAATAATGCAAGAGCCACCGCGGTACGACGTCACAGCACAGGAGTAGCTCACCTGATTGTCGGTAAACCGCAGAGATTCGGAATAGGAGTCCGTCGATCCCGATGCGGTGTACGAGAATGTGAACATGTCGGTCGTGTCGATGATCGTCGGATAGGTTTCGATGACGGGCTCCGGGCTGATGAAGACGGGAATCGGAATCTCATTGTCCCTGGTACAGGAAAGAGAGCAGATGAGAAGTGCGAGTGGAACCATCCTCATAGCTTTCATATTTCATCCCCAGTCAAAATGGACAGGTGATCGGACAGGAACGGTGCGATGATGGGAGGAACATGAATAAACAATCCGCGACGGGCGGTTCCCGGTTTCCCGGACCGGCTGATGTCGGATAAACTGCTTCTTTGGTCGTTTTGTTCCCGGGTTGAAGAACCGGATAAAGTGACCGGCAAAGCGGATAAAATACTCCGCCCATGAGGCTGTAGGCGCCGGCCGGCAAGTCCGGTTTACCCGTTTATCCCTCCCCGGATGTTCCTTCAATAAGAGAGCGCCTCGTCCCATTTTCACATGTCCGGCCGACCGAACATCGCACAGGCCTGCCATCGGGGTTGAATATCATCCGTTGGATTGCTATAATAGTCGCAATGCGGTAAAGCGTAACCGGCGCCGCCCGATCAGGGGCGCAGGCCTGTCCAATCATCCTCATTCGACCGTTCATCCGTCCGAAACGCAGTGACGCCGGGCGGAAGATTCCTCTCCCTCAAAATTTCTTCTCACAGCGGGAACGACGCCTTTTCCGGCTGGCAATGCCCGCCGGATGGAGTGTTACCCGGAGGAGCAGACATGAAATCTTCTGACCAAACATACCGACTGAATTCAATTTCCCGTTTCCGGTTTATAATTGCGGCCTGTCTCTGTGCCCTGCTGGCGACTGCAGGTCCCCTCTCCGGCGGCTCAGGCGTACGAAAAACGGGAAAGGGCGCCGCTCTGCCGGTGGTGAAACATCATTCCGTTCGTCCGGCGGTGACCGGGGCGACCGGCCGCAGGGGCTCCGGCGGAATGTCGGGCATTCATCGGGTATACGGCGGTAACCGAACCGCCGCATCCTTTGTCGTCACGACCACCGCAGATACCGGGGCGGGATCCCTGCGGAAAGCGATCCGGGATGCGAACGAAAGCGGAGGACCGGCGACGATCACGTTCAATATCAACACCGCTGCCGGGCATACTATCAGTGTCCGGTCCGGACTGCCGGTCATCACCGTACAGACGACCATCGACGGAACGAGCCAGCCGGGCTACAGCGGAACGCCGCAGATCGAGATCGACGGTTCCGCGGCCGGCACGGAGGTGAACGGTCTCGAGATTTCCGCCGACAACTGCATCGTGGCCGGGCTCTCGATCACCGGCTTCATCGGTCTTCATGTGCACGATGCGGATTCGACCATCTTCAACGGGGTCGGAATCATGATTTCCAGCGGAAGCGGCAACGAGATAACAGGAAACTTTATCGGCATGGAAATCACGGGTTCCGGGGGACCGGGGAATGATTTCGGAGTCGCGATCATGGGACCGGGGACCGGGAACATCATCGGCGGACTCTCCGCGGCCGCGCAGAACCGGATTTCGGACAACAATTATTCCGGCGTCTACATCGCTCCCGCCACCTCCGGAGGCAATTCCATTGTCGGGAACCTGATCGGGCTTACCTATTACCAGGGGACGACGATCCCCGATACCGTCGGCAACCGGCAGGACGGCATATTCATCGAGGGGCCGGGCGATACGGTCGGCGGACCGCTCGACGCAGCCCGCAACATCATCTCGGCGAACCATCATGTCGGCATCGCCCTCGATTCGCTTGCGGGCGGCACCATCGTCCAGAATAATTACATCGGCATCGACCCGCAGGGAACGTACTCCTTCTGCGGCAACCTTGAGGGGGGAATCTGGATCGACCATACCGGCCCGGTAACCGTCGCCGGGAACCTCCTCTCCGCCAACAACGGCTCGGCAATCACCATCCAGGGTCAGACGGCAACGGGCAATATCGTGGTCGGGAACAGAATCGGCCTCAGCGGCTCCGGCGAGGAGGTCCTGCCGAATTACAACGGCATCGAACTCGACAGCGCTTCCGGGAACTATATCGGCAGTACCGGACCGGGAGAGCGGAACATCATCTCCGGGAATGTCGCGAACGGCATTTACCTGGACGAATTGTCTTCGCATAACCGGATTCAGGGTAATATACTCGGCCTGGATGCAGGCCTCACGCTCGCCTTCGGGAATGGCTCCGACGGAATCGCCGTCGCCGGATCCGACAACCTCTTCGGCGGAACCTCCCGTGCCGCGGGAAACCTCATCTGCAACAGCGACGGTGCGGGAATATCGGTGACCGGCGGTCTGAGGAACACCATCCGTCTGAATTCCATTTATGCCAACGCCGGCCTCGGGATCGATCTGGCTCCTCCGGGCGTCAACCCGAACGGTTCCCCCGATGCGGCCGCGCCGAACGACGGGCAGAATTATCCGATTCTGGACTCGATCCATTACGGCGGCGCCGGCGATACGATCTATGGCCGGCTTCCGGGGATCGCGGGCGGCAATTATCTCATTGATTTTTATTCCGTTCCCCAGCCCGCGGCGGCAGGGTACGGTCCGGGAAAGACGTGGCTCGATTCGATCCATACCACCGCCGGCGTCAATGATACGGCGCTGTTTCTGGCTGTCGTCCCGGCCGACAGCATGGGCATGTGGATCTCCGCCATCGCAACCGATCAGGCCGGGAACAGTTCGGAATTCTCGCAGAACCTGAGAGGCGTCGCGATCCTCATTCTCCGGCCTCTGAAGGATTCCCTTTTCGTCGCCGGATCGACCGACACCATCCGCTGGAGCGCGACGCAGATCGACTCATTAGATATTCTCTATACGACCCAGGCCGATCAGTATCCGGTTCAATACACCTACCTGGCGGGAAATTATCCGGCGGACAAAGGGAGCTTCGCCTGGAATCCCGTGCCGGCCGATGTTCTCTCGAGAAAATGCCGTATCCTTCTCCGCTCCTCGTCGAACGCGGATGTGTCGGCTCTTTCCGACACTTTTCATATCAAACCGTATGTCCTGACGAAGATCGATGCGAACGGCAACTACATTGCCTTCGATCCGGCGATGGACGGATGGAGTTTCGAGAACGAGGACGGAAACATGTGGCCCGAGCTCTGGTGGCAGCAGTTCGATTATACCGGCATCGATCCCGGAACGCAGATGCAGTATCCGGCCTATTTCCCCGGTGTGCCGTATCTTGCGATTCCGGCCGATTTTCCGGATTGGCCGCTCTACACCGCCGCATTCACAAAATCCCAGTGTTTTTATACCAACCCATCCACCGGCAGTTATAACTACAATCAGAAGGCGGTTGATTACTGGGGTGCGCTCAAGGAGGGCTGGGGCGGATCGTGCAGTGGTTTCGCGACGACCGCGTTTCTCTGTTTCGACGGGTACATGACGCCTCCGGGCGGCGTCAGCCGTCTCTACTCCTTCAACGGACCGGATGACGCCAGCAGGGAGCTCATCAACACCTATTATCTGTATCAGTACGGCAAAGCCCAGCAGTCGTATCTGCATTCGATGTGGTCGACCACTCCTGCGCAGACGATCGCCGACATCAAAAACATGTTCAGCACCGAAATACGGGACGACCGCATCCTCCGGCTCTCGAGCAGCGTTGGCGCGCATGTCGTCAACCCCTACCGGTTGAACAGCGGCCCGACGGTCGACTCGCTTTTTGTCTATGACAATAATTATCCGGGCGACCGGACGCGGTGTATCACCATCACCAGAACGGGATCGGGGACATGGAGCTATCCTGTCGACGGCACCACCTGGAGCGCGTCGGGGTGGGGTCTCTTTCTGAAGGATCCGGTCAGCAATGCCCTTTCGGCGCCGGTTATCAATCCAAAGAGATCCGGGGCGTCGCCGGTGAGAAAAATTACCGCCGAATATTCCCCGACCTGCATGGCGTACGCCTTCCCTCCGGCATCGGTGCGGATTACCGATGCATCCGGGGATTCCATCGGATACGACGCCTCCGGCGGAAAGTGGTTTTCGACCATGACGTCGGCTCATCCGATACAGTCTGAGAACGCCACCGCGGGCCCGCCGCTCGGGTACTACCTCCCGCTCACCGGTCCCTCCGCGGGCTATTCCGCCGTGGTCGCACATCCGTCCGATCCCAATGTCCGGTTCTCTTTTTTCACCGATTCAACGGCGTACAGTTATCGCCGGACGGACGGGAACAGTGCGCAGACCGACCGTCTGCAGTTCGGCGACGGGATGACGTTTGCCAACACGGATGCCCAGTCCAAAAATCTCGTCTTCAGGGCGATTTTCTCGACCGCGGCTTCGGAACATCTGTTCCAGGTGACGAACATTGCCGCGGCCGGCGGCGATTCTGTCCGCATCCGGCTCACCGGCCAGACCGGGCTTCTTCTCCGCAACAGCGGCGGATCGAAAACGTTCGACCTGAAGCTGATCAACACCGGTCCCTCCGGCGGACGGACATACAATCATGCGGGACTTTCGGTTGATTCCAACACGGCGAACCTGCTCGTCCCCTCCTGGGGCGGTCTGAACAATGACACCATGAAAATACTGATCGACCACGGCAACAAGGGCGTCTACGACGATTCGACACTCGTCACCCTTCTCGGAACGCCGTCGGTCTTGGGCAAAACGCCGTGGCTCGACCTGACATTCGGGAACGAGGGGGTCGTCGACACATTCTCCGCCGCCGATCAGGGCGCCTATACTTACTGCGGCGCCATCCAGCCCGACGGCAGGATCCTCGCCGGCGGAGCGTGCATGGACAGTTCGGGCAACATGGAATTTTTCGTTGCGCGGTACAACGCGGACGGAACCGTCGACACGGCGTTCGGTTCTCAGGGCGTCGCGAGGGTGCATATCGCCGGAAGCACAAGGTCGGAGGACTATGCCTATACGATGGCGCTCCAGAACGACGGTAAGATCGTTCTCGGCGGTATTGCAACCGACAAGCAGAATCTCTCGCATCCCATATCGTCCTTCGGTCTCGCGAGATTTACGACCGACGGCAGGGTCGACAGCACCTTCGGCACCGGCGGCACCGTCCGGACAAAACTCCCCGGCAACACCAACAGCGATGCCGCCTATTCCCTCCTCATTCAGCCCGACAATAAGATTGTCGCCGGGGGAGTTACCAGCCTCCAGGGGGGCTACGGCACCGTCAACTCGGAAAACGCTCTCGTCCGGTACACCGCCGACGGGGCGCTCGATCCGTCGTTCGGTTCCGGCACGGGCATCGTCGAGTATTACAGCACCGGTAACACCGAGTCCGATCAGACGCGGTGTCTGGTCCGTCAGCCGGACGGCAAGCTCATTGCCGCAGGAATTTCCGATTCCAATTTTGTGGAGGGACTCGCCCTGGCGCGGTTCGACAGCACCGGCACGTCCGACCCGTCGTTCGGCTCGTCGGGAGGGATTCACCGCATACTGCCCGACAGCCTCGGCGGCATAGAACCATTCGGTGTCGGCCTCGATTCAGCCGGCCGCATTGTGCTGACCGGATATTGCTTTACCAAGAAGGGGGTAGCCGGTTTCACCGCAATGAGATTCAACACCGACGCTTCGATCGACACGTCGTTCGGGAACCGGGGGTATGTCGTCCGGCGGCTCAGTAAAGGGACGGGGACGTACGATATGCCGGCGTGCGGGACGATGCAGGCCGACGGACGGATCCTCGTTGCCGGCCAGGCAGGCGATTCTGCCGGCCATGAGGCGTTCGCCATCGAACGCTACACACCTGACGGAGCGCCGGATGTCTCCTTCGGGTCGAACGGGGCGATCATCTATCATATCGGGACGACGTCCGGCCAGGTCTCCGTCAACGAGGTGCGCTGGATAGGGATTCAGAGCGACAGTAAAATCGTTGCCGTCGGCCTGTCGACGCAAAAATACCGGCCCCTGCAGCACATCACGACAAATTCATCGACGATCGTGCGGTTCATGCCGCAGAGCAGTTTTCTTGTCGACGGCGTGAAGAAGGACCCGCGGGGCATTCCGGAGGAGTTCGCGCTGTATCAAAACTATCCGAATCCCTTCAATCCGTCCACCACCATCCGGTACACGCTTGCCGTTCAGAGCCGCGTGCGGCTGACGGTTTACAACATTCTCGGACAGGAAATCGCGACGCTCGTCGACGGCATTCAGCCGGCCGGCGGGAAGGAAGTGCGGTGGAACGCATCGTCGGGTGCTTCCGGCGTCTATTTCTACCGGCTGTCCGCCGCCGGCACCGGCAGTGCGCACCGTCAATTCGTCCAGGTGCGGAAGATGGTTTTTGTGAAATAGATTCAACCAGCGTGACCTGGAAAGCCCCGGCCGAATCCGACCGGGGCTTTTTTATTTTCAGCGGACAGAATATTATGCGCGGACGATCACCCCATACCGGACGAAAACAGGTGAACGATATTTCAACAGATTTCGGTGTTTCTTTTCATAACCGAACAAGCTTGAAAGTCCTTTGGATTCTATTTATCTTCACATCATCATTTACAGCAGGGTTCTTATATCATGACAGGCAAATCGATATCCCATTACAGCATTCTTGAGAAGCTCGGAGAGGGGGGCATGGGAATCGTTTATAAAGCGGAGGACTCCAGACTCCGGCGCGCGGTGGCATTAAAATTCCTTCCCTCCCATCTCGCCGCCTCGGACCAGGACAAAGAGAGGTTCCTGCGGGAAGCACAGGCGTCGGCCGCCCTCAATCATCCGAATATCTGCACGATTTACGGCATCGAAGAGGATACCGGTCAGCTCTTTATCGTCATGGAACTCATCGACGGCACGACGCTGGGGAAGAAACTTCCGGTCGTCAATGCGGATGATGCGGTCAGCTATGCCATTCAGATCGGCGAGGCCCTGCACGAGGCGCACAGCAAGGGGATCGTGCACCGGGACATCAAGACCGACAACATCATGGTCAACGCCAAAGGTCAGATCAAGGTGATGGATTTCGGTCTGGCAAAGCTCCGGGGCTCGGTCAAACTCACCCGGACCTCGAGCACGGTGGGAACGCTCGCCTATATGGCGCCGGAACAGCTTCAGGGCGGGGAAATCGACGCCCGATCCGATATTTTCTCCTTCGGTGTCGTTCTGTACGAGATGTTTACCGCACACCTTCCCTTCCGCGGCGAGCACGAAGCGGCGATGATGTATTCGATCCTCAATGAGGAACCCGAACCGGTCCAGAACTATCGCCCCGAACTTCCCCCCGATGCAGTGTATGTCATCAGCAAGGCGATGGAGAAGAATCCTGAAGACCGGTATCAGACTGTGAGCGAAATGCTGGTTGATCTCCGCCGCCTGAGGAGACAGACGACACGGGTCACGCATTCCCGCGAACATTCCCTCCCGTCCCCTGAACCGCCCCTGCGTCTTTCGGGGACCCATCCGTCTATTCCCGGATCCTCAGGCGGCGGCAATAAGATGCGCGCGACGGTAATAACTTTGGGGATCATCCTGACCGGCGTACTCGTCTATGGACTGGTCATCTATTTCACGAAACCGAAAAGTGCCGGTGTCGTACAGATGTCGTTTACACAACTCACGGATGAACCGGGGATCGAATACAATCCGGATATTTCACCGGACGGCAACTATATTGTTTATGAGAAAGGGAACGAGAACGGGCCCAACATGATTTTCCTGAAAAGGATAGGCGGGGAAAACGCCATTAACCTCACGCCGAATACGAAGGTGGATGACACCCAACCGGCAATTTCGCCGGACGGTCAGGAGATCGCATTCGTCCGTTGGGGGAGTGAGCAGGGTATTTTTCTCATGGGAGCTACGGGTGAAAACATCCGCCGGTTGAGCGATTTCGGCTATAATCCTTCCTGGTCGCCGGACGGCAGGGAAATTGTCTGTTCGACAATGGCGTTTCTCGATCCGAATATGAGGTCCGGTATCGGCAGTGAACTCTGGCAAATAACGGTTGCCACGGGAGAGAAGCGAAAGATCGGCACGGGAGACGCGATGGAGCCTCAATGGTCTCCGCATGGATTCCGGATCGCCTTCTGGGGGGTGCATGCCGGCGGTCAAAGAGATATCTGGACGGTACCGGTTTCCGGCGGTGATCCCGTCGCGGTCACGGACGACGCGTACGTCGATTGGGATCCGGTCTGGTCGCCTGACGGGAAATACCTTTACTTCTCGAGTGACCGGGGCGGAAGCATGAACCTCTGGCGGATTGCCATCGACGAGCAGACAGGCAGGGTGCTGGGCGAGCCCCAGCCGATCACGACACCTGCCAGCTACAGCGGGTATTTGAGAATTTCCCGGGATGGCCGGCGCGTGGTGTACGTCGCCATCGATCAGCGGTCAAACGTCTATGAAGTCGGGTTGGATCCCGACAAGGGAGCCTGCACCGGAACGCCGCATGCCGTGACCCAGGGAACCCGGATATACGCCGATTTTTCTCTTTCGTCCAACGGTGAATGGATTGCGCTGACGACCGGAGGAACGCAGGAAGATGTCTGCGTTATGAGGAGGGATGGAACCGAGCTTCGCCAGCTGACCAATGACGTCTATAAAGACCGGACTCCGTTCTGGCTCCCCGATGGCAGAAGAATCGCCTTCATGTCGGACCGAAGCGGCAACTATGAGCTCTGGTGCATAAACGCCGACGGGGGCAATCTTGAACAGCTCACGAAGGATACACCGCGCGGGTTCTTCATAGAGCCGATCCTCTCCATGCCCGGCGGGAACATGTTGTTGTGTGCGAGCGACTCGGGATTGGTGACGGTCGATCTGTCAAAACCGCCCGGCAGTCGGACTGAACGGAAATATCAATTTCCAGCAAACGGATCCGATGTCTTCCTGGCGACATCGGTATCTCCCGACAGTCAATACCTCGCCGGAGGATCCCGGTCGGGGGTGGTCATCTATTCATTGGCAACCAAAACGTATGAATCGATCACCGATTCCGGTTCACAGCCTCACTGGCTCATGGATAATCAGAGATTGATCTATGTAAGGCACGGGAAATTGTTCATCGTCGACAGGCGGACAAAAATTACTCGCGAACTGGAGAATCAGCCCGCCATTTCGAATCCTTATTACCAGATATCGCCTGACGGCCGCACGCTCTATTATACTGTGGAAACAAAAGAGGCGGATATCTGGCAATTGACAATGAAGGAACCCCAATAAGACGGCATGATCTGGTAAAAA
>DATKPE010000013.1:0-9406 GCA_035524335.1 Bacteroidota bacterium
GAAATGCCGCCGCTCCCCGTCACATCGAGCCAGAGACATGAATACTGCCTGCGGGTGGCGTCCCATCCGATGTACACCAGCGCCTCGTAAAGCGCCGCGCCGGTCGAATCCTTCTCGCGCGATACCTCGTGGATCTGCAAATAGCGGTGCTCCAGGACCCACGCCACGTCGACGTCGTGCGTCGTGGTCCCGCCGGCAATCGTCCCCTGGAGAACCCAGCCGCCCGTCATCCTGTCGAGCAGGGAATCCCGGAACATTCCCGCCTGAGAGCGGGCGCAGACAGGCGCCAGCGCCAGCAAGAACATCAGAAGAGAGATTCGTTTCATGCGATCGCGGGCTCCGGAAAGTGGTCGGATGTGAAACTGTCCGGGGTCGATGATGACCGGCCGGAATGACGGGAAGGTACTCATTCTCCCCCATCTTTTCAACGTGCTCCGGCGGTGAAAAGGTCTTATCTGATGAATTTAATGGACTTATGACAGGGATGGACGAAATTGCCCAAAAATGGCCGAAACATTACGTTTTCATGAATAAATCATTGACTAAGGGGCGATTTTTTCCTATATTATAACAGGGCACGAGATGCATCATTGATACAATCCTACAATTCTACATTGGGGTTCCTTCGCAGAGGGTGTAGAGCTGTTCTCTCGCATCTCCGGTAATTCACATATCCATTCACTACAATTTGGGTGAGCCATGGCTCGGTCGAAATACGCAGAACGGTTCTGCGGCTATTGCAACAAACTGACCAGAATGGAATTCGTGGGGGAGATGGATGGAGTCCCGAACAAAGTCTGGTACCGTTGTGCGCGGTGTCATCACACGTCCCTCATCGATACGGGGGGCCAGAACTCCGCGGCGGCCGACACAAAACCGGAAGCATCGAAAGCAACAGTGTACCAGCCGTGCAATTCGTTCAAGGTGGGAGAGGCAATCTTCCACAGCGAGTGGAACGACGTCGGCAAGGTCGTGAGCAAGATCAAGACCTCCGACGGAGGGCAGGCGATCGTCGTCTCGTTTGAAAAGCAGGGCGAACGCCGCCTTATCGAAAACCTTAAACCGGAACCGTCGGCAGATGTTCCGGTCTGATTTCGCAACAATGACGGAAGGAGGTGACAGACATGGTCGGCATCATCATTCAGGAGAATGAAAACATCGATCGCGCGATCCGGAGGTTCAAGAAGAAATACGAGCGGTCCGGCATCCTGAAGGAAGTGAAGAAGCGAGCCTACTTCACCAAACCGTCCGTCCAGCGCCGCATGAAAAAAATCAAGGCGGTGCGCCGGTCACAGCGTACCCTTATGGAAGAAATGTAACTCTTCCCCGGGAACAGAAACGCCAAAGGGTCGGATTTCCGACCCTTTGCCATTTTCAGCCCGTCCCCCTCTTCCCTGCTACGCCGGCGTTCCGGCTTCTCCCCCGCTTCCGTTCTTCTTCCTGCGGGCGGCATAGGTCATGACGCCTCCCGCCGCCATCAGGAGCACCGTCAACCCCCAGGATATGTTCGTCATCGCAAATCCCTTCGCATAGGCGGGCGGATCGAACCGGAACACGATCTCATGCCCCCCGGCCGGGACAACCACCGACCGCAGGATATGGTTCGTCTTGTAGATCTCCGTCTCCCGGCCGTCGATCGCCGCGGTCCAGCCCGCGGGATAATAAATTTCGCTCAGCACCATCAGCGCCTCCCGCGGCGTCTCGGCATGGAGGACGATTTCACGGGAGGAGTACTTCACGATCTGCACCGGTCCGGCGCCGGTATGGCCCGGCCGGACCGGCACGCTCTTCTCCACAATGGCCGTCGTCGCCGGGTTGAATCCGGGCGAGTTCAGGATCGAGAACGTCTGCGCCATGGAGGCCGTGAGAATGGTGCTGTCGACAAACCATGCCCTCGGCAGGGCTCCCGGGTTCGCCTGCACCACCGTGTGAACCGACCCGTCCTGCCCTTCCTGCTGTCCCACCAGATACCGGACATTCAGCATGTTGAATGCCGCCATCGTCCCGCGCGAAAAACAGGAATCGCGCACGTCCTGGTAGATCTTCAGCTTCGCCGGGCAATAGCCCTCCACCGACTGGAGGTGGTGATACATCATGAAATTCTCGCCGTCCATTTGTCCCGCGGGAAACACCCGGAAGACCTCTTTCTCCGACTGGGCCTGGAGCTGTGCGATCGTCGCGTCGCTCCGGAAATGTTCCGTGACCGTCGACGCCGGCTGGGGATTGATGTACTTCTGGTCCAGCACCCAGAGATCCAGGATCGTGAGAGCGACGAGACCCGCGGTCAGCACCGACGGCGCCACCTTGCGCCGCAGGGCCGCGATCACAAGACCGATCGCCGCGCATCCGATCACCGAGACCCATATGTATCCCTGCCAGAAAATCTGAAACCGGACTGTCCTGAGCTGTTCCGCGGCCCGCGACGATTCCCCCTCCTTCTGGAAGAGAAACCCCGAGAGGATGCTCTCCGCAACCCCGTTCAGCACCAGCCCGAGGAGAAACAGGCCGGCAATGACCGCCAGTACCACCGTCAGCCTCTTCCGCAGGACCGCCGCATCCCCCTCCTTCCGGCCGAGAAGCTCCGAAAGAAAGGTGTATCCGCTGGCGGCGAGAATGCCGAACACCACCGGCATCAGGTGAAGCACCATCACCGGCGTGCGGAACTGCTTGAAGTGCGGGACGAAGTTGAACATGAGATTGAAGATCACCGGAAGATGCTTGCCGAACGACATGAAAAGCATGAGGACCGCCAGCACGATGAGGTACCAGACGAACCGGGTCCGTTTGTACGAAAGCCCCAGGATGCCGAGGAAGAGCGGGACCACCCCGACCGTGACGGTGGAATTCGTGAACGGCATCCAGCCCCAGTACTGGTCGATCTTGTCGCCGAAGAAGCTGAGTCCGAAGAAGGAGGGGTTGATGTAATTCAGCATCTCGAACGGGTGGAACGACCAGTTCGTGGCATACGAGTAATCGAGACCGCTCCCTCCCGCCACGCCGCCGCTCCCGCGGATGGAATATTCGGCGTATTCGTTGACCGGAAAGTAGTGATAGGCGTACATGCCGAAGCCGATCCCCAGCGCCAGGACGAAGAGAATCGCTTTTTTCGGAATCGCTCCGGGCTGCTGCCGGATATCGAGCACCAGTTCATACACAAAATAGAGCCCGATCGCCATCAGACCGTAGAAGGCAATCTGCGGATGGCGGTTGAGCAGTAGGGTTCCCGTGATGAGCGCGAGAATGCCGCACCAGAGAAGCGACCGGTGCTCGAAGAGCTTGACCACGGCGAAGAGAAGCCATGGAATAATGCTCAGCACGATGAGTTTCGATCCGTGCCCCGTTTCGGGCAGGCCGACGGCATACGGGTTCAGCATCATCGTGACGGCGGCCAGGAACGAGGCTCCCTTGGAAAACCGGAAATGCCGCGCGAGATAGAACATCCCGATCCCCATCATGAGGAACGGCAGGATCATCCAGTGCATCTGGGCGTTGAAAAAAAGCACCTTCGAGACCGGCACAAGAATCCCGCTGTAAAAGTAGTCGACCTGCCGGGGAAGGATCATCGAGCCGAAGAGCGGCATGCCGCCGAAGATGTACGGGATCCAGAGCGGTTCGACGTGCTCCGTTTCGGAGATATGCGTGATCGCCCTGTTCCAGGCCTCCGCCGCGGCGGTGTCGGCGCCGGACGAGAAGACGAGATCCTTGAAGATGATTTCGTTGAACAAAAGAAGCAGGAGGACGTACATGAGTCCGATAAGGAGTGCGTCCTGCCGGACGGGCGAAAGCCTGTCGAACCAGCTCTCCGTCGCCGCCGTTCCCGCCTGTCGTTGTTTCGCCATGTGAACCCTTTCGGTTGAAATCGGTATCCGCCGCCTCAGCGCGCTCCGCTTCCGGCGGCCTCCTGATAAATGCGCTCCAGCTCCCCGGCCACGCGCTCCCAGGAATAGTATTTCCGGACGAGCGCGGCGCCCCCGGCGCCCGTTGTGGCTGCCGCGGCCGGGTCGGCGAGCAGTCTGCAGACCTGCGCGGCGACCGCACCGGCCGTATCGCCCGCGGGAAGATTTTCCGGCGAACGGCCTTCGATCCCCTCCAGCCCGATTCCCGTCGTCACGACCGGTATCCCGTAGGCCATCGCGTGCAGAATTTTCATCTTGATCCCGCCCCCGAACCTCAGCGGCGCGACGAGCACCGACGCCCGGCGGTAATACGCGGCCAGATCGTCGACGAATCCGGTCACCCGGATCCGCGGATCGTCCGCGGCCGCCCGGTGCACGCTCCGGGGCGGGTCTGCGCCGATAATATACAAATTAGTTTCCGGAAACCTCTTCGCGATCAGCGGAAAAATATCCTTCACCAGCCATGCCGCCGCGTCGGCGTTCGGGGCATGGGAAAAGGAGCCGACGAAGAGAAGCGTGAACGGCTCACGGACCGCCGCGGAGCTCCCCGGCTCCGGGAGATCGACTCCTCTCGGAAGGTACCGGGCCTTCGTGCCGGGAATGATCCGCCGGACAAGAGCCGTGTCCTGCTCGGTGACGCAGATGAATGCGCTGAACTCCCGGGCTGTCCGTTTCTCGTACGACGCCCACCGGCACCACTCGAGGAAGGCCGCCAGCTTCGCCGGGCCCGGACGCCGGCGGCGGTAATTGCGGTATGCCGGCCGGAAGGTGAAATCGTGTTCATGGAGAACCCGGGGAACGCCGCGCGCCGCGCCGGCGTAACTCCCCATCTGTGCCATCTCGAACTCCGCAACGTCGAACTTCCCGGCGGAGGTCAGCCGGCGGATGAGCCGTCGCATTTCGCGGCTCCGGTATTTGCCGGCAAAATACGGCTCCCATCGCACCAGACTCCCGAGAAACTGCCAGATCCTGACGGCGGCGAGCGACGCACGGGAAAGGCCGGCGAGACCGTGCCCCTTCTCCCGGCCGACGAGATGCACCGTGATCGGAAGCCGTTCCAGATCCCCGGCCAGCGTCCGCTCGCGCGCGTCGCAGAAGCTGACGAGGGTGACGGCGTGCCGGGCCGCCATCTGTCGGAGCATGCCGTAGACCATGACGCCCGTTCCGTGGCCCGAGCGCGGATGGGGAAGATAGGGGGTGACCAGGAGAATGTTCATTGCCGGTCGGTCCTCTTTCCCGCCTGGGCCGGGTCGAGATAGATCTTCCGCACCATGACCGCGTACACGCGCAGGATCGTGAGCGGCGCGGAGAACGGAAAATAGGTGAACCAGAAGCGGAACATGTTATAAACGCAGTAGGTGCTTTTCCTGTTGAAGAGGAGGTAGAGAAGTTTGAATCTGTACCGGCCGATATTCCGCATCACCACGGGAGATTCGGTGTAGTCGTGCCAGACGACGGCGGCGGGATTGCTGATCAGCGTGTACCCCTTCCGCTTTGCGCGGTAGGCGTATTCCAGGTCGGCGTAATAGGTCTGATACCGTTCGTCCCAGAATCCGTTGCCGCGGATCAGGTCGGCCGGGTAAAACTGACCCGAACCGTCGAGGAAATCGACCTCGAATTCCTTCTCGAAGAGTCCCTTTGTGTCCTCCTCGTTCTTGCCGACCCAGGTGATGCCCTTGCCGATGATCCGCCGGGTGATGAAGCCGCCCACGCCCCAGATGACCTTGTTCGAGCCGAGCTTGTACGATTTCACCCCGAGCATCGCTCCCGGGTGGCGCCCGGCGCATTCGACCTGCCGGGTCAGGATTTCCGGCGGCGGGTAGTTGTCGTCGTTGAAGACGGTGGCAAAAGCAAAGCCATGATCGAGAGCGTAGCGGAGACCGAGGTTACAGCTCCCCGCGAACCAGAGGTTCCCGTCGCCGGAGAGCTGGACGACCTCCGGATATTCGGTGCGGAGCATCTCCCCGGTCCCGTCCGAGCACCCGTCGTTGACGACGATGACGGTGAACGGTTCGTACTGAACCCTGCGCCAGTGGTCGAGCGCAGTCCGGAGCCGCGCCCTGTTGTTGAATGTTGGAATGATGACGGCGATCGGGGGCTGCATGGGAAGAGTCCGGCCGGAGGCTATCTGCCCGTACCCGGCGGAGAAGCGGAGGCGGCGCCCGCCGAGCGAAGAAACGCGGAAACGGTCGCGGCCGAGGCCGGAACCTTGTAATACGCCGCGATTTTCGAGATCGCGACCTCGTATCGCTCCGCCCGCGGAGTTCCTGCGGCATAGCGCACGGTGTACGACGGGATCTGCGCGGCAATGTCCCTGAGCGGGACGCATCCCTCGCCGCAGACGTTGAAGAGCTCGTTGCGGACGCCGGCGGTGAGAAGCGCGTCGAGCGCCTCGCCGGCCGCGACGGTCGGCAGATACTGATAGGCGGAATCGACCGACACACGGAGCGGCTCGCCGTGCAGGATGTCGTAGACCGGATTTTTCTTCAGCCCCGGTCCGACGAAACCGCCGAACCGGAGGATGAGCCAGCGGGGGGCATAGCGGCGGACGCACTGTTCCGCGAGATACTTGTGAAAGCCGTAGAGGGAAAGCCGTTCGGGGTCGATCCGCGCGTCTTCCCGCGTCGTCTCCGGCGAACTGCAGTCGGGATAGACGTCGACACTGGAGCAGTGGACGTAGAGATCGGCGGGAAAATCGAGAAGCGACCGCTGGACCGAGACGACGGATGCGAGGAATTCCTCCCGTGGTTCCTGGGCCGCGAGAAATTTTTTCGAATTGCCGTTGGCGTTGATAACGACGTCGAACCGCGTTGTGCGGAGCGCGTCGTAGTTGTCCCGCGTGATGACGTTGCAGTGGTGGCGGCGTTCGAGCGCCCGCCGTATGCCCGATCCGACGAAGCCGTTGCCGCCGATGATGCCGATCTTCACAGCCGGACTCCGCCCCGCGGATACTGTTCCCTGAACCAGGTGATCGTGTTCCGGAGACCGGCCGGGAGCGGCGTTGCACAGCTGAGGCCGAGACCGCGCATTTTCTTCACGTCGAAGATCTTCACCATCTGCCCGTCCGGTTTGGTCGTGTCGAAATCGAGCCGGCCGCGGTATCCCATGAGCGAGCTGATCTCCTTCGCCAGATCCGCGATCGAGACGGTGGTGCCGGACGAGATGTTGACGGGGTCGGAAGAGTCGTACTCCTCGATGAAGAAGGGAACGAGCGCCGCCACATCCGCCGCATAGACGAAATCGCGCTGGGGCCTGCCGGTCCCGAAGAGCGGCACGCTTTCCTTTCCGTCCCGCACCGCTTCGTAAAATTTCCGGATCATCGCGGGGATGACGTGCGAATGCTCAAGCGAATAATTGTCGTATTCCCCGTACATGTTGCCGGGAATCAGGCAGACCGAGCTGAAGCCGTATTCCTCGCGGTAGGCCTGCGACTGGATCACCTCCATCTTTTTTGCGCCCGAGTAGGCGGCGCTCTCCTTCTGCGGAAACCCGTTCCAGAGCTGGTCTTCGCCGATCGGCGAGACGGCGGAGGCCGGGTAACTGCATCCTCCGAACGTCATCACCATTTTTTTCACGCCCGCCCCGTACGCTTCATGGACGACGTGCGTGTTGATGAGGATGTTGTCGTAGTAGAATTCCACCGGGTATTTGCGGTTCGAGAGGATACCGCCGACGCGGGCCGCCAGGTGCACCACGATGGTCGGCCGCACCGCGCGGAACATCGCCTCCGCCTGCCGGCCGTCCCGCAGGTCGTAGTCGGACCGGCGGACAACGGCGACGTCGCAGGAGTAGCGCTTCTTCAGCACCGGAAGGACATGCGATCCGAGGAACCCGGAAGCTCCCGTCAGGAGAATCTTGTCTGCGCCCGTGACCTTCATCGTCAGATGTTCGCGAATTTATTGTTGTTGATGATGCGGAAGCCCTTGATCAGCTCCCGGATGCCCATCTCGATGGTGTGATCGGGCCGGTAGCCGAGCTTTTCGATCTTGTCGTTGCTGACGATGTAATTCCGCTGATCGGGATCCTTGCCGATCTCGGAAACAAAGATGTTGAATTTGGGGAGCTGATCGCGGATCTTTTCGCACAGCTCCATTTTCGAGAGGTTGGCGGTCGACAGGCCGACGTTGTAGGGCTGATTCTTCATCGTCTCGAAATTGTCGATCCCGAAAAGGAACGCCTTCGCGACGTCCCGGATGTGGATGTAATTCCGTTTGAAGTGCGCTTCGAAGAGAACGATATACCGGTCGTGGAAGGCGCGATAGGTGAAATCGTTCACCAGGAGGTCGAGCCGCATGCGCGGGCTGAAACCGAACACGGTGGCGAGCCGGAAGGTGATGATATTGCCGGCGTCGAGGAGGTTCTTCTCCGCATCCACCTTCGTCCGGCCGTAGAGCGAGATGGGCCGGAGGGGCGTTTCCTCGGTGCAGAACACACCGTCCTGCCCGATGCCGTATCCGCTGTTGGTGGTGGGGAAGATGATTCGCTGATCCTTCGAGCGAAGCCGGTTGACGAGCGCTACGGCCTCATAATTGGTGGTGGTGGTTGCGACCGGGTCGAGGTCGCAGGCCGGCGCGCCGACGATCGCCGCGAGCGGGATGATGACATCCATCCCCTTGATGGCCGCCCGCATGGTCGCTTCGTTCCGTGCGTCTCCCTTGATGATGGTGAACTTTTCGTTCGCACAGCACTCCAGGAGGGAGGTCTGGTCGTACATGAAATTGTCGAGCACGGTGACTTCGTAGCCGCGCTGGAGGAAGGTCGGTACCAGGATGGAGCCGAGATAGCCGGCGCCGCCGGTGATAAGAATTCTGGGATTGCTCATAGAAATAAGGGATTTCGGGGGTCGTTGGATGTTTTTTAAATATAAAAAAAATCCGGCTAAAAACCATCCTCCTTGTCATTCCCGCATGAACCCGCTACCCCTCTCCTTGAAAAGAGAGGATGCGATGGCGACCTCCCGCACTCTGACCACCTGAGTCAGGGCGTTCTTTATCGCGAGAAGGCGTCTGTGGAATCATACGGAAGGAGCATCTTTCACCAAACCCTGCTTTCGATTGAGGAGAACGTACACTGGAGGCATCAAGAGAGATGGATTCAGGTATCGTACATTATCGAAGATGGCAGAATCTATACTCGACGAAATCGGCTGTTCCGTAGCCTGCCACTCCCCAGCAATCACTTTATCATTCCGCACATTTTCTCTTTGGTACTATTTGCCGAAGGCGGCGCTATCAGATTCTTAATCCACTTGAGATATCTCATCCCGGACACGCCTTAGATTCTTCGTCCGTTAAATATCATACGTACTCAGAATGACATGCGTACTTATTTCTGCCACTCTCACATGTAATAATCGGAATCCGGGGAGTTGCTCACCAGGAGAAGAGGCTATGGTAACCTACCGCACTCTGACCACCTGAGTCAGGGCGTTTTTTGTCGCGAGAAGGCGTCTGCGGAATCATACGGAAGGAGCATCTTTCACCAAACCCCGCTTTCGATTGAGGAGAACG
>DATKPE010000014.1:0-42851 GCA_035524335.1 Bacteroidota bacterium
TCCGGTCACCGCCGGAACGGGATAACTGCCGCCGCTCCCGCTGCCGCTCAGACTCACGGTGCCCGGCGTTCCGGCCGCGTTGTGGTTGAAGTAGAGCGTGCCGCCGGCAGACCCGCTGTGTGTCGGCGAGAACGTCACGTAAAATTTTACACTGCTGCCGGCCGGAATCAGGGCCGAGACCGGGCGCACCGTATAATCGATGCTCCCGGCCGCCGCCGAGTATATCCTCAGCGTCCCGTCGCCCGTGTTCTGCACGCTGACGCTGTCCATCGCCGAGTTCCCTCCGGCAACCGCTCCGAAGCTGAGAGTCGTCGGGGTCACGCTGAACACCGGGTGCGTTGTGTCAGCGGGTATCCTTCCGAACATGAAATCGGTGAACTTCGCGGGTGTGGCAAACTGATATCCGCGAAGCCAGATGTACCACGAAGAGGGATTATAGGTATTGTCGTTGGTAACGATGGAATCGCGAACCCCGTTCGCGCCGCAGATAAGGCCTTTCATCGTTTTGTCCGCTTCCACCTTTACGATCAGGGTATCACCAACCTGGATCTCCCGCTGGATCGAGACAAGATCCCCGGTGTTGACCCCGCTGGTCACACGCTGAAGAATGACCTTATCGACCCCCGAGGGGTTATCGATGTACGCGAGACGATACCCGTTCGCCGCAGACCCGTCCTCCGAATTCATGCGGAAGTTGAGGAAAAACGTCCCGTTGATCCCGTCGCCTCCTTTTTGGGTGACGATGATCGCCGCCTGCGAGGTATCGGTGAACAGCGAGTCCCATGCCACGCCGCCCATATGACCGTCCCCGAGCGCATTGTACACCGACACTGTGGAATCGGCGTTGATCTGCAGAGAGGCGCTCGGATCGTCCTGGTTCAGAAGTTTCACCCACTTGTACGGCGGAGGTGACGTCGAAAGGTCGGTCGTCGCGGACCGGTCGAACCGGTCGACGACAGAAAGCTGTGCCACAGCAGGAACCGCGCCAAGGGTCATCAGAACGAGAAGGGACGATAACAGTTTTTTCATAGGGGGATCAGGTTGGTTTTGAAGGTGGTCAGTTCAAACATACCGGGCATACCGGGAGCATGGACACGACGACGCCCGCAACTGCGGGAAGCAGGTGGGAGCATAATCTGAAACGGCTGAAAAAAGAACGCACATTCATCTGTCATTCTGGTGAATTCGCTTGCATCGCATCGCATGACGGAAAATTGTACGTGAATGTGTGAAATTTCCGTTCCTTCTTCAACCTGCATGTGACGAATGCAACGTTCTTCATCAGACAAAAAAACCGGTCTGAAGGAATTCAAAAAAGGCCTGAAAATACCCGGCCGTTGAATGTACGGCGTTTTCCTGAACCGCCCCTGTCAACGCTTCGGATAGAGCGGGACGGGCGGGAAATTAAACGGATTTTCCTTCGCCTTTTTCAGCGCCTCCTGAATTGCTCTTTCCAGCTGCGGGTCCTTCCCCGCCATGACGCTCGCGGGATCGTTGTCGATCACGATATCGGGATCGGCGCCGTGATTTTCCACCAGCCATTTGCCGTCGGCGTTGTAGAACGCATTGTTCGACTGCTCAATGGAGCCGTTGTCGACCGTCAGCTGGGTATTGAGGATGCCGACGAGTCCGCCCCAGGAGGGAACGCCGACCACCGTACCGAGTTTGCGCGCCTTGAAATCCTCGACGAACGCTTCGCCGTCAGATCCGTTGTCCTCATTCGAAATGACGACATAATTTCCGGTCGACGTGCTCCCGGGATACCGGAACGGGACCATATTCCGCAGAACATTCTGCGCGGTCATCTTCCGTTCCAGCTTGTCGATGAGGAAATATTCCGTCCAGCCTCCGCCGTTCCTCCGGACATCGATGATCATCGCATCCTGATAGCGGAAAGCGCGCCAGAATTTGTCGAACTCGCCGACGCCGCCCGACCCCATCGCATTGATGTGCATGTACCCGAGCTTGCCGTCGCTTGCGGCGAGAACCTTTTTGATGTTTTCCGACAGCCAGTGCACATAGCGGAGATTCGGATCGTTCCGGATCGGTTCCACATCGTAATTCCGCGCACCGCCGGCGGAGGGCGTGCTGTTCACGGTCAGCCGCACCTTCTGCCCGCTTGTCACCTGCAGAAGTTTGTAATAATCGTCGGGAACCCGGACCGGCGTCCCGTTGATCGCGATGAGATATTCGCCGGAGTGCACCGAAATATCGGGCCGGACCAGCGGGGAGGAGACCGTCGTTGTGTACTCCGTCGGGCCGTAGATCGTCCCGAAGCGGTAATACCCGCTCCCGGCGTCCGGGGTGAGATCGGCCCCGAGCCAGCCTGTGTAGACCGGCGACGGAGGCATCTGCACCTGTCCCGGATCGCCGCCGGTGATGTAGGTGTGCGAGGTGGCAAGATCGCCGACAAGCTGGAGAATGACCCAGTTCAGTTCACCACGGGAACTGATGTCCCGGACATAGGCGCGGTAGCGCGCCCCCAGTTTCTGCCAGTCCTGCCCCACCATCGCGGCGTCATAGAAGAAATCGCGATACCATCGCCACGCGTCATCATAAATCTGGAGCCATTCCTTCCGGTAATCCGCGTTATACCAGAGACTGCTTGTGGAAAGTTTGGTCCCGGAGGCTTTCGACTGGTAGGCTTTTTCCACAGGCGTGACGAAGAAATCGGACCCGCTCTGGATGATCATCTGCTCGCCGTTCGTGGAAAGCTGTACGTCGCGCACCTTGTCGTTCAGGACGGATTCCTTCCGTTCCGCAATGTCGTAAATATGCACCTGCCACTTGGTCGCCCCTTTCGGCTGAAATATCTCCTCATATTCGGCCTCGGTGAAACGGTCGACCGAGCTCCAGATGACGCGCCCCTTCCCCGCTTTCAGGTAAAAATAATTCCCGGAGAGATTCGGGATGGGATAGGTACGGTCACGCAATCCCTCCATGTCGATCCGGAAGGGGGATTCCTTCTCCTTCGGTTTCGGCATGGTGAGCGTATCGATGAAGGGAGGATGCTGATGGGCCTTCAGCTGAACCACCATGACATTCTGCGGCGCGGAGACGACATGGTTATCCTCGTAGAAATCCATCTGGATGTCGAAATTCCTGCTCGAGAGATAATAGAGGTACTCTCCGTTCGCATCAAAACAGGGATTGAGATTGTCGTAAAAATCATCGGTCAGCGCGTACTTTTCCTTGGACTCGAGATTGTAGAGATAGATTTTACTGTTTTTGTTGTACTGCACGAGACTGTAGCAGATCCATTTGCTGTCGGGCGACCAGGAATAGTCGCTTACCTCCCAGTAAAATTCATCGTTCTTCATCTGATGGGACTCATCCACCTTGACGATCTGGCGTGTGGCGATGTCGATGTAAAATATGGCAAAATCCTTGTTGCCGTAGAGAATCTTTGTCCCGTCCGGCGACCAGGCGAGGTGGTACACCATCCGGTCGAGCGTCGTCGTGAGCTGTTTCCATTCCCCCCCTTCGGTGGGCTGGATGTACATCTGGTACTCGCCGGTTTTATCCGAGAAGAAGGCGACCCATTTCCCGTCGGGAGAGACCTGCGGATTTTTCTCGCGCGAACCGGGCGTGGAGGAGATGTTCCGGAACGAGCCGTGATCGGGCGGTCCGGTGAAGATGTCGCCGCGGGCTTCGAGAACGACCGTCCGTCCGTCGTTCGAAACGTTCATCGAATGGACATAATCCCTGACATTGATCGTCCGCGGCCGGGAGGCCCAGTCGTCGGTGGCGACCCGCACGGTGATCTTCTGCACTTTCCCCGTGGCGATATCGTACTGGTGAAGATAGCCGTCGTGGAGAAAGACGATATGCGCACCGTCCGTCGCCGCCATCATCACATCAACATCGTCGAAGCTGGTCAGAGGGACGATCTGTTTTGTCCGGAGATCGTATTTATGCAGGTTGGAAACGCCGTTGGTCTGGTCGGAGACGTAGTACATGGCGTCGCCGACCCACATCGGGTAGGCGTTTTTTCCGACGTACGTCGTGACCTGTGAAAACCGGTTGGCGACAAAATCGTACATCCAGATATCCGGATACTGACCGCCGTGGTACCGTTTCCGGTTGTATTCCTCATCGCCCCGCCGCTGGTAGAGCATTTTTGTGCCGTCCTGCGAAAAACTGCAGAGACGTCCGCGGTCGATCGGAAAACGGACCGGCGCACCGCCCTCCTTCGGGATGAAGTAAAGGTTTGGATCGCGTCCGATGTAATTTTCGTAGTAGGACCGGACCACGACGCGATTCCCGTCGGGGGTCCAGGCAACCGTCTGCACTGCCGACGGCAGATAACTCACCCGAACCGGTTCACCTCCGTCTGCAGGCATGATATACGCATTCGGCAGGCCGTCGTACGTCCCGGTAAACGCAATCGAAGCGCCGTCCGGCGATATGCGGGCTGAATATTCAGTCCCGGGCGAGCTGGTGAGACGAACCGCGTCACCGCCTGCAATATCCACCTTCCAGAGATCGCCCTGATAGGTGAAAACCACAGAATTCTTGTGAACATCTGGGTAAGTCATGAACCGGGCCTCTTTTCCGGCATATGTCACAGTCCACAACGCGGGGAGCAGAATCAGCAGTGCGATGATTGCATTTTTCATGGAAGACTCCGGGTGGGGAGATGGAATGGTGTGATGGGATCGCTTCGATGCGTCATTGAGTAGTATCGACTATCGCCGAACCGGACAGAATGTACCAGAAATTAGGTTTGAAAGCAAGAAAAATGAGTAAGGAAGGCGACAGCGGATATGTTATACCCCGGAGAAATCGGAGGTTACACTCCCACAATCGGCGGCGGATGATCCCCGACCATCCGCCGTCGTCAGAGAACAACTGCGTTCACTGGCTGAGCTTGAAACGGAAGGGAATGGCGCACCAGACGGCGACATTTTGTTTCTGCTGTACCGCCGGCTTGAATTTCCACTGCCTGATGGCGTCCACCGCGGCGGCCGCGAGCGCCGGCGAGGAACTGGTGTTTTTCCAGACCATGACGTCGCCCACCGTGCCGGTTTCCGTTACCAGCGCCTTCAGCCAGACCACTCCCTGCACCTTTTTTGCGATCTCTTCGGGGGGATAGACCGGTTGTTTCTGCTCCATCGGGACCGGCTGTTCATCAACCGGAATCATTTCGTCCGGCGACGGTTTCGTGATCCCCGTGTTTCGCAGGTAGATGGGGATGATGATCGTCGCCTCAACAGGCACGGATTGACGGACGGCCGGACTGAAAGAACAATCGATCACCCGTTTCATCACCTGATGCACCGGCTGATCGGGACCGGTATCACCGTGAAGGAGCTTTACCGTGCTCACTCCCCCGCGGGCGTTGATGGTGGCTTCGAGTTCAAGGATCCGCAGAGTTCCGGCCGGCGTCGCGCTGTCGGTGTATTCGACATAGTTCAGCGACGTCGCATACCGGGACGAATCATATGCGGCGGTGCCAGTCAGAATATTCAGAGATGGTGAGGGCGGAGTATCGTACTCTGCACGGCACCCGTTGAGACACAGAAATACGGCAGTCATGAGAAGAGAGACGACGATTCTGGACATGGCAAGTTCTCCTCGGTCGATTATTCGTGCTGTTGTATAACGGATTTGACCGGAATTCCCTGAACATCGACAGGCGGAAGTCCGTAAATCATGATGACGGTCGGGACCATGGAACCCGATCCTGCGGTGATGCGGACGGGGTTCTGTCGCGGGAATATCTCATCCCGCAACAGGAGTCCGAGTCCGAATGTGACGGCACACAGCAACGCCGCAAAGGAATAAGAAAGCACAAGCCGCGGTATCCGCCGGTCCGACGGAACCGGGGGGGAAAACCGATCCTTTCCACGGGGAATCAGCGAGAGAACGGCATCATCCAGTGCGGAAGGGCAGGATGTGGAATCACTCCTGCCTGCCGATCGGGTCCGGAGAATGGAGTCGAAAAAAGCGCGGCATTCCATGCATCCCGCAATATGCCCGAAGAGGCTCTCCTGCATCCGGTCATTTCCTCCATCGTCGAGATATTCCTGAATGATTTCCTGCTGTTCCCTGCAGTTCATTTCCGGACCCTTTCCGAAAACATCGGTTTCAGTAATTCAAACAATTTCCTCCGCGCGGAAAAGATGCGCGATTTGACGAGTCCCGGAGCGATGCCGAGAACTTCCGCAATTTCGGTGTACGACATCCCTTCGTATTCCCTGAGCAGGATAACCTCCCGCTGTTCCGGGATCAGCCGGCCGATCGCTTCCGTTATGATGGTCCGGTCTTCCGCGCGGTCGTAGACCTCACCGTCGCCCGGTCCGTATTCCGCACGTTCCCCGAGAGGGATCTGCTTCCCGGCCGTTCTGATGTGCGTAAGACAGTCGTTCCGTGCTATCGTGTAGAGCCACGCCCGCAACCTTTCAGCGTGCTGAAGCTGGGCATGCCGCTCAAATACTTTGATGAAGACGCCCTGGACAATATCACCCGCCGCATCGGCGTCGGAGGTCATTCTAAGACAGAATCGGTACATCTGTCCCTTATAGCGGTGATAGAGGGCGGTAAATGCCCTTTCGTCGCCGGCCGACAATGCGGATGCTATGGCCCGATCGGTATTCATCATTCTGGAACTCCGTCCAATGATAAGACTATCGAACCGTGAAAAAGTTGGCGGGAATAAAGACAGTTGTTACGATACCGCTCCGGCCGCATCTGTGTCGGCGATGCGGACAGCGAAGCAAATGGCGGGGTCGGATCGGAGGTGTCAGCGGACGCGGGAAACGTCCCTGAATCCGGCCGAGCGAAGGAGCTTTTCGGCCCCGCCCTGTTCTCCGGTCAGCTCTACTGTATACCAGGAAAATTCCCGCCGGACCGGGTATTCTGCGCGAAGCCGCTCGAAATTGCCGGGTGCAGAACGGAAACGCCTGTCGTCCTCCATGATATCGTATGTCCTGCGAATCGCTTCGGCCAGAATTTCCGCGCCGGTCAGGCCGCTTCCATCGATCCTCAGAACCCGAACCTTTCCCGGAGGAAGTTCCGGAGGGTACCACCCGTGTACCGGAAGGCCGAAATGAGCGGCCAGTGCGTTCACCACCATCGCGGTCCCTTTCGCCTTTCCCTCGACGGAATAACCTGCAATATGCGGCGTGGCGATCGCGGCCAGGTTCCGGAGGCGAGGATCTGTTTGCGGCTCTCCGGCCCAGACATCCAGAACTGCGCTCATGGTTCCCCGTCGGAGCATGCCGGCAAGCGCGGATTCGTCGACGACTTCACCCCGTGAGGTGTTGATGATAACCGACCGCTCTTTCATTTTCTGAAAGCGGGATTCATCGATTAAGCCGGCGGTGGCATCCGGCCCGCCGGTCGTCAGCGGAACGTGCAGGGAGACGACATCCGAGACGGCAAGAAGATCATCTAGCGGGATAAAACCCCCGCTTCCCTCGATCCGTTCCCGGGGTGGATCGTTGCAGAGCACGCGCATTCCGAGATCTCGCGCCACCCCCGCGACGAGACGTCCGACGTTTCCCACCCCGACGACGCCGATGGTCGCCTGATGAATCGGGACTCCCAGCCGGTTTGCCGTCGCGAGAATAGCCGCGGCGACATATTGCTGAACGGATCCGGCGTTACAGCCCGGAGCGGTGGTCCATGTGATGCCGGCGCGGGCACAATAGGCTGGGTCGATATGATCGTGACCGATCGTCGCAGAACCGATGAATTTCACCCCGGTTCCGTGCAGAAGCTCCTCCGAACATCGCGTGCGCGTCCGTACGAGCAGAGCATCGGCATCCAGGAGATCGCGGCGGGAAATCGCGCTTCCCGCGACATAGCGGACCTCTGCGTAGGCATCCAGGACGCCGCGCAGAAATGGAATGGCATTATCTGCAACTATTTTCATGCGGAATTACTTCGCGCGGCGCCTGACCCCTCGTGTCGGTTCAGCCTCGAGCGGATTCTCGGGCCAGTAATGTTTCGGGTAACGGCCCCTCATGGTTTTACGAACCTCCGGGTAGCCCGAAGTCCAGAAACTCGGCAGATCGCCGGTGACAGCGAGGGGCCGGCGGGCGGGCGACAACAGGTGGAGAACAACGGGGACTTTGCCGCCTGCGACTGTGGGTGTGACTGTCTGGCCGAACATTTCCTGTATCCGGACCGCCATTACCGGAACACTCCCGGTGCGGTATTCAACGGGGATACGCGAACCGGTCGGTGCGGTCAGATGCGTCGGCGCAAGCCGGTCGAGTTCCTGCAGTTGCTCTCGCCGGAAGCGGCTTTTCAGCGGAACGGCGAGATCGAGGCTGTCGAGCTGCTGCAGGCGGGTGCGATGCTCCAGAAACGGTCCGAGCCACTCCTCGAGCGTTTCGAGCAGGGCACGGTCCGAGAGATCCGGCCAGTCGGGACCGCCAAATCCGGTTCCGCGGATCCATTCGCTCCGGTCACGGAATAACGTCACCGGACCGCTCCAGGGCAGGCACCCGAGACCTGTTTTCCGGATTCCTCCCAGAAACGCCGGCAGGATCCGCTCATCGTCCGCCGGAAGGGGGAGCGATGAAAGGACCAAAGCGCCGTATTTTTCAGACCGGCGGGCGATGACAGCGCCGCTTTTATCGTCGAAGACGATTTCATCCTCGTTCTCGATCTGGTCGGCGAACAGCATGCGGATCTGTTCCCGGGAAAACGGTTCTGCAAGGTGCACTTTTACCTCCCTCCCGCTTCCGTCCGTTTCCCCGATAGCGAGACACGATTCACGCGTCAGAGAGCTTCCCGCCGGGAGGATCGCGCCCGGTCCGCCGGCCGTTTGATACCTTGCCTTATCGGTCGCTTCACGGCGAAGAGCGACCCGCTCCGGATAAGCGAGGGCGAGGAGCATCCCGAGATGATCCTCCTTCCCGGGCCCGTTCCGGACCCCTGCGAGTTCCGCCAGCCGGCGGGCCTCATCCCTGATTCTGCCCGCGGCGGGAGTGTCTGTCCTTCCCCCCGACCGCACGGCCAGCCAGCGGGAGCGGAGATCGATATCCCGGCCCGGTATTCCCCGCAGGAGGTCTCGTTCCTCCAGAAGAGCCGCCACAGAACAGGCCATGAATCCCGCGCCGAGTTCTTTTCCGCGGATGATCATGTGACCCAGCCGCGGATGAACGGGGAGACCGGCGATCGCTCTTCCATGGAGAGTCGGCTTGCCGGACCGATCGACTGCTCCCAGTCTGCGGAGAAGATCGCGCGCCTGTGTCAGGTGCGCCGCCGGAGGCCTGTCGAGAAATTCAAGTCCCTCCCCGTCCGGCGTTCCCCACATCGCGAAATCGAGCGCGAGCGATGCGAGATCGACAGCCGTGATTTCCGGCGGGGTGCTCTCGGGAAGGTCGCGATGATCCTGTTCCGTCCAGAGGCGATAACAGACTCCGGGCGCCTGTCGACCGGCCCTTCCCCTGCGCTGATCGGCCGCAGCCTTCGAAACGGGCAGAGTGACGAGGCCCGGCATGCCCCGGCGGGGATCGAAGCGCGGCAGGCGTGACAGGCCTCCGTCGATCACAATTCTCACTCCATCGATCGTGAGGCTGGTCTCGGCGATGCTGGTGGCAAGGATGACTTTTCGCCGGCCGGGTCCTGCGGAATCGAGAGCCGATTTCTGTTCCTCTGCGGACGCCTCGCCATAGAGCGGGCGGACGGTGACCGTTTCACCCGGATCCTTTCCATGCAGAATTTCTTCAACCCGTCTGATTTCCCGTTGTCCCGGAAGAAACACCAGAACATCCCCCTCTTCCTGCCTGAGGGCGCGGAGAATCGCCGATGACACGGTTTCCTCGAAAGAATCCGCGGAGCGCTGAGGGAGGTAGCGGGTGGAGACGGGAAATGTGCGGCCGGTGCTCCTGAGCACGGGCGCGTTACCGAGCAAAGCCGCAACCGGCGCCGTATCGAGCGTCGCCGACATGATGACGATCCGGAGGTCGGGACGGAGATGTTTCCGCACGTCGAGTGTGAGAGCCAGCCCGAGGTCCGCGTGGAGACTCCGTTCGTGAAATTCATCGAAGATGACAACTCCGTACCCGGGGAGTGCGGCATCGGCGTGCAGAAGCCGTGTCAGGACCCCTTCGGTGACCACCTCGATGCGTGTTGCGGGGCCGACGGATGTCTGTCCCCGTATCCGGAATCCGATCGTTCCGCCCGTTGGTTCTCCTCGTTTACCGGCCATATAAGCGGCGGCGCGGCTGGCGGCAAGCCGGCGCGGCTCGAGCATGAGAATCTTTTTTCTTTCCAGCCAGGGTTCACCGAGAAGTGCCGGCGGCACGCCGGTGGTTTTACCCGCCCCCGGTTCGGCGCAGAGAACCACGGAACTCTGATCCGCCAGCAGTCTGCGAAGAGGAGGCAGGAGATCGTCGATCGGGAGCATCAGTCCGTTCTCAGGGGCAAAAAAAAACGGGCGGCGTCAGCCGCCGCCCGTTGCCTGGTTCACCAGATGTGAGCCCGCTCATCGACCGGACGGGCCATCGGACTGCCGTCCGGGATGCGGAATGCATCGAGAAATTCCTTCATATTCGAAATCGGACCGTTACAGCGGAAGCGGCCGGGTGCGTGGGGATCGGTATTCAGCCTCACGCGGAGCGCTTCGGGCCGGATATTGACGCGCCAGACGACTGCCCAGGAGAGGAAGAAGCGCTGTTCGGGCGTGAACCCGTCGATGAGGGGAGGCCGGGGCTTGCCTGCGAGAGTTTTTTCGAATGCCTCATAGGCAATTTTGAGCCCGCCGAGGTCGGCGATGTTTTCGCCCAGGGTCAGTTTTCCGTTGACGTGCAGGGTATCGATTGGTGAATAGCCGTCGAACTGTTTTTCAACAAGCCCGGTCCTCTTGGCATAATTCCGGGCGTCTTCGGGCAGCCACCAGTCGGTCAGATTGCCGACGGCATCGAATTTCCTTCCTTCATCGTCGAAGCCGTGGGTCATTTCATGTCCGATCACCGCACCCATCCCGCCGTAGTTTACCGCGTCATCCGCGTTCGGATCGTAGAAAGGCGGCTGAAGGATACCGGCCGGAAAGACAATTTCATTCATCGTGGGACTGTAATAGGCATTGACGGTGGGCGGGGTCATTCCCCACTCCGTCCGGTCGACCGGCTTGCCAAGTTTATTGATATTCCTGCGGAACTCGAACCTTCGGCAGGCGAGCACATTCGCGAGGTAGGAGGTGCGGCGGATGTTCAGCGAGGAATAATCGCGCCAGACATCGGGATATCCGATCTTGATGCCGAAGGCATCGAGTTTTTTGAAGGCCTGCTGTTTGGTGGCATCGCTCATCCATTCCAGCTGAGCGATCCGGTCATGAAGCGCGGCCTTGAGATTCATCACCATCTCCCGCGCTTTCGCCTTGGCTTCAGGCGTGAAGGTCTTCGCGACGTAGAGCTGACCGAGCGCGTCACCGATTCCCCGGTTGACGGCATCCATCACCCGCTTCCATCGCGGTCTCATCTCCGTCACGCCGGTCAGCACCCTGCCGTTGAAGCGGAAGCTCTCCTGGACGAATGCCGCAGGGAGAAATTCCGACGTGGACCGGAGCAGGTGCCACCGGAAATAGCTCTTCCATCGGTCGACAGGCATGCCGGCTATGAGCGTATCGGCCTTTCGGAGGAACTTCGGCATTCCGACGATGAGCATGCCGGGGTCATGGACGCCGAGTTCGGTAAAGTAGCGGTCCCAGGGGACGGAGGGACAGAGAAGGGCAAGATCGGCCACGGACATTTTGTGATACGTCGAATCGGGATTGCGGCGTTCAACCCGCGTCATCGACGCGCGTGCAAGCGCCGACTCCAGCTCCATAACCGCCGCGGCCTCTCCGGCGGCAGTACTGCTGTCATCCCCCAGGAGACTGAACATGTTCCTGACATGATCGAGGTACTTCGCCCGGATCGCCTTCGATGCGCTGTCCATCCTGGTGTAATAATCGCGGTCCGGCAAGCCGAGTCCGGACTGCTGAATATGTCCGACGACGTCGGTGCTCTTTTTTTCATCCTGTTCCGCTGCGAAATGGAACGGGACCCCGAGGCCCATGCTGTTCAGATGCGCGACCTCCTCAACGATCGACGACCGGTCATTCATACCGGCGATGCGGGCAAGTTCATCCTTCAGCGGGTTCAGCCGCGCTTCTTCAATGCCGACTGTGTCCATCCCGCTGGCATAGAAATCACCCACCAGCGCCTCCGCACTTCCCGGTACAGCCGATCTGTGCTGAGCGGCGGATTCCAGAATTTCGTGCAGGACGGCGGAATTATGCTCCTGCAGTTCGAGGAAACTTCCCCAGAGGCTCTGATCCGGCGGAATCGGATTTCTGGCAAGCCATCCTCCATTCACGTAACGGAAGAAATCATCAGAGGGTTTGACGGTCGTGTCAAAATCTGCGAGGTTGATCGATCCATGGCTTTTCTGGCCTGAGCCGGATGTGGAAAAAGCCATGAGCGCGCAGAAGACACACAAGGCAGTCGCAAACAGTCGCATACCAACATCTCCGGAAATTGTTATGGTTGAGTTGCCTGGGGAAACGCCGCAATATACATGATTCGGGTGAATTATGAAAACCGCGTCCGCCCCCCGGAAGGATCCCTGTTAATCTGTTCCCCAGCAACCGGGCGGGATGAGAACAGGTATTGGGGAGAGCTGGGAGGGGGAAAAAAAACGTCCCGCAACTAAGTTGTGTTGCGTGTGGGAGGGCCACGCAAACACGGGGGTCTCAGCTACGGGACATTTGAATGTAATAAACTCTCCCGACATTTCCAAAAGTATTCACCCCTGCAGATAATAAATTTCCGCTTTGCGAAGAATCGCCGGAAGAAACTGAAATTTCATCGCCTGCCGTTAATGACCATTGGACTCCCATATCAATGGGATTCCTGCGGAATAAAACAGGATGCTGGTGCGTAATACTCTCCGCAGCCAACAGACGCCGCGATGTGACGAATGCCCGGAAATGACCTGCATTAAAATTCCCTCACCGGGTCTGCCTGTGCGGGGCCGACTCTGCCGACGGCGATATCCGCCCTGAAATAATTTTCCCCCCTCATCGGACAGCCCGCGAGACGCCGAAGCATGGCCAGCTGGCCGGTATGCGTCAGCGCATCGGCCATCGGCCCCTGCAGTAACCGTTCCGCCGGACAACCGGTCGCCTCTCCGCCGGCGATCATCCGATCGAACCGGTTCAGGGCGTCAAAATATCTGGCGACCTCCTTATCCCACCCGTCCGGAACGGAATCATGCCATTCGCCCTTTCCCCCGGCGAGAGAGATTGCCCATTCGAACAGGTCGGCCATGTGCGCGACGATCTGAAGCGGGGTCCGCGGATTCGGTCCGGTCTGAAACCCGGCGAAGCCGGCCGGGACGCTGCGAAAAACCTTTGCCGAGCGGTAGGCAAGCACCGCCAGGGTATGCCGGAAACACTCCCGGGTACCGGAATCGGTGAGGGTCATCGTTCTATCCGTATGTGAAGGTGTCGTGTTGAGGTGCGAAACGACCGGCGGGTGCAGAAAAACACCCGCGACAGGAATTATATTCAATCCCGGTGACCTTCGCAAACGTTCTCTCCCTCACCGCGCGCGGAATGCGCCGCCGCCGTCATGCCGCCGTCTCTCTCCACGGCATGATGATCTCCATAAGCCTCCGCAGTGTCGTCCCGCCCGTCTCCCGGAGACGGAGCGAATTCATCACGACGGATATACTACTTGCCAGCATCGCCGCCGCCGCCACGAGCGGATTCAGGTACCCGAGAACGGCCGCACACAATCCGGCCAGGTTGTACAGGAATGCCCATGCAAGATTTTGCCTGAGAACGGCCGTCGTTTTCCGCGCGATACTGAGGAGCTCCGGGATAAGCGTCAGATCGGGCCGCAGAAGAGTGACATCGGCCGACGCAATGGCGATCTCGGTTCCCTCGCTCAGAGCGATCCCCACATCGGCCTGCGCCAGCGCGGGTGCATCGTTCACTCCGTCACCCGCCATCGCCACAATCCTTCCTTCATCCTGCAGACTGCGGATATAGTCGATCTTCCCCGCGGGAAGCACGCCTCCCCGGTATCCCTCCGCCCCGATCCGCTCCCCGACGGCCGAGGTTGCCTCCTCCCCATCCCCCGAAAGAAGCCTGCACCCGATGCCGAACCTTTTCAGCCCGGCTACAGCCGGAGCCGCCGAGGGTCTGATGGTATCTCCGAGGAGACAGTACCCGGCAGTCTTCCACCCATCGATGCCGATATAGACGATGGTCTGCCCGGGGCCGGTCGCCAGGTTCAGCTCTTTTCTCACCCGGGGATCGACCGGGAATCCGCAATCACGCAGATACTGTTCGGTCCCGAGAACAACCCTCCGGCCATTCACTATCCCCTCGATGCCCCTGCCTGCGGCAATGGTCACCTTGTCCGGCCTGTAGACGGGAAGATTCCGCTCCCGGCAGTGCCGGATGAAGGCCTCGGCGATCAGATGATTCGAATTCTGTTCGATCGATCCGATCAGGGAAAAAACCTCTCCCTCGTCGCCAAACAGAAGGCGATGACCGACGACAAATGTTCCCGCGGTCACCGTTCCGGTCTTATCAAAAACGACAGTCCGTATTCCTGCCGCCCGCTGGATCACGCCCCCGTCGCGGATCAACAGCCCCTTTTTTGCCGCGTGGCCGATGCCCGCCGCGATCGCCAGCGGAGTCGCCATACCGAGAGCGCATGGACACGCGATCAGAAGAATCGTCATACCGCGCAGGAGCGACGCTTCCGGAGATCCCCCCGCGAGAAGGAGAACGGCGGTCGTCACTGCCGCGAGCCCGATCACCCCGGGTACCACGAGCGTGGTGACGCCGTCGATCGTCCGTTCGAGGGGTGACTTTGCGGCGAGCGCCTGTTCCACCATCGCGATGATTCCTGAAATCGTCGTCTCCCGGCCGATCTTTGTCGCACGGATGGCGAGATAACCGTTGAGCGCCATCGATGAGGCCAGGACCTCGGATCCCGCCGACTTGCCCACAGGAGCCGCCTCGCCGGTCAGAAGCGATTCGTCAACGAGTGCATCCCCCTCCGTCACGATGCCGTCCGCGGGGATTTTTTCCCCCGATTTCACGAGAAACAGCTCACCCGTCCGGAGCCGCTCGATGCCGGTCAACTCTTCCCCATCATCGGTCAGCCGGCGGACTTTTGCCGGCAAAAGATGGTACAGGCGCTGGATGTTTTCCGACGCCATGTTCTTGGCCCCGAGCTCGAGATACTTTCCCAGCAGGAGAAGGGCGACCAGGCTGACCGCGGTGTCGAAATAAAAATGATCGAGCCCCCGGAACAGCGCGTACGTGCTGAAGATGAATGCCGAAAGAATGCTCATCGCGAACAGAACTTCCATCGTTGGCGATAACCGGATAAGGCTCTGGTACGCCTTGCGCAGGATCGGAAGGCCGCACCAGAAGACGGAAGGCAGAGCAAGACAGAAGAGAATGACCGGCACAATCCTCTTCATTTCGGGCGCCACCTCCTCAAAATACCCGATGTAGAGGACATAGCTGAAGAACATCGCGTTCATCATCAGAAAGAGTGCGACGCCCATCCGGATCAGAAGCGAGCGGCGCTGGTGAGCCGCTTCCTCGATGTCTGCATCCCGCGGGGAGGCGGTATATCCGAGTTTTGCGATTGCCGCCGCGATCCGGTCCGCCGACGTCCTCTCGGGACGGAAGTATATCCGCGCGCTATCCGAGGCATAGATCACCCGGCAGTGGACCACCCCCCGCTCGGCGCTTATCGCCTTGTCGATCAGCCACGCGCAGGCGGAACACCACATGCCGTGAATCCTGACGATGAGCTCTTCGGTTCCCGCCAGCTCCGCGGGAGACGGTTCGTCCCTCCCCGCATCGTCGGGCCGGCCGATGATGCCCAGCTCGACGCTCCGCCGGTAAATATCGGAATTCTTATAGTCCCCGGCGAGCAGTCCGCTCTCCCTGAGAAGAAGAAAGACCTGACGACAGCCGCTACAGCAGAATTGATGATGCGCCGGGGGTGAGGAAACAGTGTGGGGATGCCGTGGAAGGGGCAATCCGCACAGATCACATGTCCGGTTTCCTGAAGAGGGGTCTCCGGCGCCTTCCCGGCCGGCTTCCGTCATTCGTGTGAATCGACAACCCGCCCGTGATCATACTTCACCGTATGAACGGGATGATGCTGTGCGATGAAAAACGTGATGATGAGGATCGAGACGAACAGCGCGATCACACTGTAGATAATCCGCTTCATGATCATCCTGCTGGTTATTGCCCTTTTTCCGGCATGAAGAAAACGACATCGGTGGCCGTCGTCATCCCGCTGTCGGATGTGTTCACCATTTCGAGCCGCAGTCTGTTCGGTCCCGGCTTCAGCTCCCGTCCGCGTGTCGCGATCGTCATCCGGAGCGATCTGACTTCCCGGGACTTCAAACCAACCGGATTTTCCACAATCCGAAGCGTGCATCCGGGATCAGAGGAGGGGCATCGGATCAGGAACGCCGCATCGGACATGCTCCGGTTTGAAATTCGGATCTGATAATCGTTCAGTACGGTGTCGCCGCCCCCTTTGCGGAAAAGGGTCGATCGGTCTCCCGTCGCCGAGAGGCCAAGCGGTTGGCGTGCCCGCGCGACAGCCACGAGACCCGCACAGTAGACGAGGATGACCGCCAGAACAATGACCCGTTTCGCGTCGACAATGCCGAGACGTTCCCTCCAGCCGGCGCCCTTCCCTGTTTCACCCCAGGAGAACGAAATGAGGGTCGGGAGCGGCTTTTTCAGTCGCCCGAGGATGGCGGTGCACGAATCGACGCAGACGCCGCAGTGGATGCATTCCGTCTGATACGGCGACATCCGGATGTCGATCCCCATCATGCAGTCCCGGACGCACGCTTTGCACTCGATGCACTCCCCCGCCCGTTCGGTCTGATAGCGGACAATCTGGGTCTTTGCATCGGTCACCACCATCTGGAGCATGCCGTAGGGACAGGTCCGGGTACAGAATTTTTCCCGCCAGAACATGAGATCGGCGAAGAGAAGCAATGCCGTGCCGGCCAGAATGCCGGTGGTCACCGGTCCGAGCGCGCCCTTTCCGATGGCCGCCAGCATGGAGTACGGATCGACAAAATAGGCGATGAGATTGAACGAGACGAGAAGCGAAAGAAGCGCCGCCGCCGCCGCGCTGATCCCCAGCGCAAGGAGGCGCCGCGCGGGTTTCCCGCCGCTCTTCGGCAGACCGAGTTTCCGCCGGACCGCCCGTTCGATTCCATGGATGAGTTCGCTCAGAACCGTCTGGGGACACATCCAGCCGCACCAGACGCGGCCGTAGACCATCGAAAAGGCAACGACCACGAAGAGCAGGAGCATGCAGACCAGAAACAGCAGATAAAATTCGTCCACCCAGAGAACCGTCGTGAGAAAATAAAACCGGAGGGTTGGGACGTCAAGCCTCAGAACATTGCAGAACGGCAGGACCAGAATCGCGACGGTGCTGAGCGCCTGGACCCATCGCCGCTTCGCATTGTACGTCGACATCATTTACTTCCCGATCTTCGCGTCGATCTGCTCCTGCTGAATCTGGTAGCTGGATTTCCAGTCCCGGTATTCGAAATAGTAGTACAGGCAGAAGAGCGAGATGATGATATAGGAAAGAATGAGGAACCAGCCCGGACCGCGTTCGTTGTCCTGGCGGATTATTTCATCGTCCTGGAGAAGGTCGTTGCTCATTGCTGTCCTCCTTTCGGTGCGGGGGAGGGAAGGGCGTTCAGTCGTTTCACCTGTTCCACCCCTTCCTCGCGCCACCGGATATTGGTCCCGAGTTTCTGGAGATATGCGACCAGCGCAACAGCCTCCTGCGTCGGCTGACCGGCCTTGTCGAAGAGCCAGGTGTACGCCGGCATCAGCGACCCGGGCGATGTGCTCCGCGGATCGCGAAGGTGGTTGATGTGCCAGGAATTATCGTACTTCCCCCCCACCCGGGCGAGATCGGGACCGACCCTGCGGGTTCCGAGCATATGGGGTTTGTCGTAGACGCACTCACCCGGTTCCGTCGGGGGCGCCTGTATGAGCGCACGGACGCCGAATCGTTTGTAGGTCTCCTCCTCCCCCATGCCGTACCGTTGGGTTTCCTCGAGGAGATTCCGGACCTGCTGTGTATGGCAGTACCAGCACCCTTCCCGCTGATAGATTTCCTTGCCCTGGAGTTCGAGCGCAGTATAATCCCGGGCATCCTTCGTCGGCGTATAAAGCGCCTTGTCGGTCAGGGGGACGATCATGGTAAAATACGTGCCGAGGAACATGAAGGCGGCAACGAAGAGCACGAGGAGAACGGCTTTCATTTCGAATTTCATGGTCGTATCCTTTTATGCGGTGACGGGTGAGACCGGGGTCGTGGTCGACCGGGCCGTCTTCAGAACGTTGAAGGCAAACAGAAACTGCGCCAGGACGATCAGCAGGCCGGAAAACATCCGGACGACGTAATACGGAAACATCGCTTTCACCGTGTCGAGGAAGGCGATGGTGTAATCCATCCACTGGAGTCCCTGCACGAAACCGCCGATCCAGAGGCTGATCGCGAATCCCAGAAACCCGATGAAGGAGAGCCAGAAGTGCCACTCGCCCAGTTTATCCGAGTACATCGGCCGTTTCAGGATGCGCGGGAGCGCATAGTAGATGCCGGCCATGGCGAAGAACGAAAAGGCGCCGAAGAGCGCCATGTGCGCATGCCCGATGATCCAGTCGGTCTTGCTGACAATCTGATTGACGCTCCGGAGTGAGTGCATCGGTCCCTGAAAGCAGGTCAGGAGGTAAAACGTCGTGCCCGCCAGGAGAAACTTCACGATGTAGTTTCCCTGAGCCCATTTTCCGCGCAGTGTTCCGTAAAAGTTGGTGATGACCGTCCAGACCGGAATCAGCAGAGAGACGCTGAAGAGGATCGCGACGGTCTGAAGCCATGTCGGGATGGGACCGAAGAGGATGTGGTGCGCCCCGTTCCAGATGTAGAGAAACGCGATCGTCCAGAAACCTATGATCGAAAGCTTGTGGCTGTAGAGCGGATTGCCGGTCGATTTCGGTATGAAGTAATACGCCATCGAGAGCCCCATGGGGGTGAAGATGAGGCCGACGGCATTATGGCCGAACCACCAGTTCACATTTGCGTCGTTGACGCCTGAATAGACCGGAAGGTTTCCGACGATCCAGAGAACCGCCGTCCAGATGATCGTCCCCATGAGATACCAGAGGGAAACGTACATCTGCTCATACTTTCTCTTCGCGATCGTCGCAAACATGTTGATGCCGAAGAGAACCCAGGCGATCGTGACGAGGCCGTCGAGCCAGGAATTGAGTTCGAGATATTCCTTCGCCTGCGTATCGCCGGCGGCGAGGGTGACGACGGCTCCGAGGATGATGACGACCCAGAGGGCGAGCGTCGTCAGGCCGAGTTTTTCGCTGAACAGCTTCCGGCCCGCCAGACGCGGCACGACGTAGTACGCGAGCCCCATGTTGGCGGCCAGCAGCCAGCCGAAAAGCACGCCGTTGGTATGGATCGGACGGATCCTGCCGAAGCTGAGAGGCCCCATTCCCCCCAGAAAATCGGGGAAAATGAATTTGATCGCCATCGTCAGCCCGATCAGGATCGTGATCAGAAAAAAGACGATCGACACGTAGATGAATCCGCGTGCGCTTTTGTCTTCGTGAACTGTCTCCATGGAGATTCCTTTCATTGATAAACGACGGGATCGGACGGATCGGAACAGACCTTCATGATTCCGCTCACTGTTTACTTTCTGCTTTGCGGCGCTCCTCGGATGCCCGGGCGCGCAGATATGCGATCGTGCTCCACCGTTCGGCGTCGCTCAGAACGCCGATCCAGGGGAGCATGGAGGTGCCCGGAACACCGTTGGTGACCGAATCGTACAGCCGGAAGTCCGGAATGTAATCGATAAACGGTTTTTCTCCCCAGGAAGCGATCGTCACGAGATTTCTCGGGGCCGGAACCAGATTGGGCGCTATAACCCCCTTGCCGTCGGCCGCCGGCCCGTGACAGCTCGTGCAGTAGTTCAGGAACACCCGCTTTCCCGTTGCGATCACGTCGTCACCCGCCGCAAGCGGGTTTTTCATTTCTGACGTCACGTTCTGATGCGCGACCGCATTCGGGATGTTGATCGTGTCGTCGGCAGTCAGAGAACGGATGTAGTGTATCACGTTCCACCGCTTTGCCGGGGAAAGAATCATCTCGAAGGATGGCATCGCCGTTCCGCGGACGCCGCCGCTGATCGACGTATACATCCGCTCGCTCGAGAGATATTTGACAAACTGCGCGTTCCGGAGATTCTGCGGTTTGGGCACAAGGTTGAGAGCCTGCTGGCCTCTGCCGTCGGCCCGGCGGCCGTGGCATCCGGCGCAGTATTCGAAAAACACCCCTTCACCCGCCCTGACCGACAGAGGGGTTGATGGAGGAGCCTGCCGGTCCTGAGACCGGAGTCCGGTCCCAACCGGCGCACCGATGAGAAGGACTGCTCCCACGAGGGTAACGAGACGGAAAAGTTTGAGCAAACAGTTCATGGCACGGTTCCCTGTCATTGAACACAATTCGGACACACGGGAGCGCCGGTCATCCAGCCGAGATACGGAACATGAAATCCCCGGAGGACGAGCATGGCACCCATACAGATGATGATGACCGCAGCGACCCGTTCGGCTCCGCTCCTCAGTCGCGCGGTCAGGACCGACGATACCACGCCGAGCAGTGAAAGAGCCGGGGCCATCCCCGCGGCAAAGACCGCCATCAGGAGCGATCCCTGAAGAACGGATCCGGTCGAGGCGGCACGGGCGACCATTGCATACAAAATACCGCATGGCAGAAGCGGCGTCAGGAGACCCAGGCCGAGCACCGCCGCCCGGCTCCGGCGCCGGAGAAGCGCGCCGCGAATCCTGATCATGAGGCCGGGAGCCGGAACACCCGTCAGAAACCCCGGCAGGGGAAATAATCCCAGGAGCGAGATCCCCGCGCCGATCATGAAAACGCCGGCCGCGACGGCGAACACTTCCCCGGCATGACGGAACCATCCGGCGGTCATGCCGATCATGCCGGCCACCGCCCCGAGAACCGCATACGAGAGAATCCTGCCGGCATTGTAGGCAAGATGGAGGGACACTCCCCGCCATGGACCGGAATCGGCCGCACCGGCGGGAAGTGAATACGCGAGCACGATCGTTCCGCACATCCCCAGACAATGCATGCTGGCCAGAAGTCCGGCCGTGAATATGAGCGCGACATCGATCACTTCTGCTGCCCTGTGCCGTAATACGCCGCGTTATCGTTCGTCAGCGTCGTCAGCGACGAGAGATAGAGGGCGAGCGCCTCCAGTTCGCTCCGGGAATACCGGAAGTCGGGCATGATCGACCCCCCGATCAGCGTCCGGGGATCGATGTGGTGCTGAATGATCCATTCCTTTGTCCTCTGCCTGCCGTAGACGCTCAGATCCGGCCCGATCTTCCCGCCCACCCCATTGATGGAATGACACGCATCGCACGACTTATCCGCGAAGACTTTCCGTCCCGCCTCGACGGTCAGGGGAACCTCGGCCGGTCCCGACGATTTCCACGACTTGATCGCCTCGTACCGGGTGACCGGGCCCTGGACCAGATTCTCCCCCGTCAGACTCTTCAGAAAAATGACAAGATCCTCCAGCTCGTCCTTCGACAATGGAAACGTCGGCATGATCGATTCGATCGAATTTGCCTTCGGGAAAACGATCGATTCCTCGAGATACGCCAGCGGCCATTTTGCCCCCACCCGCGTCAGTTCCGGACCGAGCTTTCCAGAAGAAACCCCCTCGATCTTATGACAGCCGTAGCAGGCCTTCTTATGGAATAGTTCCGCACCGGCCCGCAGTCGCGGCGTCTCGTTCAGGTAGGGAGCCGGGTGACATTTTGCACAGCCCGACTCGATGTACGACCCGTGCAGGAGCGGCTCCATCCAGTGCTTGTCCTCTCCGTGCGCATCGCTCACCGAGAGACCGCGGCCGTTCCCGTCATGACACGTCGTACAGCCGAAGAGACGATAGGCATGATTTCCCGGTATGACGGGATGGGTCCGGAAGGGTTGGGGCGCATCGGCAAAGCGCTTGTCATCCACCCCCATATGGCAGGTGACACAGCGGTCGACCCGGTCGCGGCCGAACCCGGTCACGACGATTTGTTCGATGCGCGGAGCTCGGCTCCGGAGAATCTCCCGCATCTGGGGGTCGGTGGTCTTTTCATAGACCAGCCCGAGATATTCCTTCTGATACCGCCGCCATTCCGTATCGTAATTCTTGTAGATGATGAAGACATTTCCGATCACCAGGAAGAGGGCCGCGGCGACGAGCGCGATTTTGATTGAGAATCCGACATTCATGGAGGTTGATCCTTAATGTTCCCACGGAACGACGAAGCTCCAGTTCGGTCCCCGGAAGTAGGTCCCGAGGACGATCAGAGCAAACATGACGATCAGAAAACCGAGAAATATGCCGTTCGCAAGCCACCGTTCTTTTGCGAACCAGACGCCGATACCGACCTTTTTCCGGTCGATAAAAGGAACCAGGAGGAGCACCAGGACGATGATGGTCGGAATGAGAACCCCGCCGATGAAGGCGGAATAGCTCACCAGCTCCTGCAGGCCCAGGAAGTACCACGGCGCCTTGGCCGGATTCGGAGGATGGTTCGGGTTTGCAATTTCCTCCAGCGGCGCATTGAACATAAACGCGGCCAGAAGCAGAAACGCGACCACCAGCGCGAACAGCACGAGCTCCCTGATCAGCAGATGCGGCCAGGTGAACACCATATCGTCCGGCTGGAGTCCCACCGTCGGCTTTGTCCCCCGCATCAGTTCCATCAGACCGTAGGTCTTCTCCGTATTTTTCGGATAGACATATTTCGTGTTGACTTCCTTCATTGTCCGCCTCCTTCCGGGGGGATGTCGTTATCCGCCGGATGGGAAAGTCCGCCGTCTTTCCGGATCCGCCAGAAATGCACAGCCAGGAATATCGAGAGGATCCCGGGGAGGATCACAACATGGAGCACATAGAAGCGAACGAGCGCCTCCTGCCCGACCACATCCGCCCCGAGCAGAAATTTCCTGAGCGGCTGGCCGAGGACCGGGGCATAGCCCGCGATCGAAGTACCGACCGTGATCGCCCAGAAGGCCAGCTGATCCCACGGCAGAAGATAGCCGGTGAACGAAAGCCCCAGCGTCAGAAGGAGAAGGATCACACCGATGACCCAGTTGAACTCCCGCGGCGGTTTATACGCGCCCGTAAAGAAGACCCGGGCCATGTGCAGGATCACAAACACCACCATCGTCTCCGCCGCCCACTTGTGAATGTTCCGGAGAACAAATCCGAAATCGACCGAGGACCGCAGGTCGAGCATCCGGTTGTAGGCCTCCGTGGCAGACGGGAAGTAGTAAAACATCAGCCAGATCCCGGTAAAGGTCAGGACGAGGAACAGGATCGTCGCGATCACCCCCAGTCCGTATGTGTAGGTCAGGCGGAGCGAATGTTTCGATACCTTGACGGGATGGATGTGGAGAAACAGGCTGTTGAAGACGACGTAGGACTGTCCTTCCGCGTCTTCGGGGAGACGGCCGTAGCGGAACAGCGAGCGCCAGACATTTCCGAAGAAATTCCCCTTCGCGCGGACCTGCGGTTGCTTCGTGAGTGTTGTCGGTTGTTCAGACACGGTGATCCTCCATCGGTCAGGAAACTTTGAAATAGGTTCCGGGCGGAACAATGACGCCCTTATCGATCTCCAGCTCGCCGTTCGGCGCAACGCTGACCTGATACCAGTCGAGCGGGCGGGGCGCCGGCCCGCCGGTGACGTAACCGTCGTTGTCGTACTGACTGCCGTGGCAGGGGCACTCGAACCCGGCGTCGGAAATGCGCACGGTGCATCCGAGGTGGGTGCAGGTGACCGATATCGCCGCGAATCCCTTCTTGTCCCGGATCACGGCTATCCGCTCATCCTCCAGCAGTTCCTTGATCCCCTCCTTGTAATCGTCGGGCCGCCCGGCCCGGATCACCGTCGCCGGCCCGTAATCGACAGCGGGTTTGAGGTAGAGAATGTTTCCGAGAGCCGCGGCGACCGCCGAGACGCCGACGCCGGCCCACCCGAGTGTCGAAAGAAAGGTCCGCCGGTCGATCTCCGGCTGTTGGACTCTGACCTGTTTCTTTTTCATCCGTTGACTCCTCCATCATCGTCCCGCATCATCTGATATTTCGGTTCCTCGATATCCTTGAACTGATTGTGCTTCGCAGCCCAGACGAAGACCGCGGCAAACAGACCGCCGAGACCGAGGCTCATGAAGATCAGAAAATAGACAGATATCATCATTGCAGAATCTCCTTACTCCGTTGTATATTCCTGACGATAGGAAAAATGTTCCATCGTCACGGCGCCGGTGGGACATCGCCGGGCGCAGTACCCGCAGCGTATGCAGAGTTCCTCATCCTTCAGCATGGCCGAACCGAACGACCGCATCGCCGCCGGGCCCTTCCCCTCAGCCAGGTCAGCCGCCGTCAGTCCGTACCGCTCCTGCAGCAGCCGGTCCAGCCCCGGTTCCCTGACGATCTGCGCGAGCGGAACCAGCGCCAGACAGTAGGTCGGACAGACATCGACACAGCCGTTGCACATGATGCAGAGTTCACCGTTGAAAATCGTGTCGATGTGACACTTGAGACACCGTTCCCCCTGCTCGCAGGCAACGCGCTCGTCGTAATTCCGTTCGATCAGTTCACGCGACGACACCCGCGCCTCGACACCGATGACCTCCGGGTGGACCCTGTCGAGCTGGAGATAACCCTCCGTCATGCGGTGGAGCAGAGGAAGTTCAAAGAATCCCTCGCGCTGTTCGACGACCCGCTTGCCGCGAAGGTACTCATCGATCGAGACCGCGGCCCGCTGACCTGACGCAACGGCGTTGATAAATAATTTCGCCCCTTCGGCGATATCCCCGGCGGCGAAGAGGTACGGGATACTCGTCGTTTTTCGTTCAGGGTCGATATCTATCAGACCGCCGCGCGTCAGCTTCAGCTCCGGGAGATCCTTCAGAAATCCATGATCGGCCGACTGCCCGATCGACAGAATGACCGTGTCGGCCCCGATGATTTCTCCCGGTTCTTCCTCGAAGGACGGATTGAACCGGCCCTCGGCGTCGAACACCGATTTCACCTTGCGGGTCGCCAGCCCCCGCACTTTTCCCTGTTCCGCAACGATCTTCAGCGGACCGCGGGAGGTGTGCAGATGCACGCCCTCCTCCACCCCTTCCTTGATTTCCAGCTCGTCGGCGGGCATTTCATCCCGCGATTCCAGGCAGACGAGGTGGACCTCTTTTGCACCGGAACGGAGAGCCATGCGCGAACTGTCGGCCGCTTCGTAAAAATCCTTCGCTTCCGCCCGGTAGGGCTGGCCCTTCGGCCGCACCGCCGTCCGCGCCACGTCGAAGGCAACATTGCCCCCGCCGATGACCACCACCTTCTCGCCGAGATGAACGTCGTTCCCGAGATTGACCTGTTTCAGGAATTCGATGCCGCTGATCACCCCGTCGGCCTCGGATCCTTCGACCGGAATGGACCTGCTTCGCTGGAGGCCGGCGGCGATCAGGACCGCTTCAAACCCCTCCTTCAGCATTCCGGGAATGGTGATGTCGGTTCCGACCACCGTGTTGAGCTTCAGCGTGACGCCCATCCCGACGATCGCATCAATTTCCTGCCGGACCAGATCGCGCGGCAGGCGGTACACCGGAACGCCGGTCGTGAGCATACCTCCCGCAACCGATTCCCGCTCAAAAACGGTCACCTTGTAACCCAGCAGGGTCAGGTCGTGCGCCGCGGTCATCCCGGCAACGCCCGATCCGATAACCGCCACTTTTGCACCGGCTCTCGGATTTGTTGTGTCCCGCCGGGCCGTCGAAAATCTGACCGTGGACGCCGGATCAGCCGCTTCCACCCCGAACTGCTCCGTCACGTATCTCTTCAGCGCGCGGATCGTGACCGGCTCGTCAATACTGCCACGGCGGCACTCGACCTCGCACGGTGCGCCGCAGACACGGCCGCAGATCGAGGCGAACGGATTCGGGCCCCGGGCCAGCCGGTAGGCGTCCAGATACCGGCCTTCCGCAATCGCAACCACATACCCCCGGGCATCAGTCCTCACCGGACATCCCCACTGGCATTTGATCTGCCTCTGCCAGTATTCGATATCCGGAACTTCAACGCGAAACTGCTGGGCCGGCATAGAGTCTTTCCCCATTATGATACGGTCACGAGCTGTTCCGAGGACTGGGCGGCATTCTGCCGCGCAAGCTCTGCGAACGTTTTCTGACGCAGGATCTGCTTCAGAGCCGACTGCGCTTCGCACCAGACCCCGTGAACGGGACAGGAGCGTTCCCTATGGCAGAAGTCGGAATGAATTAGGCACCTGTTCAGCGAAAGTTTGCCCTCGACCGCCTCGATCACATCGAGGAGCGTCAGGACATCGGCGGGAATCGCGAGCCTGATTCCTCCGTTGGTCCCGCGCCGCGTATGGATCAGACCGGCGCGGCTGAGCTGAGGGATGATTTTCCTGAGCAGGTTCTCCGGGATCTCCCAGTTCCGTGCGATGTCGGAGATCTGCTGGGCTTTTCCGTCGGGATCTGCGGCCAGGCTCAATATCGCCCGGATTGCATATTCGCCCGTCATCGTGAGTTGCATACCGTTTCCTCAAATTTCCCACACAATTCAACAATATTAATGCCAAAGGAGAGTGCTTTGGTAATCTTATTATTCACACAGATTCAAAACATTTCAAAAATATTTATCTGAAACTGTTTCACCTGTAAAAAAAATCCGAATGTTTCTTTTCAAGATTGAAAGAAATCCGGGTGACGGTCCGCTGGCTCCCGCAGAGACCGACGCCCCCGATGCCAGATGATTGTTCCATGACTTCGTCCTCCGGACCTCGGCGATGGATCCGTACCGGGTTGTGGACGTGCTGGATTGTGGAATGTGAATGAACTGCGGACCGGCCGGTAGTGCGCGGCCTGGTGAAACCGATGGAAGTGTCTGATGAAGGAACGAGGATCCGCTGATGTTCGCTCCCGCTCAGCGCGGGTAACCGGATCCTTCAGAAATGATGGCGGAAGTATAAAAAACAATAATGAGAATTTCAAGTAATGGCCGATCCCATTATCCGATTCTCATCAAACCCCGCAATCGCCTTCATTTTGGGGATATTTGATCTTCTTTCAGGATTCCTGGAAACTTCGCACCCCGCCCCTGCCTGAGGTCTGTCCGGACGAAATAAAAAAGGGTATCTGCGATGCAGATACCCTCTGGTCGACGGATGCCCGCCGGTCGGCGAGGTCTGATCCGTTCGCGGACGTCCTCCGCTATTTTCCTTTTCTGATGTAGATGCTCCCGTTGAAATTTTTCAGAACGATCTCCGATCCTCCTCCGTTGATCGATCCGCTCATCATTTTTTCCATGGCAACCTTGAATTTTCCCGGATTGCCGGTCTGATTCTCGACGACCCGGGAGGAGGGCGACGTCATTTTGATGTCGAAGTCGCTGTAGATATCACCCTGTTCGCTTTTCATTTTTACTGTCGCATGGATATCGGGCGGAAAGGTGACGTCGATATCGCCGTTCATCGAACTGAACGACATCGGCTTGCCGGGATCCACCGACAGGAAGCCCACGTTGATCTCTCCGTTCAGTGCGTCGACGACGGCGGAGCCGGAAATTTTTGAAAGGGTGACCGACCCGTTGGTGTTGCTCACCTCGCATTCCCCCTTCACCCCGGTGACCCGGATGTCGCCGTCATTGATTGTGCTCAACTTGACCGACGTACTGACCGGCACCCGTATTTTCAGGTCGATGGTGCCGCTGGCGCCCGCCAGGCCGGTGCTCACCTCCACCTCGTTGTTGTTTTCATCCACGCTCAGGCCCGTGCTCGTGTTGGTGATTTTCCGCAGGCCGCTTCGTTTCGCGGCCGCGTCCTGATCCGCATCGTTGTCCTCGTCGCTGTCGTCCCCTTCACGGCGGACGGCCTCGACCTCGACATCCTTTCCGCTGTATGCTTCAACGCTGATCGAACCGTTGATCAGGCCGACCCGCAGGTGGGCGGGCCGCGACGGGTCGCTGAGCGGCACCGTCAGTTTATCCCCGCCGCCGTTCTCCGGAACCGCCGCCGTCAGTCCCAGCAGGCCTGCCAGGATTAACACCCCTCCGCAGATCATCCGTAGTTTCGTCTTCATGGTCGTTCTCCTCTGTTTCATCGCGTACGTTCCCTTCCGTGCCGAACACGGTCGCTGTTCAGTCGTGCTGGATCCTGCCGCTTTCGTTTTTGAGAATGTAGATATTGCCGTTGATCGTGCTGAATTTCATTTCCGGACCGCCGGTCCCGACCTGGACGCCGAACGAATCGCTTGCCTTGTACACCGAACGGTTTCCGTACTTCCGGGAAAAGGGACGCGAGAGATTTTCCTTCGTCACGTTGAAATCGCTGAAGACCTCCCCGTTCAGGGTCTGAAACCGGAGCGAGGCGGCAAGCGACTTTTCGAACTGGACGGTCACCTTGCCGTTGACCGTGGAAAATGCCGATGCCTCGTGCGGATTTTCCCGGAACCGGACATCCACCCCGCCGTTGACGGTCGACGCCTCTCCCGATCCCGCCATGTCCTGCAGATTCACCGATCCGTTCACATTCTTGACCACAAAATTGCCGACGACATTGGTCACCTCGATCTCACCGCCGTTGACGGTTTTCAGCACCACATCGGTCTTCACCGGTATTTTCAGCTCGAAATCGTACGAAACGTCGTACCCGTAGTGGTCATGTCCGCGGTAGTCGGTGCCGCCGTCCCGCGTCCTCCAGGGAGCGTCGACGAACAGAACGATGTCGTTCGCCTTCTCGGTGATGTCGAGGGTAACCTTGTTTTTCGCCTCTTCCCTTTTATCATCCGAATCGGCATGGATAGTACGGTAGGCGATCATTTCAACGGCCGTGCCGTCATAGCCGGTCACCCGGATGGAGCCGGAAATATTGTCGACCGTCAACCGGTGCGTGCCCGAAACGCCGGTGAATTTCAGCGTCCGGTGTATCTGTTCGGCATCCTTTCCCGGGGTACCGGCCGCGGCGGCCGCACTGCACACCAGCATCAGGGAAACGAGTATCGATCGTATCATGGTCATCATCCTCAACTGTTGAGCTGTACCAAACCGTCTTCGATCCGTTTCCGGACCACCTTGTTCACATCACCCTTCTGAAGCATCTGTTTCATCACACCGGCGCTCTGTTTCTCCCCCGCCTGGACCATCAGATCGATGATGGCGATCTGCACCATGGGAGAGGACTGTGTCTGCAGGGCCGACAGGAGTTCCTGGCGAATCTCCTTCTGACCGAGGTCGTGTGCAAGGGCATCCAGCGCGGCGAGGCGGACGTTCACGTTCGGGTCGTGCTGAAATGTCTGAAGAAGCGCCGCCGTGATCTCCGGATCGGTCTTCTCCATCCGGGAGCTCCGGTTGACCCCCTGCAGGCGCTCGCTTGCCGACTGCTGGCGGAGGAGCGATACCGTCAGGAGGTGATTCACCGTCCGCACTTCGTCGCGGAGCTGGGCAATTTCGGATTCATCGACGGCGGGGGCGTGCAGTTGATAACCCGCGGCAAACACCGCGATCAGGAGAGCTCCCGCCAGGGCAAAGCGGACGGCCGGCTTCGGGTGCAGAAGCGAACCGAACCATTTCGGCCGGACGGAACTCTGCACGTTTTCCGCGCCGCGGAGCGCCGATTCATAGGCATCGAGGGCGGCATAAAACCTGCTTTTCAGTCGTTCGGGAGGATACTCCTCGGGGAGGCCACCCGCCGCGTTCCAGACATTCGCCAGCGCCTGGAATTCGTTCCTGCACGCGGGACAGTCTGCAAGATGATTCTCGATCGCCGCGCGTTCGTCCGGACCGAGATCACCGCTGAGATAGGCTGTTATCTGATCTGCAATGTGTTTTCTGTCTGTCATCGCCGTTCTCCGGCAATCTGGAAGAAAAATGTTCTGAGTTCCCTGATGCCGCGATGGACCCTGCTTTTGACCGTTTCAACGGAGCATCCGGAGATCTTCGCTATTTCGGTATACTTCATTCCTTCATATCTGCTGAGAATGAGCGCCTCCCGTTTCTCGGGGGAAAGGCGGAGGAGCGCATCCCGGAGCACGGAAACATCGTACATGAAATCCGCCGTGCTCTCATTCCCGGTGAATGCATCCGCGGCGATATCCTCATCGGGATCGATGAGCGGTTCGTCGTTCCGCTGTCGCCGCCAGTGATCCGTCTGAACGTTCCTCGCGATGCTGAACATCCATGTCGTAAACTGCCCCTCGCCCCGGAAGGTGTGGCGATACTTCATGATCCTGAGGAACACCTCCTGCACCATATCCTCGCTCAGCTGCCGGTCCCCCGTCAGCCGGACGTAGTAATTATAGAGCTTTACATGATGACGCTCGAAGAGAGGAGCAAGTTTTCCAACTTCTCCGTCCCGGACGCCCATCATGAGTTGAATATCGGTCAAGGAATTTATATTCGGATGCATCGCTTCTGGTTACCTATACTGTAAACTCCGAATTCGGAAAAAGGTTACAAACCGGAAAAATCTGCTGAATTCACATCAAATATGCTGTTCTTCATCATTTTAAATGGCTATCAGCCATGAAGAGGGATGATAAAGACCCATTCATGACACAGACAGACCGCGGATGGAAGAAACCATTTGTGTGAGAGGTTCCCGGATTGTCCGTCCCGGGAAGACCATCTGCAGTCAGACCGAAGAGCTGGAGTCCCCCCGGTGACGAAACCTCCGGGAGGACGAAACGTACAACACCGAAGAGAATCTACCGGAGCTCCCCATGAAAATGTCATCTCTTGCCATTGTCACATTCTTCCTGATCACCGGCCCCGCCTCTTCGACCGCACAGAAAAGCAGGGATTTCAACAGAACTGCAGATCTTCCGGGCGACGGCACGGTTATCATCGAAACGTACAAAGGAAGCATCACGGTAACGACCTGGGAGAAACCGTCGGTGTCGATTGCCGCCACGATTGAAGCCGACGGCACCTCCTCCGAGCAGGACGAATTCGTGAAGGAAACCGAAATCCGGGTGAACGAATCGCACGATCAAATCCGCATCGAATCGGATTATGACCGCATCAAACACCGGCACACACGGTCGTTCCTCGGTCTCTTCAACGTCGACAATTACACACTGCCGTTCGTGCACTACAGAATTTCAATGCCGAAGACTGCGCGGCTGGAGATCAACGATTATAAATCGGATACACATGTCGACGGCCTCCGGGCACATCTCCGGCTGGAAACCTATAAAGGGACGGTGGACGTGAAGAATTTCGAGGGATCGCTCAGCCTGGAAACGTACAAGGGTGAGGTGCATCTCGGGCTTGTCCGGCTTTCAGGGGAGAGCAGGCTCGAGACCGGGAAGGGAAGCATCGAGGTGGCGTTTGCTCCATCCGCGGGATGCACGCTGGCAATGAATCTCGGCCGGCACGCCGATCTGGAATCGGATGTCGAAACGGTCGTCCGGCATAAAAGGCATGATGATGAGGAATACCGTTCCGAGATCGCCGGCGGAGGACCGGTTCTGAACATCGAAACAGACCGCGGGACCGTCCGTCTCCGGAAACTATAACTCTCTCAGCGGCTCAACTGCCGCGCTGTCCTCCCCGCCGGATCGCACCACTGCCGCGGTAGGAACCGTCGCCGCGGAACATCGGTCCCTGCTTCTGATTGCGGTTCTGCCCGTGACCGACCGCCGCGTTGTGGAACGGGTCGCCCGGTTTCAGGATTTTCACCCGGAGCGGCTGTCCGTTCAGATCTTTTCCCCTGAGCCCCTCTTCCGCCGCACGTGCCTCCGATTTGACCGGCATATCGACGATGCCGTACCCCTCCGACTCTCCTGTTTTCCTGTTGACGCCGATCGTGGCTTCGACGACGGTTCCGTACGGCGTGAACAGCGAGCGAAGATCCGCATCGGTATATGCGGGCGGGAGGTTTCCAACGTATATCTGCATGACGCTGCCTGTTAAAAATGTTAATGGCCGGCGATCAGACCGGCGGGAAGATGCTCTCTATTCCTCATCTGAAGGAAAAAGAGCGCCCTCAAAGTTAAGGAGATTTCCGGCGAGAGGCAAACAATGCGCCGTTACCGCCGATCCCGGTTCACCCGGCCTGAGCGGCCCGTGCGGCAAGATCCTCGAACAGCTGTTCCATCGGATCAGGATCCTTCACCCGGCCGGCGGGACTGCCGAGAAGCCATACCTCCGAGTTTCCGATCAGGAAATCCTGTTTCCCCGGGGTCTGGGAGGCGCCGGGAAAGATGGCCGAAAACGCGCGTTCGAAGAGCGGCGGCTTCATGACCGCGGCGACGATCCTCGGCGAATATTTTTCGACCTTGCGGATGAATTTCCCGACGTCATCTGCCGTCGGCTGTCCGGCCGGATCATCCTCCCGCGCGATCACCTTCCGCCGGTTCAGATCTGTGAGTCCGATGTGGTGCTTCAGGAGAATATTCTCCTTTTTTTCGAAGAACAGCTTGCGGTACAGATCGTCCAACACACGATCCTTGTGCGCATTCAGGAGACTGGTCCGCTCGGCAGGCGTCACCACCGACACGGGAGTCAGCCCGGCGTACTCGAGCAAAAACCAGAAGCGGTTATTGGGCGTGAGGTAATAAAAGCCGAGATCCTCGCAGACCGGCGGGACGGAACAGCCGACGAATACGATGTGCAGGTTGTTTGCCCAGATCTCAGGAAGCATGGCGCTCCTCCATCAGGTGATAATCCCGGGAACGGACGTCCGGTCTACCGGCCCGGCCGTTCACCGGACGGTATAGTTCATTCGGGCGAGTTTTTCCCCGGCCCGCTCCAGCTGATCGCCCTGCAATTCAATGATCCCCTCCTTGACGGTGCCGCCGGTCCCGCAGTATTCCTTCAACTGTTTTGCAATCGCCTTCAGGACATCGGGATTATGTCTGATCCCGGTGACGAGGGTGACGGTTTTGCCTTTCCTGCCCTTCCTGTCGAGGACAAGTCTGACGGCTGCTCCGCGCCCGTCATGGCCGGAGGGGGCTTTCGGTGACTCGGGCGGGCCGTCTCCGGGATTCAGGGATGCCAGATCGGAAAATGTTTTCAGTTTCACGGGAGAGCGGTGATCGTTCCGAATGTCACTTTTTCCGGTCATGCTCATCGACCACATCGACGATCGTGCGGGCGGGGTCTCCGGGGGACTCGAGGGTGATGGGATCGCCATCGCGGACCGTCCCTTCCGCAACCACGGAGAAATAGATACCCGATTTCCGGCTTTTCATGAAGCGCCGGATGATCGTTCTGGTTCCGAACCGTGCCGCCAGTTTCAAACAGGGCATCCGCGGCTGTGTCACTCTGAGAAGGGCGCCTCCGATCCGGTATACCGCACCGATATGGACGTCCGGCTCCAGGAGACCCTCCGTCGTAATATTCTCGCCGAACGTCCCCCATGCAAACTGCAGTTTTGGATATTCGAGACGCCAGAACGGATAGTGTTCCGACGCGTATGAGTAGACAGATTTCATCTCACCTCCGTGGACACGCAGATCGGCCACGAGATCCCCATCGACGCTCGTCCGGAGGATGGCGATCTTCCCGACCGGTTTCTTGAAAATACCGGTGGGGACAGCCGATCCTCTGATCATCACCGTGGCAGGTTCCGCTATGTTCACCGAAATGACCTTCATTTCATCCTGATAATAGATATATTCCCGCATTAAATCAACGATCCCTTCCGGAAGAGAGATTGCAAATCCGGATCCATCCCTTTACATTCCACCCATGAACAGCGATGCTGATCTCCATCACAGGGAATCGCCGGCCGGACGATCCACGGCCCGGACGGCATTCCGGTTTGTCCTCACCATCGGAATCGTCAACCTGCTCGCGGATCTGACCTACGAAGGCGCCCGGAGTCTGAATGGGGCATTTCTCGCATCACTGGGAGCAAGCCCGGCGGCCGTCGGACTCGTTGCCGGTTTCGGGGAACTGATCGGTTATTCGTTCCGTTCCGTGACCGGCTTCCTGGCCGATCGCACCCATCGGTACTGGTTCTTCGCATTCACGGGATATGCGATCAATATGCTGGCTGTTCCGGCCCTCGCTCTTGCCGGAAACTGGCAGACTGCCGCGATGCTCATGGTCGCGGAACGCACCGGACGGGCGATCCGGAAACCGACGATGGAAACGATGATCTCGCATGCCGGAAAGGAACTGGGCCACGGCTGGGTGTTCGGGCTGAACGAGTTTCTTGATCAGTTCGGTGCGACCATCGGCCCCCTCATCGTCGCTTCGGCCTTCGCCGCCAGGGGAAACTACGGCGACGGGTATGCCGTCCTCCTGATCTCCGCCCTCATCTGTCTCGGAACCCTCTTCATCGCGCGGATAAAATTCCCGAAGCCGGATGAGCTCAACGCCCGCCATCCGCATCTCCCCGCCGGCAAAGGGCTGGGACGGCAGTACCGGATGTATCTCTTCGCCGGCATGCTGATCGCCGCCGGATATGCCGACTTTTCCCTCATCGCCTACCATTTTCAGCTCCACGGGGTCGTCTCGACGCAGATGATCCCGGTCCTGTACGCCGCCGCAATGGCGACTGCCGGACTGAGCGGTCTGCTGTTCGGAAAACTGCTGGACCGGCGCGGAGGTTCGGTCGCAGTGACGGCATTTGCGGTCGGCATGCTCTTCGCGCCGCTGACTTTCCTCGGCAACGCCGCGCTGGCCTCGGCCGGCATGGTCTGCTGGGGAGTCGGGGCCGGTGCACAGGATTCGCTTCTGAAAGCGCGCCTCGCCGCCGTTGTCCCCGCGGGGAGGCGGGCAACCGCGTTCGGGCTGTTCGATTCGGCCTTCGGAATCGCATGGTTCGCGGGGAGTGCCGCGATGGGATTCCTGTACGCCGCCTCCATTCCCTTTGTGGTTATTTTCTCCCTCGGAACGCAACTGCTCGCCCTCCCCCTGCTTGCCGCAGGGAGCAGAAATGAGCCCGGTCCCGCCGCATAAAATATCCGCAGCCGGACCCGGAGCCCGGCTGCGGTGAATGATCCTGTTTTTCTACTTCAGGATGACCATCTTGCGCACGGCAGAGTATCCCGGCATCGTCACGCCGTTGTCATCGGTGAACGATTCTACGGAGAGTCTGTAAAAATAGACCCCCGACGCATACGCGGCGGCATTGAATTCGATTTCCTGTTCTCCGGCGGTCAGATACTGCCGGCTCAGCAGGGCTGCCACCTCCTGCCCGAGTATGTTGTACACCTTCAGCGATACCATGGCATCGCCCGGAAGTGTGAACGAGATTCGCGTACTCGGATTGAAGGGATTGGGATAGTTCTGCAGGAGAGCGACCTGACGCGGCTCTTCCACATAGGAACGGATGCGATGGACCCCGACCGCCGCGATATGGCTGAACGAGCTGTCGAGCCGCAGATACGGAACATCGCTCAGGGAGCGGACGGGGGTGAAAACCAGACCGCCGTAAAAGGAGAGGGTATCCAGCGGACCGCTGAACGCCGAATCGATCATACGGATGGTGGTATATGCGTTTTTGAAATAGTTGCTGTCGCAGAGGCAGGTATCGCCGCCGCCCGGATGCAGTTTTGTTTTATCGTCGAAGCCCGAAAGCGCCGTATCGAGCCGGGCGGCAATCTGCCCTACCGACATTCCATTGAACACGTTCGCGGAATCTCCCTCGAAAATCAATCCCTCGAATCCGTACGGTATGATACCGAGTTCGCTGCAGATGATGTTCGTCTTGAGCGCCAGCGCCTCTGCAAACAATTTGTTGTTGATGTGGTTGATCACAGGATTATGCAGGGTTTTCGTGAAGGATTTCAGGCTCGATGCATCCCGGTCGAGACAGCGGGCCGGCCCGACATTGATGTGATGATGACTCGCGTCGAAGAGCGATTTCCAGACCGCGGCTGCGCTCGTAAAATAGGCCGAATGAGACCCGGGCACGAGCCCCACCGGGATGCCGTAGTGCGATCCCGTACCTTCATAAAACATCGACTCGAGGAGGTTGATTTCGTTCGGCATCGGAAGATCAAGTACCCCGGTACCGGACAGGTTTTTTCCTTTCACCGTTCCAGGCGCCGGGCCAAGACCATTGTGTTCCCAATAGTATAATTTCAGAACGAGAGGTTTTCCGGTATTGCCCCGCACATAGAGAATCACATGTGATCCGGCGACAAGGGTATCGCTGCCGCCGAGCGCAAAATCCCACAACGTAAACTTTGTATCGTGCGTGACTCTCGTGAACGGGGCACAGGTGATCGTTGCAGGGTCGATTTTCTGGCTGAAACCCGCCTTCAGGCCGGTGATGCCGCCGGCGGGCACAACGAGATCGAATGTCGCCTCACTCGATACCGGGGACGCCTTGTTCGACTTGCCGTTTTTCCCCTTGTAATCCCTGGCATATGCGATGCTGTCCGAGATGAACGATCTGTAGGCGATGTTGAACGTCGAATCGTACCGGAGACCAAAATCGACTCCGGTCCGCTGTTCCTCCTGCCCGAGGTCGATATGCTGGGCCTGCATCGATGAAGGGTACGTCTGCCGGTAATGGGCGCTCAGGGCAACCCTGAGCTGATACGAGCCCATCAGGATACCGTTGAAGATGTATCTGCCGCTGTCGTCGGCCGTTGTCGAGAGGGAGAGATTGTCGTTGACGGTATCCGCCACCGCCCCGCTCAGGTAGACCTCGGCATGCGGAATGAAGGAATCGCTGGGATCCCTCGTCCCGTTGGCGTTCAGGTCGTTGAACACCGTCCCCGCGACCGATCCGGGCTGGAGCACATAGAGGCCGAAGTTGATGCTGTCGAGGGTTTGCGAGGTATCGAGGGCAAGATCGTACGATCCGCGGGGAGACGACTCACCCCATTCGATCGGCATCCGGACGCTCACGATCCGTTCCCCCGCAAAAACCTTTGTCAGGGTGTAATGTCCGGTCGAGTCGGTTTTGGCCGACTGCCCGTCGTCCGAGGAGACCCGCCAGCCGGCCAGGCCCGGTTCGGCCGAATCGGGACTCCCGTTCCTGTTGAGATCGTTGAACACGAGACCGTTGATGGTCCCCGTTCCGAACACCTGATAACTTCCGAACAGAAACCCGCCGAGAACGGTGTCGGACGAGGTGATCCGGAACTGATACTTCTGACTGGCGGGGAGCGTCGCAACCCAGTTCGGCCAGAGGTATTCCTTCAGCGTGTACGCGCCGGTGTCGAACGCCAGCATGGTGAACGGACCCGAGGCGGGGATCTGACTTGTCTCGAATGTGGTTCCAGCCGAATCGTACAGAACGATCTCCTCCGCATCCCCGGGAGGTTCGCCGGGGGTGAAAAGACTGTCCTTGTTCAGATCATTGAAGGTGGACCCCTCCACAAGACAGCCCCACCGGTAGTTCCCGAAATCGTTCCCCCCCGCCGTCTGACCCGGGGAGACGAGATTCACCGTCCAGCTGTCTGTCGCTGTGGTTCTGACCCACGGAGCAGGCAGCTGCTGGGTGATCAGATAGGAGCCGAGCGGAAGCGGAACTGTGAAGTTTCCGTTGCCGTCGGTCTGAACCGTGATGGGGAGAGGTCCCGACGCAGTGACCAGCCAGTGAGGAATGCTCCGGTCATTGTTGTCGTAAGCTCCGTCCCTGTCCCAGTCGTAGAACACGGTTCCCGTGATCGATCCCCCCTGATCGAAGACGAGGACGTTATCGATGAACCAGCCCGGAAACGCGTTGAAGAGAGAATCGCCGGTGTCGAACACGAACCGGATGTTGACGTCATGGTTGATGTACGGGGTAAGATCGAGGGAGGAAACGATCCATCCGTAGGAATCGCCGGAGGGAGCTCCGCCGTAATCGCCGCGGAGATGGGACCAGACGGTGCCGCCGTCGGTCGAGATGTCGACCATGCAGAAATCCCAACCCCGCTCGGTGACATAATTTTCAGTGAAGAGCAGGGTAACCGGACCGGTCGCCCCGGCCAGATCGATCGTGGGGGAAATGAGCGCGTTGTTCACGCGCGCTCCCGTATAGTACGTTCCGAGATCCTCCACCCCTTCCCACCAGCTGTGGGTGGGCGAGTTTGCATCACGGGTGGTCTGATGCCAGAGGCCGCCTCCGCCGCCGAGTGTCCATCCGCCGGTGCCCGACTCCATATCGTCCTGGAAGTAAATCTTCGATGCCGTCTGAAGGTTTTTGCGGAGCGAAATGCCTGCGTGCTGAGGGGCCTGGTTGGTGCCCCGGGTTTTCATCGTCCGCGATTCCGCGGAGATTCTTTCCTGGTACCGGCGAAGCTCCAGGTCGGCATTTGCGGCCCTGCGCGCGAGCTGGTCGCGGTCAATCGCGTTGATCAGTCCCGCTTTCTTCGCGGGTACTTTCACCTTTTGTGCCGGTAATTGAAGGGCAGAGAAAAGGGTGAGGAACAAAACGATAATTATCAGTCCGGATGAAGAGAAAGGGAAGCGAAGGGTCATAATTCCTCCAGAGATGAGTCGAACAAAGAACTCCTCGGAACGGAGTCATATGAGGATATATACGAAATGTACGATACCATGGCCCCAAAATCAACCGCTGAATCCGAAGACGAGGTCCGAGAAATCATCCCTCTATGAGCCACTTCATAATTCATGTATAATAAGGGTTTGGACGCAGTTGCCGGGATAATATCTGATACAATCAATATCATCCCAGCGTGGAAAACAGAGGCGTCAGGTGACGGTAGCTCACAGGATTATTCATAATAAACCAGGTGTGATTCAACTGGCTGAGACTCGGGGCAATGTGGCAGTAGTATGCCGGGTGATGGGCTACAGCAGAGACAGCTTGTAGCTGTTCGAGGAACTTCACAGGACCGACGGTGAACAAGGGCCGCAGGCCTCCCGCACGGCAGGCCGAACGAAATAAACCGCACAAACCCCGTCGTTGAAGAGACCGTGGCTTCAATGGCGATCGAAATACCTGTCAAGGGTCACGTCCGTGCATCCAACGACCTGACACAGCGGGAATCAGCGTTTGCCCTGCGCTTTGCGTAATATCTGTGTACACCATGTTTTGAAATATTTGTCAATCGCCTCAGCACGCTGGAGGAAACGTCAGCACACGAAGAGCTGAACCACACCGAAAACCAACTGCCGGCCCTGGAGAGTCGCAAAGATCAGGCGGCGCCGTCGGTGAGATCGGGAAGGAGCATCCAGGCTGTCTCGGCTTCCGGGATACATGGTATGCCGGGACGATCAGTAGCATTTTGGAATGACGGCAGCGGGCCGTCCGCATTATTTCTTTTTTACCGTTTGAATTTTTAATTTTGATATACTACCCCCTATACACATTCTCCCGATGCCACTCAAGATATTCCCTTCCGGGAGCTTCTGCAATATTTCCCGGAAGAACCGCCAACGACTGGCCGTGATATTTGTAGTAATCTCTGAGTGTGAAGGAGTTTAAAGACGTGAAATGTTTGTGGGGAAAGAGTGTGGCGAAAGAGGGAATCTGAAAATGTCCTTCTTAACAACGAAACTCTCATGGCCTCAACTGTACTGCGTTATCAATACATTTTCTCACTTCGCTTTGCTGAAACGCAATATCAAACGACCAGACACCATACGTTCCATCCGCATTCACCGCGTTCACCCACCTATTGGCGGCCTGGCGTTTTACATCGACCAGCTCGTCATACCCTTTCGTCTCGAGAATCAGCTGAATTGCCGGTGTGGTCTTGAGGCGAATGATAAAATCCGGTACATAGTCGTGCGGTTGACCATTATTTAAATACGGAATTGAAAATCCGAGGCCGGCGTTCTTAACGAACGCATCAACTGCAGGATGCGTGTCAATAATGTATGCCGCCGATTGCTCCCACCGTTTCGTGTCTGCAACGACATAATTTAGATGGCTCTTCACCACTTCCCGCACATCCCTACTCGTCCAAAGATCGACATCGGCAGTTGAACCCGGGCCACGATTCAATTCGTACTGGGGCACTTCAGGCGCCTCACCCGATTTCGTATCCGGCTTTATCGCATTAACGAGTCTTTCGATAACCCAACCATAATATGGAGAAAGGAACACGTCAATCAATTTCGCCGGCGGAACTGGCTCAACCTTATTGTTTAGATATTCTCTGACAATTGACACAAATTGTGGGAAGAGCGCATGCACCGGAACTTCACATCCGGGTTGAGTGACATAACTCCTCGTGAGGTCTCTCGCAAGTTCAAAAACCAATTCCTGAAATCTTCGCCCTTCCCGGTAGGGATTCAACGAGACGTCCACTAATTTTCCCGGCCCCATCAAACTCGGACGTCCTTTATTCGTTGCAACCATTGCCTTCATTTGCACTTCGGGTGGAATTTTAAACGGATCCAGCTGAAGCGAAGCCACTGATGAATCTAACACTACCCGGTTTCTAATCGCCTGCCGATACCCCTCGACTCTCGGAAAGGGGATTTCGAAATTTGCTTTCTGCGGCACGGCGTGAATATGATGGCGTTTCGGCTGAGGCGCTTGCGGCGTGCCCTTATTTTCTTTGAACGGAATAATTTCAAACGGTACGCCAAAAACTTTTGCGACCTCCTCGGTCATTAATCCATCATCCCTCACCTCATAACTCGCCCTTCGTAACCCTCTGCCGACGACCTGCTCGCAAAGCAATTGAGACATGAACGGCCTCAAACCGATAATATGTGTCACCGTACTACAATCCCAACCCTCCGTCAACATGCTGACACTCACAATACATCGAATATTTTTCCCGGGTGGCTCAAGCGGCCGATCGAGCTTCTTTGCCAATTCTTCAAACCCTTCCGGATATATCGGCCGGTCAAGTTTATCTTTGGGCCACTCCAATTTTCCGACGGTATTCAGCGTATGCCGCATCCAGGATGTTTCATCGCTCTTTGCTTTCTCAGAATCTCCTTCGGAGATGACTTTAGTATCAACACGTATAGTGTTTATTTGACCATTATTTTGGAACGCCTTAATTCCCAATGGTGGAATTCCATGCGGCGGCTTATTTTCTCCGATCCATTCATAGATAACTTTTGCAATTTTTGTATTCTTGCAGACAATAATAAATACCGGAGAGCGCTGATCTTCCTTATGTTTTTCCCATGCTACCCGCAATTCCTCCCAGAGTCCGGCCAGCATTGCTACCGGAGCATTGGCGTATTTGAGAATCGCTTCCGGTTTTGGGCTTTCTTTCTTCGCACCACGCTCTGCAGGTGTTAGTTGTGGCAATATCCACCGCCAGATGTTGAAATAGCCGGGAATTTCTTTTCCAGTGGTATCGCGAACGGCAAGTTGAGGTATTTTAACAAGGCCGGATTCTATCGCATCGGTCAAACCAAAATCACTCACCACCCAGGGAAACGGCCGATTGGTTTCCTGACCGACTCTGGCAAGAAAGTACGGAGTTGCCGAAAGATCAACACAAAAATTGATACCTCTGTTTTTATGTAATCTGTCGAGCCCTTCCATCCAGACATTTGCCTCTTTGAAGAAATCTTCACTCGCCTCTGCCTCTCCGAAAATATCGTCTTCAAGATCGTCCGGTTCGGGTCTGCGTATTCTGTACGCATGATGCGCTTCATCATTAAAGACGAGGATATTCTGTTTCCCGCCGATATCATTTCCCAACACACGATTTATTATCGCCGTATCACTTTGGACATATTTCCACGATTCTATTTTAATGCGTTTAATATTCTCGTCTTCATCATTTTCTTCGTCGAGAACAGTTATCATGCCACTCGCAACCTGACGGGTATAATCCTCAACCGAGAGATACCGCTTGCCGCGGGCTGATGTTGTCTTAGGACCTATGTAAATGTATTCCGGAATCCGAACCGGAACTCCCGCTTTGGATACTTTTGCCCCAACCCCGCCGATCTGCACGGTCTGGGGCTCAAACACATGCCAGTTCCACACAACTACCCGGCCATTTGTCAGTTGGTGGGCCAGATGAGAAGGTACAAGATCCCTGGTGCGATAAATACTCGCTTCACCAAGTTTTGGATCGAGCTCCGCTAATCTGTTTTTGATGGTGATATTCGGACAAACGACAAGAACAACGTCGGAAAATCGGTTATCCGAGCGGTCGTTTACTTTATTTAGGATGCTCCATGCCGCGAGCATGCCCATCACGGTTGTCTTACCGGATCCGGTCGCCATTTTGCAGGCATATCGCGTAAAAGCGTTATAACCTTTTTTTCTGCTATCATCACCCGGATCGTCGATAGGAATATCAATTCCCTGATGAAAATCCTTACGGGCTTCTTTGAGAAAAATGATGGTCTCTACCGCTTCCATCTGGGCAAAAAACAAACGAAAACCTCTCCCATCTCGTTTCCAGTAGTTGAGCAATTCAAGGGTGGTACGACTAACACCAGGGTATCCTTGGGTCCGCCATTCCTTGATTCTGTCACGAATACGATTGACAAGTTTTAATTCAATTAATGTCCCGAGATCTTCCGCTCCCATAAATTTCGGGTCAGGGCGTGCCGGCTTGTAATAATAACTCGCAGGACGGCGTCCCGGGATTCGCTTGGGTGGTTCACCTTCGGAGATTTGCCAGTACGATTGCGGTTCTTCGTACGGCTTGTTGATGATTGGTTCAGGGACTTCGAAGTTAGTCATAGCCCCAATGCCTGCATTATTGCGTCTAGCTTTTCAGTGACTTCAGGGTGAATTTCTTCTGGTTGCATTAACGCCGCAATTTCAAAGTACCTGGTGTACGGTACATTGTGAATTCCTGCGGCACTTAGAAGTGGTGGGATAAGATTTTCTCTAGCCTTTGTCTCTG
>DATKPE010000015.1:0-3051 GCA_035524335.1 Bacteroidota bacterium
CCGCCTTTCGCGACAGCCTGCTCGATGAATTCGCGGGAACGTGGGTCCTCCGGGGCACCATCGCCGGGAAGCAGACGACGCACGATGTTTCCGCCGAATGGATTCTGGGACACGAGTACCTGCAGTTCCGGGAAATCTCCCGCGAGAAGGATACCGCGGGAGGTCCTGCGTATGAAGCCCTCGTGACCATCGGCTGGGATGCGCCATCGTCGCAATATGTCTGCCTCTGGCTCGACAACACCTCGGGCGCCGGGCTGAACGGCATCCTCGCCTACGCCAGGCGTGAGCCGGATCGTATCGCCTTTCTGTTCAAAAGCAAAGACGGCTCCCTGTTTCATACGACCTTTGTCCGGGAACGGAACAACGACAGCTGGCGGTGGCTTATGGACCAGGAGGAAAACGGCAGGACTGAACCTTTTGCCAGGGTCGCAATGGAACGCAGGTGAGGGCTGATCCCGGCACAGCCGGGAATGCGTTGCAATTACACCGGCGGGACGTATTCTGTTGTATCTCTCTACGATAAGGGGACAGCTTTGTGAGACTTTTCATCGATCATAAACCAGGAGAACCATGAGAAAGGTCGTCTTCGCGATCAACATCACCGCCGACGGAAACTCCAGTCATCTGGAGGCGATTCCCGACGGAGAAATGCTCGGATACTTTACCGGCATCCTCCGCACCGCGAGCCACATCCTTTTCGGCCGGGTCACATATAACCTCATGGTCCCGTACTGGCCCGACGTCGCGAAGAACCAGACCGGCGACGCGGCATCCAATGAATTCGCCCGTGTGTTCGAATCGCTCGACAGGATTGTTTTCTCGACGACATTGAATCGCATCGACGACAAGAAGACGGAACTCCTCCGCGGACATGTTCCGGAGAAACTGCAGGCGCTGAAAAAGCAGTCCGGCGGAGACATCTGCGTGGGAAGCCAGAGCATTGCATCCCAGCTCTCGGAACGCGGCCTGATCGACGAGTACCACATTGTCATTCACCCCGCCATCGCCGGAAAAGGGCCTCGGTTGTTCGAAAACACGGCGATGCAGGCAAGACTTCGGCTCGACTTCGTCGACTCGAAGAGCTTTCGATCCGGCATAACAGCTCTTCACTTTAGGAAGACATCACAATAAATGAAAACGCATATCTGCAACCGAAACGAACTTCGTTTCATTTTCAACGGGAGAGACATTTATGGCGACATCCATTCTGAAGCGCGATAATCGGGAAGTGTAGATATACCATACCTCCCGGGACAACGGGTGGCAACGCTCGCCGATGGGGAGAGATCGCCGGGAGTATATTCCGTTTATTGAATCTCACGACAACATTTTCAGGATATGAGATATGAAACGTCTATCTTTACTTGTGACCGTATGCGGTATCCTCCTCCCGATCCTCGCAGTCCGGACGCCGGTGAACGGTCAGGAATGGGTTCTCCCCGTCTCCGGCGATGTGCGACATCCGCTCATGATCACGCACAAGGACTTCGCGGCATATCCCCACCTGGAGGTGACGGTGCAGACATCGAAAGGTAAACCGATCGTCTTCAGAGGCGTTACCCTCTACAACCTTCTGCAGTTTGTGGGAGCGCCGATGGGCGACAGCACCGAAGGAAAGAATCAAACGTGGTATGTGCAGGCGGAGGCGAGCGACGGCTATAAGGTCCTTTTTGCGCTGGCCGAGATCGACACCTCCTTCTCGAAGAACTCCATTCTTGTCGCGGACGGAAAAAACGGAGGATCGCTCGATACAAACGCCGCTCCGCTGATGATCGTGGTTCCGCAGGAACAGCGGCACGGACGATGGATCCGGCACCTCACGGCACTGCGGGTTCTGCGGGCGACACAGTAATTGGCCCCCGATTTGGGGCCCCGGAACCGGAATGCAATCCATTCAGACTGACCTCTCGCCGGAGAGCGATATCAAAAGCCCCGGCCATGACTGCCGGGGCCGGTCAGTGTTGACGCGGCCGACAGCATATAGTGAGTTCAGAACGACTCTTGCCCTTGATCTTCTGATCTGCAAGCTGTATATTTATATATCACCCCAGGTAATGTTCTTGTACTCTTGAACCTGCAGACTTTTTATGGTGCATCGGGTGAAAATCCTCTCTCTTATTCTGCTCTTATGTATCTTCCAGGGACTGTTCCTTTCATGCAATTCTTCGTTTTTCGAGGAGTCCGTATCCAGCGACCGTCCATATGAGAGGATCGGGGAGAAAGTTAATTTCCCGTTGGCTTTGGGGAATCAATGGATATACCGGAATTTTCAGGTTTGGATCGACGAATCAACCGGACGCCCGGATACTTCAATAGAATATGACACGTTATCGATCAGTGGTAATTTCAACGACGGTCAGGGACACTGGTGGTTTTTTAGCACAAAACCTGAATCCTGGCGGCCCGACTGGAACACCCTTGTGGAGCGGAACGACAGTCTGTTCGGCCTGGTGACCGGCTTTTCGGCCCTCCGTCAGCATACAGAAAAAATCAGGAGGATCCGCCGGGCATCTGTCCCCGATTGTGGTCCTGGTATCCTCAGGTATCTGACGGTGCCATGGTATGATACAGTGTATTTTGGCGATTGCTATACTCCGGACGAGAGTGCGGGATTTCGGCTGTCCGAGATATTTCCTACGCCAGCCGGTGATTTTGCTAATTGTCTGGCATTTTGCGGTTTGATAATCTTCGAACCAACGGTCTATCCTACGAGCCGATCCCACAGTTCCGTAACCGGAGGCCACATATTCGTGCCGGATGGTTATTATTTATCTGACATCATTAAACCTGGTATTGGTATTGTCGGGTTTGAACACTTCTGGTCGGATGATTATGATACCTTGTCCCCAAACTTGCTGCAGATTGAAGTTCACCTCCGGCTGCAATCCTACTCGCTTCACTAGTTGGTCAAAAAAGCTGTGGAGAACAGACCCGCAATGGCGGACCGCCGCGAATGTGCCGGTGTAGTATTACCGATTGGCCAGCAGAAGTTTCCCTCGGGCGAACAAAACGGTAGAAATGAAATTGCCCGTCCTTGCAATCGCCTCATCC
>DATKPE010000016.1:0-46747 GCA_035524335.1 Bacteroidota bacterium
TCGACGATCCGTTCGACGGCCTGGGCCAGGATATAGAGGATGCCGAAAACCGACGGGACGCTCATCAGTGCACCGTTCGGATTCATCGCACGCCTTTCTCCGGTCGCCCGGGACAACGATTCACGCCGCATCCGCCCGTTCCGCCGGCGGGCCACGGTATTATCCCGCGATCGCATGGATATCATGTTCCAGCGTCGTCATGTCGAGATGATCGGGGGAGACCTTTTTTGCATTCATCCAGTCGGTACTGAACACTGCATACGCTTCGTCGCAGTACGCGGCCCAGAAGCTCCAGGTCATCCGCTTGAGGGCTCCCCAGGTGACGACCACAAGACCCGCCGCATCGTAGGCGATCACGGGCACTGCATGTCCGCCCCAGGAGCCGGGGGCTCCGGGGCCGACCGGACCGCCGGGGGGAACCGTCCATACGGTCTGTTTCTGTGCGGTCACGGGGAGGCTCAGGCCGATGTAGCAGTCGCCGAAGAGCCAGACGGCATCCCTGACATGATCGTGGTTGCCCGGTTCGAGAGCGGCATAGGCGAAAATTTTATGGCCTGCGATGCCGGTGGACCGCCAGTAATTGAGGACGTCGATTTCGACCGCCCCGTTGTCGTTTTTTCCGGTGGCTGGGTCATAGCCCGTGATCGCAGAGTAGGCCTTGACGATATCGGCATCGGACGGGACAATTTCCTTTCCCGCATTGGCGGTCCATTCCATGATCAGATGGCCCGCCGCCGCGCACGTGCAGTCGCCGATCGCATCGTTCCTCATCATGCCCCATCCCTGCACCCGATCGCTCCAGTCGGCAGTCGGAGGAGGAGGCGGGAGTGTCTCCAGGCGAAGATAGTTACCCAGCTGCAGAGTGCGCGGATCGTGCCGGGCCGTCTGTTTTCCTAGTTTCATGCCGGAATGATCGGTCATGTGTCGCTTCGGGAAGAATGGTGTGCCGGCGGACCCGTTCAGTTGCAGTACGGCGGACAGAGCGGGCCGTCGTCCAGATACATCCTTGTGATCGGTTTGCCCGCCTTGTGCTCGCCGACCAGCACGAGCGTGTGTCGTCCGACCTTATTGTGGGCATGGAAATAGCGGATACCGACGCAGTCCTTCTGGTTCAGAATTTTCAGCAGTTTCTTTTTCCCGAAAAATCCTCCCCGGATCTTCTTCATGCGCCGGAAATGACTGCTCTTCTGATATTTTCCGATGAATTTCTTCGCTGTTGCTGGACTGATGACTTTCCCCTCATTGCCGTTAAAGGCCATGGGCGACTCCTTCCGTTGAAATCCTGGATAAACCGGGTTTGATTCACAGAGCGAAGGCACAGACATCGTAACGGTCTGTCGCCGGCCAGTTCATTCCGTTCCGGTGATCTTCCGCGGATTCGGAATGCGGCCGCATAAGGATCTGATCATCCAATAATCCTTATACCGGTCAAAAATATCAATACGGAAAAACGCCAAAAATGCAGACGGAAATCGCGCAGTGAATTGCGCGAATTACCTACAGCATCGCTTCGGGAGGTTGTTTCAGCGGGATTTTGTGAAGGTGAGGCCGACCACGGTTCCGTGGTTCGGTGAAGAATTGATCGTCAGCGATCCTCCCATCAGGTTCGCCCGTTCCGCCATCGTGGAAAGTCCGATTCCGCCCGCGCGGGGATCTCGCTCCGCACCGGATCTCTCCTGCGCGAAACCTTTACCATCATCCTGGATCGTCATCGACCAGGCGGAAGCGTCTCCGGCACAGCGGATGGTGACCATGGTCGCACCGGCGTGCTTTTCAATATTCTGAAGCGCCTCCTGCGCGATACGGTAGACCCCCAGTTCCGCTTCGGGGCTCTGGAGACCGGGCTCCCCGCCGATCTCGATGTGGGTGATGATGCGTGTTCGTTCCTGGAACTCCTCGCCCAGGCTTCTGAGGGCGGCGTCAAAACCGAGATCATCCAGAACCTTCGGCCGCAGTCTGTGGGAGAGCCTGCGGATCTCCTCCATGGTGAGGGTGAGGTCGGTCGAAATTTCGTCCATGCGGGCACGCATCGTGCCGGGCTCCGGGACACGGTCGAGCTTCAGGGCGTGGATCCGGTACTTGATGGAAGCGAGCATCTGGTTGATGCCGTCGTGGAGCTCCTTCGCCACGCGCCTGCGCTCCTCCTCCTGGCCGAGGATGATTTTCGCGGGAATTTCCCTCAGAACCTCCTCCAGGTGGCGGCTTTTTTCAAGCTTTTCCTTCTGGGCGCTCACCACCCTTTTCTGATTCGAAATAATCATCATCAGAAAGAATCCTGCGATGAGGAGGATGACCCCCGTCCCGATGCAGACGGCCCAGAGGAGATCTACCGGCGCCATGATATCCGCAGTCCGTTGGTGTAGAGCAGGCTGGAAACGAGGCTCAGCCCCGACTGGATCAGGAGCGCGTTCCGGAGCGCCTCCGCGGAGATGCGGAGGAGCATATCGCTGAGGATATTGACGACAAGCGTGCCGCTGTAGTAGAGGATCAGACCGGAGCTGATCCAGAACCTCGGCTGATCGACGAGCAGGGACTCGTCGTTCCGGTTGTCATCGTACACCGAGATGCATCCCACCGTGACAATCGCGACATTCATGAACGGTCGGGAAACGATGGAAAACCTAAAGAGCGATCCGAAGAGGAATATTTCGATCACCCATGAGAAGATGATGAGGATCCCGAGGGACAAAATCCCCTTCCGCAGGCGGCCCGCCGGCATCCATGCGGCGAACATCGACATCACCAGGACGGTGTAGACCGGCGTGGCAATGTTCATGAGCCAGAGATTGTTTTTTCCCGTAAGCGACAGGAACGTCATAACGATGGTGAATCCGAGCGAGAACATCTGCCAGACGACGAGGAGCCGGAGGGGAAGGGAGAGCTTTTCCATCTTCAGGAGCCCGTAACTTACCGGCAGGAGCGGGCTGTATTGAAGGATATAGTAGAGATGCCGCACGCGGATTCCCCAGCAATCGATCGGAAGGTTGATGTAGACGGATGGTGACCGGGTCAGTGGATTCGTGAACCTAGGGGAAATATATGCCGAATTTTCTCCCGAGTCAATATCCACCCGGAGGTACCCTCCTACCCCCGGATTTCTCCACCATACCACAACCCGTTCACTGAAGGAGTCTGATCTCCCGTGACCCCATCAAAAGTACTGACCCTGCGGCGGAGAATCAATATGGAAATGTGACAAAACTGTGTGGGTGATTGCGGAAAGAACCTGCGGGGATTACGTACAGGGCCTGCTATTTGGTCAGTTTGACGAGGCCGGTGGAATAGGCGTAGCGGATGAGATCGGCGGTTGTGGACAGGTTGAGCTTCTGCTTGATCCGGTCGCGGTGGGTCGAAACAGTCCGGGCGCTGATGAGAAGTTTCTCCGCAATCTGTTTGTTCCTGAACCCCTGAGCCACCAGGATCAGGATCTCCTCCTCCCGTTCGCTCAGCGCGGAGGGAGATTTCTGCGAGCGGGCATGGTGTTTCCGGAGAATCGATTCCGCAATGGAGGTGCTGAAATATGCCTCTCCCTCCAGAACCGCATCGATTGCTTCGAGCAGTTCCTCGGGGGAATTCTTCTTCAGGACATACGCCGATGCGCCGGAATCCAGAAACTGCGTGACGTACTCCCTGTCGTCGTACATGGAGAGGATGACGACTTTGGTCTCCGGATATTCATCCCGCACGACCGCCGCCACTTCCAGGCCGTTCATCAGCGGCATGTTGATGTCGATGATCGCAATGCCGGGCGAGAGCAGTTTGATCTTCTCGAGCGTTTCCTTCCCGTTGACGGCCTGACCGACGACTTCGAAATCGGGGCGGGTCTGAAGAACATTCCTGATCCCGGCGATCATCATCGGATGATCGTCTGCAATCAGTATCCTGATTTTCTCGTTCCGGGTGGATTCCATGAGGCCTCGGCCTGATAACGGGGGGTAATATACCGAATATGCCCGGGATTTCAAACATTCACCCCCTGTGGAGTTCTGTCTATCCTCGCAGGAGAGTACTCGATCGCCTTCTCTCTTGATTCTTTCACATGGATTGCTATCTTTCCGGTTGGAACGGCCCGGCAGTCTTCCGTCGGGCCGCGCGTCCCCTCATCCCGACCGATCACCCTCGTACCGGAGAAATCATATGAGAGTATCCTTCATCGTTCTCCCCGTTCTGCTTGTCCTCCTCATTGCGGGATGCCAGCAGGACGCTCTGATTCTGCCGCCGAACTCCGCTCCGCACGCAACGGGAAAAATCGTTCTCACTCTTCCCCCCGCCCCCGCCGGCGTTTCTGCGGTCATCGCCACGCTCTCGCGCAGTGGATTCGATACGGTGCGGATCAGCCTGAATCTCTCCGACTCCGGTCAGGGCGCCTCGGGCTCGATGGACGGGCTCAGCGCGGGTCCCTGGCATCTCGAGGTCGACGCGTTCGACGAGTATCATCGTGTCATCTACACCGGAGCGACCGATGTCACGATCGTACCCGGCCAGGTGACCGATGTTTCGCTGACGCTGGAGCCCGCCAGCGGCGGCATCCGCATTATCGTCACCTGGGGTACCAGCATCCTCTTCTCGGATAATTTCAATCAGGGAAATATCAACGGCTGGACCTACAAAACGGGATCGTGGTCCTTCGTCGATTCAGTTGTCCTGGCCGATACCAACTACGGACATCATTTCCTCATGCTGTCGGGACACGATTTCAGCGACTTCGAGTTCCAGGCCGACGTCATGAAGACGGGCGACGACGGATTCCCCGAACATCCCGGTCTGGTCTTCCGCTGGGTCTCCGACACGATGAACTATGTCTTCAGGATCAACGGCGTCGGTTCACAATCCTGGATCCAGCTGATGCGGGATATGGACAACCGCGACATGAACTCCTCCTACATTTCAACCGAACCGTGGCTGACCAGCGATCCCGATCACCGCATGGACCGCGACACCTGGTACACCATGAAAGTCAGGGCCCAGGGCACCCATATCCAGTGCAAGGTCTGGAAAAAATCCGATTCCGAACCGGACGGCTGGATCCTCGACGTGGACAATCCGGCCTACTCGCACGGCCTCATCGGCCTTGAATATTACACCGGACGTCATAAGTTCGACAATGTTCTGGTGACCGCGGTGCACTGACCGCCGTCCCGCCGGCAATCGGTACGGTTCTTCCGGAAACAGAATGCCCCCATCGCGGGGGCATTCTGCGTTTATGAGATCATCCGGAAATTCCTTCTCCCGCCGGATCGGGGTTTATCTCCTCACGGCTTTTCCATCGTGAGAATAATTTTCTCCGCCGTGATCGGCATTGATCGGATCCGGATGCCGAGAGCGTCTTCGACCGCATTCGCGATCATCGGCGCGGCGGGAATCATCGTATGTTCCCCGACGCCGCGCGCCCCGAACGGTCCGTCCTTCTGCGGCACTTCGATGATGATCGGCACGATCTCCCCCGGAATGTCAAGCGCCGTCGGGATCTTGTAATCGGTGAAATTCGGATTGAGGAGTTTTCCTTTTCCGTCGAACCGCATATCCTCGTACAGGACGGTCGCGATCCCCTGCACCAGACCGCCGGTGATCTGGCCGTTCACCAGATCGGGATTGATCGCCCTCCCCACATCGACCGCCAGAACGGCTTTCGGGATGGTGATTTTGCCCGTCTCGCGGTCGACCTCGATCTCGACGGCGCTTGCGCCGACGGTGTAATGCACGTTCGGATGCCCTCCCTGGCTCGTTTCCGGATCGCTCAGCGCCGAGGTGAATTCGGGCATGAACATCCCGCGGCCGATGACCGGCCCTCCGCGGTACGAACCGTCCCGCTGTGCAATGCCGGCGATGATGAAGTCGCGCAGTGCAAGGGAAAAAGAAGCGTCGGTGCGCGAACGGACCGTTTCACGTTCGAGATAGAGCGATGTCCGCGGAAGCCCGAGAGCCCGTTCGACCAAATCGAAGATCTGCTCCCGCGCGTCGATCGCGGCGTTTTCCACCGCCCTGCCGCATCCCCAGGTCACATGCGAACCGACCGTTTGCCACTCGTACGGATTCCGGTCGGTATCCGGCGTCTCGACACGGATCTTTTCCGGCGGCACCGTCAGCACCTCCGCCGCGATCTGCGCCAGTACCGTGAGCAGCCCCTGCCCGATCTCCATGCCGGAGACGAGAATGTTGATGCTCGCATCTTCGTTGAACTTCAGGACGGCCGACGAGGAGGCATTGGGCGGCATCGCCGGGGCCTTCCAGAAGAGCGCAAAGCCCTTCCCGGACGCTTTCCGCGGATCGGCAGGTTGTTTCCTGTCTCCCCATCCGATCGCCTCGGCGGTTTTGTCGATCGCTTCGAGAAGACCGTTGGCGTTCATTTTTCCGCCGTAATTGAGGATGTCGCCCTCCCGGATCGCATTCTTCCGCCGGAGTTCGACCGGATCGATATGCATCTTCTTCGCGATCTCGTTGAGATGCGATTCGAGCCCGAAGAGAAATTCCGAATAGCCGAATCCCCGGTACGGTCCCCCCGGCGGAAGGTTCGTATAGATGCAGACGGAATCGATGCTGACATGCGGAATGTTGTACGGCCCCGACGCGGAGAGTCCGGCCGCATTGACCACGTTGGCGCCGTATTCCACGTACGCCCCCGCGTCCCAGTTCAGCGTGTTATCCATCGCGACGATCGTGCCGTCTTTTTTCAGACCGACCCGGAGGCGGGCCGTCAGACCCTGGCGCTGATAGGTGTTGTAGAATTCCTGCTCGCGGGACCAGAGAACCTTGACCGGCCTTCCCTTGACCGCTGTGGCAAGGGCGGCGCCCATGATCTCCATGGAAACCCCCGCCTTGCCGCCGAATCCGCCCCCGATGAACGGCGTGATCACGCGGATATCCTTGTGCGACAGACCGAGCGGCGCGAGCGCCTCGGCAAACAGATGCCTCTGGGTATACGGCGACTGGGAGGCGGTCCAGACGGTCAGCCGGTCTGAGTTATCGTAGAGACCGACGGCGCCGTGCACCTCGATGGCGCAGTGAGCGTACCGGGGAACCGTATAGGTGTCTTCGAAAACCGCATCGGCGTCGCGGAATGCCTTCGCGACATCCCCCTTCCGGACCTTCCGGATATGCGCGATATTTGTTCCGCCGGCGGGGAAAAACCACGGAACATGTTTGTAATTGCGCAATTCCGGATGGATGAGATAGGCATCCTTCGCAAGCGCGCTGTCAACAGCAAGGATCGAAGGCAGTTCCGTATAATCGACCTTCACGAGGAGCGCGGCACGCCGGGCGGCGGCCGGATCCCGGGCAATCACCGCCGCCACCTGTTCCCCCACAAACCGGACACGGTCCTGCGCGAAAATATACCGGTCGTGCATGTACAATCCGAACCGGAACGGAAAATCCTTTCCCGTCACGACCCTGACAACCCCCGGCACCTGCGCGGCCCCGCGGGTATCGATTCCATTGATCGCGGCATGGGCATGGGGGCTTTCGACAATGGCGGCGTAGAGAAGATCGGGACCGAAATCGAGGTCGTCGATGAATTCCGCCGCTCCGGTGACTTTGGCCTTTCCGTCGATCCGGACAGCCGGCATGCCGATGTAGGTGTTCGTCTTCATGACGCCCTCCCCCCGGAACCGGTTTCCTTTCCCGCCAGGGCGACCGCTTCGATCACGGGAGAATAGCCGGTACAGCGGCAGAGATTGCCTGCAAGCGCTTTCCGGATTTCATCCTCGTCCGGATGGGGATTTTTTGCGAGAAGCTCGGACGCCGAAAGGATCATGCCGGGCGCGCAGAAGCCGCACTGGTAGGCATTCCGTTCGATGAGCGCCTTCTGGAGCGGGGTCAGGCCGTCGTGCATCAGCCCCTCCAGTGTCGTGACGGAACGGCCGTTCACTTCGACCGCAAGGACGAGACAGCTCCGCACGGTCCGGCCGTCGATCATCACCGTACAGGTTCCGCAATCCCCTCTGTCACATCCGCACTTCGGGCTCCGGACACCGAGCCTGTCCCTCAGTACCTCGAGGAGGATTTCGTTCGGCCGGAGCTCGAGCGCCACTTCTTCGCCGTTGAGCCTGAATCTGATTTCCTGTTTCATCGTCGGATCCTTATATCACGCTTGTGCCGTACGCCGGGCCGGATCCCCGCAGGCGGGCCGCGGCCGCCTCGATTCCCCGCGTGAGCATGATCTTCGCCATGTGCATCCGGTATTCCTTTGAAGCCCGGATGTCGGAGATGGGGGCAATTTCCTGTTCAACCATCTGCCGTCCCTGTTCGAGGAGATCGGGGGTGATCGTCCGGCCGCGGAGAAGGCTTTCGATCCTCAGCGCACGGAGGGGGACCGGCGCCACCGCACCGAAGGAGATCCGGAAGGAACCGTCGTTCAGGGCGAGCACGAGGAGATTGACCTGCGCCAGATCCTCTCCGGCGTACCGTCCCAGTTTCACCCAGCAGCCGGCGTACGGAACCGGCGGGAGGGGGAGGGTGACTGCGGTGACGATCTCGCCCGGCCGGAGGGAAGTCCTGCGGGGTGCGAGAAAAAAGGACGCGGCGGGGATATCGCGCGTTCCGCCCGGACCGACGGCGGACACCGAAGCGTCGAACGCGGAGAGGAGCGGACCACCGTCCATGCTCGGGACCGCGGAACAGATATTGCCGGCCAGCGTTGCGCGGTTCCGGATCCCGACCGAAGCAATGGTCTCCGCGAGCTCTCCGATCACCGGAAAATTCCTCCGGACGATGTCTGATTCCAGCAGTTCGGTGAAAGTGACGTTCGCACCGATCCGGAGGGCATTCCCGGTGAAGGAAATTTCGCCGAGCTCGCCGATTCCCTTGAGATCGACCAGGAGGGCCGGCACGAGGATGTTTTCCTTGAGGAGGTCGATCAGATCTGTGCCGCCGGCCAGGATCGCGGTCTGGTCCTGTCCGGAGAGAAGACTCACCGCCTCGGCGAGACGGGACGGTTTTGCATAGGCAAACTCATGCATGATAGGCACGGCCTGGTTCTCCTGATGTCAGCGGGGCGGCAGGAACGCCACGATGCGGCAGAATGCCGATTCGAGTTCGATCCCTTTTACCGGAAAGCATCCGATCCAGCAACGTTTATTGCCCAGCTTGTTGATATCGCCGCCCAGATTTTCTGCATGCACGAGCTTTTTGGGAAACAGCTTGAGGTGCATGACCTGATAGTATTCTTCCTGTGGGAACATCTCGTCCCACGAGGAGACGCCGTACTTTCGTTTAAGCCTGGCCTCAGCCTCCTGAAAACGGGCCGGATGCCACTGGCGGATGATGGTATTCATGGGGTGATCCGCACTGCCGCAGTCGACCCCGATCCATTTGAATTTCATATCGAGCGCCCAGGTATGGAAACCGGGACCGGGACCGGGGTGCTTCACGAAATAGCGCACTTCGTCCGATTCCTTCTGATCCCATGCAAACCTGTTGTAGCCGGTATTGATGATGAGGATATCGCCTTTTCTGATATCCGCCTTCTTCATGAGGAGCTCGGGGCTGTAGAGATCGTAATCCCCCACTTCCTTCGAGATATCGACCACGACGCCCTGTCCGATCCATTCCTTCATCGGTACATTGCCGATCGAACGGCCGGATGCGTGAAAATGAATCTCGCCGTCCATATGGGTGCCGACATGGTTGCTCGTCTGGATGATCTGCCCGTTGGCTCCCTGCCCCATGTGCGCGCCGGCGATCCTCTTGAAATACTGGATGCCGAGCGGCATGTAGCTGGGCCAGGGTGGCGTATGAATGCTGAGGCGCTGTGTAAGATCGTATACCCTGAGTCCATCCATGAATCTGAGAAATTGACGGGTGTCCATGTTATTGCTCCTTGTGGGATGACAGTGAGTCTGCCAGAGCCGCATAGGCCCTGATGAACGGTTCCGGCGGGGCGCTGAGGACGCCGGCCCCGATCTGCCCAACGCCGGCGTTCCTGTGTGCCACACCGGTGTCGATGAATGGGAGTATGTTCTTCCCCACCACCTTGATCACATCGATGCCGGTGGGAGTGCCCCGGAAATCGAGGTAGGGAATCTTATAGACGTTGTTTTCCGCAGTGGTGATCTCGTACATCCTGAGGGTGTACCCGACCGCATCGCCCGCCGAGCCCCCGACGAACTGCACGATCGCCGGCGAAGAGGCGATCGCAAACCCGCCGAGCCCGGCCGTCTCGGTGATGGAACTGTCGCCGATGTCGGGATTGGCGTCTTCACGCGTATACCCGGTGAAAAAAAGCGCTTCCGGAACCGGAGAGGGACCGGTGAACCAGCGTGCGCCGGTACCCGCCAGCTGGACGCCGAACTCCGTCCCGTTCCTCGCCATGGCGACGACGATGCTCGAACAGGGGATGTTGCGGGCGGCATCGAGCGCCAGCTTCGATGCGCCCATGGAAAGATTGAGGAAAAAGTGATCGTTGCGGTTGATGAAATCGAGTACCCCGGCGGCCGCCTCCCGGTCGTCCGCTGTCCGGAGCACGGCCGGCGCCAGCGCCCTGTAGAGGAGCGAGGTCGCCGCCCTGTTCCGGTTGTGCACTTCGTCCCCCATCTGGAGAGCCTGGGCGATGATCGACTTCAGATCGATACTGCCGGCGCACTCAAGCGCCTTCCGGAGAGAGGGATAGAGCACTTTTTCCATCCACCAGAGCCGTTCGATCACATCGTCGCTGTACGCGCCGTACCGCAGAACCTTCCCGAGTCCCTCGTTCATCGTGCAGAAGGCGCGGTTCCCCGCCGACCCGTCCTCGAGCACAAAGACCGGCATCGACGGGGAGACGATCCCCGCCATCGGTCCGACCGCCGCATGTTCATGGCAGGGCGCGAAATCGATCCGTCCCGAGGAGGCGAGCTTTGCCGCCTCTTCGGGCGACGGGGCGAGCCTTTCGTAGATCAGCGCACCGATGACCGCCCCGCGCATGGGACCGCACATGGCATCCCACGTCACCGGAGGGCCTGCATGGAGCAGTGTGTGCGAGTTCATGCCGGGCACCACATCGATCGCTCTGCCCATCCCGGCGAGGGCAGGCCGGCTGGCGAGAATCTTCTGCACGGCGTTTTCGTTTGCCGTCCGGATGCGCGCGCTGTTCGCCTCGATCACCGCCACTGCGTCATCATCGGCAACCAGCGGAGGACGCCAGTCGACGTGCACGGACGGCACGCGCTCAGTTTCGAGCGTCGTGTGAAACGATTTCAGCCCGATGTTCACCACCCTGAGCTCTGATCCGAAAAGATTCCCCATCCGTTATTTCCCCTTCCGGGCGGCGATGCCCGCCGCAAGTCTGCAGGCCGCCGCATTCGACTCCATGACGAGAACTCCCTCCGCCTGCAGGGCCCCGGCCACCGCGCTCCGGTTCTGCGGATCCCGATCGGTGCCGGTCACGGAACAGACCACCGGCAGGCGGCGCCCGCTCCGGACCGCGGCGGATCGTGCGTCTCCGATCACCGGCAGTATACCGGCCAGCGGGTCCGGATTGGATCCGTATCCGAGTACGATATCCAACAGGAGCACGGCACATGCAGGATCTTCCGCTTCCCTGAGAATCCGCTCGTTACGCGTCGTATAATCGATCATCGGATGCGGCCTGCCGACGGTGAATTCGTCGTCGCCGAAATCGATCACGGTGTGCGCCTCGCTTTTCGAGTGATCCTTCAGCCGGCGGCTGACGCCGAACGGAACATTCGAACAGACGCCGCCAGGCAGTGCAGAGCAGATCAGCTGGGCTTCGTCGCAGAACGTCCCCCCGCTGAAAAGTCCGCGGAGGTATTTCTGCGACGGGGCCAGGCCGGCAGTCTCCCCGGCGGCGCGGCGGGCGATTTCCATATTCCGCTTCTGCAGTCGGTCCGCGACGGCAGACGGATCTTCACCCCGGGCAAAGGCCGCGGCGAAGAGCGCCGCTTCCTCGAGGGTGGAAGTCTGCCGGATGCCGCTCCCGGCAAACATCTCAGGCGATGCCCCGAGTATGACGGCGACAACGGGCTTCTCCGTGCCGCGCGCGGCGGCGACGATTTTTTTCACGACCTCCTCGTCCGGAGGTTTTGCAACCAGCAGGAGAACGGCGGTCGCGGGATCCGCGGCGAGAGCCTTCATCCCCTCGAGGAACATGATACCCCCGACCTCCTTTTTCACATCGCGCCCGCCGGTGCCGATGGCCTGCGAAATGCCCGAGCCGGCGTTCGAGATCAGAGAGCTCACTTCCTGGAGTCCGGTGCCGGACGCCGCGACAATGCCGACCGGCCCCCTGCTGACGACGTTGGCGAATCCAAGCGGAACTCCGCCGATGATCGCGGTGCCGCAATCGGGGCCCATGACGAAAAGTCCGCTGTCGCGGGCAAAGGTTTTGAGGGAAATTTCCCGGGAAACCGGAACGTTGTCCGAGAAGAGCATCACGTGCAGACCGCGGCGGAGCGCGTCCATCGCCACGGGCGCGGCATAGGCGCCGGCGACGGAGATGAGCGCAAAATTGGCCCCGGGCAGGATCCCGATCGCTCCCTCGAGGCTCTGCGCCGTGACTGATCCAGCATTCTTTGACGACCGGAGCTCGCGGAACACGCCGTCGATCCCCGCGCGAACATCCTGCAGGGGCACGGCGCCGTTCAGCCGGAAGGCGACAACCAGATCGGTATCGGCGGCCGGCGCCAGCTCCGGCGTCATCAGGCCGGAGGAGGCAAGCATTGATTTATTGCCGGGCGTCCCCATCACCACCGCCGAATCCGCGACGCCGGCGACGGCTCCGACCCGTTTTGCAATCAGCATCATTGTGACGGAATCGTAATACTCCCCCCTCCGGAGAACGCCCGAAACCGTCATATCCCCCCCTGCAGACAGCCGCTGAGAAACCCGACAGCCTGGTCGGCGCCGGAGGTCGCTCCCGCCGAGAACAGCAGTCTGCTTTTTTCGATGATCCGGCCGGGGTCGGATCCGGCAAGGGCCCGGAGAAGCGCATTGAACCTGTCCGCCACATACCCGCCTGCGGCACAGGCGAGAAATGCGTTGACCAGGCCGCTTGATCCCTTTGCCTCTGCGGCAACGCACAGCACTGCAGGAGAAAAATCGCGTCCGGTGAGCCGGCCGCAGACCTGCAGAGCGATGAGATAACCGGCGAGGAAGTCGTCCCCCGCGGGCGTCAGACCGTATCCCTTGCCGCGGAGCAGTTTCGTGCCGGCAGAAAAATCTCCCGCCGCGAACGCCGCCGATCCCTGTTCAAATTCCCCCGCCATGGTCTGTTCGAACGGCGATCCGAACTCCCCCCGGCGTCCGGGGTCCATCAGAAAGGCGAGGCTTTTGGGCGGGGCGTGCAGTACCAGCGCATGCCTGAGAAAGCTCAGATTCCGACTGAAGCGGCCCCGGTCCGCCCCGCGAAGGTCGATACCGGCATCATATACCGCCGTCTCCGGGACCGGGATCGTCAGCCGGCCAAACCGGATGACGCGATCACGTATCTCCAGCACTTCCGCCTCGGGGCGATCGCCGGCAAGAACGATATTGAGCGGTCCGGGGCCCGTTTCTTCCACGACCACGAATGCAAACGCTTCGCCGGAGACGTAATTCACCGCGGAGGCATAGCGGCACTGAAGCCGGTAGCATCCGGAGCGGATTCTCCCGCCGAAGCTCAGCATCCGGGTCATGCGGCGTAAAAGACCATGCCGTAGTGCTTCCGGTACTCGTCACTGCGGACCTGTTCGACGCCGGCCCTGACCTTCATCCCTATTTTCGGTTCCCTGATTTTCAGCTGGCCGGTGATCCGGTGGCCGCCTTCCAGCTCGACGATGCCGAGAACGAGGGTGACGACTTCGTAATCCGACGGCGGATTGTAGAGCGTGGTATACGTGAGCAGGGTGCCCTTCTTCGGAAGGGGAACGATATCAAATTCGTTGTGATCGTTTTCCCCGCATTTTTTGCAGATCGTCTTGTAGGGATAGTGTATCTGCCCGCAGCGTCTGCATTTGTATCCGTAGATGTTCATCTCCATGGTCAGGCCTCTCTGATGAAAGTGCAACAGACGACGTTATTGCCGAAACCGCCGAAGTTGCAGGTGAAACCGATTCTGGCATTCTTCACCTGGCGTTTCCGCGCTTCGCCCCTCAGTTGAAGGACGATTTCATGCGCCTGGCCGACGCCGGTAGCGCCCACCGGATGCCCTTTTGCCTTGAGGCCGCCGGAGGAGTTGATCGGAATCTTTCCGCCCAGCGCGGTCAGCCCTTTTTCGAGGGCAAGATGACCTTCTCCCTTTTTGAAGAAACCGACCTCCTCGCTCTCCGCGATTTCGAGGATCGTGAATGCGTCATGCAGTTCTGCCACATCGACGTCCTTCGGACCGACCTTGGCCATGGCGAACGCCTGGCGCGCCGCTTCCCGCACCGCCAGCAGGTCGGTGGGATCCTTTCGCTCGTGGACGGCATGCGTGTCGGTCGCCTGCCCGATACCGGCAAGCCGGATCATCGGTTTGTTCAGCTTCTTCATCACCTCCGCAGACGCCAGGATGATACAGGCTCCCCCGTCGGAGACGGGGCAGACATCGTAGAACCGGAGCGGATCCGCCACAAAGGGGTTGTTCGTCGACGCCTCCGGCGAATCCAGAATCCCGGCGAGGGAGATTTCCTCATGAAGATGGGCGAAGAAATTCTCCATCGCATTGTGATGGTTCTTCACGGCGACCATCCCCAGGTGGCGGGAGGTGACGCCGTACTTCTCCATGTACAGACGCGCGAACATTCCGGCGAGCGACGGAAGCGTCACGCCGTAAATGTATTCGGCGAGCGGATGGGTGAGCGTGGCGACGAAATCGGTTGCTTCGAGGGCGTTGACCTCCCTCATCCGTTCCGCCCCGATGACCATGACGACATCATGAAAACCCGATGCAACGGCGAGAAATCCCTCCTTGATGGCCGAAGCGCCGGAGGCGGGACCGTTCTCGATCGTTGCGGCTCCCGCGGGGGTCAGGCTGAGGTGATCAACCACGGCGCTTGCGAGACCCGTCTGGCCATTCACCCGGCCGGCTCCCATGTTGGCGACGTAGAGCTGGTCGATGCTCTTCAGACCGCTGTCGCGAAGGGCTATGAGGCCCGGATAGGCCGCGATTTCGACAAGCGGATATTCAAGACGCGTAAAACTCGTGATGCCGATGCCGGCGACGTAGACGTCTCTCATGTTACATTCCTCCCAGCTGTTTTTTCATATCGATGAGAGCCGTCCCGGTATTGTCGAGCATCGAGCGGGTCGCGGCGAGGAGATCTTCCGGAGCCTTCGGGGGATCGGTGGGAGGCAGGATCGCCGCGTGCGCTTTGGCCAGGAGCGGTTCCGGCACCGGTCTGCGCCCGACGATCAGCGTGTTGCGCGCACGGTCGAACAGTTCCCTCGTCAGCGCCCAGGAGGGACAGCCGCCGAGCTCGTGCGGGATGTGAAACCGTTTTTCGAGCTTGTATTCGATCATCCATCTGCGGAAACCGATGGGGGATTCGGCGACAATGAGCACTTCCTTCTGCTTCAGAATGTCGATATGATATTCCATTTTTGTCGCGAATGCGTGGGCGCCGACTCTGAGCCCCCGTCGCAGGGAAAGCGTGTGATATGACATGCCGATGTCGGGATTGACGATTCTGCCGTTCACGACGGCCACCAGCTCCCCCTCGATCTGTGCGGCAAGGACATATTCATCCTGCACACGATAGGTGTAGTATGCAAGCAGTTCGGAATAAACGCGGGCGGCAACAACATTATAAAAGTCCCTCTCGACATGCATGAGCTTTTCGACATGCGGGAGGATATCGGGGATCTCATCACGGTTCACCTGCCGGATCACCATTTCCTGGCCATTTGCCAGCGTCATGTATTTGGCGGGAAATCCGGGAAGCTGTGAATCGACCGGACGGAGCATTTTCTCCAGGTCAATGGGCATAATACCTCGCAGCTGATTAGAATGAAAAAGGACGGGTTGATGAATGACAAGAACGAAGAACGGCGGTACAACAATGGATGGAGGCTGTAAAGTACCTAATTCCGCGTCATTTTGCAACTCCAACCCCGTGAATTGCTGCCTTCTTTCCATTTCGGATCGGGCCCGGATCCTCTTCCTTCATTGTTTTCCCGGGGTTTGCGACCCAACCATCTTGTCCGTATACTGGATCAGACCGGATCGGTCTGACGATCATCGCCGGATAACCTGGAGAGAGACTCTGCAATGAAGCTTCAGACATATCTGAATTACGGCGGCAACTGCCGGGAGGCGTTCACATTCTATGAAAAGAATCTTGGAGGCAGGATCCTGATGATGCTTACGCACGGCGAACAGGCCGGGCTGATCCCGGTCGCGCCGGAACTGAAGGACACCATCCTTCACGCCCGGATGCTCCTCGGCGGTATGGAGCTCCTCGGCGCCGATATTCCTCCCGGACGCTTCCAACCGATGCGGAGCGCCTATCTTACCCTCAATCTCGACACCACCGCCGAGGCGGAACGCGTGTACTCCCTTCTTGCGGAAGGCGGTCAGATTTTCATGCCGATGGAGGAAACTTTTTTCGCCTTCCGCTTCGCCATGCTCCGTGACCGGTTCGGCACCTCATGGATGATTCTCCACGAACGGCCTGCACCATGAGCTGATTCCCGACCCGGAACCGGCCGTGACGGCTCCGGAGATGGAGTATATCCTCCGCGACATTATTTCACCAGCACCATCCTTTTCACCAGTCTCGCGGTGCCGGCCTCCAGCCGGTAAAAATATACCCCGCTTGCCCAGGAGCCGGCATTGATGTTCACCGTATATTGCCCCGAATCCTTTTCTGCATGATCCACGGGCGCGGCGACTTCTCTTCCGAGGATATCGTAGATCCTGAGCGTGACAACCGCCCGCCGCGGAAGATCATATCTGATCGACGTCGACGGATTGAAGGGATTCGGGTAATTCTGATAGAGCCCGAAGACGGCAGGACGCTCGACCGCACGCAGGTACAGGGAATGCCCACTGCCGGTCTCCAGTATCGTCTCGCCGGTGCCTCTGATGTCGTGCGTCACTTCCCGGCCTTCACTCTGACGATCGACGAGCGCATAGGTCGGCCCGGATCCGGTCCGAATCGACCACGAAACCGTCACCCGTCCTCCATCGGCGCTCACCAGGATCGGGATTTCCCGTTCTTCCGGTAATTTCCCGGGGAAAATCGCCGCGTATTTGTTCTCCGCAAAGCGGACATCGAACGATCCTTTCGGCGGAATCGGCGGAAGATCGAATCTGTCCGCCGGCGCGGTATTCTCCCCCGATGCCCCGAAGTAGAGCCGGGCGCTCTGACCTCGTTTCGCGGAACCGACGGAAAGGGCTGAAATTGTCAGTTCATTCAGCCTCGCGACCTCTTCGTGATCGATTGTCTCGTCTTCCCTGCCGGTCGGACCGCCGTTCAGGATGAGCGTTCCCTTCCGGGAAACCCTCACCCAGTATGCCCTCCCCGGAACAATGACCGAGTCGACCACATATCCGCCATCGTAGCCGAAGACTCCGGAACTGATTATTCCCGGGGGATCCTGCTGAATATCGGACACCGCCACTGGCCGGCTGACGGAACCGATCATATTCCAATCGCTATTCACCGGAATTGAATCCGACTGCCGCATCTCTCCTTTGGAAAATATAAGGTGATTCCCGCCGAACTTCAGCCAGTATCCCCGCCCGTTGACGAGCGTGTCGACCGCATTATACTCCCCCTCGTAACTGAATGCGCGGGAAATCGCCTGCGGGAACAGGACAGAGGTTCTGTAATCACTCATCGTCTGCGCAACGGAGACCATGTTCCAGCCGTCGCTCACCGGAAACGTCCAGAGATAGTAGAAACGCAATCCCGCCTGGAGCCGCCAGTAACCGAACCCGGCGCCGGAATGTGCGGAAACGGTTTGCCCCCCCATCGTCTGCCCGAGAGAGCTTTCCATGCTGTACGAAGCGGAGTGCGCGCGGTTGCCCGCGGCGGAAAAGGAGATCGCGACCTGTGCCCGGGTCTGACCGGGGAAGAGAATGAATAGCATGAGGATCAGATCAGATACAAAGGTCAATCTCCGGACGGTCCGAACGAGATTTATTCCATGATCGCTGTTCATGGCGTTCCTCAATTCGCTTTCACGAAGGTGAGCTGGACGATGAGCGACTGCACGGTTCCGGAAATACCGGTAACGACCGCCGTAAACTCATCTCCCGTGCCGACATCCGTGTTGTTCTGAAGCACTCCGGCCGTCTCGAGGAAGCTCGAGAGATATCCTGTCTGGCCGGTGGTGGCAAAATCTGCCGCGAGACATGTCCGGGGAGGATTACCGTTTTTTGTCCGGAGGATGTTGAAGCTCAGAAAACTTCCCCCGAGCCGTTTCACCATGATTTCCTGAAGAAGGAGCCCTCCCGATCTTGTTCCGCAGATGAAGAAACTGTCGACGGCGCTGATATTCCGCCATTGACCGGTCTCGATGATGGTGTCGGGAAGATGGGACCCGGCGGATCCGACGGGAGGGGAAAACACCCACTGTCCCGATCTGTCGATCGTGAGCGATGACACTCCCCCGTTGATGTTATAAATTATGCTGTCGGGATGGAATCCTCCCGCCGTCGTATCTTCATAGTGGAATTGTGATCCATTGGAATCGATGACGGTATAATGATTGAACCCATCCACACCGAAGACCACCGCATGGCGGAATCCGGGATCGTCCTGCTGTCCGCCGCCGCCGAACATACGTCCCCGGTCGGCATTGGGATGAAAATAAAAAGACCTGCGCGTGGCATGGGGTTGAAAGATGAAATCAGGATACTCCGTGGTATGGCTCGTTCCGATACTGATCAGGACAAACTTGTTTCCGACGTCGATATCGTTGATCAGGCCGTACTGAACACCGCCGGGATGGCAGTACGCGGACCCGGTATAATTGTTCCCGGCCATGTTGAAAAAACTTCCGGTGAATGGATGACCGTAGTCCCAGGTGGTGAAGGAACAGATGGTTGAGTCATTTGTCGGGACCATACCGATTTCCGAATTTCCGGGAATACCGCCGTAGTTTTTCGGAATGCACCTCAGGACCGACTGGGATGAATTCATATCGATGGTGAGCAGACCGCTGAGTGTATCGCCACCCGGTTTGAAATTCAGCGAATCGAGTATCGATTTCGTTCGCAACGGCGCGCCGCCGCCGCTGCCGACTGAATCGTTCGCCGCAACCCAGGACGTCCCGGACCATTTGATAACCTGCCCGGGCAGTGCGCCGCCCTGAGCGAGATGAACGAACTGAACACTCCCCTTCATGAGCTTCGAGGAGGATATAATGCTGTCGGCGATCCCGGGATTCGGGTATGCGCCGCTCAGGGCGCCGCCCGCGGACCCCGCGGGCGCTGCCGACCTTGCATACGCCGCAGTGTCTGCATGAAACGCCCGGAAAGACCACGGCACACTCCCCAATTCCGTGCGGGGTGAAAAGATCTCTCCGTTCACCTGGATCTCAACCCAGTACAAACTGTCGTACGGGAGAGCCGTGGCATCGACAATCGTGTCGAGAATACCGGCTGTGATCGATATTGATCCGTAATCCTGGGTGAACAGGGGCTGTCCTCCGGTTTTCGCGGTATAGATGCGGACGATGACCGGATAGGATCCGTTGAGAAACGTACCGTTCACATCGGTGAGCGACGCCTGGAGGCGGAAGCCGGGAATCGAGGGTGCGGAAGGCTGTGCCAGCCCCGCCGCGGTACAGATAACGGCCAGAAGTGCAAGCAACTTCATTGTCATCTCCCTGACAATTGATTTCGAGGTTGGAATGCGCGGGGACGCGCATACGTGAAAGAACTGTTATGCCCCCACCCGGAAGCATAACTGAGGTAAGATCACTGATGCCGGAGTATACAGAAGTTCCCGCTGAGTTTCAACAATCCGGGTGTAAATTTCCCGTTTCTCCTCTCTCTCGACTGGAGCCGGAATTAAGCGATCCGGCTCCCCGGGGGAGTTTAACACAGTTCCGGTCAGTCCGTATATTGAACTGTGGCGGAGAGGTGGTGCGGAAGGCACAGCGGTTTCCCGGATCAGGTCGTTCGGGTCTGATCTGCCGTTCTTAACCTGCGGAATTATTCCTGAACCCGCGGGGTGGAACACAGACCCTGTTCAATCAACGGGTTTTTTGTTTTTACTTGCACCGATCATAGAGCGTAATCGTTCATCATCACAAGGAGTTCCTCCATGAAACATGCTCTTCGTCTAATCGCCGTTTTTCTTCTGCTCTTCTCCGTCGACGGGTCGGCCCAATTCACCATACAGTGGGGAGGTCGGTGGCTCTTTCAGGAAACGGGAAAACGCTCATCGAGGGCGGAACTCTTGATCCCGGGACCGGCTGGTCTGGGTCTTTACAAGTTCCGGCGGAACCTGGTCGCAACAGGGTTCAAAACTCACACCGAGCGACGCCGTGGGATCTCCCGCATTCGGAATCTCGACTGCACTCTCCTACGACGGCAATACCGCGATGATCGGGGGAAACCGGCCTGACGCGTTTGCATTGTTCCAGAACCACCCGAACCCGTTCAATCCATCGACGGTCATAAGCTACACTCTCCCACAATCGATCCGGGTGCGGCTCTCCGTCTATAATATACTCGGACAGGAAGTCGCGACACTCGTCGACGGCATTCAGGACGCGGGATACAAATCGGTGAAGTTCAACAGCTCATCGCTGCCGAGCGACATAGACAGCTACCGGCTGTTTGCTGGGACATATTCGGATGTCCGGAAGCTGATGATCGTCAAATAACCGTTACGGCGGGCTCCGCCGTGAAATAAAACGCCCCGGTGTATGATCGCCGGGGCGTGGAGAGAGACCGGAAGGCGGAATCTCAGGCCGGAACCGCCGGTTCCTTCTCCCGGTTCTTCGGTTCGCCCAGCCAGGTGAACAGTCCCCGCTTCGTGTATTTGGTATGAAGCAGGTGATGCGACAACTCGCCCAGTGGTTCCTTGAGGAATTCCTTGTAGAGGGTGCGGATCTCCGGATTCTCATGTGATTTTCTGAATTCCTTGCCGGAATCTTCCTGGTAAATCGATGCGGCCCGGGATCTGCGGATCTCCCAGGTGGTCGGGATCGGCTGTCCGCCGCCGCCGAGGCACCCGCCGGGGCAGGTCATGATCTCGATGAACGCGTAGGGTGATTCCTTCCGCTCGATCTGCTCCAGGAGCGCCCGCGCCTTTTTGAGCGTATGGGCGACGGCGACCTTCAACTTTTTACCGTTCAGGTCGACTTCCGCTTCCTTGATCCCCTCCATGCCTCTGACCGCCGTAAAATTGATATCGGGCAGAGGTTTCCCGGTCACGACTTCATAGGCAGTCCGCAGGGCGGCTTCCATCACGCCGCCGGTGGCGCCGAAGATCACCGCCGCCCCGGTCGATTCCCCGAGCGGATGATCGAACTCCTCCGCGGGAAGCCCCGCAAACCTCACTCCCGTTTCACGGAACATCCGCGAGAGTTCCCGCGTGGTAAGCACGTAGTCGACATCGTAAAACGCATCGTCATCCGACCACGCCTTTTTTTCCTTCCAGTAGGCGAAGGCGCTCATCTGTTCGGGCCTGCGCGCCTCATACTTCTTCGCCGTGCACGGCATGATCGAGACCACCACCACATTCCGCGGATCGAGACCCATTTTTGCCGCGTAATAGGTTTTGGCCACCGAGCCGAACATCTGCTGGGGCGACTTGCATGTGGAGAGGTGGGGAAGCAGGTCGGGGAAGAAATGCTCCGCGAATTTGATCCAGCCCGGCGAGCAGGAGGTGATCATCGGCAGGGCGCCGCCGGTCGTCAGCCGCCGGATGAGTTCATGCCCTTCCTCCATGATCGTGAGATCCGCGGTGAACTGGGTATCGAACACCTTGTTGAACCCGAGCCGGCGCAGACCGGCCACCATCTGCCCGGTGACGAGACTGCCGGGAGCCATGCCCATCGCCTCCCCGATGCCGATGCGGATGGCCGGGGCGGTCTGGACAAGGACGACTTTCCGCGGATCGGCAAGCTCCTCGAACACCAGGTCCGTATCGTCCCGTTCCGTGATGGCGCCGGTCGGACAGACCAGCGCGCACTGGCCGCAGTTCGTGCAGGCGACGTTGCCCAGCCCTTTTTCCATGTAGGTCGAGATCTTCGTCCGGATCCCGCGCTGTGACAGGCCGATCGCCGAGACTGTCTGCACGTTCTGGCAGACCGCGATGCATCTGCCGCAGAGGATGCACTTGTTCGGGTCCCGGACGAGGGAAACCGAGGTCGTATCGAGTTCCTCCCATTTCTTCGTCCGGACGAACCCGCCGTTCCGCACGCCGAGATCCGCGGCGATTCCCTGGAGCTCGCAGTTCTGATTGCGGAGACACGAGAGACAGTCGTTCGGATGATTCGCGAGGAGGAGCTCCACGCTCAGCCTGCGCGCATCCCGGATGCGGGCCGAGTTGGTGACGATCTCCATTCCTTCCCGGACGCAGGTGGTGCAGGACCGGACGAGCGACCGGGCGCCCTTGACCTCCACGACGCAGACGGCGCACGAAGCGTTGGTCGCCACATCCTCCATGTAACAGAGGGTCGGTATGGCGATGCCGGCGCGCTTGCAGGCATCCAGGATCGTTGCGTTCTGCGGGGCCTGATAATCTCCCCCGTTGACTTTGATATTCACCGTCGGCTTAGTCATTGGAATCTCCTTGGCCAAGTTCTTCATGACATTTCACATCGCACCGCAGACAGCGGGTCGCTTCCAGGAGCGCCTCTTCCCCGGTAAACCCGGCGAGAACCTCCTGAAAACTGGAAACCCGTTCCTTCACGGAGATTTTTTTCGGATCGATTTTTGGCACCTCCTCCGGTGCCGGGGCGATCTCGTCCTTGTACTGGAAATCGCGGAAGAGACGGTGGAACCGTTTTTCCTTCATGAGCGCGTGATCGATCGCCTCGGCGGCCCGGCGTGCAATCCCCATCGCCTCCGCCACCGTGGCCGGCCCGGTCACCGCGTCGCCGCCCGCATAGACCTTCGGGAGGGAGGTGCGGAAACTTGCCGGAGTGACCTTGATCGTCCCGTTCGGCCTGAGGTCTATCCCGTTTTCCTGCGCCTGCGGCAAATCGACCTTTTCGCCGATCGCCAGGATGACGGTGGAACATTCGACCACGGCCGACTGGCCGGTATCGATCGGTTTTTTCCGGCCCATGGCGTCGACGCCGTCGAGCTTCATCTGATGGATTTCAAGACCGGTGACCTTTCCGTTCAGATCGCCGAGGATGCGCGCCGGAGCCGAGAGAAACATGAAATTGATCCTCTCGTCGATCGCGTCCTGGATCTCGTGCGCATTGGCGGGCATCTCATCCCGGTCGCGGCGGTAGACGATCGTCACCTCCGCACCGAGGCGCAGACACGAACGGGCGGCGTCGATAGCGACGTTCCCCGCGCCGACGACGACCACCTTTTTGCCGATCGGAAGCTTCTTGCCCAACGCGAATTCTTCCAGGAATTCGTATCCGTTCAGCACGCCGGACAGCTGCCGTCCCGGGATGTCGAGTTCGATATCCTTCTGCGCGCCGATCGCGATGAAAACCGCATCGGACGATTTCGCGAGACCCTTGACGGTGACTTCCCCGCCGATGCGGGTGTTGAAGACAAATTTCACTCCGAGCTTCCGGAAGAGCTCCAGTTCCTTGTTCAGCCCGTCCTTGGGAAGCCGGTATGCCGGAATGCCGTACTGCAGGATCCCGCCTGCCTTGGGATGCGCGTCATAAACGGTTACGCTGTGGCCGAGGCGGACGAGATAATAGGCGGCGGTGAGTCCCGCAGGTCCTGCCCCGACGATGGAGATCTGTTTGCCGGTCGGCGAGAGTTTTTCCCTGATGAGCCGGTCGTAGATCACTTTTTCGCGGCCCATCTTGTACATGATGTCGGCAAGGTAGCGGTGGATCTCACCCTGATTCACCGGCTCATCGACCATATCGCGCCGGCACCGCATCTGGCAGTGGAAGTAGCAGATTCTTCCCACCGTTCCCGGGAGGGGGTTGTCCCGCAGAGTGAGCTCGAACGCCTCCTCGATCCGGTTTTCCTTGAGAAGCTGGAGGTACCCGGGGATATTCATGTGAAGAGGACAGCTGTTCTCGCAGAGGGCGACGAAGAGGCTTTCGCAGACGCCGGCCTTACAGCGCTTGTCGATGATATGCCGCTCATATTCGTCCCGGAAGTAGCGGAGGGTCGTCAGGACGGGATTCGAGCTGGTCTGACCGAGGCCGCAGAGCGATGAATCGCGTATGACGTAGGAGAGCCGCTCCAGCCGGTCCAGATCGTCCATCGTCGCCTCGCCCCGGGTGATTTTGTTGAGGAGGGAGAGCGCCTGCGCGAGACCTTCGCGGCACGGCGTGCACTTCCCGCACGATTCCTTGGATGTCACTTCGACGAAATAGCGCGCGACATCGACCATGCAGTTGTCCTGGTCCATCACCACCATGCCGCCGGATCCCATGATGGTGCCGAGCTTCGTCAGCGATTCATAATCGACCGGCGTGTTGAAGTATTCCACCGGTATGCACCCGCCCGAAGGCCCGCCGGTCTGTACCGCCCGGATCCGTTTTTTGTTTCCGGTCCCCTCCCCCATCTGATAGATGATGTTCTGGAGGGGTGTTCCCAGCGGAAGCTCGACCAGCCCGGTGTTCTTCACCTTGCCGACGAGCGAAAACACCTTCGTCCCTGTGCTCGTCTGGGTTCCGAACTTGGCAAATTCATTCCCGCCGATGGTGAGGATGACGGGAATATTGAACCAGGTTTCGACGTTGTTGATATTCGTCGGCTTTCCCCAGAGCCCCTTCTGGGCGGGATAGGGCGGCCGCGGAACCGGCCGGCCCGCCTTCCCCTCGATCGAGACGATCAACGCCGTCTCTTCGCCGCACACAAATGCCCCCGCCCCTTCGACGTACGACAGCTCGAAGCTGAAGGCGGATCCGAAAATCTTCTCCCCCAGAATCCCGAATTTCTTCGCCGCGGCCACCGCTTTCCTGAACCGCTCGACCGCCAGCGGGTATTCCGCGCGCACGTACATGATTCCTTCCGACGCGCCCATGACGTACGCCCCGATCAGCATCCCCTCAATGAGGGAATGCGGATCGCTCTCGATCTCGTTCCGGTTCATGTAGGCGCCGGGATCGCCTTCATCCGCGTTGCAGATGATGTATTTCTTGTCAGTCGCGACGTTTTTCATCATTTCCCACTTTATGGCGGTCGGGAATCCCGCGCCTCCGCGGCCCCGCAGTTTCGACTGCTTGATCTCCTCCAGCACCGTCTCCGGCGTCATCTCCGTGAGCGCCCTGAACAGCGCGCTGTATCCGCCGACGGCGAAATAATCCTCGATGTTCTCCGGGTCGATCAGGCCCGACTCGCGGAGGACGATCTTCTTCTGCCCCTTGAAGAAGGGGAGCTCGTTCCAGTGCGGAACGCTCACCAGCCCGGTGCCGAATTCCATCTTGGAGGTGAAAAAGTCCCACCGCTCTATCTTGCAGAGAGCCTTCTTCAGCGGCATGATCCCCTTCGAAAGACACTGCACGATATTGTCGGCGTCCTTCGGCGTCACCTTGTGGAGCACCACGAGCGGCAGTCCCGGAATGTAACAGTTGACCAGCGTCTCCTCCGCGCAGAAACCGAAACAGCCGGTCATGGAGAGCTGGATCGCCGCATTGGCAGACTTGATGGTCCTGTCGAGCGCCTCAAACACATCCTTTGCCCCGTTGCCCATGCCGCAGGTTCCCATGCCGACGAAAATCTTCGGCACCTCGGGGAAGAGTTTCTTCAGACTTTTCTTCCGGAGATCGGCCAGCGCAGCTGCGTCGAGAGTTTTCATGACTGCTTCGCTCCTTTCGTCTCCTTCGAGAGTTTGTTGAGCAGTTTCTGAAGCTTCGCGGTGGACATACTGCTGTGCATGACGTTATCGAGTGCGACAATCGGCGCAAGGGCGCACTGGCCGAAGCATGCCACGGTGGATATCGTGAACTGGCGATCCGGGGTGGTAAAATACGGTTCCCCGTCCTCAAGCGCCTTGCTGCAGCCGAGCATCAGCCCGAGGTCGTCGAGAAGCGCCTTCGAGCCCTTGGTGTGGCACGCCGTCCCTCGGCAGACCGTGATCTGATGTTTGCCCACCGGTTTCAGATTGAAGAAGGAATAGAACGTGACAACGTTGTAAATCCGTGACAGGGGAATACCGGTGCGGAGTGCGATGTGGTTGAGCGCCTCCTCCGAGAGGTATTTATGTTCATTCAGAAGCTGGGTCTCCTCCAGAATGCCGAGCAACTCACCGTGCTTGTTCCTGTGACTCGCAACGATCGAATCGATTTTCTGCAGTTCAGGCGGCGAGGTTTGTAGACGATCCATAACCGCTCCTTTTCATGGTTTCGGGAATGATAACACGACGAAGGCTTTGGGGTGGCAGGGAAATACGCTCCGGCCCGGGGTGACGGGCGGGGCGCCTGCCGGTCCGCACGCAACGGCGATACTGCGTCGGCGGCGGGAAGAAGAAATGTGCAAAACTGTGCGCTGGCATAAAATATCGTTCATGCCCGGCACAAGGGGAGGGAAAGCGGCTGGTCATTCGGGCCGCAGGATATACGCGTCCGTTCCTGCGGACCGGGAAGTGCGGAATCACTCCGGCGGCTGGAACCCCGCCGAAGAACATCCTCGGAACTATTTCAATCGAGACAACCTGGAGCCGACTGCTGAATCCGAATCTTTACCGTTCACAATTCTGATATTCCGGGATAACGCGTTTGCATCTTCAATGACACCGCTTTCAGATCACAACGTGCTCTGGGCACTGACATAATATACGGAAGATCCCGCTGAAAAGCTTTGCTCTATGTGATAAAAAATAATTTCTACAGATATTTTGAATCCGAACTAATAGTATTTTATCCGGATTGAATATCATCCTCTATTTGAATATATTGGTGTGTTGATCAGACTCCTTCCGTTCTCTTTGCAATCTTTCCGGTTGCGATAAAATTCATTTCCCTGATTTATTTCCCGGATGTATGGACAGAACTCCGACCGTGCCGGCCGAAAAGACGCCGCGCGTACAACAGCATAACACCCGGAGCCCGCTCCGGTTCATCTGCATCCTCACCTGCGGCATCGCTTTCGTCGTTATCTCCCTGCAGGCTCAGACAGCCTCGGTCACCGGCCGGGTGACGGATGCATCCACCCATCAGCCCGTCGCGGGGGCGACGATAATTCTGAACGAACCGGGACTCTGGCAGAGCACCGGCGACAGCGGCCGTTTCGAATTCCGGCGGCTCGCACCCGGAAGATACACGCTCTCGGTGCGCCATATCGGATTTGCCGGGAAGGAGATCGTCGTCACCTGCGCCGACGGAGATCCGGCGATCCTCACGGTCGATCTCCAGCCCTCCCCCGTCCAGCCGGGCGAGATGATCGTCCGGAGTACCCGGACATCCGCGGCACAGGAGGATATCTCCTATCCGACGGAGATCCGGGAGGGAGAATCCCTCCTCCGGCGGCCCGCCGTTACCGTTCCGGACGCCCTTGCCGACGAACCGGGCGTCTTTCTCGAACGCGACGGTGTCTGGGAAACGGACCTCTCGATCAGGGGGCTGACCGGCTCCAACATCGTCACGATGATCGACAATACGCGGATCGAGACCGCGACGAACATCGGCGGTGCGCTCTCGCTGATCGACCTGCACGACGTCGAACGCGCGGAGGTCGTAAAATCCCCAGGATCCGTTCTCTACGGAACGGGGGCATTCGGCGGCGTCCTGAACCTGATCACACAGCGGCCCGTCTTTTCCGACCGGCCGGCTCTGAAAGCCGACATCTCGAACGAATATTCAAGCGTCAACTCGGAAGCCGGCGAGCATGCGGCGCTCGCGTGGTCCGACAGCAGTTACGCTCTGCGTCTCAGCGGAAGCTGCCGCAATGCGTCGAACACGGCCACCCCTCTCGGTGAAATTCCCCATTCGCAGTTCCACGATTTCAACATCAACTGCTGTCTGGCCGTGCGCACGACGTCCGAACAGACCGCGTATGTTTCCTACCAGCGGTCGCAGGCAGATGATACCGGTATTCCGGGCGGATCGTCGTTCTCGTCGGGAGCTTCGGTACGGTACACTCTCGCCCGCCGCGAGCTCTTCGGATTCGAATACCATATCCCGAACCTGGTGAACGAGGTTCCGATGATCACCTTCCGGCTTTCCCGCCAGGAGATCGACCGGAACGTCGAGGTCATCCAGTCCCCCGTCCTCACCCTGACGCCGCACGCGACCCATGGCACGACAAGCGGACAGCTGGAATCGCAGATTCTGCTCCCGGAACGTCAGATGCTGACCGTCGGGGGTGAGATCTGGCAACGCGATCTGGACAGCCGCCGCGAAAAGACAAATTCCGCCACCGGACAGATTGTCGGTGATCTCCCCGTGCCCGGCTCGCACTTTTACAGCGCGGGGTGCTATGCGCAGGACGAATGGAATCTGCTCCCCGGCCGCTTGACCGTCACCCTCGGCGCGCGCTACGACCGGATCCATGTCAGCAGTGACGAGGCGCTGAATCCGGTGTACGTCGTCAGCCATGGAAAATTACTGACATCGCCTCCGGGCCAGAAGGTGCTCTGGAACAGCACCTTCGACCGCGACGGCTCCGCCAGCGCTTCGGGAGGCATCGTCTACGCCCTCACTCCCGGACTGAACGTGACCGCCCTTGTTGCGACCGCATTCCGAGCCCCGTCGCTCGAGGAGCGGTTCGATTATCTCAACCTCGGGAGCATCATTCAGGCCGGAAATCCGTTCCTGAAACCGGAGAGGAGCACTTCGTTTAACACCGGCGTCCGGTATCGGAAGGACGGCCTCCGTCTGCAGGCAGACATTTATTATAACGACCTGACCGACCTGGTGGCATTTGAGCCGGGCACCTTCGAGGGACAACCGGCCTACGTGGAACAGAACATCGGAAGCGCCGCCCTGTACGGCTACGAGATATCGGGTGAAAAGAGCATTACGGACTGGGAGAGCGCAGGAGTTTCGGCCTCGTTCGTGCGCGGCGAAGACCGGCTCGATCACACCAACCTTCCCCAGATTCCCCCATTCAGCGCACGGATCGTCTCGAAAAGCTCTGTCGGGTCGATCGGCACGATCGGCATCGCTGTCGGCGGGTGCGCCGCACAGGACAATCCGGCCGCCGGCGAGCCTGCAACAGCGGGATATGTCGTCACCGACATCGATCTCCTCGGCAGTCCGCTCCGCGTGGAGGGTTTTTCCGTGGTGATCCGGACGGGCGTTCAGAACCTGTTCGACAAGCTGTACCAGAACCACCTGTCGACGCTTCGCGGATTCATAACGTACGAACCGGGAAGAAATTATTTCCTCACCGCGACGATCGGCATATGACGTCGGGCGGAGACAGAAGGAGGACCGGCACATGACATGGTTTGCATTCGCGACAGCCTCGGCTCTGCTCTCCGCCGCAGCGGCGCTTCTTCAGAAAAAAGTCCTGTTCCGGCTGACCCCGCTTGAATTCTCCTTCATCCTTTCCGCGGTCATCCTCCTCTTTTCCCTCTTCGTTCCCGTCACGACAGATATTTTCTCCGTCCCGGCCGCATCCATGGTCATTCTCCTTCTCAAGAGCGTGCTCGGCGGTATTGCGTTTCTCTGTGTGATGCATGCGCTTCAGAAGAACCAGATCAGCAGTGCCCTGCCGCTTCTCGGGATCACCCCTGCCGCCGCGGCGCTCCTTTCGCTCCCTGTCCTCGGTGAGTCGCTCCGTCCGTGGGAGTGGATCGGCGTGGGGCTCATGATGGCGGGATCCTACACGCTCGAACTGCGGCCGAACCAGTCCCTCCTCCGGCCGTTCCGGCATATCGCCTCGACACGGAGTTACTATTATATCTATGCGGCCGTCGCCCTTTTTGCCGTATCTTCAGTCGCCGACCGGTTGCTGCTGAGCGGATACCGGATCGCTCCGCCCGTCGTCCTGTTCTACCAGCACGTCGTCTACTGCGCGATTTTCGGCGCACAGCTTCTTCTCCGGAGGCGCTCCCTCCGGGCCGTGTTCTCCGGGGGAAAGGAGTACCTCGTCCCGATCGCCTGCATCGCCCTCATCACCCTCGCGTACCGGTACACCCAGCTCGAAGCGACCAGGCTTGCCTCCGTCGCGCTCGTGCTTGCGGTCAAACGAACCTCGATTCTCTACGCGACCGTCGCCGGCGGTCTTCTCTTCAAAGACGAAAGAATCACGATAAAAACCGTTGCGGGGATTCTGATCGTCGCTTCCGGATTCATCATCCTGCGGGAAATCGGTTAGCGCCCGAAGCGGATCACGGAGGGCGCAGGCCGCTTCTGCGGCGAACCATTCCTTTGCAATGACCGGCGCGCTTCGTATTTTTGTGAAGGCGGCAAACCGGCAGGGAAACCGGACGTTGCCGTACTCTGCGGTAAACCGCATTCGAAGGAGACCAGATCATGAAACGGGAACGTGTTGCAGAAATCCGCGGGAGCGTTCCTTGCCCCGCCGGTTCCATCCACCTTCCACGGCCCGGTTTTTCCCGGGATCTGACTGTCGCGCAGGCTTTACGGCGCCGACAGACCGTACGGGAGATCGGGGGAAAAAAACTGTCCGTCCGGCAGATGTCGAATCTCCTCTGGGCCGCATGCGGCGTCAATCGGCGGAAGGGACCGTTCGCTCTTCCGGGCCGGACAGCGGCTTCAGCGAGCAACTCGCAGGAGATCGATCTGTATGTTCTGACGGAGAACGCCGTCTATCTCTACGACCCCGTGCCGCACCGGCTCGTGCCGGTGGCATCGGGAGATTACCGGGTCTGCGGTATCGGATCCGGCCAGGCGACCATGGGGGGAAAAGCCCCCGTCACCCTGATCTTCGTCGCCGACATCCGGAAGCTGACGCGTTCGAAGGGATTCCAGGAACCGGGTCTGCACAACGCTGAAACGCAGAAGGCGTACTATTTTGTCGACACCGGACTCATCGCGGGGAACGTCTATCTCCACGCCGCATCACAGGGCCTCGCCGCGTGGTTTCACAACTGCAATAAACCGGCGCTGACCAAAGCATTGGGACTGCGCGCCGGTCAGCGGGTGCTCTTCGGCCAGAGCGTCGGCTACCGGGCGGGAAAATAAAGGAGAATTCCGATGAACATGTCCGGAAACACGATACTGATCACCGGCGGGGCAACCGGCATCGGATACGCGATGGCGGAATGGTTCCTCAACGCGGGAAACGAGGTCATCATATGCGGACGGAGGGAAGAGCGGCTTCGGGAAGCGCGCGAAAAGCTCCCCTCGGTGCGGATCACAACATGCGATGTCGCCGAGGACGCGGGACGGAAGGAACTCGTCGAATGGGCGACGTCCCGCTTCGGCGGACTGAACATCCTCGTGAACAATGCCGGCGTCCAGCGCGACATCGATTTCAGCGGGGGGGCCGGCGAATACGAAGCGCACCGGGACGAAATCGCGATCAACCTGGAAGCGCCGATCATGCTGTCGGGCCTTTTCATCCCCCATTTTCTGCGGAAGGAACGGGCGGCGATCGTGAATGTGACGTCGGGGCTCGGTTTTGTGCCCGCCGCACGAATGCCGGTGTACAGCGCGACGAAAGCCGGGCTCCATGCCTTCACAATGGCTCTTCGGCATCAGCTCAGGAATTCCCCGATCCGCGTGTTCGAGCTGGTCCCCCCGGCGGTCGACTCGGAGCTCAACCGCGAGGGAAGGATAAAGCGCGGCAATTTCCGCCCGCCTCTCAGCTCGGCCGACTACGTGGCCGGAGCGCTTCCGAGCCTGGCGAACGACACGCCGGAATCGGGGTTCGGGCCGTCAGCGGAATGGATCAGGGCGTCGCGGGAGGATCTGGACAGGCATTTTACGCAGATGAACAGCAGGTGGTAGGCCGGCGGCTCCGGTCCCTCCCCGCTCTGCGCAGGGAAGGACCGGATATTCCGGAGTGGATCACCGTTCGGTGATACGGATCAGGTCCTTCACCGCGTCTCGGTGCACCATGAAGCCGAGCATCTTCAGTTTTACGAAATCCTCGTCATAAAAATAGTAGCCCGGGTGTTTGTTGTTGCGGGAGCCGGACCCCGAATCCTTGATCAGATACCAGTCTTTCCCGTCCTTCGCAAGATAGCCGACCATGTGGATGCCGTGGTCGTCGCCGGTGGTGCCGTTTGCAAAGCGGAATTCCCGGGAGTTTTCGTCGATATATTGAGACGGAATATCGAAGGACGGCACCATGGCGACACCTTCATGACCGTCGATCCCCGGTTCGGAGACATCTCCGCCGATGCAGACAGTGTACCCGCCGCGTATCGCTTTTTTCAGACCGGCCATGAACTCGTCGAGCGGAATGTTGTAGTACTCTTTGCTGTGCCACCAGTTGTCGCCCACCTCATATTCCACCATCTGATGGTAGGGTTTCTCCAACAGCGAGATGAAATCGACATAGTCGTCCATGTTGAGGCGCACAACTTTTTCAAAATATTCCTTCGGCGTCATCTCCTTTCCGTTCACGGTGAACGTGGCGGGAGGCTCTCCGATATAATGGTTCAGAATGGATTTCACCGTGGCGACGGCCTCCTCCTCGTTCCAGGCATTCGCCGCCTTGAGCGAGGTGAGGTAATCGTTCATTTCCGTGAAGAGCTTTCTGTGATCGTGGAAGATCTGACCGGTCTGCATGCCGTTATAAATATCCTCCGGGACGATGCCGTATTTCTTCCAGACGCGGATGACCGCGTTCGATTCCGAACCTTCCCCGAACACCGAATTGCCGCGCTCCCGGATGAACCGGCGCGTTTTCTCGACGTATTCCCAATAGACGGTGTAGAGCTCGGAGAGTTTGATCTGCCGTTTGGTCTGGCGGTAAATTTCCGATTCAAAGTACGACGTGGTGGAAAAGCACCAGCACATCCCGGAAATCGCCTGCGACACCGGCTTGTTGTGCCAGTACTGGGTGAATTCCTCGGATGACGCCGGGTGACTGACGCCGGTGAAATCCATCTTCAGAATTTTCTTCTTCGGTTCCTCCTTGTTGATGAATTTATCGGCGACCTTTGTGACCGAATCCATGAACTCGTTTTTCGGTTCGATGAAAACCGCTTTGTCCTTCCGCTCGACCTGCGCCGTCGCGCCCTGACGGGCACCGACGACCGCAGCAAGCAGAAGAACGGCACAGAGCATTCTGTTCATTGAGATCTCCTTCGTGATGGTTGTGAATAGTATCTCGCCCAACGCGGCCGCGGCACAGGCGCCGTGCGGACAGCCCCGATTACTTCAGCAGAATCATTTTTTCAGAGACGACGGATGTTCCGGCGCGATCGTTCACCGGCGCGACCCGGAGCCGGCAGAAGTACACGCCGCTGGGACAGCCAGAAGCGTTCCATACGGCGCGCCGTTCGCCCGGTCCCTCGCGTCCTTCCTTCAGGGTCGCGACTTCCCGTCCCAGCAGATCGTACACCGTCAGACGGACATAACTTTCGCCTGCCAGGCGGTACCTGACGGTCGTCGACGGATTGAACGGGTTCGGATAGTTCTGTTCCAGGACGATCGTTTCCGGGAGTCCGGACCCGCCGCCGCCGACGCCGTTCGTCAGATCCGAAACGGTGTGTTTCCAGACGCCGCTTCCCCACGTTCCGGCGAAAAGATCACCTCCCAGAGCGGACATGGTCTGGATTGTCGTACCGATATTGCCGGAATCGACCTCTTTCCAGTGTGAACCTTCATCGGAGGTGTAGAACAGGCCGCCGCCCCAGGTGCCGGCAAAAAGGCCCGCACTGTCGGCGAAGAGCGACGACACCACCGTGCCGGCCATGCCGGTGTTCACGACCGACCAGCTCAACCCGTCGTCCGTCGAGCGGAGCACGCCGTTTCCGTCTGTCCCGGCGAAAACAATACCGCCCTGGATGGCAAGCGTATAGATACTCTGACCTGAAAGACCCGAATCGGAAAACAGCCAGGTGGAACCGTAATCTGTCGATCGATAGACGCCCTGTGTCAATATCCCTGCCACGGCCAGCGGGCCGGAGACAGCGAGCGAACTGACCAGGGTATGCGAGGCCGTCAATGCCGAATCGACCGCCGTCCAGCTCCGGCCGTTATCGATCGAGCGGAATATTCCCGATCCTGTCCCCGCATAAATGTTCAGCCCCGACACGGAATTCGGACCGACAGCGAGCACAGCCACATCCTGATCGGTCAGCCCGGAATCTGCCGCCTGCCAGCTGACGCCGTTATCGGTTGATTCAAAAATTCCGGTGCCATACGTTCCCGCAAACAGGTCGGTTCCCGCCGCGGCGATTGACTGTACGTTCGTGACAACCGTGATGCCGCCGTTGATCGCCGTCGACATTCCCGTCCAGGTCGTCCCTTTATCGGTCGACCGGTAGACGCCGTTCCCGGCGTTGAAGACGCCGGCGAAGAGATTCTGCCCCAGTGCAGTGACCGATGCGACGTAACTGAGCGGCAGTCCCGCCGCCAACCATGCCGTGCCGCTGTTGGTGGAATAAAATATGCCGTCTCCCTCGATGCTGGCGTAAATGTCGGATCCGGAAGCGCTGAGAGCCAGAATTTTAGCGCTGGTCTCGTCGCCGGTCGGCAGGACGCTCCAGACAGCCCCGCTGTTGGTGGTGCGGTAGAGCTGTCCCTGACCGGCTCCGGCGTACACGACGGAACCGCTCACCGCAAGTGAATGGATCTTGAGATTCGAGATCCCGTTGTTGACCGCGGACCAGACCGAGCCGGCATTGGTCGAAACAAACATGCCGCTTGCCGAAGTCCCGGCAAAGATGGCGGAGCCGACGGACGCCAGAGCCCGGATGTTGAGGGACGACAGACCATTATTGGCCGCATGCCAGCTCGTGCCGTTGTCGGTCGACCGGAAGATACCGTTTAAGAGTGTACCGGCGAAAAGCCCGGAGTCCGTGATCGTGAAACTGACAACGCCGCCGCCGGTGAGACCCGCGGTCGCGGACGTCCAGACGCCGCCGTTGTTCGTGGAGAGAAAAACACCATCGCTGTTTGTGCCGGCAAACAGGGTTCCGGCCGCACCCGGGATCAGCGCCAGAACGTTCAGATCCGTAAGCCCGGCGTTGACAGAAGACCATGTCGCTCCATCGTCCGTGGAAAGATACACGCCACCCCCGGCGAAGCCGGCAAAGAGGCTGTTTCCGGAAAGGGCGAATGCCTCGGAATAGAGGTGAAGCGGGTCGAGCCCGTTGTTGACGGCCTTCCAGCTCGCACCGCCGTCGCCGGACCGGTAGACACCGGCGCCGTTCATCCCTGCAAAGAGATATGAACCCTTGAGGATGAGGGCCTGGGCGGATCCTCCGTCCGGTCCGTTCGTCTGAATCCATTGCGCCCGGGCGAGCTCCGGAGAGCAAAGAGAGAGAATAAACACGACCGCTGCAGTGATGCGCATCGGAATCTGCACTCCTTCCCATTTTTGTCGATGTGTGAAGTACCGGGAGGTCACGGACGACCGCCCGGAGGGTGGTTCACAAGGGATTAAGAACGGGGATACAGTGATGGAAGATCTGAAGGTCTGCCGCCGCAGAATCGGCAATTTTCACTGGAAAACGGCTGATTCAGGCACCGCGACAGGAGTAAAATACAACCCTCAGTTCTGAATGTCAAGAAATCGGAAATTCCTCCAAAGCTGCTTCTTTCTGAATCACATCGGCCACAGACAACGCGTCATCTCCATAAATAACAGGCGCGTATGCGCTTTCCATGGAGCTATGCTGAAGTAATCAACATCTGAAGGATAATCAGGCTTAAATTTATTTCATCATCAAAATTTTACTTGACATTGAAACCGCAAAGGGGTAAGATGAATCACGCGACCGGCCGGTTCCTCATTCCCGCGACAAACCCTCCGCGCGTATCTTTTCGCTGGCTGTTCATTCATCATCGCTTTCCAAATCAATAAGAAACGCTTTACGGGAGAAGGGCGTTGTCTTATCGGATGAATTGTTCTTTCGTGAAAGGTGCATGCGTATGTATGGGAACCGCAGCGCTGAACGATCGCCCCCGCCGCACTTCCGCAATTACGTTCCATCCAATCAACCGTTGACGTTCATTCACCAATACAGAGGAGACACACCATGAACAGGCACGCTTGGTACAGTTTCCCGGGGACAGGAATGGCCGCATGTGCACGCGTCCTTCTGTTCGTTCTTTGTCTGCTTCCCGGATCGTCACAGGGACAGTCGATCTCGCAATGGAAAATTCCGGGACAGCCGAATATCCAGGGGATGAGCGCACTCCTCCCCGAAGACCCGTTTCACGCGCTCTTCTTCACCGAATATGACAAGCAAACGATCGGCATGCTGACGAACGTTTCGGGTGGATCGGCATTTTGTGCGCAGTGGCTAGCGGTCGGCGCTCCGAACGGGTTTAATCCGTTCAAGATAACGGCGGGCCGGTGGAACTTTTATGTGAAAAACGATCCGACGACTGTATCGGTGGCGCCGTTTCTGAATCCGCCGCCCGATGTCAAGGCAAAGGACGTTGTCAGCTACGTTGCGGCGGGCTTCCGGTTCTGGGGCATCGCCACATTCACTCTGCCGGACCAGGACGCCGTCGGTCTTCTCATGCCCAATCCTTTTCCTCCGGGACCCGATATGTACTGGATCTACGGACCAATGGGGGGAACTCTTGCCGCCACCGGTCTCGATGCACCGTGGGATATCCAGCGCCGCGCCACAACACCTGATGAACTGAGCGCATGGATTTCGAACAAGACACCCGTCGCCGCACTGTACCAGTTCTTCCCGACCGGATTCGCGCTCCAGAAGTGGGATTTTACCAACTGTAACCTCATACCGAATGTCTACTACGTCGTCCCCGCTGCCAATGCGAAAGGGATCACCGAAATCTGGATCGGGGGCAAACATACTTCGACAACCGGCACCGTCAACGATTGCATCGCCTACCTCCGGGTGGACAAGAAGAATGTGGCCGGACTCCTCTGGATCTGGGATCTCCCGGCAGGACAGACCAGGGCAATGAACTCTATCCGGTTCACCCACGCCCCGAATCCGAAAACAGGTTACTCGAAACCGCAGGTCTGGCTCACCAGCTCAACAGCCCCCGAAGTGACCGTCTTCGAGCCGAATTCGCTTTTCACAAGGACGGGTTTGGATTCGGTCTGCGTGACCGATGCGGCAACAAGCTACAACGCCCCGAACGGAGTTTTCTGGGATGATCCGGTGACCACCGTTCCCGGCGCCGGCGACAACAACAGAAGAATCTGGATAACCGAAGCGGGTGTCGCAGGGTCGAGCACCAGCGCGCTCAGCGCAAACAAAGGCGGGGTCAGCGCCGTTCTGAAACCGGTCAGGTGCGACGCCAAGCCGACATCTTTCAAGATAGACCGGAACGTCATCAAGGCCGAGCGGATGGAAATCGATCTGGCCGACAGTTCAGGCGCACAGCCGAAGGAAGATCAGGTTGCCTGCAGTATCGACCGGTTCACCTGGGACGCCACAACCGGTTTGAACGTGAATTTCCTCGGCGCCATGCTCGATATCGATATGGCCGGCCAGGCGACTGCGGCTCCGGCGACAGCCGCGTCCGGCGGATTCAACTATGCCATTGCATGGCATGAACCTCTGAAAGGCGTCATCGGAATGCTCTACAATCTCTCCGCACCGCTCCCCCGCACCCTTTTTGATAATCCCTACGGGTCGGCGGCCGGCACCGAAGCGGCGCAATTCGAGCTCTCCCAGAATTACCCCAATCCGTTCAACCCGACGACCGTCATCGAATATTCTCTCCCTGAAGATGCGAGGGTAACGCTCGTTGTCTATAATACCCTCGGCCAGAAGGTCGCCACACTGATCGACGGGGAAATTCAGGCCCCCGGAAGACAGTCCCTCACATTCGACGGGTCGTCTCTTGCCTCCGGCGTATATTTTTACCGTCTGAGAGCTGATAAGCTGTCTCAGACCGGAGCGTCAAATTCACCCCCCGCTCTCATCGAGGTGAAGAAGATGCTCCTCATCAAATAAACGGTATTCATGCATGAAAGCGAACGGGTGAGCCGGACGGCTCACCCGTTTATTTCGTACTGACCCTCAAAAATTTTTCAAACCGCAACCGCCCTGCCGATCCCCTGTCCGGCCGTAGCAATCCTTTGCGAAATGCGGGAGCCGCCGGACCGGTGAAGTTTTCTGATCCTCTGTCTCACCGACCGAAGCCAGGGAAAACCGACGGGTGACGCCGATTCCGCGCGGGCACAGTATGCCGGACTGAACCATCCGCTCCCGCAGGCAATCGCTTCAAGAATCAGATAGCGACAGCTCCGGTCTATCATTTTCCGGAGACGGTCACCGCCGGTTGAGCGTTCCCACACCGCCGGGGGCGTGATCACATCGACGAAGCGATAGAGACGGTCGGTAAACCGCTCGAGATTCCCTTCAATCCCCGCACTGCCGGCCGGAGTCCGCTGTCCCGCGGCAATGTCCTCGTCCAGATCCTGCAGGTCGTCGATGAACTGAAGCACGACGCCGAACTGAAACAGAAGCGATGCGTCCGCGGCACCGAGATTCCCGGCCACAAGACAACCGTCGGCCAGGACCGAGGCTCCCCCCTTGTCGACGCTGATCGAAAGGAGTTCTGCCGAAGTGAGCGGCGCGCCCCCCGACTGGAAGATGCTCCGCATCTGGGCGCGGTGAATGGCAATCAGACTTTCATACACATCGGGGAATTTTCGGCGATCGAACTCCCGCTCGATCATGGCGACCAGGTCATCGATGCGACGGTCGACGGCGCCGTGTGCCGGCACCGCATTCCCCTTCAGACGCTGAAGCAGACGATCGGCCGCAAGGAGTTTCGCGGCCCGGTCCGCCCTGGCGTCGTCATAATAATTGTCGGTCACCGGATAGAGCATGCTATAGGCAAAGACCGACGGCGTAAGCGTAATCGGAATCCCCAGATGCATCTGGATCGAATTCATGATCAGGACATTCCGCGACGCCTGATAGACGTCATCCTCGCCGATACGGGGGTCGAAGTCGTACGCCCGTTCGACAAATTCGTCGACAACGGCTGAAAACGCGGTCTCCATACTCCCGTCGATCGGGGTATCAAAGCAGTGGAGGAGCTGAACCATCGCCTTCCGGATGCCCTCGCGGGATCCGAGGATCTGCCGCCTGCCGATCCGTTTTCCGGACAGCTTCAGCGCGGCGGTTTCGGCATCCACATCGTTCATCAGCAGGTCCACCTCTTCCTGTTTCTTCCGCTGTTCCATGGAGGTATACTGCTCCCTGAAGAAAGGCGTATCGGCCGGAAGATGATTCCAGCATTCAGATGCTTCACGCTGGAGAGACGAGAGGGAGAAAGGCACGGTTTCGGCAAAAATGTTCGGATGACCGGTGTTTTCTATAGATACGAGGAATCATCCGGAAAGTTACCGCGACGGGAGCGATTTTGCTGAACGGGACCGGTATGATGCATCGAACCGGGCAAGGAGGTCTGAAATGAGAAAGAGGAAACGAACGATCGACTCGGGAAAATCGGAGAGATCCCCGAGTCAGTTTTCGCCGAGAATCCTGAGGACGGTCATGATCTGATCTTCTGCGGCGCCGATACTTTCTCTGGCGAACTTCGGGTGGGAAGCGGCGGCGTCATGGGTATAGTATCCGACATTTCCGGTATTATCGATGAGGAATATTCCTTTCGCCGCGTAACCGCCTGTGCCGGTCCGGTGGTTGAGGAAGAAGAGCCCTTCCGTTTCGGCGGCCTGATCTGCGGCCCCCCTTCTGCGGCTTCCGTTCTGTCCCGGATCCCGTACCGGACTGATCACCAGAAGACGATCCCCGGGACGGAGCTCGGAACGGAGCGCGGTGTCGAGCAGTGACGCGTTCTTGTAGATCTTTTCGATCTCCACGGAATACGACTGCGGAGCGGCCTGACCCTGCATTCGGGCGCGGCCCTGTCTCCCCGACGTCTGTTGCACCGGCACGGGCGGTTTGTTCTGCACTCTTCCCTTCACGACGACTTCGGAGAAGAGGGTGAGCGATTCCAGTCCGGGCCGGGCACGGTCCCGGAACTCGACCCCCGCATTCCTGAGTTTTTCCATTTTCAGCGAATCGATCCCCTGGCGCAGGACGATCAGCTGGCGGAGGGAATCGCCGCCGCCATGCGGAGGAGGGGCTGAATTCTGAACAGAGGAGGCGGATATTGCCAGGGAAACGCAGAATGTGAAGAGAGCACAGCGGAGAAAGAGTCCCGGCATTTGCTTTCGGAAATGAATCGTTGCAGAGATAAGGAGGTTGGTATTCATCGGAGGGTATAGGTAAAGTTCAGCATGGCATACCGGGCGAGCACTTCATTCCGCGTGTCGTCGATGTAGGTTCCGGTGACGGTATGGACGAGGCTCTGGTTCTGGCCGAGCACGTCGGAAACGCCCGCTTTGAGTTCTCCCTTGTCGTCGTCGAAGAATTTCTTTGCGATGCTGATGTTCCAGAGGATGATATTCTGATTGAATCCCTGCGCCTGCCCGCCGACGAAGGCGTTACTGACATCGTTCCGGAGGACGATTCCCCTGATGATCGTCCAGACCCATTTGATCGATGCGGTATGCGAGTACGAGCTCGCGAGGGAATCCGGATTGATCGAACTCCGGGAGGTGGTCAGATTCCCGGTATAGGAAATGGTGAAGTCGAAATCCTCGCTGACGTTACTGCCGAGGACAAAACCGGCGCTGAACGTGGTCGCCCGCACCATATTCTCAACCTCGTTCAGCATCCCCGGGGTGCGCGACCAGGTGATGCCTGCGTTTGTATTGAGGGCGCTCGAAAGGAGGTCGAACGGGAAGCCGTACGTCAGGAATGTCCGGACGTTCCAGTACCCGTCGAGGTTGACCGGAACGGTCAACTGCGTCCCCGGAGTCAGGGAGGTTCCGTAGAGAACGGTGTCGCGGTCCGCCAGATAGGTGGAGTTCGCGATGTAATTCCGCGTGTACACGCCCGAGAGGAGAAGAAAGAGGCTCTGGGCGCGGTCGGTGGATGTGAGCGAATACCGGGCCAGGAGCGTGTGGGAGTAGGACTGCACAAGAGCCGGGTTTCCGGTCGTCAGGAGGAGGGAATTGGAATTATTGACCACCTCCTGCAGTTGGGAGACCGACGGAGCCGCGGTCGAGGTCCTGTAATAGATCCGGAGGCTCCGGTGGTCCGGCATGGTAAAAAGGAAGAGGGCGCTCGGCATGACGGTGTTGAAACTGCGCGACAGATCGGCGGAGGCGATCGTATTGTCATTTCCGCTCAGATCCGCCCGCTGAAACGAGACGCTGGAGGCCAGGTTCATCGTGGCGGTCCGCCAGTGGTAGCCAATGCCGGCGTTCTGCGTGAGATAGTCGTTGACGTATGAATCGGTGAGCGGAAGATCTGGGGTGGAATAGACCCCCGCGGCCGAATCAAAATCGAATGTCTGTTTATCGGCCGTGTTCCGGGTAAAGGACGGATTATAGAACAGCTGAACCATGCCGTTGAGGCTGGTCGGTTCGGTGTAGACGAGATTTGCGCTGAAGTTGTTCACGTGCGAATCATAGAGCGAATGCTGTGCGACAACCGAATCGGGGGGAGCGCCCGCGCCTGTATAGCTGTTGAGCGCGGAGAGAAGCCCGTCGGTCTGTTTATTATTCGTCCCGACGCCGAAATCGAGGGAGATGGTCCGCCCCGGAAGATCGAATTTATGCCGGAGAATCGCATGTGCGGAAAGGGTATAGCCGGAATTGTAGGCATCGGTCGCATTCTGCGCCCGGGTGCCGCCGGACGTCTGCGAGGTGACGGCATCGAGGAGATTGTCGGATCGGTTTGTCTGGAAATAGAGAACCGGCAGGACCGTGATCATGTTGGACGGATCGGCAAGATAGTCGATCCGGCTGTTGAGCCGGTGGTTGAAGTTCTTGCTGGTCGGTTTGCTGGTCTGATCGTAGATGCTTGTCGAATCTCCGCCGAGCTGATAGAGCCGGTGATCGACCTGATCGTTTTCATTGTCAACCCTGTTGAAAAAGTAGCTTCCCTGGGCGAAAAGCCCGGGGGAGAGGGTATCCGACATGTTCGTCCCGAGCATGTTCGTGGTGTTGATTCCCTGCTGTTGTCCGACGAGCGAGGAGCTGGTACCGCCGGAACGACCGAACGGATTGCCTCCGCGCCTGCCTCCCCTTCCGCCGCCGCCGCCGCGCCCTCCCCTTCCGCCCGAACCGGGCGATTGCATGAGGCTGTTTGTGGAGACGACGCCGAGGAGATCCTGCGTGGAAAAATTCTGTTCGTTGATGTTGTTGGAAAGGCCGAGGAAGGAAATTCTCCGGTTGCCGTCGAAGAGGTTCAGGTTCCCCCCCGTTTCATAGCGTTCATTTTCCCCGTACCCTCCCGTGAATTTTCCGAACCGGAGATCTCCCCTGTCGCGGCGGGTGACGATGTTGAGCGCTTTGATCGACTGGCCGTCGTCAAAACCGGTGAACTGCGCCTGGTCGCTTGCCTGATCGAACACCTGGATCTTGTCGATCACTTCGGCCGGGAGATTGCGCACCGCGAGGGTCGGATCGTCCCCGAAAAAAGGGCGCCCGTCGACAAGAACCCTCTGCACCGTTTCGCCTCCTGCGGAGATCGTGCCGTTGTTCACGGTAATGCCGGGCATTTTCGTGATGAGATCCTCGGCCGTGGCGTCGCGGTTGATCTTCACGGCCGCCGCCTTGTATTCGGTCGTATCGCCCGACTGCACGGCCACCGGCATCCTGCCGTTCACCAGAACCTCCGGGATCGTCACCGGCTGGGTTCCGAGGCTCAGGACGCCAAGATCCAGATTCCCGCGCACCTGCACCGGCACCGAAACAGACTTGCGTCCGATCTCGCTCACTTCCAGCCGGTAGGCGCCCGCTTTCACACGGTAGACCGAGAAACCGCCGTCTTCCCCGGCCACGGCACGGATCGCCTCGCTGGTGTCTTCCGCATTCACGAGCCGGATATTCGCACCCGCGAGAGGAACTTTTTTGTCGTCGACAATCCTGCCGCGGACGGAATATTCCTGTGCCGAAACATCTGCGACGGCCGCGAGGACCAGACAGATGAACAGAGCCAGCACGGCATGAGGGCAATGGGAGCGCATCTGTCATTTGACCCTTGAAACCGATCCCCGTTTAACCGGCCCGGCACCTGATTCGGCTTCCCAGCCGGCTCTTCCGGCCGGGGCGGGGCGTTCTCTGCTGTCTGAACAGCGGCACCGCATGGGCGCTCCATTCAGACCCCACTTTATGCCCTTATCCCTTCCTGCCCCATCCATTTCAGGCCATTGTGAGAACCGGGAATTTGCTATTTGACGTTTTCTGCGTTACCATTGTATATCGATCTGCCACCCATGACGAAACTCACTGAAAGCATATGACCATGAAAACCCCTCTGCTTATCCTTGCCGGTTGTCTCCTCTGCCTGCCGATAGCGGCCGCCCTCTCCCAGACGGAATCTGCGCCGCCGAAACATCTCATGCGCGAAGATTCGGCCGCCGTCAATGCGCTGGTGATGTATCCCGACACCATCCGCCTTCACATCTTTCAGGCAAGCGAATATCCGGCGGCGATCGTCAGCATCGCGACGCTTCAAAAGAACACAAGTTCCGATTTCGCCGACCTCGTCAGCGGTTTCCCGAAGGATCAGCAGGAGGATTTCTGGAACCTCAGCCGTTATCCGGATCTCGTTGCCCGGCTGGCGGAGGGCGACACAAAATCGTCCGACGAAACTGAACAGATCCTCGCCGGGTTCCCCGCGGAGATTCATGATGCCGGCCTGAGAGCCGAACAGGACCATCACGATATTCTTGTGAAAATGAGCGAGCTGAGTCAAAAAACCGACGACCAGTTCGCCCAGATCATTTCCGATTATCCGGAGGAAACACAGACAGCGCTGAGGGACATTATTCAATACCCTGAAATCATCAGCCTCCTGAACGACCACCTCAGCCTCACCGTGCGCGTCGGGGACCGCTTCCGCCGCAATCCGGAACGGGTGATTCACCGGGCCGATTCGCTCCATGACGCCATCGCCGCCCAGAACGCGGAGGATGCCGCGGCGTGGAAACAGACGATCGAGGATAATCCGGATCAGGCCGCCGATCTCCAGAGCGCCGGCGCGGATTATGCCGCCGACAACGGCTACTCGCAGGACGACGTGAACGCCATTCCCGCGGCCGATGAGATCAACAATTATACCTGCGCGCCCTACCCCTACTGGTTCGGCTATCCGTCGTGGTATCCCTACGACTACTGGTATCCCTATCCGTACTGGTTCGATTGCGGCTATTACCGCGCTCCGGGAGGACGTATCGTGGTCATCGGCCCTCCGTCGTATTATTTCACCAACTGGTATTTCTACCGGCCCGAGCACTGGCATCATTTTCCCCATCTCGGCGATGCCTACGTCTACCACTATTACGGACCGCGGAGAGTCACCGGGCCGAACACCATTATCGTCCATACCTGGGTGCGGAACAACCGGGATTACCTCCCGAAGGATTTTCTGACGAATCCCGTCCGGCGGACCGATGCGATCAGACAGGTTGCGCAGTTCAACATCGACATTCAGATGCACGCGGGAGCGGGAAAGACCGTTACGCCGGCCATGCGCAGTCAGTTCTTTCAGCAGAACCGGACAAAATATCCGACGCTCGCATTCGAGACAAACAAAAAACTCGACAAAGACGACCGGCTCTACCGCATCCCCGACGTCATCCAGCCGCCGGTCAAACAGCCTCCCGTGCGAATGCTCTCTACGATCAACCGCCCGGTGCGCACCGCCGCTCCAGTGTCACCCCCGGCGAAACTCGACCTGCAACAGGAGAAACCCGATAAGAGTTCACTCCCGGCCGACCGCCAGGATCGCATGCCGTCCCAGCCCGATCAGCAGCGCAACACACAGCCGCCAACCGGTCAGGCATACCGGCTCTCGACGCCTGCGCGTTCAACCGCCGCTCCGGCACGACAGCAGGCGCCTGCCCCTCAGGTGAATTTCAACAAAATCAACAAAGCACAGGAATATCACAGGAATGTCTGGGAACAGACCCAGCCGTCCGTCCGACAGCAACCCCAGCAACCGGCGCCCCAGAGATTTCAGCCTCCGCCCCGGCAGGAAGCGCCCGTGAGACAGGAACCTCCGAAGCCCGCTCCCCCAAAGAAGTTCTGATTTTTACACGATCCGTCTCCGGGTCCGCACTGCCCGACAGTGTGGACCCGGACCGCGGACGTCCGCGGTACCGCAACTGACGCCGTTACCATCACCCCTTTTTCCACACCCCCGGTATCGTTGTACCGCAGAAGGAACAGCTGTTTCCATTCAGGTGATTCGCAAGAATCGAAAAACCTTTCCGCTCGATGACGCGTCGGCCGCAGGCGTGACAAAAGGTATTCTCGCACCGGTGCCCCGGAACATTGCCGATATAAACATACCTGATCCCGGCACTCTTCGCGATGTCGTATGCGTTCTCAAGGACTGACACCGGCGTCGAGGGAAGCTGGTTCAGTTTGTAGAGCGGCATGAATCTGTCGAAGTGCAGAGGACAGTCCCCGAGACCGTTGCTCTGCAGCCAGTCGCACATTCTGCGGATCGTCTCCGGCTTGTCTGTCCAGGTCGGAACGACGAGATTCGTGATCTCAAGCCACACCCCCTCTTCCCGGAATATCTTCAGGGTTCTCAGCACCGGCTCGAGTTCCGCCCCGTTCAGCTTCCGGTACACCGCGCCGTCAAAACCCTTCAGATCGATATTGGCCGCATCCAGATACCGGCAGAGATTCCTGAGCGGCTCTTCGTTGATGTACCCGCTCGACTTCCAGACATTCCGTATGCCCCGGGCGCGGGCGAGAGCCGCAGTGTCGAGCGCGTACTCATAAAATGTGTTCGGTTCGGAATAGGTGTAGGCGATCGAATCGCACCTGTTCTGCAGACAATTTTCCACCACCGCCGCCGGCGGCATATCCTCATTCACGGTTTCCCGCGGACTGAACTGGGAAATCTGCCAGTTCTGGCAATTCAGACAGCGGAGATTGCACCCCGCCACGGCGACCGAATAGGCCTGCGTCGCCGGGAGAAAATGGAACAGCGGCTTCTTCTCGATAGGATCGACGTGCACGGCGCAGGGATTGCCGTAGGCGATCGTATACAGCTTTCCCTCCTCGTTTACCCGGTTCCGGCAGACCCCGGACTCGTGGTTCCCCAGGACACAGCCGTGCGGACACTTGTCACAACGGACCCCTCCTTCGACCTTCCGGTAATACAGCGCTTCCCGCATCCATTTATCCGCCCCCGGGGACGGGTCACTCTGCATGCCCGGGGCGGACGGACCGCTCGGGCCGGCGGAAAACAGACGACCGCTCCCTAGAAAACAACAGCCGGCGCCCAGAAGACATGACTGCAGAAACCGACGCTTGCCGGCATCGTGTGTGTTCTGAAACTCCTTCATGACTGCCCCGCTTTCGATGTGATGGCCAATGTTTTCCCGCCCCTCATGAATAGTTCCGCCGGATGAGCGACAGCACGGCGCCCGCACCGCAGACGGCCGCAATGACGGCTCCGGCGCCGATAAGACCCAACAGCCGTATAAACAGCGTCGGGAGCAGAACCGCGCCCGCGGCAGACCCGAAAAGATCCGCCGCGTAGCTGTGCGATGTGCTTCCGGCCGGGTCCGCGGACCTGTACGAGGTCACCACGGCGAACAGGATCCCCGCCAGAATTCCGTCGATGATCGTGAGGATGAATAACGCTCCGGAGGCCGCAAAAATACC
>DATKPE010000017.1:0-31911 GCA_035524335.1 Bacteroidota bacterium
AAGATCCGCCGCGTAGCTGTGCGATGTGCTTCCGGCCGGGTCCGCGGACCTGTACGAGGTCACCACGGCGAACAGGATCCCCGCCAGAATTCCGTCGATGATCGTGAGGATGAATAACGCTCCGGAGGCCGCAAAAATACCCGGGTGCACCCCCCGTGAGACGGCAAGAACCGCCGGGATGAGTGCCGCATAGCCGGTAAGGAACAGCTGGACGCCGGGGAGAAGCTTCGGCCGGCCCGATCGTGCGATCCGGATTCCGAGAACCGAACCGGCCGCAAGACCGGTCATGAAAACGGTAACCACGAGACCAATCGCCTGGTAGAGGTAACCGCAGACGACCTGGAAAGCGATCAGCAGGAGAAGTTCAGCCGACGAGGCCGCGAAACCGCCGAGGAACATCGCTGTGGTCAACGGGCCCGGCCGGGCCAGGACAAGAATCAGCAGCGCCACCGCCGGCAGTATCAGCCATCCGCCGGAGCCGGCGTAACTGAGCCAGAGAGCCGTCTGATCTGCATAGGTAACCGGGTTATAATCTTCATTGAGAGGAGCGTCCTGCCGGAGAGCGGCGCGCAGTTCGGCGCCGCGGGTGTGCAGTGTGCGGTCGTCGAGGTAGTACCGGTTCACATACACCGTCGGAATCCCCCTCGCGGCAACGAGGCCGGTGACACTGTCCGCAAGCGTGGAATCGGATGCAAGGAAGTAATTTTTCGTCAGGCCCGGTACGATCACCACGTTACGGAAGACAGAGCCGAGTGTGGCGCACAAGGTTGACGCTATCCTCCTCGCGTCCGGGCCATAATAATCGACATTATCGACAAGGCCGGCGGAGACGATTCCGCCGCTTCTCAGAATTTTCTTCAGGTCTCGAAAAAACTCAAACGTGAAACACCTGTTCATCAGAATGGTGGACGGCTCCGGTGAGTTGAGGAGAACGACGTCGTACAATACCGTGGTTCGACGAATGTACATCCGGACGTCTTCCGTGAAAATATGGATTCTCGGATCCCGGGGCGGCGGCGCCCATGTGCGGCCGAGCGCCGCCAGCCAGGGATCGATCTCGACATCGTCGATCTGCACGACGTCGTATTTGAGGATCTCTCCGGCCGCACCGGTCAGGCCGGCCCCGACTGTCAGGACGTTCCGGGGTCCGGGCCGCTGTGCCATGGCATAGTGCACAATTTCTTCATTCAGCTCCGTCTGGTCGGTGGAAAACAGGAGGATGCCGTTATCGAAAAAGTTGGTCTGTTCTCCCTGTCGCGTGACCGTCAGGCAACCGGAGGGAGTGTCGCGCGAGCCGAGCAGGTCCTGATCCGGAAAGAGCCGCTCCCGGCTCAGGCGGTCGACGTCAAAAATCAGCATCACGGCAATTCCGGCCATCAGAAGAACCGGGAGAACATACCGGACGCCGCGGATCGGCCCCCGCGCCGCAAGCAGAAATGCCGTGCAGAGGTTGACGATAAATAGGACCAGGAGCGACTGAAATGTGGTGACGATGAAAACGAGCAGGAGGTTGTACAGCAGTCCGCCGAGAATACTTCCTGCCGCCTCTGCGGCGTACGCGCGTGCGGGCCTTCCCGGTTCCCCGCGCTGTGCCTGAACGCCTGCCAGGAGAACGAAGAGGATACCGGAGATCAGACAGAACGGGGCCATCAGGAGAATACTGCTTTCCAGAATCGGACCGAGCCCGATCATACCGCCGGGGTCGAAGACGATATTGCGCAGGACGCGAAGGGAGAAAACCGTCACACCCGGGAGTAACCCGTTCAGAAGGAAGAACAGGGGCAGAAGCGACGGACCGGACCGCCACCGGGCGATGAACCGACCCAGGAACGCGCCGGCGGCGGTAAGAACAAGCCAGCCGGCAAATATGCATCCCACCACCAGCTCACTGCCGTAAAAAATGGCGAGGAATTCACGGAAGAGGACGACCTGAAAAATCAGTGCGGTACCTCCCAGCACGAGCAGGGCGAGAGAAAACCGCCAGCCGGGAGGGAAGGTATGATCCGCCGGATTCATCGGCTCCTCAGTCGCCGCCGATGACCAGCGCCTGGTACGTGTAAAGCTCGGCATCCTTCCAGCCATCCCACCCTATCCCGGCTTTCTCCTGCGCGCAGTGTCCAAGGAATTCCTCCTTCGACCAGCCGGTCTCCTTCGCCACTTCCGGAAGGAATGTCCCCGTATGTTCCCCCTTCCGCATATAGATGCCGTCTGTTCCCAGCCTGAATTCCTCAATGGAATGGATCCGCTTCAGGGGGGTGAGCACGGAAACTTCATAGCTGAGCCGGGGGAGTTCCTCGACCGCGACCGCTTTGAAACGGGGATCCCGCAGAGCCGCGGCGGCGGCCATCTCGCGGACGGTGAGGTACAGCGGGTCCTCGGCCTCGAAACGGCCGATGCATCCGCGCAGTCGACCGTCTTCGCGCAGCGTGACGAAGACCCCGCATGCCCTGCCCAACGCCCGGGAGGCGCGGATGGTGTCGAGACGGGGAAGCTCTCCTGTCCTGACCACCTGCTCCACGGAATGCCGGGCGATCGACATCAGCATCTCTTTGTCGTTCTCGCCGAGGCGGAAATCATCGCCGCCGCTCTCCTTCCGGATCACGACAAACGAATGATATCCCACAACCCGGCTTTTGTCGCCGGCCGGGGCGTCGCCGGAGTTGCTGTACCTTATCGGTATGTACGAAAAGGCGGAATCGGATTCCGTCATAGAAAGGAGGGTCAGAACCGACGACCATCCGCAGAGGCTCGTTGCAAGGTTCGGGATGCCCCGCGCCCCGTTCCTCTCCATCACGGCAAGCAGGGTATCTGTGGAATTCCGCACGATGGCCCGCCCGGTCGCCCTGTCCACCGTCTCAGCATCCGCATACGCCGGGTAGTGTGAAAAGTCGGAACTGATCACGAACAGATTACGCGGCGTCAGATACGGGCGCAGGGCGCCGGCGATTTCCCTGATCGTGCCCAGGGTCTGGGCGCCGATCACGATCGGCACGATGCGGAACCGGTGTTTCATCCTGCTCTGCAGGAAGGGAAGCTCCACTTCGAGGCAATGTTCCCTGACCTGGGCGTCGTTGCGGTTGGAGAAAACCGGGTGCGACGCGATAAGCTGTTTCGCCAGATCCGTGTTCACTTCCACCGGTCCGAGCGGCGTGATGAAATTTCCCCGGTCATAGACCGAGGCGCCCTCGAACGCGGTGTAATGACTCGTGCCGATGACGAAGATATTGTCGTACTCCTTCGACATGTCGACCTGATTGAAGCTCGATGCGATCACGTCGCCGCAGTAGATATAGCCCGCATGGGGGCAGATGATCGCGGCAACATCTCCCAGTTTCCGGTCGGGGGCGGCCGCGGCGTACAGCTGTTCCAGCATATCGGCAAGTTCCTTCCGGTCCGCCGGATAAAATTGTCCGGCAACGGCGGCCGGACGGTCTCCCGTCGCCTGCTGTGCGGAACAATGCAGGATAACCGCGGTCAGAAGAACCCCGGAGAGGAGCAATCTGGTTCGTATCATGGGTCGTTGTTCCTGGAATGAATCTGATTGGAAAAGCGGAAAAAACGGAGGGGGAGCTGGAACCGGGGAGCGAATATCTTTCCTGTGCGGATCACTTCTGCACGACTCTTCCGGCGGGAGAAAGAAACGGCATATCACCGTCCCTTATTCCCGTCTGAACCAATGTACGGAAATTTAGCCTCTAAATCCTCCCGCACTTCAGGATAGGAGAAATTTTTGATTCAGATCGGATGAAACATCGCGCGCCGTAAAACGTATGATACTGTATCACAGACTATATGTCGAAAATTACGTTCTTTGCGACGTTCGTATGGAGGTTTTATGCATATAAAGGAAAAGATACAGGGGGAGGTTGCTGTCGTGGTATTCGACGGCGATCTGTTGGATGAGAACGATTCCTCCGCACTCCGGCAGAAAATCAGCAGTTTACTGATCGACGGAATCAGAAAAATCGTTTTCGATCTCCGCTCGCTCCGCCAGATCAATAAGAACGGCCTCGATACGATGCTCGGTGTGTTTCGTCAGACGCGCGCATACGGGGGAGACATCCGGATTGCCCAGATCGACGCCGAACCGGGGAATCTGTTCGTTAAAACGCGCCTGGCCAATACATTCACATCTTACGAAACGGTGGGAAGGGCCCTTGCGAGCTTCATGACGTAGGCTGTCTGAATCATCAACGGAAAAGCCCGCATTCCGTTCCCCCCGCCCCGCTCCCGGTCGTGCGGCGGTTTACCGCCCGGATCGGAGCATCCTGCCCGCTTCATCAAAATCCGCACACACCGGCATAAGCGTATGCATCTGCGTCCGTTCCAGGACAAGCAGAACGACCGGCTGGGGATTCAGCAGTACCATGATGCCGCCGCGCCGTCTGAGTGATTTCGCCGTGCTGACCAGAATGCCGATGCCGATCGATGCCATGAAGTCGACACCGGAGAGGTCCAGCATGATCTTCGCCCCGTCGGAGGAGGCCGCCGCGGCGAGCCGGGTCTCAATCTCCTGTGTACCGTCGATATCCATTCTGCCGAAGAGGCTGATTTTTTCAATCCCCCCATCCAGCATTTCTGTTGTCAAGTTCATGAAAGTCCGGCCCGGGTTATTCCGAATATGATTGTCAGTCTGGTTTCGCCGCGGCCCGTGTGTAAAACGCGGACCTGTGGGCACCCCGACCGTAAAGGTACGATCCCTGTGTTATCCCCCGGTTACCGGAATGCTACCAAATTGTTACCCGGGACGGAGCAGGCGGAAGAGCTGCAACGCCTGTCGCGGAACAGCACCGGAAGGATTTCTCTCACAGGGAGCGGTTCGAAAACAGACCGGCTGACCGGAAATACTCCGGCCAGCCGGTAAACGTGCGGGGTAAATTCCCCGGCATCATGGCCGGGGACGGCGGAGCGGATTATTTTTGCGAACCTGTTTTCTCCCACTCCTCGCGGGTCAGAAGAACCACAGGTTCGAGATTCTTTTTCTGGAGGTCCGCATTGATTGCGGGAAGAGCGGCGGCGGTCCAGGAGTCGAATTCCTTCACCACATCGCCGAGTTCATGCGCAATAGCCTCGGTCCGATCGATTTCCATCTGGGAGGGACGTCCCTCGTAACCCACCACGTCGTTGTACAGTTCCGCGAGGTATTCCCGGAGCCGCTCCTCGCCGGTGATCATTCCCCCCTCCGTGGTGGCGACGATTTTCTTCCGGATATCGTTGACTGCCGTTGAGGCGTCCCGGAGGCGGCGGGCAGTGGTTTCATCCGATGCAAGTTTGGCGGCCCGGTCGTCGAGGCTCTGCCGCACGCCGTTGATCCGGTCGACGTCGAACGTCATGTCGCCGAGGAGATTATAAAGCCTGACGGCAAGATTGAATTCCGCAGTTCGGTCCGCCAGCGTATGCTTCGTGCGCGGATCCATGACGACCTTCAGGGTGGTCGTGAAGACTTCCTTGTCCTTCGTCATGCGGATGGTATAGGTACCGGGCAGATACCGGGGACCGACCGCCGCACCTGCGCCGGTCGCCGCAGTGGGAACGCGGGGCGGTTTCATCCGCATCCCCCAGGTCGCCCGGCTCACTCCCCGCCGCTTACTGCTCGGGATCATCCCGAGTAAGGTTCCCTTGTCGTCCAGCACTTCGATTTTCAGATCACCGAAAATGTGCCGTTTTTTCTGATAGTAGGCGATTGTGGCATCATCCGGCGGGTTCGGTCCGGTAAAAACCGCATCTCCGTTGGCCCAGCCGCCCGGGCCCGAAACGCTCTGCACCACGGGTCTCCCCGGAAGGAATGCGGCGGTTTTCTGGAGCATCTCCCCGGTGAGGGACCGCAGGGGTGTGATATCGTCCAGGATCCAGATGCCGCGGCCGTGCGTTGCGATCACAAGATCGTTGTCGCGCGGATGAATGGCCAGATCACGGACCGCAACAGGCGGAAAATCGCTTCCCTTGTACTGCGCCCACTGCTTCCCGCCGTCGAGCGAGATCCAGAGACCCAGCTCTGTCCCGAGGAAGAGAAGATTTCTGTTGACGAGATCCTCCTTGATGACATGTGCGTAGCCGCGCACGGGCCCCGTCTGGCTCACGACAGGAACCCAGGTCGCTCCGAAATCGGTCGTCCTGTAGGCATACGGCTTCATATCGCCGAAGGTATGAAGGTCGAACGTGGCGTAGGCCGTACCCTCGCCGAAATGTCCCGCCTCGACGGAGGATACCCATGCATTGGCCGGGAGGCCCTGAACATGGGACACGACGTTCACCCATGTCTTGCCGCCGTCGCGCGTCACCTGAAGGTTCCCGTCATCGGTACCGACCCAGATGATCTTCGGATTCTTCGGCGATTCGCAGATGGCGTAGATCGTCGTATGCATCTCTGCGGAGGAGTTATCGACCGTCACGCCCCCCGACTGTTCCTGCCGCTGTTTCACCGGATCGTTCGTCGTCAGATCGGGCGATATCCTCTGCCAGGTCTGTCCGTGGTCGCTCGACCGGAAGAGAAACTGCGCGCCGATGTATAGCGTCCCCTTCTGCGTCGGGCTCATGTGAATCGGGGTATTCCAGTTGAACCTGAGCTTTCCCTCCTTGTACCTCGGAAGCGGTTTGAGGGGACGGACTTCGTGCGTTTTCCTGTTCACCCTCCCTATTTCGCCCCCCTGCGATTCCGCATAGAGGTAGACGGGATCGGAGGGATCCGCAAACATCCAGAAACCGTCCCCTCCGAACATGTTCTCCCACTGGCTGTTTGCTATCCCGCCGGGATACTGCGATTCCCCGACCCAGGAGCTGTTATCCTGCAGGCCGCCGTAGACATGATACGGCATATCCATATCGACACTCACATGGTAGAACTGCGAGACCGGAAGATTCTCCGCCTTCCACCACTGGTTGGCGCCGTCGTACGAATACCAGACCCCGCCGTCATCGCCGGTGATGAGGTGATCGGAGTTCAGCGGATCGACCCAGACATCGTGGAAGTCGCCGTGCGCGCCCCCCGAGATGTTGCTGAAGCTCTTTCCGCCGTCGTTGCTCATGATGAGCGGACCGTCCGGTTTGTAGATCTTGTTTTCATTTTTCGGATCGACGATGAGATTCGCGAAGTAGAACGGACGCCAGATCATATTCTGGCTCCGGTCGAGCAGCTGCCATGTCATCCCGGCGTCGTCCGATCTGTACAGACCGTTCGTCGGCGGTTCGGCTTCGATGAACGCATACACGACCGCCGGTTTGGACGGGGCAGAGGTGACCGCGATCCGGCCCCACGGTTTCGGGGGAAGCCCTTTGGCCGTCTTATCGTTCAGATCCGACCATGTGGTCCCTCCATCCGTTGTCTTGAACAGACCGCTCCCGCTGAACACTCCGGCGCTGTCGCCCCCCGAACGGAAGGTCCATCCCTTGCGGCGAAAATCCCACATCCCCGCATAGAGGGTTTTGGGATGCTGAGCGTCCATGGAGATCATGGAACAGCCCGTCGACGGATTCGCCCCCTTCAGAATGTTCTTCCAGGTTTTCCCCCCGTCCGTCGTTTTATAGAGCCCCCGCTCGTCGCTGTCGCTCCAGAGTTTTCCGGGCACAGCGACGTAGACAACGTCCGTGTTGCTCGAATCGATGAGGATCTTTGCGATCCGCTCCGATTCTGGCAAACCCATGTTGGTCCAGGTTTCACCTGCGTCGGTCGATTTGTAAACCCCGTCGCCGATGGATACGCTGTTCCGGGCCCACGATTCCCCCGTTCCGACCCAGACGACTTTGGGATTCTTCGGATCGACGGTCACCGCTCCGATCGACTGGACCGGCTCCTTGTCAAACACCGGCTTGTAGGTTGTGCCGCCGTTCATCGACTTCCAGACGCCGCCGCTCGCAGAACCGATGTAGATGGTCAGACGTCCTCCCTCCCACACGGCGTCGATCGCCGAAATACGCCCGCTCATGGCCGCCGACCCGATGTTCCGCGCCGCCAGTCCCGAGATCGTTTCCGCATCAATGGTGACAGCGGGGGCCGGCGTCTGCCCGACAGCCCCGGAAATGACGAGTGCGCAGAGCAGGATGACCGACAATACTGTATACGCTCGAGTAGTCATGATATAATGTCCCTTATGATCGGTGGTGGTGACGGACTTATTTCGCTGAAGGTGCATGGACAGGCTCCTCAAACCGGCTGTCGTCGATCGGGACATTCGCCTCGATCGTCTCGTAACTGAGTTTCGACCGGTCGGGGCTTCCCTTCACGTTCGATTCGACCGAGAACGGCAGATACCATCCGTTCACCTCCTTGTAATCGCCGAGTGTCGTCTCGAAATCCTGTTCCGCTCCGCGGATCATCCTGTGCGTTTCAATCTTGATGGGAACGAAGTAGTCGGTGTCCATGAAGAAGTACCGTATCTCGCCGTTCGCGAGTGTCACCTTGAGCTTGTACGCATCGGTCCCCTCCACCGGTTCCATGCCGAGATACTCTACCTTGTTCCCCTTCTGCTGATAATTCACCAGCGGTCCATCGAAATCCGACTCCTCGATGATCCCCTTCAGTTCCTCCTCACCGAGAGCTTCCGGCTCTTTTTTCCCTGACCACGGTTCGATCTTCCATCCCGCCTTGCCGTTGTACGCGGACGTGCCGGTCATGCCCTGGAACGTAAAATCCTGCCGCACTTTGTTGGGCCGCTTGTTCTCATTGAGGATCGCGGCCTCGAAGCCCCCGCCGCCGATGAACTTTCCGGTCCGCCGGAGAGACATGACCGAGGATATTTTCTCCATCCCGCCGGTGGTCTTGATGAACTTCGCAATGATGTCGTCTGCAGTCTGGGCCTTCAGCGGCAGAACAAAAACAAACAGGATGGCGGCTTTCAGCAGTGGCTTACGCATGACGCTCTCCTTGATGTGTGCTGTTGTGACGCGCGGCCGGACAACCCGGCCGGTGCGCGGAAAGGGAAAGTAGCAAGTTTCAGCTTCATTGGCAATCCATCCCGGATCCCGGAACGCCTGATCCGGGATGATGCCATTCCGGTGTAACGGCCTGGAAGGGAAAAGGTTGCAGTCACGGCCGGGAATTTCCCGGTGTTTCGCATATAACTGCATCAGAAATGAACTGGGAGGGCCGGCATCAGCACCCCAGAACTGCTCCGTCCCTGCTTACTTCCCGGCAGGAACCTCCGGCAGTCCCCTGCGGGCCAGAATTGAGCGGGCATCGTCACAGACCGCGGGAGCAACCGTCACCTCGACCGCTCCGCCTGCGAGCCGTGGGTGTATCATCGCCGGCAGGTATTTTGGCCTGCAGATTTCCCACGGGGCAAACGATCCGACAGCGGAGATCACCCTTGTATCACACACCTGGGCGGGGATCCCCGTGCGCTTCAGGATACCGCAGATCAGCTCCGCGTCCAGCACCGTTTCGGTCGTGCACAGAACGACGGTGCCGGAAATTTCACGCCGCACTTTACCCCGGAAATCGGCCGCAAGGGAAACGGAAACCGCAACAAACAGCAGGAGCTCCTTCGACAGAAACAGACTGCTGACTTTCCATGTGGAATAGACAACATAGGGAAGAACCGCCACGGCCAGCGCGGACAGCAATCCGGGGAGGATGCCGGCAGACAGAGCCCTGTCGATGGCGCCCATTTCTTCCTTCTCCGATCCGGTCCCCGCTATACGGTAACCGGCCAGACGGAGCCTGCGGGAAATATCCTCCGGATCGTAAATGTTCGCGGTAAACGGGATGGCCAGCGCAACAACCAGACCGCAATACAGGATGAGATACCAGACTGACAGAAAATTAAAGGAAAACACCAACCCGGGAATGGTGAGAAGCGGGCCGGCGAAAACAAAAGGAATGATTCCGGCCGGGAAGAAACGAACCGGCATCTCGATCACACCACCTCCGTCCGTTCCTCCCGTCTCTTCGCCGGACGGCTCCAGGCGCAGAGACCGCCGTGCAGTCACCATCACGACGCAAAAAATCAGAAACGCGAGGGGAAGAACGACCGTGAGGATCAGCGCAGATCCCGGTCTTACTTCATTTAAAACCGCGACTTTTATTCTTCTCAGAGTATCGGGTGAATGGGCGAGAAAATCGGCCAGCAGGATGACGGATATCCCGTTTCCCATCCCCTTCTTCGTCACCATGTCCGCCAGCCAGACGAGGAACATCGAACCGGCCACGGTAACCGCCATGAACGAAAGGAATGTCAGACTGTCATTATTGATGAACATTTCGCCCGAGATCATTTTTTCCGTCAGGGCCTGATACTGCCCGACCGCGGTCACGATACTGTAGAGCAATACCGCAAAATAGACGCACCGATCGAACAGACGGCGCTGGCGAGCCGATCCGTCGCGCAATTCCTTCAAGGGGGGAATGAATCCGCTCAGGAACAGGATGATCACGGAACCGATGATGTAGGGGAAGATGCCCTGCCAGAACACGGAATATTCAGAGAGAGGCACGCGGTTTCTGTACAGCTCATCGATGACGCGGCCGCTGAAAACCGGTATGAAGAAATGGCGGCCCGCCCGGTACACCGCGATCGCCGCAAGGGTGAACAGTATCCTCGTCCGGATTGACTCCGACGACCATCCCCTGCGCCAGAGCCGGGACCACGTTTCATCCCCCTCCTCAGCCGCGGCGGAGGAAGCGCCCTGACACCGGTCGGGGGTGATGATCTCTCCGCATGATGGGCAGGTCACACTCCGACTCTCCCGCTCGCCTTCGTCGAGGGACAACCGCTCACCGCACGACGGACAACCGATTTCCTGGGGAAAATTCATTTTCAGCCGGCTTTCTCCGGATGTGTCTGCGGAGGAATCGACCGGCAGGGCGAATCAGCCGCCTTCATTCCGCCGACATCCATCTCTTATTGAAACGCAAGAACGGTGCTTGTCCCCTACCGGAACCGGCGTGATTGCCGGCCAGAGGAAGTTACAGAACGGAATATTCAGAATCAATCATCGGCGCGGGCCGACGATTTCCGATGAGTTTCCGGGGGAGGGGAAAGATCAGATCCGGCGGAGATAGATGGCGGTAATATCGTCGCTCTGGGGACCGGAACCCGCGAACTGCTTCACATCCGCGATGAGTTTCTTGATGAAGGCATCAGCGGACGCCGGTTTCTGCGCGGCAAAATATTCAGCCAGGGGATGGTGGGTTTCGAAGAATTCCTCGTGCTCGTTCTCGGCTTCGGGGATGCCGTCGGTATAGATCAGGAGCTGTTCGCCTTTCGAAATCGTGATGCGCTTGCTCTCGAAAACGATCGGCAGATTGAGGATGCCGAGAGGGGGACCGCCGTTCGGGAGTTCCTCGATCGAACCGTCGGTCCTCAGAAGGTAAGCCGGATTATGGCCCGCATTGAGGTATTCGATCTCGCCGGTGGCAGGCTGGAGCCGCGCGATAAACGCCGTCACGAATTTATCGTCCGTCGAATCGCGGTAGAGCGACTTGTCGAGCCGGCTCCCCAGGTCACGGAGCGGCATTGCCTGTTCGAGGAATGCGCGAAGATAGGCATGGAGACTGCTGACGAGCAGGGCGGCGGGGACGCCCTTGCCTGCGACGTCGGCAACGACGAGCGCGTAGGTTCCGTCGGGAAGTTCGAAACAGTTGTAATAATCGCCGCCAACCGATTTCGACGGAATATTCACCCCCGCGACGCCGTACCCCCTGATCTTCGGGAGGGCATCCGGAAGGATCTTGGCCTGAATCGAGGTTGCGACGTTCAGTTCCTTTTCGATGCGCTCCTTTTCGATGGCCTGTTCGTGCAGATACCGGTTTTCCATCGATGCGTGGACCTGCCGGGCAAGGGCGTCGAGCAGAAGCTGATCGGTCTCCTCGAACACACCCCGGCCGTCTCTGCTCTCCTTGTTGTAGAGTACGAAGGTGTAGCTGTGATCGAGAAAGTCGAAGGATGATTCCAGGCGCCCGGCTCCGCCCGGCGTCTGCCGGAGAGGCGATCCCTCCGGAAAGACATACTCTTCCCTGAGCCGTTTGCCGGAATGAACGCGAACCACTCCGCGCGATGCATTGACAAGCGAGACGGCGCGGATGAGCGCCAGATGGTGCGGCGACTGGTTTTCGGTGAGCCGGGAAACTTCGATCCCGGTTTCGATGAGGCTGTTCAGCTGGAGAATGCGGTGATTCAGGGAAAACACGAGGGACTTCTCATTTTTCCGGAAGGCCATTTCCTGATAGGCGCCGTCGAACAGCTGAAGGAAAAGCCGGAAGGTCACGAGATCGAGATCCGTCACGGAATAACCGCGGTGCGGACGGACGAACAGACCCACGGAGGAATCGTCGGCGAGCCGCTGTACGAGACAGCCCCCGCGTTTACCGATCGTGGCGGGATTGGGAACAGCCGCATCGGCGGACGCCCGGCGAAGCTCGGTCAATCCCCGGGCGGAACATTCCCCGAGGGCCTCCCATGCCTTCCTTCCCTTCTGCCGGTATCCGAGGCCGGTTTCCATTGATGGAACGGTGAGGCGGAGTGCTTCGAGCGAACATGCGCCGAGGTCGGCCAGCGTCGACGACCGGGAGATCCTTCTGAGACCCTGCTGAAGAATCCCGATGCGGGAGGAGAGCTGGCCGGTGAAGCGGTCTTCATCCGGTGTGACAGGAAGTGCGGATGGCATACCGGTTCAGCTCAGTTTTTTGATGGCATCGTCGACCGTGGCGGCCTTGCCCGCGATACTGAAGATCCCCATGATCGTCAGCATTTTATCGACGGCCGGATCGAGATTTGTAAAGACCATCGCGCCGCCGGCATCCTGGAGTTTTTCCAGAATTTCGAGAAGAAACGACATCCCGACGGAGTTCACCACCTTCGAACCGGCGAGATTGATGATCACTTCGCGGACTCCCTGCGCAAAATGGCGGTCGAACTCGGTTGCGATCGCCTGTCCGCCGGTATTGTTCACGTAGCCGGAGGTCGTGATGACGAGCCGCCGGTCACGGAGTTGGGAAGTCAGACTGAATTCCTGATCCATGTAATTTGCTACCTCAGCATTTTTCGAATGGTGATTCTGGTGCCGTCCGGAGCCGAGTCGATGCGGAAGTCATCCGACATCGATTCCATGAGCTTCAATCCCCAGCCGCGTTTTCCGCCCCCCTTCAGCTTCTCCGCCAGCTGCGGGTTCTCCACGGACGACGGATCGAAGCCCTTCCCGAAATCCCTCACAAAAATCACGAGATCGGACGGGGTCATCGTAAATTCGACGACGACGGGGGACGCGGAACCGCCGCCGGCATGTTCGAAGGCGTTGATGATTGCCTCCGTGACGAGGATTCTCGCCTCGCCGATTTTTTCCTCCGGAATGCCGAGATGCCGCGCAAGCCGGCCGAGGCCCTCGACCGCCACCAGCTCGATGTCGGGCACGTTCGGAAGTTCAATTTTGAGAACCACAGGGCTGTTCATCGGTTCTGTTCTCCGGGAAATCCGTTCAGGCGGTTTTCTGGATCACGAGCATCGTAATGTCGTCATCCTGAACGACGCCATCCATCCATTGTTCGCCGGCCTTCATCAGCTCCGCGATGATCTCCGCGGGCGGACGACCGGCCGAGGTCCGGAATATCTCCTCGACGCGCGCATAATCGAACATCTCCTGCGACGCATTCTTCTGCTCGGGCAGTCCGTCCGTCAGCAGGAGCATCGTATCGCCGGCATGCATTTCCGTTTCGTACAGGGAATACGGAAAATTCTTCATCGAACCGAGCGGCACCGCCTTCAGAAGGATCTCTTCGACGGTCCGGTCGGCGCTCCGGAACAGAAACGCCGGCGGCATGCCCGCACTTGATAAAGATACGCTTTTACCCTGAAATCTCGCAAGTGTCAGCGCCATAAAAAGACGCCCCAGACGGATCTCCTTCATTGCCCTGCTGCACCGGTTGAAGAAGGCCGGAATTTCGAAATTTGACGATTCCGAGATGAAAAGCCCCTTCATGAGGGTGACGATCGTCCCCGCCTGCATGCCGTGACCGGTGGCGTCGCCGAACGCGACATTCAGATCGCCCTCCGGCGATATGAAAAAGTCGTAATAGTCCCCGCCGACCTCGGTGGCCACCTTCATCACCACCCCGACCGCATACCCGGGAACCGAGGGAACTTCGCGCGGAAGCATCGACAGCTGGAGCAGTCGCGCGTCGTTCAGCTCCTTGGTCTTCCGCTCGTTCTCCGCCTCGAGCGCCCGCTTTTCGGCCAGCGCCGCCTTTGCCGTCAGCTCCGACTCCCGGATCCGCGCCTTCTGTTCCCGCCGCTTCAATTCCGCCGTCCGCACCCCGTACAGCACCAGAACGATCAGCGTGAAGTAGGAACCGTACGCCCATCGCGTCTTCCACCATGGCGGCGTCACCCGGATCTCCAACGCGGTTCCCTCCTCGTTCCAGACTCCGTCGTCGTTGCTTCCCTTCACGTGCAGAACGTACTCGCCTCCGTCCAGGTTCGTAAACGTGGCGCGACGCTCGGTTCCGAGCTGGATCCAGCCGCTGTTCGAACCTTCAAGGCGGTAAGCATACCGGTTCCTGAAGTTGTTCAGATAACTCAGCGACGCAAATTCGAAATTGACGACATTGTCCTTGTACGAAAGCGTGACAGGAAGTCCCGCATCGACGCCGTTCTCCCGGATCGGCCGGCCGGCCTTGTCATCGCTGTTGTACCGCGTGAACGATGTGAAGACCACCGGCGGAACATAATCGTTCAGCCGGACCTTTTCGGGTTCGAAGAAGGTGAATCCGTTCGGCCCCCCGAAGAACATTTCCCCGGTCGCGGGGTCCTGCGCGAAGGCATTCTGATTGAATTCGTTCCCCTGAAGCCCGTCGCTGTAATCGAAATTCTGAAACTGTTCCTTCTCCGGATCGAACCGGGAGATGCCGTGGTTGGTGCTCAGCCAGAGCCGCCCGTTCCTGTCTTCCAGAATGCCGAAGATCGTTGCATTCGGGAGACCGTCCTTTTCACCGTAATTCCGGAACGATCCGCTGTTCCCGTCGAATCTGCAGAGACCGTTCGAGGTCCCGGCCCAGATATTCCCCGCCCGATCCTCAAGAAGCGAGAGAACGATATTGTCACTCAGGCTTTTTGGATCGGCGTCGCTGTGAAGGAAGCGGGTGAAGGATCCGGACCCCCGGTCGAACCTGTCGAGTCCGCCGCCGTATGTGCCGATCCAGATCCGTCCCCGGCGGTCGCTCATGAGCGCCCAACAGCCGTTCGCCGAAAGCGATCCCGTATCGGCGCTGTTCTGCCGGTATGTACGGAAGGTCCCGCGCTCCCGGTCAAATCTGCATAACCCCCCGGCATAGGTTCCGACCCACAGATCCCCCTCCTGATCCTCGCACAGGGCGTATACCCTGTTGTCGGGCAGGCTGGCCGGATCCGAAGGCACATTTCTGAAGTGGGTGAATTTACCGGAGGCCGGATCGAAACGGTCGAGGCCGTTACCGACGGTACCGATCCAGAGGATTCCGGAACGATCGGCCAGGATGGTCTGGGCAACGTCCCCGATCGATCCGGGATCGGCGGGATTGTGGCGGAAAAGCCTGAACGTCCCTTTCTTTCTGTCCCAGCAGTCGAGCCCCTTGTCCGTCCCTATCCAGACCAGACCGGCGTGATCGACGTACATCCCGGATATATCGTTGTCCGCCAATCCATCAGGCGAGGAGGGATCGCGGGAGCAGAGATCGAAGCCGGCAAGGGACGGATTAAAATAATCGACGCCGTGTTCGCCGGTGCCGACCCAGATGATGCCGGACCTGTCCTGGAAAAGGGAATAGATGCGGTCTCCGCCAATGCTTCGCGGATCGAACTCATGGGGCGTGAAACGGCCGAAGGTTTTCGTTGCCGGATCGAACCGGTTCAGTCCTCCGCGGAAGGTTCCGGCCCACAGGATCCCGTCGTTGTCGACGAGGAGAGGCCACACATAATTGTCGCTCAGACTGTGCGGATCCTTCTCATCGTGCCGGTAGTGCGTAAAGACGCCGGTCCGTTCGTCGAGACAGTCGAGTCCGTCGACCGTCCCGATCCATATGTTGCCCGACCGGTCTCCGGTGACGCAGTAGATCTTATCGCTGATGAGACTGGCGGGATCGGAAGGAGTGTGGCGGTAGGTCCGGGTATTACCGGAACGGGAATCGATTCTCAGGAGTCCCTGTCCGTCGGTTCCCTGCCATTGTATTCCCGCCCGGTCGGTGAATCCGGGCCGGCTGGAGCTGACGCGGGCGCGGGAAAGGTCGACGCTGTCCCGGGCGACCTGCCGGAACGTTTCGGTGAGCCGGTCAAACCTGTTGAGAATTCCCGGCGTACTGCGTGTTCCGACCCAGAGTGTGCCGGCCGAATCCTCCCCGATCATCAGAATGAAATTTTCGCTGATGGTTCCGCGCGTCTGCGGATCGTTTTTATATATCTTGAAATCGTAACCGTCGAACCGGTTCAGGCCGTCCTGCGTCCCGAACCAGAGGAATCCGCGGGAGTCCTGGAAGATACAGTTGACATCTCCCTGGGAGAGTCCCTGTCTGACCGTCAGATGATTGAAAAGAAGGTGGTGCTGTGCACGGAGACCGGCGGGAACCATCGCGCAGACGATCAGAAAGAAAATGACGCGAAAGATGGAGGCCCTCACGGAGGGGTTGCCGTCCGGAAACGATCGCTCCGGGGAGGGGACCACGCGGTGGTCGGTATCCTCGTTCGTATGGACAAACAAGGGCCGCCGGGATGTTTCTCCGGCGGCCGCTGGCAGATATTGTCGATGCGTAATCTTCGGATCCTATTTCAAAAGGATCATTTTCTTCACGTCCCTGAATTCTCCCGCATCGATCCGGTAAAAATACGTGCCGCTGCTCACCTGCTCGCCGGAGAAATTCCTTCCGTTCCAGACCACTTCATGGTATCCCATCTCCTGCTGTCCGTCGACAAGCCGGGCAATCTCCTGGCCGTACACATTGTACACCGTCACCGCGACGCGGCTCGCAAACGGGAGCGCGTACCGGATCACCGTGGAGGGATTGAACGGATTCGGATAATTCTGCATGAGCTGGAAATTTTTCACAAGCGGCTGTCCGGGCGCCGGCGTTTCTCCGCGTGCGACCGTCTGCGATCCCGAGGATCCGACCGAACCTCCGAACGCCGAGGAGAGTGTGACGACCGCCCCCTTGCCGACGACGACCGACTTGCCGAAAAACGCGCCTGTTGCCGTTGCAGACTGGCCGATGAGTATCGTCCCGTTCGGAACGACCATGTTGGCGAATACCGTCGCCTTCGGCCCTATATTGCCCGCCGCAATGAATCCGCAGAGCAGATCGTTCGAGCTGACGAAGATCGTGGCCGAGGAACCGGTCAGAGAGGTTCCGGCCGCCGGGCCGACGTACGATCCGATGTCCGCCGAGAATCCGAACTGGGTCCGGATTTCCACCTTCTGACTGCCGGTAAAATAGAGGTTGCCGCCGCCCCAGACCCAGAGGCTCTTGAAATTATACACCCCGGGGAGGAGACAGAGCCGCGCAAACGGCATGATGACTGCGTTGCCGTATGTTCCGGGACGCAGGGTATCCTTGCAGGCGATCCCGAGAAGATAGTTCGCCCCCTTCGCGACGCCGGGATCGACGCTGTCGAACATCGGGAATGAACCGAGGGGAACGATGAGCGGTGAGTGCACCGTTCCGCTGATGGTCCCGAGATTCGTGAGAGTGTTTTCATAGACATCCCCGCCGACCACCGTTCCCGGATTTATCCGGATCTTGTCCGCCTTGAGAGAATATCCCGACTTCGTCGCCGCTCCGGACCCCAGACTCAACTCGTAGGTCGGATCGCCGGTCTGCGATTTTCTGTTGACAAGCACATTGCCGGAGATGATCCGACTGCTGTCCTGAAGTTTTACGCTGTCCTGTCCGAAAATGACCGCATTCGCGTAGACGGGAGAAACAAAAACCGACTGCTCCGTCTGCCGGAAGAACGGCTGATTCCCCGCGGAGGTCGTCCCGGTCGCATGGATTTTAAAATCATAGCTTCCGGTGACCGCAGTCTGTGTGAAGGAACCCTGATACACCCCGTTGCCGGCCGACTGGAGAGTGAGCGTCGTCGGGACGGTCGCCCCGGGAGGCAGAACATCCGCCAGCACAAGGGCGTTGGTGATCGCCCGGCCGCCCGAGACATGCTCGCTTCCGGCGATCGGACCCCCCTCCGAGAGCGTCACCTGGAACGGAATGGGTGATCCCGGAGCCACAACGTTGTGGGGGAACGACGCGGTCATCGTGATGTCGACGGTCGAGGTGATCCGGATTTTCACGAGTTCAATTGAGGTCGACGGTGTCGAATTGGCACCCTCCGGATGAAGCGTCCAGATGCCGGGCGCAGGATTCGGGATCTGATAAAAACCGTATGTCGGACCCTGGATGTATTTCGCCCCCGGCGGCAGACTGTACGGAGTGATCACGTACGACGGGAGGCTCATGGAATCGGTGATTCCCTGCGGTACCGGATATCCCGGCGGCACAAGGAAGAGGACGAACTGGCTCCCTTTCCAGTTCAGTCCGGGAAGGATGGTGGTCGTGCCCGGATCGACTGCACCCTGATACTTGATCCCGCCCTGCCAGTCGATGCCGCCCTGATACTTGATCCCGCCCTGGTATTTGATGCCGCCCTGATACTTGATCCCGCCCTGAATATTGGCATAGACACCGGTATCGGCCACGAGCTGAAGACCCGTCAGCTCATTCCAGATCGCCTGGATATCCAGGTTCATTGTGGTGTCGCTGGCAAGGAAGAAATCCCCTCCGGTGGTGTCCGCCAGCTGACTGGCAAGCACCTGGCCGGGGCTGTTCGGAAAACCGAGCGTGAAGAGGGAAATTGAAGCGGCATTGAGATTTCCCGCAAGCGTCATCGCCCCCGGCGATCCGGCGTCTTCGCACGCGCTCAGAAGAATCATCGCCTGCCGGTTCGGATTTGAAACCTGGAGAAGATTCAGCCCCGTCTGTATCCCGGTTGCCAGATTCGTCGAACCTCCGGTGGTCATTCCGTTGATCCTCGCCAGGACTCCGGAGATGTTCGTGGAGTCGACGGTGGTAAGAGGGACGATGACCGAATCGGGCAGTTTCACGACGGAGATCCGGTCTGTCGGCCGGAGTTTCTGGACAAGCTCCGTCACGCTGTTCCTGGCCGGGGCGAACGCCTGGTACTGGCCGTCGAACGTCTGCGAGCCGTCAACCAGCACGACCACGTCAAGCGAACTTTTCGGCGCATGTGCGTAGATATAATTGATACCGGCGATATCTCCCGGCTCGAGCGACCGTTTTTCCGTCTCATCATCCCGGATGATGCCGTACATCGTGAGATGCTCGCCGTTGCTCCCCATCCGCGCATCCCACCCGGGATATCCGGGAACGTACACGTCGCCGAGCCCGCCGAAGTGACCCACCTCGTGAGTCGCGACATCCAGCATGTCTTTCAGTCCGCCCGGATAATCCGGCGCCGTGGCATTGCCGAACTGATTGTATTCCGCGTCGAAGGCGATGTCGACATCGGTGAGCTCTCCGTTGAGAGCGTTGTAGCGGACGCGGGTGATGGCGATGACGTTGGAGCTCGCGCCGGTCGAATCCTCCCACCCGTTCGTGATCCAGACAATGTTGTTCACACCGTCGGGAGTCCCCCCCCACTGGTTGCTCTGCCCGATCTGCGGATTTTCGGAATAAGAGACATTCTGCGTCCCGTCCATCTTTACCGCCTGGACATTCCAGGCAACGAACGCGCTTTCGATCGGGGCCTGAAAGCCGCTCGAGGCGACACTGCCGCTGATCGTAAACTGTCCCTTCCCGTCAGGCCAGTGAAGCGGAATGCCCGTTTCGGTCGTATTGATCACATACTGGTCCGGCAGAAACAGCCGCGTGCTGAGGCCCACCGGAAGATCGGCCGCAAACTCCGATGTATTCCCGTACTGGTCGGTCGCCGTGGCCGATACGAACTGCCCCGGCAGAAGAGGAACGTTCGAGTTGATGTTGAACCAGGCGTACGCCGAATCGGCGTCTGTCACCACGGTCGTGCTCCCGAGCAGTCGCTTCCCCTCCCCGTATTGTGATGCATTCACGGAATCGTTGACAAACGCCTCGATCTGGAAGGTCGTGCTCCTCCAGCTGAGGAGATATCCCTGGATGTTGGAGTGCGCTGAATCGACCGGCGAGGCGATGTCGACCGCGGGATAGTTCACATGATAATTGATGGCGTCCGGTGTGGCCGGCCGGACGAGCGGATTGGTCGGCCCGCCGGGGTACCTGTTCGCCAGAACCTGACCCGCGCCGCCGAAATCGATGCCGAGTCCGCCGTTCAGATAAATCATGTTGCCGAGAATGCTGTTGCCCGCCGGAGGAGGAACCGAATCCCCCGGATTCACATCGATCAGCGCAATCCCGTCGAATCCGTTCGCATATATCCGGTTGCCGTCGCTCTCGCCGGAGACGCCGAACAGATTGCCGATCTGATTTCCGTTGCCGTCACGGATGCTGATGCCGTTCCCTCCGTTGCCGGTGATGACGTTGCGCTGAATAATATTGCTGTCGCTCATGATCCCGATGCCGGCGCCCGGGAATCCCTTGATGAGCAGGCCGCGGATAATACTCCCGTGCGGCGTATATCCCCACGGAAGAAAATTCCTGGCCAGATCGAGCCCGTCACTGTTCGGGTAGGCCTGGGAGGCATAGCCGGGCTGGAGGGATATGAGCGGGTTCCCGCCTGAATCGGTCTGGTTGCTGAAATCGAGCACAATCTGATCCGTCAGCGGCGGGAGAGGCCGCGAGAGAAGAATGATTTTGGATCCGGGCGCCGGTCCCTGAGTGATGCTGAACCGCACGGTGTCGGTTCCGGGATTGCCGTTCACGATCGCAAGCGCTTCCCGGAGCGATGTCACGCCGTCGTTCGGATCGACGGTGTCAAGCAGGGTGTTGACGATCACCGTCTGGGAAACGTTCGCGGCGTAAATCGCTTTCAGCGCTTTGTTTTTATCCATGACCAGACCGAGCGGATTCACCGACGGACGACTGCTGTCGGGAAGTATCCAGCTGACAAAATGATAGCCCGCCGAGGCATATGCGGTCAGAACCACCGTGTCAAGCGGATTGTAAAGAGGTTTTGCCGGATTTATCGCAACACTTCCCAGACCGACCGCCCCCGTCGAAGGATCAGTGTCGAGGGTTACCGCCAGTCCGTACTGATCCCTGCTGGACGCGCTTATAATAGTGTGATTCGCAGTGATGTTCGTCAGCGTGAAGGCCGTCTGCCGCGGCCCGGAGGCGGTCACCGCAGGCACAATCGCCAGGTTCGTCGTATCGAGCTGAAGCGCGGAGACATGATAAAATGTGTCCGCCGTTATGGTAAAGTTCACCGAGGATCCGTACGCCTCTGTGAGCGGACCGGGCGGAACTATCGTTCCGTGTGCACCCGGCAGAACCGTTACGGTATAAAGATTGACGGCGAATGTCACTCTGATCGAATGACCCGATGTGACGGGCGGGAACGCATAACCGGCGGAGTTGCCGGTGTAGACGCTGTCGACGAAAACGCTGTCGACATGATAACCGGTGGCCGGCGAAAACGTGAACTGCGGAGCGGCTCCATAGGAGACCACCGTCGGCACCGACGGACTGATCGTGCCGTTCGGACCCGCCGTTGGGGTGATCGTGTACTGATTGATCGCAAACGTCACTCGGATGGCGTGATTCGTTGTCACCGCCGGAAATGTGTAGTTCCCCGCCGCGGTTTGAACCGCTCCGTCGACGATCACGCTGTCGACATGGTATCCGGTGGCCGGCGTAAAGGTGAACTGGGGCGTCGCGCCGTAGGGAACCACCGTCGGCACCGAGGGGCTGATCGTGCCGTTCGGACCTGCAGTCGGTGCAATCGTATATTTGTTGATTGCAAAGGTAACATAAATCGTATGATTGGCGGTCACGCCGGTAAATGTATATCCCGCCGGATTTCCTGCGTACAGACCGTCAAGGTAAAGACTATCGACATGGTATCCTGTCGCCGGGGTGAACGTGAACGCCTGATTCGCGTTCGGCGCCACGGGGATCGCTCCGGCCGGCGAAATGGAACCATTCGGACCGGCCGAGGATGAAATGGTATACGCATTCTGGGCGAACGTAACGCTGATCGTATGATTCGCCGACACCGACGGAAATGCATAGGTCAGACTGGCGGGGGAACTGAGGGAGGTGGCCACGGTCGTTGTCGTTCCGTCCACCGTGAGGGTCTGAACGTGGTATCCCGCATTTGCGGTCATCGTGAATGTTTTGGTGACGCCCGGATCGACGTACACCGTACCGGACGGAGAAATGACGCCGTTGGGGCCGGCGCTGGCGGTTATCTTATAATCGAAGTCGCAGGCGGCATGGAGATCGAACCAGTTCTGGGAACCGATCCAGAGACCGTGACAGGCAATGAGGTTATCACCGACATGCAGGAGCGAATCGGGAACGGTGAAAACCAGATCACCCGAATCGGTCGGACAGGTGGTATGACTCTTTACTCCCTGCGAAATATCGGTGCCGTTAAAGAAGAGCTGGACGCCGTCGTAGAGCGAGGCATAGATTTTGAGGCGGACGGCCCCCTGGGGAAGTGTAAGATGCTTCCTCATCACGAGGTCTTTGGAAGACTGCCAGATCGTCCTCACATGGGAGGTATCGTTCATGGGACAGGGGGAACTCGTGGTCAGGGTGCCGAAGGCTGCGGTCCCGCTCGTATATCCCGATTCGGACGAGGAGGGATTTTTGAAGCTCAGCGACGTGATGATCGTCGAGTTCGATTTCAGAAACTGGTACAGGTAGCCGCCGGAGCGCCGCGGAAGCACGGTCTGATTCGGCTGGCCGGACGCCAGAGACGAAAGAAGAATGATGAACGCAGACAACAGGGTAATTTTTTTCATGAAGAACCTCGCAATGGCTGAAACGGATGATGGAGAACGGTGATGGCCCGGCTGATCGCGCGGGAACCAGATTACCGGCGCTTACCTGCCCGGCCCCGGCCTGGACGCAAGCGCCGTCCTGAGGTGCGAGGTGAACTGTGCGAGCGTTCCGACATTGGGAATGATTTTCGCCCCCGTCGTGCTGTCCTGCTTGATCGTCAGTTTTCCCTGCTCGCCCGATGCGACACGAAGAGAACCCCGCGCATCCTTCTTTGCGAACACCACCACATCCTCGCTCCGGAGGAACCGCGGTGAATGGCTGTACCATTCCCCCACGCCGTCGACCTCCCCGCCCGGGACGACGAGGCTGATCGTCTGCTGGCCTGCATCCCCCTTCAGGACACTGTTGACGGCAATCGTCACGCGCGTCTGGATCCGGGATTTATTTGCATTCCATTCCGCCTTCAGGGTTCCGACCCGGCCGACGACGATGACATCGGCGTCCCGGGCGAGCTGATCGGTGACGGTTTTTGAAGGCTGGGAAAAAACTGAAGATGAAACGAGAAGAGTGCACACGATCAATAAAACGACCGGTGCAGTGCTGAGGCATTTCCGGACAATCATACAAATTCCTCCGATGAACGAAAACAACGTGATAGATGAACTGAAATTTCCTGCGGCTGACAGAGTCCCGGAATGCGCTGATCTGCGCCTGCATCATCTCCGGGGGAAGAGCGGACGGTACTTCAAGGCTTATATGATAATCATTTTAGCCAACTGAGTCAAGAGGCATCCCAACGCCAGGTCTGATTTACCCGGTTTTGGAAAAGGCGCTTCTCCTTCGGATTGCATAAAGCCGCCTTCCCGCCTTTTCGTCTGCCGGAACCGCGAACCGGGACCCGTCGGTACAGCACAAAAATCATTCATTCGGTCCGGTTTCAGGGAAATATCACCTTTGACTGTCCTGATTAATTTCTCTACATTGCAGATGGCGTTGTTCCCGGTATATACCCATATTAATTTTCCGGCAGATACCCATGCATGAATGCGCCGGAACAACCAGCCAGCATCAAAATAAGGAGAAGGCATGCAGGTCAGCATCGACAGTACCTCGGATATCGTTGTAATCCGAATCGCGGGAGATTTTCTGAGCGACAACGACCAGGCGGCATTCCGAGGTCAGATCCACGACCTTGTGAAAAAAGGATCACGCCTCTTTCTGGTCGACCTCGGCGATGTCACATATATCAACAGCTGTGGTCTCGGATCCCTCGTCGGCGCGTACACAACTGCAAAAAAAGCGGGCGGGGATGTTCAGTTAGCCCGTGCCGGCTCGCATGTCGCCGAACTTCTTGCAACAACCCGGCTCGATAAGGTCTTCAAGCTTCATCCGACCTTCGAACAGGCGCGCGCACATCTGTCCCCTCAGCCGAAAACCGCACGATAAGCCCCGCTCACCGGCCGGAGAGCCGTCCGGACGGCGCCGGCTGCGTTATTCCGCTCTGAAGGGGACGAACGCTTCGGTCCGATCCCACATCAGGTGAAGCACACCACCGTCCCCTTCCTCCGTAAGGCTGATGGTGAACCGCTCGGCAGGCTCATTCGTGCTCCGGACCTTCATTGCCGTGCGCCCCAGGTCCTTCGTCTTGTCGTACTCCGTTCCCCATTGCCCGTGCTGTGAATTGATGATCAGGAGCCACCGGTCCGGTCCGGGGATGGTAAAGATCGTGTATGTCCCTGGCGCCACCGCGACGTCGCCGAACCGGAGACGTTTGTCGGTGGTGAGCTGTGTCGCGGCATTTGCCCCGGTCCGCCAGACGCTGTCCCACGGGACGACCTGACCGAAGATAGTCCTTCCCCGGACAGCCGGGCGGCCGTAATCGAGGACAATGTGCGCGCCGTGAATCTCTCCCCTGACGGTATCGCGGGGCGAGAGAACGCCGAGCTGCTGCCCGTGCCGTTCACGTTCCGTGAATTCCTTTGCCAGGGCCATGACGTCGACAGCGCCTGTCCGCTCCGCAACGATCTTGTCGGTGGTAGCCGTCATGTCGAATTTTTCCAGCTCTCCTCCTTCCCCCACGGTCGCATGGATAGGTCCGAAATCTCCGTCGGTATTGTTCAGCTCGAGCATGCCGGGCGCGTGGCCCTCGATCGCATAGTGCATCGGTCTGCGTGCGGCAAGGCTGAATTTATTCCCGCCCGTCGAGAGAGCCTTCCGGAGGATCGCATCCCACGGGCCGAAGAGGTCGATGAACAGAGGAAACGGTCGTCCCTGCACCGCAATGACGGACCGGCTGTGTGTTGTGTCCTGCCGGATGGAGACGACAACGCTGTCGTCATAGTACGCATATTCACGTTCATTGACCATGGCGCCGTTTTCAAGTCGCGTGAGCAGGTGCAGATGGATGATGTTGCCGGCCGCATCGAACGTGACTTTGTATTCACGAACGGTTGTGCGGGGCGATCTCGACACCGCTGTGCCGGTGAGTTCGTGCGCTGTGGAGGCATACTCCTCGACCGCGGTTGTGTCCCGGCCGAGCTTCGTGATGAAATACCCCTTCCTGGCGTTCTGCGCGGCGGCAGGGGTGAACAGGAAAAGTGCAAGAAAGAGGGAGAAATAAAATCGCGACACGATGGATCCTTTCAGATGGAGTGATCATTCTTTATTGCGAACCGGTAAAAATATACACATTTGGCGGTCAGAAGAAAAAATCCCTCCCCCAAAAAATCCTTCAAACCCCCGGATGCCCCGGTTTTCTTTAAAAATCGGTCATTCTGAGCCAATTTCCCGAATCATAACCTCACCCGGGTGAAATGGGATTTATTCAAAATATTTCCTATATTTATCCGTTAACTTGTACGCCGCTTGCGAGGTCCTGCTGATGAACCGTCGACACCCCTGGTGATTGTACCGCCATCATTCAGAACAGCCAGTCGATGTACAGCCATATCCGGCGGTTAGGCCGGTTCATTTCATTTCACGAAAGGTTTGTTCCATGGAACAGGGAACAGTCAAATGGTTCAACGCGGCAAAAGGTTTCGGCTTCATCTCCCGCTCCGGCGGCGATGATGTGTTCGTCCACTTCAGAGAAATCGTCGGCGACGGATACAAAACACTGAACGAGGGAGACAAGGTGCAGTTCGAACTCGTCACAGGCCCGAAAGGCCCGTCGGCGTCGAACGTTTCCAAAGTCTGACCCGCAATAGTCACCGGTTGTACCTGCCCCGCCCTTGAGCGGGGTTTTTTATTTTCCTCCCTCCCGGGTCAGATCAGCGCACGCAGGCTGTCGATGATCCAGACCATGGCGGCCGTGTCGCGGTGACAGTACTCCTCCAGCTGTCGCCGGACAGCGGACCGGTCTGCGGCGGAGGCACCTCCATACGTGACACGAAGATATTCGCGGCTCGCGGTATCACCGTCGGCGATCGCCATCCCCTCGTACGATTTTCCGGTGAGCGCCGGAAGGACAACCTTGAGCGATACCGACCCCTTCTGGTCCGGATGATAATATGCGAACGAACGGAAGGGCACGATCAGGTCCGCGATCCGTTCTATGACCCCTTCCGTCCACCCTTTCGCCTCAGGGACCGCATCCCCCAACTCCCGCAGAAGTCCTGTTTCAAACGAGGCATTGTAGCAGACCACCGATCCGCGGTCTCCCATGAAATTCCGGAGGGTCTTCGCCGCCTCCGGCCGGGGATCGCTTCCTCCGTCGGCCAGAAATCCCGCATGCTGTGGATCGGCTCCCTGCGACACAATCGTATGAACTGAAAATTGAAACGGAACCCGCTGGTAAGGCCTGAGATTGTCGAAGAGGGGAATCGCCGTGCTGAAGGTCTCGAAGTCGAGCAGGCAGAGGGGATAGCGGAGCCCGGCAAGAAAATCGGCGATCCGTTCCCGGTCAATATGCGGTTGTCCGGCCCTGACCGCATCGACCTGAATCCGCTGGGCATCGGACAGCTCCTCGCCGGGGGGGATCCGGCCAATTTCGGTGATCCCCGCGCTGTACCAGTCGAACGATTTTCTCGACCGGACCAGCGTGAACACATTGTGCTCGGGGAGAAATCCCCAGCACATTTCTGTGAGAGGGCAGTCGTACGGACGACTGCAGTGCGGACCGATCGGTATATCCGGCGAACTGCGGCGGGCGACCGTCGTCCGCATCGCTTCCAGATCGCGGGAAATGTGCGCCTGACGCCCGAGAACTTCCGGGGTGACATCGGCGAACGCGAACAATCCTGCCGGATCGACCTCCCCGCGGCGGACGTAGCTCGCGTCGATATGGCAGAGAAGGCAGGATCGTATCCGGAGCCCCGCCCCGTCGGCGACGAAATACTGGAACGCGATATCGTCCAGGTTCACCTCTTTGACTTCCGTGGAGCTCTTGACCTCAATCAGATTCCACTCCGCACTTCCCGCAGGCTCCAGCACGTCGAACCGCGCGAAGGCTCCCCGGTGCATGAACCCGGCCTCGAAGAGCGGGAGACGGCGACCGAGCGCCGACCTGGACATGCTGTCGATGAGCGGAAACTCCCACGGCTTGGCGTCGATGGGTCTGCCGGAAGGATAGAGTTTTCTTGCAAACGAACCAACCTCGGTTCCCTGTTCGAAGATCGCCCGGGTGGAGGGATCGAGCGGAGGGAACGCCTCTTTCCGGTTATAGCGGTGCCAGAGAAGCTTCGGACACTGGAGCCCTTCCAGGAATCTGGTTTTCGAGATCAGCGGAGGCATCGGGCGGATGATCGGATTCGGGCGCCTGTGTCGACTTCCCGCTCCGGCGGGTTCAGCCGGGCATCAGCCGGGAAGGAGATTATCTGATCCTTCAAGGAGCGGGATGGGGGGAATGGAATTGCCGGCGATCCCCTTGATGGCTCCATAGAAGTGGACGGTATTGAGGAGCACTTTCTCAAGCTGTTTTTCACGTTCCTTCCAGACTTTCTGCATTTTCAGTTTTTCGTCCTGATAGGAATCCTGCAATCCCTTGAATCCTTCGATGATCGCCTCCAACTGCATTTTGAATTCGTTGCCGGTCAGAAAATCATAAAGCATCTGCATTTTCTCACCCCTGTTGGCCTGGGCGGCAACGACTGACTGAATGCGGAGAAGCGCTTCGCGGAGGACCATGGAGAGTCCTTTGACGTCGTTGAAGCGGCAGAGCCATACGCCGTCGATCTGGCCGACGCCGTCCACGCCCTCCGGGAGGGTCTCCGTGACGATGACGCAGACATCCGCCCGCGCCTGAAGCGCGTCCGCCTTGAGTTTCTCTACCCAGTCCGCGCTGAAATGTTTTGTCCGCTTGCTTTCATAGAGAATTTTACCGCAGTCGACCCCGGACCGGTTCCGGACGGTCTGAGCGACATCGGCGCCCCGGACCCCCTTCCCGACCTCCTCGATGAGGTCGACGGCATAGAGCGAGCGGAGAAGTTCCTCAAGGGCAAGTTCCTGGACCTCGCCCTGAACCTGCTGGGAGGTCAGCTCCGCCTTCCGTTTGAGCTCTTCGATCTGCCGGCGCATATCGGCAAGCTGTTTCTCCTTTTCCAGCTCACGGAACCGGTGTTCCTCCGCGACCCTCAGCTCGGCCTCGGATGCGATTTTCTTCCTTTCCGCATCGAGAGACCGGTCGAGCTCGAGTCTGAAGTTCTTCTCCCGCTCCTCCAGTTCCCGCTGTCGCCGGCGGAATTCGAGCTCCTGCTGTCTGGCAGTCTCCAGTCCTTTTGCCTTTTCCGCTAGCTGATTCCTGAGATCGGCCAGTTCGACCGAGACCGCCTCCCGGGCGTGCTCCTTCGCCTGGAATTCCACCCGGGAGCGTTCCGCAGCGAGGGCATCCTGATGCTCCTTTTCGCGTGCCTGCAGAGCCGCATCGGCCGCATCTTTTCTTTTCCTGAGTTCGAGGTCAAATTCGGCCCGCAGTTTCCCCTCCAGCTCGCACGTGAAGGCATCCGTAAGGGGAATTTTGGCGCCGCATTTCGGACAACTGATGATCTGTTCGGCCATATGAAAGGTCGATGGATGTGAAGAGGTGAGGGATTTCGGAATTCTGCGGTCACCGCCCCGGCGGACGGAAAGATACGGACTGCCGCAGGTGGAAGGTAGCGAAAAGGCGCACGCCGGTCAAATCAATTCCGGCGGAAGACTCCGGAATTTCAGGCGCGGTTCCCCCTCCACGGGGCTCTCCCCTTCGGACGATCACGCAGGGACAACCGCCATACTTGTAGATGCGCATTCTGACCGGGGAATCGGGGGTGTCGACGACATAGCGTCGTTCCGTAATCATATTGATTCTTCTTCCGGGGTGAAGCGGATCGACGAGGAACATGCTGTCCGCCGCCGACCTCTGCGAGATCTCATCCGGCCAGGTAAAAATCCAGCTGCCCGAATTTTCCATTCCGTCGGAGACCAGGAGAACGAAGGTATCCTTCCGCGCGCTGTTCGACGGACAGGGGACAAAATCATTATAGAGAAGTCCCATCCCGTACGAAGGGAGAGGACGACCGGGCGTATTGACCCATCGGACATCGAACGCGGGACTGAGCGGGGGCCCTTCCATCTCTCCCAATTCCGGATCGATGCCGTACGTCGCCGCGGAGTTGTTTCCGAAATTCAAAAGGGCAGATTCGTGACGATCATTCTCAACTTTTATCCAGCTCCGGAAATCATCTCCCTGTGCAGAGAGCGATGTTTCGAGCATGATCGCAAGAACGACGATTGTTAACCCTTTGTTCATACTCAATATACTCCCAACCCCGGAGAGAAGTTCCGTTTGCCATCCACCCCGATGTGGATATCTGCCCGAAATTTTGTACATTTTAGTACATTGTTCCGGCATCTGAACCGATCCGGCACCATGATTGGAACAATCCGGTCGTCTGTGGCATGTGATTGATCATTTTTCGATCGCAATCTCTTCCGTACGGTAAAATACCGGGGTTACAGAGGCAGGCGAATCCGTCATAATCAGAGAGGAAAAACCTCATGTTATTTTTGTATCCTGTTCTTGCGCAATACATCGATCCCGGCACGGGGAGTTATCTGTATCAGCTCGCCATTGCAGGATTCGGTGCACTCGTATTTTTCTTCTCCTTCAGGATGAAAGGATTTTTCACCCGTTTCCTGGCCCGTTTCAAAAAACAGGACCCCGCGGAATAACCGGTATATCCGGATCCGCCGGCGGGACATTTCAATCACCCCCAACAGCCGCCGGACACTCCCATGAACCGGACAACGACCATTCAGGACAGGGGAACTCCCTCAGCCGCACCGCAGTCCGGGTTCCGCCTGCTTCCTGCCGTCATCGCGCTCTATTATATCATCCACGCAGTCTGTTACGCGAGAGCCCTTGAATTTTCTTCCCTTCCCGACATCCTGGGATGCGCGGCTCTGACCCTCGTCTACTGCTATGCGCTTCACTTCAGCATCTATCGTCCCGGCAGACCGCTGACGCTGACCCTCGCGCCGCTCGTCACCATTTTTACACTCTTCTACGGCACCATCCGGAACCAGCTCTATTCCGTGGCATGGGTGACCGCCTTCGTCCGCCAGCATCTCTGGGACAAGCACAACCTGGTTGCGCTGGTTCTCTTTGCCGGTGGATCGGCACTGCTCCTGCGGCTTCTCGCCGGCTCGCCCCAGCGCGTGTATGCTGCCGCACGAAGCTTCATGGTATTCTTCGCCATCCTCGCGCTGATGGACATCGGGTCGTATTACCAGGACCGGCACGCCGCTCAGCTCCACCCGATCATCGTTCCGGCCCCGATGACATTCGCCGGCGATAAACCGGATGTCTATCTGCTCATCTTCGATTCGCAGACAAGCCCGGCCAGCCTGGAGAAATACTGGGGATACCGGAGCGACACCCTGACGACAGCGCTCCGGGAGCGCGGCCTTTTTGTGGAGGAGGACGGGCGGTCGAACTACAACTGGACACCCTACTCAATGACGTCGATCCTGAACATGTCCTATCTGAGGGAACGAACACCTGTACCGACCCACACCGAACTTCCCTCCTCCCTCACCGCAGGCGTCATCCGGACGTTCACCGATAACGGCTACTCGTTCGTCAACCTCTCCTTCTTCAACGTCAATTCCGTTCCCGCACTCCGTTCCATCATCCAGTATTCCTTATGGGAACCGACGGTCTTTTATTATCTTTATGACCGGTATACCAACTACGCTTATCGCGACTTCTGCTCGAACCAGCGGACCATGTTCCATCTGACCGCCGATTCTCTCTCCGCCGTCATCGAGAGGACTACCTCCGGACCGAAATTCGTCTATGCACATTTTTACGTTCCCCATACCCCCGCATTCATCGACCGGGACGGGTCGGATTACGCTTCGTCAACACGTAATGTTCAGGATATGGACGGCTATCTCCGGCAGGCGATCTTCTCTTACGGGATGATCGGCCGCCTCGTCGACCGTATTCTGCTGAAATCTTCCGGCCGCGCGATCATCCTGATCCAGGGAGACCACGGGTACCGTTATCTGGAAGGTCCCCGGAAATTCGACGAGGAATTCTGCGCCTTCAAGGCATATTATTTTCCGGACAGAAATTACCGCCTGCTCGCCTCCCGGACCTCCTCGGTCAACACGTTCAGGATCGTTCTGAACACCGAATTCGGAGCGTCGCTTCCGCTTCTTCCCGACACGTCGTTCGACATACTGCTGAACACCCTCCGGACGCTCCGGTAATTCTCCCGACGGATCAGGACCTTCTGAACCGGCGTCGAAAAAAAATCCCCGACAGACGCGCGGCCTGTCGGGGTTCTGGTAACCCGATATACATTGGTGCCGGCTACTTAATCAGTGCAAACTTGCCGATCTTCTGACCGATGCCCGGGGCGTCGATGTGGTACACATAGACCCCGTACGCCGCCGTCAGTTCATCCCGCGTCAGCAGATCCCACGGCTCCATCCCGTCCCGCAGCGAACTGCTGTGCTCCAGCGTCCGCACCAGCGCTCCGCTCACGTTGTAGATCCGGATCGTGCAGACCTGCGGCAGATGCGTGAAGTGGATCACCCGCGGCCCGCGGCCCGTCGTGTACGGATTCTTCACCTCCCAGACGTCC
>DATKPE010000018.1:0-68422 GCA_035524335.1 Bacteroidota bacterium
TATAAAGATAGCAATTTCCGGTGCGGAATCAAACGGCAGAACGGCTCCTCTGAAGCCGCTCCATCGCCTCGCGGTGCGCAATGCAGAGCCGCCGGAACTCTTCGGAACCGGAGAGCCGGGCGGAAAGACCGTAGAGCGCGACGCGGAGAAATATTCCCGCCATCACGGATCGTTCCGCAATCCGCGACGCGAAGCGGGAACATTGGAGACGGCAGTAGAGGATTCTGCTCCGGTAATACTGGAAGAAAAATCCGCCCGCGTCCGCCCCGAAGCTTTTTCTTCCCGCGTGAATGGCCCTGAGTCGGGGATGGAATCTGACGCGGAATCCTTCTGCGGCGGCCCGGCGGCAGAAATCGGCGTCCTCATAATAGAGAAAAAAATTCTCGTTGAATCCGTTCAGCCGGTCGAAGACATTCTTCCGGACGATGAGACATGCGCCGGAAACCATCCCGACCTCCTTCGCGCGGGCGGGACGCCGGGAGGTCAGGAAGCCGGCGATGGTGTAGGGAAGAAACGTCTCCGCCACGAGGCTTGGGAACGACGGCAGGCACCAGGCCGAGGGAGCCGGACGGCCCGATGGCGCAGTGAGCGCTGCGCCGCCGATTTCAAACGGGACCGCACCGCCCGCCGCCGAGGCGAATTCAGCGGCAAAGTCTGATTCAACTGCGGCATCGGGGTTCAGAAAACAGAGGTACTCTCCGTCTGCGTGCGATGCGCCGAGGTTGGCCGCGCGGGCAAATCCGGTGTTCTCCTCCGCCTGCACGATTTCGAGTTCCGGGATCCCCTCCCCGCGCGCCACCGGAACGGTTTCATCCTTCGAAGCATTATCGACAAGGACGATGGAATGCCGCAGGCCGGCGAAGGATGAAGCGACGATCGATCTGAGGCAGGCCGCGATCGTCTCAGCCGAGTTGAACGTGACAATTATATAGGTCAGAGAGGGCATATGCCGGGGCATTCGACGGTGGAATATACGAAGAGGAGCGGAAATAGCGAAAAAAAAGGGGGATGCTCGCGCATCCCCCTCCGTCCGGAGAGACCCGTCCGGTTCCCTCAATTGCCGTTCAGGACATTGCTGATGGTTTCGAGAAGCTGTTCCGAGGAGTACGGTTTCTGCAGGAAGGGGATTTTCCCCATCGAAGCGATCGCATACGCCTTTTCCTGGTCGACGAGACCGCTGGCGACGATGAATTTCAGGCCCGGATTGAGCTGGCGGAGGGCTCTGATCGTTGCGATACCGTCCATATGCGGCATCATGACATCGGTCAGGACGAGGGAGATTTTCTGATCGCCGCGGGCGCACATCGAGACCGCCTCGGTACCGTCGCTTGCGGTGGCGACCTTGTAGCCGAACGATTCGAGGGTCGAGCGATGGACCTCGCGGACGGAAGCCTCGTCGTCCACGACGAGAATCAGTTCGCCGTTCCCGAGCGGAATTTCGGGCGCCTTTTCCTTTTCCTCCTGGACATCGGTTCCTTCGAGCGCGGGGAGATAGACGCGGAAGGTGGTTCCCTTGCCGAGTTCGCTGTAGAGATTGATGAATCCGCCGTGCCCCTTGATGATGCCGATGACGGTGGAAAGGCCGAGGCCCGTCCCTTTGCCGACCTCCTTGGTGGTGAAGAACGGCTCGTAGATTTTATGCTGAATGTCTTCGGGGATCCCGACGCCGGTATCGCTCACGGTCAGGACAACATAGGGGCCGGGGTGGGCGTCGATGTTGCTTTTCGCATGCATGTCATCCAGGACCACATTTTCAAGCGAGAGCGACAGGGTGCCGCCGTGCGGCATTGCGTCACGCGCGTTGAGGCAGAGGTTCATCAGAACCTGATAGAGCTGGGTGAGGTCGCCGGAAATGAGCCACGGCGATTTCACGGAAGTCCGTTTGAACTGGATGGTCCGGGGGAACGTACTCTGGAGGAAGCTTTCAAATTCGGTCATCAGATGCTTCATCTGCACGATGGTCCGCTCGCCCTCGAAGCCGCGGGAGAAGGAAAGCATCTGTTTGATGATCGAGGCGCCGCGCTTTGCGCTGACCTCGATGCTGTCGACCATGAGTTTGCCGTTGTCGTCCGCCACCCGGCGGCGGAGGGCCGGAATCGCGAGAATGATGGGAGCGAGCACGTTGTTGAGATCGTGCGCGATGCCGCCGGCGAGGGTGCCGATGCTCTGCATCCGTTCCGCGCGGAGGAACTGCTGTTCCAGTTTTTTCTTTTCCGTGACGTCGGTGTTGATGATCATCATCGACGCCGGATTGTCGTGCTGATCGCGCATGAGGATCCAGCGGCTGTCGATCGGGAACTGGGTGCCGTCCCGGGAAACCTGCCGCATTTCCCCGCGCCATTCGCCTTTTGCAAGAAGCGCCTTGTCCGCCTCCGCATACTTGTCGGCATTCTCCGGCGACATGATGTCGTGCACATTCATCCCGATCGCCTCCTCGGCGCTGTAGCCGTAGAGGGTCTGGGCGGCCTTGTTCCAGGAGAGCACCTGTCCCTTCAGCGTGCAGAGAATCATGGCGTCGGGGGTGACATGGATGAGCGCCGCCTGCTGTCGGATTTTCTCCTCGGCGGCCTGCCGCTGGCGCACCTCGTGCTCCAGCGCTTTCGTCCGTTCCTCGATGCCGTCCAGCATTGCGTTGATCGACTTCGCCAGGTAGCCGATGTCGTCGACGCTCGAAATGTTCGCCCGCCGGGAGAGATAGCCGTTGCTGATCGCCTCCACGGTCTCCACCATCTCCGCCACCGGCTTGGTGATCACCCAGCTGACCCCGAAGACGCCGAGGAACCCGAGGATGAACACGGTGAGACTGACCACGCCGACCACATAGCGGAACGTCGAGAACTCCGCGTTCACCACTTCCAGGGAGATACCCATGTAGACCTCACCGAGCGGCTGGTCGACGAAACGGATCGGCTTCATGATACGGATCAGATTGCCGTCGTCGGAAATGCTGATGCCGGTCTTCACTTCGAGATAGCGCGCGGGCTGTGCCCGTTCCATGTAGATCGAATTGATGATCTCGCCGCTGTTGTTCTTCACGACAATGTAGAGAAGATCGTTGTTGCGCATCGTCGCCTGGATGACCTGATTCACCCCCCGCTGATCGTTCGTCTGCAGGGGAAACGCCATGCTCATGGCGGTCAGACTGCTGATCGATTGCGCCCGCGCAACGGCGGCGTTGATCGCTTCGTTCCGGAATTTCGTCGTAAAGAGGAGGTAAATGAACACGGCGATCAGACCGATCAGAAGGGTGAAGATCACCGCCATCTGGGTACGGATCGTCGAATTAAAACTCCTCGAAAGGAATTTTACGCTGTCTTTTGCTTTCGCTATTCCCTGCATTTCACTGTCTCTCGTCCCAGTGATTACTTGTCCCCCTCCCTGGAGCGAAGAGTGTGCCAGTCAATGGCTAAATTTACAATCATGTCGAAAAATGAAAAAAACCTTGTTTTCAATGGATTTACGAAGATTCACGGGGATAGGACACCGCACTGCGGGAGATCACAGCAGTTGAATCAGCAATTTTTACTTGTCGGAGGGAAAGAATTGCAGGAATGGGGGATGTTCGATTGCCCCCTAACTACCCCGTCTTGAGGGAATTCTCGAGTTTTGTCCCGATCCGCAAAATGTTCTTTCGGATATCGAACAACCGTTCGGCGCGCTCACGTCCCGCCGACCCCATCGACCGGAACTCATCCCGCCCGGTCAGCACCCGGCAAACCGCGTCCGCCAGCCCCTCGGGATCGGCACCGTGAACGCGCACCCCGCTCCGCTCGTCGATCGCCTCGGAACTCCCGCCCGTATCGGGAACGATGACCGGGAGCGAGAGCGACATCGCTTCGAGGGTGACCAGCGGAAAGGGATCCTCCCTTGAGGGAAGGACGAAACAATCGAAGAGCGAATAATACGGGAGGGGATCGGGCTGGGGTCCGGCGAAGACAACATCCTCCTCGAGACCCAGTTCCCCCCTGAGGCGGAGCATGTCATCATAATATTTTTTTTCGGCGGGTGCATGCCCTCCCACCCAGAGAAACCCCGCCCTGCACGCACCGTGCAGACGCTCCCGGACGGCCGCCGCCATGAGCAGAAATCTGTCGGTCCCCTTCATCGGGGCGATCCTTCCGACAGTTCCGACGATCAGATCGGGCCCCTGCGGGAACAGGCGGTTCCTCAGCTCCGTTCCGGGAACCCTTCGCCACGAGGAGACATCGACGCTTTCGTAAATGGTTTCGACCCGGCTGTTCGGAATGCCGAGGATTCCCACCAGCGACCGCGCGACGGCCTCCGACGCGGAAATGAAGTGATGATTGCCGGAGCGGAGGATGGACCGGTCGAGGAAGGAGAGCCGGTTAATGACCGCTCCAAGTTCGTGGGCATGGCATATCGCCGGAATCCCGGCCATGCGCGCGTACCAGAGCCATTTTGAGGTCAATACGGTATTGCAGTAGACGAGATCGGGGGCGATACGGCGGAGGAGCAGGAATCTCCGGGGCATATAGAACGCTTCGCGCGCATAGCGGAAGGGGCCGGGGAACAGACTCTGCCGGATAACCCGGGCATATTTATCAAATTCTGCCCGGAGCGGGCCATCGCGTCCGAGGAGAAGGACGGACTCGAATTTTTCCCTGTCGATGAATTTCAGAATGAGCAGGAGTTCCTGCGGCGCACCCGTCCGTTCCGCATCCTGGGAGATGAAAAGTATCCGCCGTCGTGTCGGCATGCGGGATATCCGGCGACCTCAGACTGCCGCGAGGAGGCGTTCGAGGTGGGGAAGCAGTTTTGCGAACTGATGATCCCAGGTCAGTTCGCTTGCAACGGCGTTCCGGCAGTTTTCGACGAGCTCATCATAGGCCGGCGTCCCTGCAATGGTGAGCGCTTTCCCGAGCGCCCGCGCGAAGGAGTCGAGACTCCAGTCATCCATCAGGATTCCGCACCCGTACCGGTCGATGATCATCCGGCACTGGGGGTGCGGAGCGGCAATCGGCGGGACGCCATCCGCTATCGCCTCGAAGAATTTGTTCGGGCAGGCAAAGAAATGCTGATCGTCGACAGGGTTCCACATGATGATGCTGTACAGGTAGGACGATCTGATCCTTGCGATGGCCTGTCCGTCGAGGAAACCGCGGAATCGGACATTGCCGACGAGTGTTTTGAGTTTCCTCTCCAGGTCATCCTTTTCGGCACCGGAGATGCGTCCGAAGATGTCGATAGGAAATTTTGCGATCCGGGGATCGGCGAAATAATCGGGAAAGGTCCTCTGGCGGTCGATCGTCCCGGCATAAAGAATTCTGCGGACTCTCTGTGCCCGGACGGAACCGGTCCCCCCTCCTCCGGTTTCCGGACAATTATAGACGACACCGAGTGGAATGTCCCGGAACCCGCAGTACTCCATGTCCCTGGCGGCGCGGTTTTCTTCCGGGTAGATGAGGAGATCCACCATCCCTTCGATCCATTTATTGGCGAGGCGGTCGGCCGGCGGGTAGTTCGCCACCGATTCATAATTATAATAGATGACGATTCCCGGTTTTTGCCTCAATCTGTAAAGAAGGGGAAGAGTGAAGGTACAGAAAAGAACCAGGATGTCGGGCTTCAGGCGGTCGATTTCGGCGACTGCTGAGAGGAGATATTCGATCCGCCCCGGAGGGGTGTAGACATTCATCGTGGTAAAAATCCTCCGGACGGTCATGCCGCTGAACTGTCCGTGCTGAACCGGCTGGCCGATGCGGTCGGGCTCGAGTACGACGCACGTGGTGCTCCCGGTGAGTTTTTTCAGCGATCCGACGAACGCCGGAATCTGCGGGCTCCCGTAGCCGAGAGGAACATCCGAGACGGCGACAATGCGCAGGTCAGCTCTCATGGGTAACTCCCGACCTCCTCCCGGGCGCCGGATGCACCGCTCCCGCGGCGAGTTTCTGAACAAGGTTGTCCGCGGTATGCGTCCCGTTCCAGCCGCCGGCAAATTCCCGCGCCGTCGAACGGTAATGGGGATATCCGTCGACCACTCTTCTCACCGCGTCCGGAATGAATGCCGGCGAAGTATACGATTCTCCGATGGCGCCGAGCGGCGGCAGGGATCCGGACCGTTTCACCCGCAGGAACTGCATGCGCAGGTCGACGACATGTATTGCATGGTCGTGATAGGCATTCGAGACGCCGACCCACATTCTGGCCGATTCCGGGTGCACCGGGATGAGCACGGTACACCTCTCCTCCACACCCGCCCGGGTAACGATTTCCTCGCTCGACCGGACTTTGATTTTCTTTTCGTTCTGCTGTTCGACATGAATTCTGATGTACGACCCCGGAAGCATTCCCTCTTCGGGCCGGAAGCTGAGGTGGATCACATCGGCGGAGGAGGGAATCCTCGACCAATGGTACGAAACCGCATCCCGTCCGCCGAAGGACAACCCGCCATCGTCCTCGTCGAAAATATTTCGGCTCCGTATGTTCAGCCACCGTGTGCGGACATACCTGTTCGGCGCGATGACGGAAAATTCCGACAGCAGTGCATTCCGGTAGCGGTACACCTGATGGGAAAACTGATCGGCAAGCCAGGTTCCGGCCGGAACGACCACCGGCATGCCGACCGTGAGGCATTCGACGAGCGCGCCGGAACTGCGCGCATAGTAGTTGGTATCATCGTACAGGAGAAGGCAGATATCGCCGCGGTCGACCAGCGCCCGGTACTCCGACGAGCCGAGCGGTTCCCTCAGAAGGCGCACCGATGCCTGCGGCATCGTTTCCAGTAGGGCGCGCGCGATAATCGAGGGGGCATTATGCTCCGGTTTCCCGTTCGGAAGATTGGACTGGAATTCGAACCGGATTTTTCCGGGGACGACATACTCCTTCCACAGATCCATCACGAGGGACGGCAGGAACTGATAGCCTTTTTCCCCCCGGGCATCGCCGAGGTAGACGATAGTAAGCGGCGATGCGGCAGACTCCCGGCTTCCTGCGGAGAAGTCCGGATTGATCGGGATCGGAAGAGTCCGGAACGGAACGATATTGAGCCGGTTATACTGGTCCGTCAATTTATCCGTGTCGGTATAGAAACAAATCGTGTGCCCCGGCAGGCCGTCGGCGAGCTGGTGGAACGCGAGACGGACCGCCTGAAGCTGTTCATCCTGTGCGGCGAAATCTGGTTCGCGGCCGCGGTAGATATCGCGCCGGAAAAGCAGGTGCCAGGTTGCCGCCGAGGAATCGGGGTCACGCTTGAGAAAATCATGAAGACCCATCATGTCGATCACCGAAAGTGTCGGGATGAACACGAGGTCGCCCTTCTCGAGACGGACTTTCCGGAAGAGGGCGCGGGTGGAGGCGGCAAACGCGCGCCGGCGACGGACATTCGCCAGCCATCCGCCGATGTCGCGGCGATTGCGGAGCGGGAACGCCACCGGGAAAAAAACCGAGATGATCAGCTCCCAGAGACTGCGGAGGACGTTTCCGGGGTATCCGCGGAAGACGGTTTTGACGAGCTCCACCGATTTCCGGCCAAGTTCGATCAGGTAAAAGAGAGGGCTCAGGAGCAATCCCCAGCCGATAACCCGTCCGATGCGGAAGGCGTTGTTCCGGAGAAACTCAACGGGCTGTTTTTTCACCTCAATGAAATATTCCCGCCGGGAAAAATGCGCGGAGGCCTTTTTTCGCGCATACCAGATGCGGGCTTTGGCGAGGATGCGCGCCCCGAATCCCTTCTTCCGCCGCGTGACCGAACCGAACCCCCAGATGTCGAACGAGTAGACGGGATGTATTTCCCAGTGGGGATCCGCGGTGCCTTTCGACCGGTCGAATTCGCTGTGGACGCCGGCGACGGGGGTAAACCCGGCGTTCTCGGCGCTCCGGAGAACGTGCGTGGCATATTCGAAATAATGCCCGCCCGTATTCCGGATGGAATGGTCTATGAGAACAAATTTAGGCATCTATCCTTTCACCGCGCCGGCTGCGGAGCCGGTACGCCGAGAGAAACTTATCCGTCGCGGCCTGGCAGGAGCGGAGAAATGGAGCCGAATGCAGACGGGTCGATGCGAGGAGGTTGCCGATCCGGTCGGCATAGGTCTCGGCATAGAGACCCGGGTCGGCAAGCCTGTTTTCCGCGATGTCGAAGAGAAGATATCCTTCCGCCGCGAGAGCGTCGGTCAGCGCACGGAGGGAACCGCCGATACCGTCGATTTCCACGGCGTGTGTTTCGATGACCATGTCGGGGTGGTGCTCGCGCATGATTGTTTTCATTCCGTTCACCGCGAGATACTCCGATCCCTCGACGTCGATTTTCAGACAGCCGGGAGCGGGATTCCCGCTCCGGCAGAAATCGTCCAGTGAGACCATCGGCACTTCGATCCGTTCACCGTCCGGATGAAATTTGAGGATTTCCGGATTGCGCGTGGAGGCGACGGAATGAAAACCGTTCACCGCATAAAAAACGACTGTCTCACGGGAAACGTCGCCCACGCAGAACGTCTGCAGAGTACAGCTGACGCCGTTGCACCGGAAGAGCTCCGAAGCCCTGGCGGCGGTCGAAAGATTCGGCTCGAAGGAAAACACCCTGCCGGAGGGCCCGATCAGCGAGCCGATGAGGACGGACATGACCCCAAATGATGCACCGACGTCGTAGACGATCTCGCCCCTCGTCAGAACGAGGCTCAGAGCGTGGAAGGCCAGCGGCTCGTAATCGAAATAGTCGTCGGACGGGGAGGGCGGCAGGATTCCGCTGAACGATTTGGGAACGCGGAGTTTCGTTCCGTTAATATTTGAAAAAGGGGCCATCAGGAATGTCGAAGCGGGCCGGCGGTGAGTGGTACCCTCACGGCAACCATCCAATATAAACGCTCAATCTGCGAATGTCAAATGAATCTCCCTGTTTTACGCCAAACAATCCGATCGAATAATAATCGTTCGGGCGCGGATCGGAAAGAAATGAGCGAATCGTGAGATCGTTCCACCCGGGGCCCGGTTTCCCTTCGGCGCTGGTCACCGTCGCCTGGTTTTTCCCGTCGAAGTCGAATAACTGGAGTTCCTGAAGGGCCGCACCGGACGACCGAATGGACCCCTTGATGGTCACCGGCATCTGCCGGAACTGGCGGAGGGGATCCGACTGCACGAGGACGATCCACTCGGCGCTGGTGAGGGCCGTTATCCGCACGCCACCGCCCTCTTCCGGCGGGAGGCTCGTCACACGGTACCGGACTCCGGCCGGAGCGGAAACCGAGTATCCTTCGATCTGATCGTTGGCCGCCGGGATTCTGAAATCCGGATTATCGTTCACTGCATTCAGGTCCGGGAGAAGTGGCGACCACGTCCCCCCCGTACCGGCAAATTTCAACGGCGCGAGTCCCGTTCCGGGATGCCACAGACCGAGATTTTTCACCGTCAGCTGTTGGCCGGTCTGCGGGATGATTCTGAGCTCTTTTCCTCCGGTCCGGTGAACCAGAACGCGTCCTCCGCCCATGAGAAAAAAATCGTCCTGTTTCGGTCTGCCGGTGAGTCGTTCGAATCTCCACGGCGCCGAGCCTGGAGCATCGTCCGTATCGGGGAGGAACCAGCAGGCCAGACCGGATCGGGACCCGATCGTTTCCGCAGCTTCGTAACCGGTCACGGAAAGATCCGAGATGAACAGTCTCTCGTCTCCGAAAGGATTCTTGAATGCCACCCGGACCGTCGCGGTTTTTTCCGGCACAGGAAAGAGAACGTCGATCGTTCGCTGAGCCTGGTAGCTGTTGAACACCGACAGCGCCTCTTTCAGGTCGATTCTCGCGCCTCCGGTATCGTAGAAGTCACAGTAGATACCGACCTGTTTGCTGGCGATCTCATTTTTCATCGTGAAGTGAAGCTGAACCTCTGCAAGGGAGGGGACGACCGGAATATCCGTGTAGCTCCTGGTATTCTCGCCTCCGAAATAGACGTCACTGCCCGAGAGGATGCGGGCGTTCGAGGAATCACCGCAGAACCATGACAGCTCGCTCCCTCCGCGGACGAGGATCGGCACGTAGACGTCTCCCCCCGCGGGCGGCAGTGTGAACGAGAGCGGCGCGGAGGATTGGATCGTTTTCCCGCTCCGGATGTCGGACACTCTGTCGAAGAATCTGAGCGTCGCATTCCTGTAGGGGATGATTTCACCGAGATGGTCCGCGACGTCGAGCCGGCCCGCTGTGGACGAGGTATGCCAGCCATGCTCGTAAAAAACAGAATTCCAGATATTGTGGAGTTCTCCCGTCGAGCTCACCGCCACCGCCCGGTAATTTGCCGCCTGATATCCCTCGTCCTGACCGAAGACATAGGCGATCCTGTCCGGTGGGATCCGGCCATCCTGCGGCAGAGGAGTCCCTTCCAGCGTGCCGGCGGGAGCTTCGATCCCTTCGGCGGCGAGAATGGTGGGGAATATGTCGATATGCTTCACCACGCCGCTGATCCGCCGGCCTTCCTTCTGGTGCGGGAATTTCACAAGGAGGGGGACATGATGTTCGACGTGGCTCAGCCGGTAGGATCCATGTCCCTGCCATCCGTTCGCAAACTGCTCGCCGTGATCGCTGGTGATGATCAGGAGGCAGTTGTCGTAACAGCCGAGCGATTTGAGGGTATCGACAAACGCACAGAGCATGGAATCGGTTTTCATGATATTCTCGTCGTACCGGATCCGCAGCTTGTCGATCATCGGCTGGAGATCGTCGGTGTACGGGCGGTAGTTGAGCTGATCCTGGACGGTACGGTCGGCGAGTCCGCTGTCGGCGGGAAGGAGCCTGCCGAGGAATTCATCGGCGAGGTAGGGATAGTGGGGGCGGTCCGTATTCAGCTGGAGAAAAAATGGTTTCGCGGGGTCGCGGCGGCGGAGCATCGAGACCGCGACGCCGTATTCTTCATCGTCGACCGATTCCACGGATGTCCCGCGGAGGTTGAACGAAACGAGCGTCCAGATCAGACCGAGCCGGAAACGGCTGGCGGGAAGGATGTTCTGCAGAACCGCGGCAATGTCGGAATCAAAATTGTTGTCGACAAACAGGTGCTCGGTCGCATAACTCCGATCGATATAGGACTGGAAACCGAAAAATTTCTGATCGTAGTTGCACTGGACGGAGAAGGTCTGGAACCCGTTCATCTTCATGATCTGAGGGATACAGACCCAGTCCCGGCGCCCGGCGACGCGCCGTCCGTAATCGGACCAGGTCGAAAAATAAGGATACCTGCCGGTCAGAATGGAGATATTGGACGGGACGGTGGCGTTCGAGCTGGAATGCGCATCCTCGAACACGGTCCAGCTTCGGGCAAGGCTGTCGAGCTTCGGCGTGGTCCGGAGAGCATACCCGTAGAGCGACAGGTCATCGGCCGTCGTACTTTCCAGCACGATGAGGACGACGTTCGGCCGGTCGGCGGAACGCGCGACCTGCTGAGGGGGGGCCGCAACCGATCCGGCGTCGGCTGTCAGGAACCCCTCCGCAGTACAGTAAAGGGTGACCGCGGCGGCGGCGACAAGCACGATCCGGTTCGGAAGGCGCGTGCGGTTCCCCACGCGGTCGAGGAGTATCGGGACCTTCCGGCGGACAAAGACATAGAGAATCGAAAAGAGGACCGCCCCGGCAATATGCACAAAAAGGCTGTAGTCGCCCACGATGCTGAGACCGTACGACACCGCCAGGAGCACGACGGCATGGAACAGGGTCAGCATCAGCGCAAGAAACACGAGGAATTGAAACAGCGCGCGGAGAGCCGCCGCGAGCCCGGCGGCAGGGAAACGGCGAAGGAGGAAGACGCCGGCCCCGACAAGCAGGCCCGCCCCGGTGATGAGAAAACAATAGGTGCTCAGGATATCGACCGTGCTGATCCGGTAATACCGGAGGACCTCCCATGCCCGGAACAGTTCTTCGCACAGAAAGAGCCAGCATATGAAAAACAGTTGGTGAAAGCGGCGATCGGGCGGGCGTGGGCTCATCGGCTGCAAAGAATGAGAATACGTCCGTCCGGAAACGACGGGAAGGTTTCCAGATGCGCATACCGCCGCTTCAGGGAATCGAGAAAATTTTCCATCGTGTACCAGCTCAGATCACGCCGGGTCGTGGAGGTGATCATTCTGACTTTTTCATCCCCCGGAGGCACGAACTCCGTCAGAAGGTATTTCCTGCCGTAATCGGAGAACGCTTCCGCGATCCGGTCGAAGCTCTGACGTTGGGTGATTGCGAGGTGATGGACGATTGCAAGGGCGAACGCCATATCCGACGCACAGCGTTCGAACGACGGGGAGAACTGAGCCGCACGGTGACCGCACGAGGGCGAGGGATTCGCGACGTCGACCATGAGGGGAAGGATCCGGAGATGATGTTTCGACGCGTACCGGTAAAGATGGGAAACGGCGCTTTCATCCGAATCGAATGCGACCACACGGGCCCCCCGCCGCTCTGCGATGATGCTGTATCCTCCCTGGTTACAGCCGATATCGACGACACTGGCCGGTTTCAGCCGTTCCACAATGCCCGCAAGGTTGTGCTCCTTGGCGGTGAAGCCGGAGGGCTGAAGAAATCTCTCCAGATCGCGATGATAATCTGCCCAGGCCGTTTTCCTCCGCTCCACATCGATGGCGGTTACGGTCCGCCTCAGGGATCTGAAGAATTCCCTCCTCATTTCCTTCCCGGGTGCAAATTTGGCGGCAAGGGATGCGGCTCCGGTCCCCTTCTTCGGGCTTCCGCCTCCCCGGCTGAGGAGGTACGGAAGAACGAACTTCAGGAAAAGCCCCGGCCGGCGGATCAGCGCGGAATTCGGCAGGAGACGGACGAACTGTTCCGGACTGATGCCGGTAATGTAGTCGTGCAGAAGCCCCCGGACCGCATCGCCGAAGCCGTGCGAGGTGAGATAGAGCGGATAGAGGAAAAAGGATGCAAATTGAGAATACGCGATCCAGAAAAGATCCCGCTCCTCCGGAATGATCGATGTGAAATCGACAAAAACAGGGTCCGGCCCGTCGAAGAGGACATTCCAGGGATAGGCATCCTGCAGCGCAAAACCGTCGCCGACAAGCTCCTCCCCGATATCGACGTGGAGGAGCGCCGCATCCTTCAGCATCGGAGGCGCCCACTCGTAACAGTATGACGTCGTGGGAATGGTCCGGTGCTCCAGAACCAGATCCGTATCCGCAAGCTTCCGGTCGGTCACCACCGTGCCGACGATCTTTGTGCCGATCATGGCGCGGACCGATGGGGCATCAAGCAGAGACCGAACGAACGCGCCGGATCCTCTGTGGATGGCCCTGAAATACCTGCCATCCTCGACGAACACGGTGCCGTGGGGATCGACGTAGGAGTTGGGATGACGGACAGAACCACCCTGTAGCTCTGGACTCATGCAGAGGTGTTCATAATGGATTATTCCCCGGCGGTGCCGGAATCCTTCTTGCCATCGTTCCGGACATCCGGACTTTCACCGGATTTTTTCCCCTTCCGGAAGAGATTCAGGAGATTCAACGACCCTTTTTTAAAGAAAAGAATGAATGCCCCGAGCGCGATCAGAACAAAATAGATGATCTGCGTGAGCATTCCCATGGAACCGGGGTCTATATATTGTATTAATACGATCGTCATGCGGATCAGACTGTCAATATCCTTTGCCATTAACGGCGGACAGGTAACCGCCGGCCGCCGATTTCACTCTCTCACTTCCTCTCATCCATCTCCAGCAGAAGAGGAAAACCTTCCGGCCGGGCCGGATCGGAGATCCGTTCGGCAAACCGCGTTACGGCATTCTGCAGTTTTCCTGCGATATCACCCTCCGCCATCCGGGCAGTCGCCGAGGAGGGATGAATGCGGTACTGATAGAGCGGCTCCGGTGAAATATCGTGGGCCAGCCGGCCGACCGCGTTCAGCCGCATCCAGTAATCATAATCCTCGACTCCCGCCATTGCGGGGTCGTAATCGCCGACGACAGCCGCGGCTGATGTGCGGTAGAGAAAACAGGGACCGATAAAATTCAGCGGCACAAAATTCAACTCGCCGTAATCCCACGGCAGATGAAGAATGCCCGAACCGGGCGGAAACTGCAGAAGCGCGTTGTATGAAGATCCCGACAACGGCGCGCCGCCGTCGTCGATCAGTTCGTAATTCGAATACACCATATCAATATCATCGAACTTTTCCAAAAACGCAACCTGCACGGCGATCTGCTGCGGTTTCATGATGTTGTCGGCGGACGTCCATGTCCGGAATTCACCCCCTGCCGCCCGGAATCCCGCGGAGAGGGCGCGCGGAAGCCCGGCATGCCGCTGGCGGATAACCGATACCCTTTTTTCCCCGGCGTACTTCCCGAGGACCTCCGGCGTGGCATCCGTCGATCCGTCGTCGACGATAATGAGTTCATACCGGTCATATTCCTGGGCGAGGACGCTTTCGACCGACTGCCGGAGATACCTTCCCTGGTTATAGACCGGCAGAACGACGCTGACCATCCCCCGGGTGAAATTCAATCCGCTGTCATTCCTGCGGCGGCTGACCGGCTTCATCAGCTCCTTCATCCGCAGGTAGGGAGGGTAGGAACTCTTTCGCGGTCTTCCGTTCCGGGCATAACGGGGCCGGAAGAGGAACGGAACGATCCGCTGGAGGGAAACAGGGAGAAGTTTGCGCATCGCGTCGCGCAGGAAGAGGCGTCGCTGGAACGGCGAGCCCGAGAGGACGTAGGTTCGGAAAAAAATGAACCGTCCGTGCATGGTGCCGGGTCCCTGAACGGAGGACCGGGCCGCCGAACGCTCCCCGGGTTCATGATTCGGCGGGAGCATTGACAAGATCGTGATAGAGCCCGATCATGGCATCGGGCTGTCCCTCGCCGATGAGCCGTCCCCCGTCCATCAGGAGGACGCGGTTGCAGTATTCCCTGATGGTGCCCATGTCGTGGCTGACGAGAAGGATTGTTTTGCCGGTCTGCTTGAAATTCCAGAACACTCTCCGGCATTTCTCCGAAAAAACGGAATCCCCGACGGCGAGGACCTCGTCGACCAGCATGATGGGGGCGGTCGACTGGATGGCGATCGCGAATCCGAGCCGCATCTGCATCCCGGTGGAGAGTTTCTCGAGGCGCGCGTCGGCGAACCGTTCCAGTTCCGAAAATTCCATGATAGCGGGGAAATGCCGGTCCATTTCCTTCCGCGATCTGCCGAGGAGAGACCCGTACAGGTAAATGTTGTCGCGGACGGTAAAATCCATCTGGAAACCGACACCGAGCTCGAGGAGCGGATAAATTTCATCCCGGATCTCCACGCTCCCGGAGGTCGGCTGATAAATTCTGGCCAGGATCCTGAGGAGGGTCGATTTGCCGGAGCCGTTCCTTCCGATGACGCCGACAAACTCTCCGTCCCCGACGTCGAAACTGATATCGCGGAGGGCGTAGAGCTCCTCATATTCGTACCGTTCGGAGGCGAGGGAGACGATGTTGTGGAAGAGCGTCTTTTTCCGCGCGTGGGGAAGCTTGAAGACTTTCGAGAGATTTCTGACGCGGATCATCAGAACAGCTCCGCGATCCGGTCTTCGTGACGGCGGAAGATCAGATATCCCGCGGCGAAGACCGCCAGCGAGTAGAGAACCGTCATGAGGAGAAACCGGAGGTTGAAGTAATTATAGATCGTATAGTGCCTGATCAGACCGAAGATTCTTGTCAGGGGATTGAAGTAGACAAAATTCGAGATCGCCTGGGGAAGCACATCCACGTCGAAGACGATGGGGCTCACCCAGAAAATCACAAGCACCAGCACCCCCCAGATCTGGGACATATCCCTGAAATAGGCGAACAGCGTCGCGAGGATGAATGCCATACCGACCGAGAAGAGGATCAGGCAGATCACCGGCAGGGGGAGAAGCACCATGAGCGGAATCGGTCCCTTCAGCAGGAGCGCCATGAGAAGAAGAACGACGGTATTGATGAGGAGCGAGATTGAACAGGTGATCGACGACGCGAAGATGATGACCGACTTCGGGAAATAGATTTTTTTCATGAGATGGGACTTCCCGAAGAGGGAGTTCATGGCGCTGAAGGTGCAGTCCTGGAAGAACGCGTAATTGAGGATGCCCGCCATGAGGAAGAGCGGATAATGCGCGATCGAGCTTGGAAAGATCCGGGTGAAGACGAAGTAATATATCACGAACATCAGCAGGGGATTCAGCATCGACCAGATGTAGCCGAGCGCGGAATCGTGATATTTCAGCCGGAAATCCGCTATCGCGAGCTCGCGGATGATGGTGACATACTTCCGGAGATCGCGCATCCGGTGCCGCCGCGCCCCCGGCGGCGATGTCCCGCTCATCCTTGTCATTCCTGCTCTGCCGCTCTTATTGCTGATCGTCCGGGAACAGGCCGAATTTCGACATCGTCTTCAGGAGCCCCGAACTCCGGTACCGTTCCAGCTTCTGCTCGAGAATCGACACATCCTGCTGAAGTTCCTGAACCCGGATCTGGGTCCGGTTGTACCTCTGCTGGAGATCGGACTGCGATTTCTGGAATGTGTCGAAGGCAATCGCCTGCTTCTCGGAATCGATCTTCATCTCCCGCATCGCGAGCGCCTGCTCGTCCATCTTCCTCTGCAGTTCGGCGACATGCTCCAGTTTTTTCCGGTTGTCGCGCTCCCACTGCTGGGCGTGCGACAGCTTGTTCTCGAATTCATGGTGCATGGTTTCGATCTTCCCGCGCGACGAATTCAGCTCGTCCTGCAGGAGAGAATGCGCCGCGGCCTTTTCCTCGAGCGACTTCTGCATCGACGCGACGCGCGCCTTCAGTTTCTCGTTCTCCTGCGCTGCGTTCCGCGCGGCCGCCGACCGGTCGTCGAACTGCTTCTGCAGTTCATACAGCCGGGCCCGCAGTTTCTGCGTCTCCTGCGTGAGCGCCGCGGCCTGGCGCCGCTCCTGTTCCACTGCCGCCGCCTGCGTCCGCAGTTCGGCCTCCTCCCGTTCCCGCTCTTCCCTCGCCTCCGTGAGAAGCCGGATCTGCTCCGCCATCAGCCGGTTTTCCTCCGTCTGTGCCCGGAGCTTTTCCTCAAGTTCCCGCCCCGCCGACCCGGTTTCTTCAAGCTGGAGCTCCAGCTGCGCAACCCTCTCCATCAGCCGTTCAGCCCTGCTGACCGACTCCGACGAATTGTCGCGCATGATCTCGTAATCGCGCGCCGCCTCCTCGAACCGCGGCTTCAGCTCCGACACCGACCGCTCGGCTTCGGCCAGAAGATCCGTCGTCACGGCGATCTTCTGCTGGAGCACCTCGATCCGCTCCCGCAGTTGACCGTTCTCCTCGGTCGCCGAGGTCGCATACAGCGCACTCTCATCGAGATGCCGCTCCAGATCGCGCACCTTCGACATCAGGAGGGAATTCTCTTCGCTCAGCTTTTCCGCCCAGACCGACTGTTCATCATACATCCGCCTGAGCTCCTCACGCGCCGCACCGCTCTCCGCGGCCTTCTGCTCCAACTCCAGCACGCGGCCGACATTCTCGTCCAGCTCCCTCTGCGCCTGCTCGAGCCGTTCCCCCCGGGCGGCATCCGCCGCGCGAAGCTCCTCAATCGCAGCTGCGCTCTCCGATGCGGCCGCTTCGAGCGACGCGATCCTGGCCGCCCGTTCCTCCAGATTCTTCTGCATCGCCTCGATGGTGTTCAGATGGGTCAGGTTCTCGGAGGTGAGCACCGTGATCGCATCCCGGAACGCATCGCGTTCACCGGTGACTCTCATGATCAGCGTCCGCGCCCGGACAATGTCCCCCCGGGCCGATTCCGCCTCCGCGAGCAGGTTCTTCGCCCTCTCCGCATGATCGGTGTCGTAGAACACCGACTTGCTGTTGTTGGCGATCTCTGCCGGGATATCGTCATCGGAGCAGAGCGCCACGATCGTCCCCGGTTCACTGAACATTTCGACGGTCCGGGGCAGGGTGAACAGATCCTCCCGCGCATGGAACCGGAAAAAGTCGTCGGTCCACTCGTGCAGGGACCACATGGTCGAAAGCGTCAGCGGCTTCTGCGCGATGAATCGGACGTGCCGGAAGTGCTGTTTCAGGAATTCGAAAAACTCCTGCCCTGAAAATGAAGGGAGGGGCGACGCTCCTTCCGCCGACTTCGCCCGGGCATCGTCGGACCGGACCGGCGCGGAAATGAGCAGGACGCCAGATGGCTCGAGCACCCGCTTCACCGAATCCATCAGCCGGATCCTCTCCCCCGGATCACACCCGTCGATCAGGTCGAAACAGACCGCCACATCCATGGAATGTTCCATGATCGCGAGACTCGTGATACTGCCCGTCTCGAACCTGAGGTTCGGATACTCCGCGTAACTGCGCGCCGCCGCCGCTGTCAGGTCGGCGTTGTCGCCGACCGCAAACACACTCCCGGCATTCAGCGAGACGAACGCGGCGCCATATCCGTCGCCGGCACCGCAGATCAGAACCCGTTTGTTTTTTGTGAACCGGGATGCATACAGGTATCTGTGATAGTGCTCCAGCACCTGTACGGGCTCGGTCTCCTTCCGGCGCATCGTCTGCCCGGATTCCATGACCGCGGAGACCGCGTCTGCATGCTGATCAGAGGGTAACGATTCTCTCATATCGTTGGACTCCAATGTGTTGGGAATATTTTTCATGCCTTACCAGGCACCGCTGAATCAAAAATTTCCTCCATCTGCCGGGCGAACCGGTCCCACGACAGGGCGCCGAGATCGGGTCCGGCAACGAATGTGCGACCGAGCATCTCATCCATCGCATCCGCGAGGGCCGGCACATCCCCCGGCGCGACAATCCGTACCGCGGGGAAATCCCCCGCCACCGACAGAACCCCGCTCCGCTTCGTGACCACCACCGGCACCGCACTCGCGAGCGCTTCCAGGACCGTCAGTCCGAACCCTTCTTCGCGCGACGGACAGACCAGCAGGTCCAGATCACGGATCAGCCCTGCCACGTCAGGCCGCTCGCCGAGAAAATGCATTTTGCCGCCAAGCCCGGCTTCCGTCGCTTCGGCGACGACGTCGTCCCTGTATGTTCCGTGCGCCGGAACGACCGCCGATGTGACCGTACCACCGATGACAACGAATGCGACATCACGACGCCGTTCCAGGAGGCCGGCCGCCGCATGCACGAACTCGCGATGTCCCTTCACCGGGTCGAACCGTGCCGCCATCCCGACAATCCTCGTTTCCCCGCCGATCCCGAGCTCGGCCCGGAGTCTGTTCTCTTCCCCGGGACGACGGGGCCGGAAAACCGTCGTATCGACGCCCGGAATTGCCACGCCGATCTTCCGGCAGAGAAACATCGTCCGGTTTCCGAGATCCTCCGCCAGCAGGGGCGACGCGGCCACAATGCGGTCAACCGCCATCACGGCGAGAATGTTAAACAGGAGCATGCGGAGCCACTCATGAAAAAAGATCACCGAATAGACCACTGGAACCCGGCGCATGAGCGCGGGTATCGCCACCAGGAGGAGCGTCAGCACATCGGAACAGCAGACCAGATCAATCTCACGCTCCCGGAGCGTACGATGCATTTGTCCCGCCGATCTGACCGCCTGCGCGAAAACGGAGGGGTAGAGGAGATTCCTCAGCATGACCGCGGGAAACGGGACGATCACCGTGGCACAGCCGATATCCTCCACCTTGCGGGCAAAGTCGCCGTGACTGCTGAACATGAGCAGAGGTTCCCATCTGCGCCTGTCGAGACAGCGGACCATGTGATAGACCGTGTATTCACCGCCGCCCATCCCGCTGTGAAGACTGAGGATAAGGAGGCGCCTCGCCGATGAAGGCATCTGATCCCCCGACGGATGCCCCGGCAGTTTCATCGTACACCCGCCTCCATGAGATAGCCGAGGCCCGTGACCGTCTGTGCGAGGATAAAAAGCGCCACTTTCACCAGACCCGTGAACACCCCGGTTCTGAGCAATGCTCCGCAGAGGGAGAGATGGACCGGGATCGGAATTGAGGGGGATGCCTCGCCCCGGAGAAGTGCGAGCCGTCGGAGCATCCGGGCTCCCCGCCCGTAGTTGAACTGCTGGCGGAGCCACCCGACGAGGTTCATTCTGTGCGCATGCCGGACGGCAATGTCGGACCGGAACGCCGCGGTTCCGCCAATCGCGAGAATCCGCCTGTTGAGATCGCGCTCCTCCCCGCCGGCATGGAGAAATTTCCTGTCGAAACCGCCGGCCGAGCGGAGAACCGAAGCGCGATACAGGGTGTTATTCGAGGTCAGAAATTCTTTTCTTCCCAACTGCTGGAGAGATCTCACATAATGACTGGTCATTTCCTGGCTGACGGTCGAGAGGATATTCCGGGGGAGGGCATTTTCCGCAGATCCCCCGATGAAATCGGCTCCGGTTTCGTTCACAGATCTCTCAAACAGCTTCAGCCAGTCCGGAGGCACCATACAGTCGTCGTCGGTGAAGGCAATCCATTCTCCCCGGGCCTCTGCGATGCCGAGATTCCTCGCCGCGGCCGGACCTTCATGTTTGCCGTTACAGGTTCGGATCGGGAATTTTCCGCTCATTTCCTTCAGGAATACATCCGTTCCGTCGTTGCTTCCGTCGTTCACAATGATGATTTCGAAATCTGGAAAATCAAGAGCGTTGAGCGACGCCAGGGTTTGTTTCAGCGATGAAATTCTGTTATATGTCGGAACGACAACAGAAAACTTCATTCACTATCGTTATATCTGACCTGACTTTACGGGGAACAATATGTACATTGTTCCCGGAACCGAATAAATAATGAAAAATTCCAATTCGACAGGCAGGTGCGGTATAATAATTCCTTATAAAAATCGGTTAAAGTTAAATATTATATGCATTATTGTCAAGAATTTGCGCCATTTTGTACTAGCTTAAACAGTCAAAATATTGGCCGTTTTATGAATATTTTGGGGTTTTTTCAGAATTTGTAATTTCTTTTTAAATTAGGGTCATAAAAATCGAAAAATTACGATATTTATCGAAGTTGGAAGTCGTCGAATTTACGTCGATGACTCAAAAGTGAATTCCCGCCAGAAAATGATAATGATGGATTTAAAACGCGGTGCGATGGAATGAGCGTCAAAATTCCGGCTGTTTCTGAAGAAGGACGAAGGAACGGCGAGGAGCGGACCTGGACATGGTTCAGGTTCCTCGCGGGGGCAGTTATCGCTCTGCATGTCTGGGGCGCCTGGGCACCCGCACATCTGAACTGGGGTGTGCATCTGTTCGCGTTTTTCCCCTGGCCTGAGGGGGTGGCGGCGATATTTCTCGCCGCTCTGCTTTTCCTGCCGGGCATCAACCGGAAAGCATTCGCCCAGGTCGACCGGATTGCGACGGCCTTTTCCCGCCTTTCCGGCCCGCTCACCCTTGCGATCCTGGCGATCACGGTTCTGGGGGCGGCTCTCTTCTGGAGTGTCCAACTGCATCTCCTGGGCGACGGCGCGGTTCTGCTCCGTTCGAATGCCACCGCGGAATGGGGAAGCGATCTCGTTCAGAGTTTCAGCAATCAGCCGCTCATGCGGCTGATCTACAGAAATGTCTGGAAATTCTTTTCCACCTCGACTCCTCCGACGCCCCGGGAAGTCTATCTCTGGATCGATCTGGCCGCCGCGGTCCTGTTCACCGGTATCCTCTACCGGTTTCTCGGAAAGATCGACCTTTCCCCGGGGGAACGGCTCCTCCTCGGTGTTCTGATATTCTCCACCGGTTCGTCCCAGTTTTTCTTCGGCTACGTCGAGAATTACGTTCTCCAGTACGTTTTTGGAATCGCGTTCCTTGCATCGGGCTGGCTGGCGCTCCGGGAGGAATCGTCACCGGCGATACCGCTCATCTGCTTCGGACTGCTCGTGGGACTGCATCTCGGGTTCCTCATTTTCACACCGGCAGCCTTTTATCTCCTTTTCACGCGCTTCAGGCACAACATGCGGTTCCTTGCCGGGCTTACCGCGGGCGCTGCGGTTGCCGGTACCGCGCTCCTGTTCCTCGTCGGGTTCACCCCGCAGAGTCTCCTCCGGCATCTGACGGCCGGGAGCGTCGATTTTCTCCAGCCATTCACGCAGAACGGCGGCAATTTTCCCTATCCGATGTTCTCCCTGCGGCATCTGCTCGACTGGGCGAACGGGACCCTGCTTGTCGTCCCCGCGGCGATTCCCGTGACGATCGCCCTTGGCGCCGGTTGTCGTCCCCTCTTCCGCAGAGCCGATCCGGTGTTCATCTTTCTTCTCATTTCCTGCGCCTGCGGACTCCTGTTCACCCTGATCATTAATTTCGCCCTCGGCATCGCGCGGGACTGGGATCTGTTTTCAACCTTCCTGGTTCCCGTCGCCATCCTCGACGTCTATCTCCTTCTTCGTCCGGAGCAATCGGCCGTCCGCCGGAAAATTCTCGTAGCGACAGCGGCTATCGCGGGCCTTCATTTCGCGGCGTGGGTTGGCATCAACGCGGATGCCGGAAAACACCTCGCCCGCATGAAACTTCTGCACGATCCGCTCCTCCTCTCGCTCACATCCCAGCTCGTCTGGGATGAAGCGCTCGCAAACTACTATTTTGACGGCGGCCAGTATGCCGACGCACGGGTCTATTACGAGAAATATCTCACCATCGACGATCACAATCCCCGCATCATCGGCAACATTGCGGATACCTACCGCAAACTGGGCGAGAAGGAACGGTACTTCGCCATGCTGCAACGCGCCGCAGGCCTGCAGACGAAGGATCCGGGTGTCTACACAAATCTGGGTGTGGAATATGCCGCGCGGGGCGACACGGCCCGCGCGATCTCCAGCAGTGAACAAGCTCTCGTCCTCGACCCGAATCAGCCGCTGGCGCAGGCCAATCTGGGGATACTCTATGCGGCAACCGGCAGATACACGAATGCGGACCGGCATTTCACGCGGGCGCTCACCCTCGGGATGCGCGAGCCATCGCTCTTCCTCTATGCCGGCGACGTGGCCGCGCTTCTCCATGATTATCCCCGTGCTTTACAATATTATAATTCGTATCTTGAACTCGTTCCGAACGACCGCCGCGTCGGCGCGGCCAGAGACGCTCTTCGCTCCGCGCTCTCTCCCGGCCCGGCAACCAGAACACACTGAGCGCATGAACGCCTATACCGCCACGACAGAAAAGATCACCGTAACCGTCCGCCCGGTGTTCATCGATGCCGAATCCGACCCGATCGAAAGGAAATTCACCTTTGCTTATTTCGTCAGGATCGAAAACTGCGGCGACGAACCGGTGCAACTTCTTCGAAGACACTGGTTTATCAACCACGGTGGCGGGCGCGTCGAAGAGGTCGAGGGGGAGGGCGTCGTCGGCCAGCAGCCGGTGATCGCACCCGGCAGATCCCACGAGTACAACAGCTTCTGCATCCTCGAAACGTTCGAAGGAACGATGGAAGGGACCTATCTCCTTCAGCGCGGCGCAGGTGAATATTTCCGCGCCGCCATTCCGCGGTTCACGCTCCGTGCCTACGCAAACTGATACACCTTCCCGCTCCGCACTCTCCGCCCGGACTCTCCATGGCCCGATTCCGCATCGATCTTGAATACGAAGGAACCCGGTACAGCGGCTGGCAGATCCAGAAGAATGCCAGAACGATCCAGGGAGAACTCCTCGCGGCGGCCCGGACGGTGTTCAAAACGACCGCCCTCGAAATCTACGGCGCAGGGCGGACCGATGCCGGCGTGCACGCACTCCGCCAGGTCGCCCATCTCGACGCCCAGACCGTCCTCGCCCCCGAGATCATCCGCCGCCGGATCAACGACGAACTCCCGGCCGACATCAATCTCATTGAAGTCGCAAAGGCGCCCTCCTCGTTCCATGCCCGCCACAGCGCCGTCGCCAGAAGCTATCTCTATCAGATTTCCCGCCGCCGGACCGCCTTCGGAAAAAAATTTGTCTGGTGGATCCGCGATCCCCTCGACGTCGCCGCCATGTCCGCCGCCCTCGCCCTCTTCACCGGCATGAAGAATTTCCGCTCCTTCACCGCCGACGACGAGGACGAAAAACCGACCAGCGTCCTCGTGGAAGAAATCCTGCACCGGGAATGCGGTGATCTTCTCCTCATCCGGGTCGTCGGATCCCACTTCCTCTGGAAACAGGTCCGGCAGATGATCGGCGTCGCGGCGGAGGTCGGCCGCGGCGACATGTCTCTCCGCGACGTGCGGAAATTCCTCTCCTCCTCTTCGGACGAGCCGGCTCGCTTTACCGCGCCCCCGTCGGGCCTCTTCCTCGAACGGGTCTATTATCCGGGGGAACGGCGACTCAGAACCATCGAACCGGTCCTCGCCGTCGAATCGTTCGGGAGGTGACGGCATGAACGGTTACGCGCTGTTCATCGCCGCCGCGCTCTGCGGTGAATTCCTCCTCGATACCGCCGCACACCTGCTGGATCTCCGCTCCCTGAAAAAACCGCCCCCGGAGAATATGGCCGGCGTCTATCCCCCGGGGGAGTATGCACGATCTCAACTCTACACGGCGGCAAAGACACGATTCGGCATGCTGGGTGACGCACTCGCGCTCGCCGGACTGTTTCTCTTCTGGTACACCGGCATGTTCAACGCGCTGGATCTCGCCGTCCGTTCCCTCGGCCTCGGCCCGGTCCGGGGCGGCGTGGTCTACATCGGCGCTCTCGCGTTTATCCGGTCGCTCCTCGGACTTCCCTTCAGTCTCTACAAGACCTTCGTTCTCGAGGCGCGGTTCGGATTCAACCGGACAACGTTCCGGGTCTTCTGCACAGACATCCTGAAGGGACTCGTACTGGCACTCCTCCTCGGCGTCCCGCTCCTGGCCGGAGCCCTCGCTCTGTTCGGGTCCGCGGGAGATTCGGCCTGGGTCATCTGCTGGATCCTGTTCTCCTGTTTCATGCTGATCGTACAGTTCGCCGCACCGCGCTGGATCATGCCGCTCTTCAACAAATTCATCCCGCTCGAAGAGGGCGATCTGCGCACCGCCCTTTTCAGCTACGCCCTGTCGGTCGGGTTCCCGATCGACGAGATCTTTGTCATGAACGGATCAAAACGGTCGTCAAAGGCGAATGCCTTCTTCACCGGATTCGGCCGGCACAAGCGGATCGTCCTGTACGACACGCTGATTGCCGGACACACCACGGACGAGCTGAAGGCGATCGTCGCCCACGAGATCGGGCATTTCAAAAAGCATCATATCCTTCAGGGAATGATCCTCGGTGTTCTGAACGCCGGCCTGATGCTGTTCCTGTTTTCCCGTCTCATCCTCCTGCCGGGGCTGTACGGCGCCTTCGCCGTGGATCACCCGTCGGCGTATACAGGGTTCATCTTCGCGGGCCTCTTCCTGACGCCGCTCGGAACGGTGATATCGCTCTTCCTTCATTCCCTCTCGCGGGCGAACGAATTTGCCGCCGACAGGTATGCGGCTGTGACAACCGGCGACGCTCAGTCGCTTATTGCCGCACTGAAGAAACTTTCGGCTGAAAATCTGACCAATCTGACGCCCCATCCCCTGATGGTCCGGCTTCATCATTCCCATCCTCCCGTTCCGGAAAGGATCTCCTCGCTGGAACGGCCGTCAGGAACTTGACAGTTCCGGGAATAAGTGTTACCATAACTCCGTTGCCTGATCGTTTCATCCCACACATCCGTCACTCGCTCCGGGAAACTCCGTATGAAACCGCTCCTGCCGCTGACCCTGCTCCTCTCCTTCGCCATGCCTCTGCTTGCCGGACAGGATTCCGCTTCTCCGCTTCTGGGCTTCACGAAAACAGACGCCGACAGGGAGCGGAAGCTGGAAGCCCGGTTCGATTCCTCGCTCCGGCGTTCCGATCTGGCCCCCTGGATGAAACGCCTCAGCGCCCACGCCCACAACATCGGATCGCCCTACGACCGGCAGAACGCTGAATTCATCGCCGCGCAGTTCCGGTCGTTCGGTCTCGAGACCTCGATCGAACAGTTCGACGTCCTTTTCCCGACCCCGAAAATCAGAATCCTGGAGCTGACGGCGCCGACGGTGTTCCACCCTTTGCTCGCTGAGCCGCCGGTGGACGGCGATTCGACGTCCGGTCAGACCGCGGAGGTGCTCCCGGTGTACAATGCCTATTCCGCCGACGGCGATGTCACGGGCCAGCTGGTGTACGCCAACTACGGCGTTCCGAAAGACTATGAGGAGCTCGAACGGCACGGGATCGACGTGAAGGGGAAGATCGTCATTACGCGGTACGGCGGCTCATGGAGGGGCATCAAACCGAAAGTCGCCGCGGAACACGGCGCCGTCGGCTGTATCATCTACTCCGATCCGAAGGAAGACGGATATTACAATGGGGAGGTCTATCCGAAAGGTCCCTTCCGGAACGAAAACGGAGCCCAGCGTGGTTCTGTTGCGGACATGCCGCTCTATGCCGGCGATCCGCTCACGCCGTTTGTCGGCGCAACGAAGGAAGCGCGGCGGCTCCCGCTCCGGGAGGCCGCGACAATCACCAAAATTCCGGTCCTTCCGATCTCCTATGCCGACGCTCTGCCGTTTCTCCGTGCGCTCGGCGGCGAAACGGTCCCCGAATCGTGGCGCGGCGCGCTCCCGGTGACCTACCATTTCGGTCCCGGTCCCGCTACCGTCCACCTGAAACTCGAATTCAACTGGAACATCGTCCCCGCGTACGATGTGATCGGCATGGTGCGGGGATCCGCCGCCCCGGATGAATGGGTGATCAGGGGGAACCATCATGACGGCTGGGTCTTCGGTGCCAGTGACCCGATCAGCGGCCAGATCGCGCTGATGGAAGAAGCCAAAGGGATCGGCTCGCTCCTGGCCGAAGGATGGCGGCCGCGACGGACCATGGTGTACTGCGCGTGGGACGGCGAGGAACCGGGATTGCTCGGATCGACCGAGTGGGCGGAGGCGCATGCGGAACTGCTGAAGCGGAACGCCGTTGTCTACATCAATTCGGACGCCAACGGCCGGGGCTTCCTCGGCGTCGGGGGTTCGCACACCCTGGAGAGGTTCGTGAACCAGGTCGCGAAAGATGTCACCGATCCGGAACGGGGAGTCTCGATCTACGAGCGCCAGCGGGCGGTACAGCTTGCAAACAGCAGCGGCGAGGAATTCCGGGAACTGCGCGGCCGGAGCGGAATCCGCCTCTCAGCCCTCGGTTCCGGCTCCGATTTCACACCCTTCATCCAGCATCTCGGCGTCGCGTCGCTCAATCTCGGTTTCGGCGGTGAAGACGACGGCGGGGACTACCATTCGGTCTACGACTCGTATTCCCTCTACACACGATTTTACGACACCTCGTTCGTCTACGGCATCACGCTCGCCCAGACCGCCGGACGGATGATGCTGCGCATGGCGAACGCCGACATCCTTCCCTTCAGCACGTCGAATTTCACCGAGGCGGTCGACCGGTATCTCCGTGAAGTGACGAAGCTCGCGGACGACCTGCGCGCCGAGGCAGACGAGGCCAACCAGCAGATCGACAACCGCACCGCCTTCCTCTCCAGCGATCCGCGTCTCCCGTTTATCGTGCCGAAACGGCAGGACCCGGTCCCCTTCATCAACTTCACTCCGCTCCAGAACGCCGTCGCCGCGCTCCGGAAAAGCAGTGACGCCTTCGAGCAGAGCGCCGGCCTCGTGAGGGACGACGCGATCGCCTCATCGGCCAAAACCGTTGCGGAGATCAACACGCTCTTCACGACACTCGAACGGGGATTGACGCTCCGCGAGGGCCTGCCCGGCAGGCCATGGTACGTCCACGAGATCTATGCGCCCGGCCGCTATACCGGGTACGGCGTCAAGACCCTCCCCGCGGTCCGCGAGGCGCTCGAACTGAAAAAATGGAAGGAGGCCGAGGAACAGGTCGACGTCGTCGCCGGCGTGATCACCGGCTTCGGCAGACAGATCGACAAACTCACCGCACTGCTCGATAAACTCCGGTAGATCCGAAGGTTCCGGGCGGCTAGTGTTCCGGTACGATGCGGAGAAGAACCACGCCGTGCCGGCGGACATCCACTCCGAGGGAATCCCGGAACGATCCGAGATCGCGCTGACGCCAGAGGTCCCGGGCGCTGAATTTTCCCGTGACACCGATCTCCGCGGACGTCACGGCGGCATGCGCGACAGTTTTACCGTCCCACTCGAAATAGTCCGCGGGCGAGGTCCTGTTTTCCCGCCCGACGTTGAAGATCCCGCACGCCTTCGATCCATCCTCCAGGTTCTTCACCCAGATCTGCATTCCGTCCCGGTCGGCCGCCCGATGCGCCTGTTCCCCGAGAGGATCCTGATCCACCGCCAGCACCTCGTCATTGGAAAGCAGATTCAGGGTGAACGGATCGAGCGCCGTCAGGTCGCATCCGATGAGCAAGGGCGCTGAAAGCAGAGACCAGAGGCTGATATGCGTGTACTGCTCATCGGCGGTGAGGTGCGATGGATGCAACTGCGGGCCCCAGCCGACATTGCCGACCACGAGCATATCCGGATCGTTCCAGTGCCCCGGTCCCGCATACCGTTCATGCCCCGCCTGAGAGAATCCGATTCCGGCCATACTGGACCAGCTGTCGGTGATATCGCCCGTCGTCCGCCAGCAGTTGCCGCCGACTTCCTCACCCCATTCCCAGACATTTCCCATTCCGTACTGGCAGAGGCTGAAGACGATATCCCTCGGGACGCTTTTCAGGGCCGCGTCCATCACACGATACGGTTTCTGGAGTTCCGGCAGGCTCTTGTCTTTTGCGATCGAGCCGTAGGAACACCAGTCGTACTTCAGATAGTCGATTCCCCATTCGGCAAAACGCCGGGCATCCTGTTCCTCGTGTCCGTACGACGCCGTAAACCCGGCGCAGGTGGTCGGGCCGGGAGAGGAATAGATCCCGAGCTTCAGACCATACCGATGAATGTACGCGCTCAGCGACGCCATATCCGGGAACTTTCGGTTCGACCTGATTTTGCCGTCGGGATCGCGGACCGTCCCGCCGGTGAGTGAATCGGCGGAATTGGGGCGGACCATCCAGCAGTCGTCGATGTTGATATAGGTCCATCCGTGTTCCTGCAGGCCGCTCGACACCATCGCATCGGCGGAGGCCTTCACTTTTGCGGCGTCGACCGCCTCGGCCCAGCAGTTCCAGCTGTTCCATCCCATCGGCGGCGTCAGGGCGATCCGATCCCCGGTGATAATCCGGATCGGCGCCTTCGCGCTCCCGCGGCCGTTCGTCGCCGTCACGGTGACGGTGTACGTTCCGGGCGCGGCTATCGCTCCCTCGAGAATACCGCTTTCTTCGGCAAGATGAACGCCCGGCGGAAGTCCCTCTGCGTGGAACGCCATGGGCCTGTCACCCGTTGCGGCGATCGCCGCGAGCAGAGGTTTTCCGGGTTTCACGCCGATCACTTTCGCCCCGTTGATCCTCGGCTCCCTGGCCGGCGCGGGGGTGAGGATATACCGTGCGGTATCCGGCGGGGGAACCAGCGCGCTCATATCGACCTGTCCCGTGAGCACGACCTCGGCCTCCGCCCAGTCGGCATGATCGTAATCGATCCCGTCCCCGCCGTCGGTCACAAGGAGCCCGAGAAGCCCCACCCCGCGCAGATCGACGTCCGCATGCCGGGCCGGATTTCCCGCCTTCATGATTCCGCTCCGCCACAGCTCTTTTCCGTCACCGAGGACGATGAACTCGACGCTTCCCGGCTGGCGCCCGATCTCGTCATCAACCCCAACGTCCGCCCTGAATGCGGATGCTTTTCCGGAACACCGGAGGAGAAATGTGCTGACGGCGTGCGTTCCCACACCGCTGTCATATTTCTTTCCGGCGATGGTCAGGGGATGGTCATCGACGGAACGGTTGGCGGAGGGTGTCCCCCACCCCGCTTCCATCGAGGAGAGATTCAGATCGGAGAGACGAACCGTCTGGGCCGAAACGGATTGAATGATCACAAAAATAATTACCAGAGACAGGAGATATAAATATTTCATGGGATCCTCCTTGGGAGATGAACGTCATCCGCCGGGAGAGCCGGCATATAAAGGGGTAGAGACGTTACAAATGTGGCACACGGGAAGTGATGAATGGACGATTTGAAGACCGGCAATAATGCCGTCGGACTGCAGATCGGGGTATGTGGAGAAATGAACGGCCGGAGACGGACGGCGGTTCAGGGGACGATCCTGTCGGTCCACATGGCCGGAACCGGCGGCTGGTGCATGTCGGTGATTTTAGACCACCGTAGACTGCTGCTCGGGGAGGTGAAAACACCGCGCTGTGTCCCCGCATAGATCGTCGCCCCCACAACGGCAAGGGAATAGACGTTGGCATCCTTCGGCAGACCTTCGTGCACATCCAGCCAGTTTGCGCCGGCGTTCTCCGACATGAAGACGCCGCCGTTGGTGGTTCCGGCGAACACGCGCGTCCCGTCGATTGCGATCGAGAGAATGTATTTGGTCGAAACGCCCGTATTGGCGGGACCCCACTGATTACCGTCGTCGGTCGACCGCAGAATCCCGACCCCCTCGGTGGCCGCAAAGACCGTTCTCTCGGAAAGATTGATCGAATGAACGGCCTGATCGACGAGATCCTGTGCGAGCGCGATCCAGGTCTTTCCCGCGTCCGTCGACCGGAAAATTCCGTCGCTCGTTCCGACGTAGATGATATCGGGGGAGTTGATGGCGTAGCAGAGGATTTGACCGGTTACGTTCCGGTCGGTTTGAATGGCCTGAGCCGGCTGTGCCGGCGCCGGAGTCTGGGCCGCACACCGCGTGAGGAAAACAAGAACGAGAAACAGCCACCCGGGTACCACTGATCTCATCGATTTGCTCCTTCGTCTAGTCCTGCCGGTGAACCACGATTCCTAGTAGGCCGACAGCATCACAGCGACCGGTCGATGCTGAAAGGTACAACTTCAAACCTGGATTGTCAACAGATTTTTTGGATTTGAGAAGGGCCGGCGAGGATCACCGGAGGGGAAAGATAATATGCCGCAATCTGCACGAATCCTGGCAGGAGATTCAAAAATTTTTGCGGACGGAAGAGAACCCGGCGAAAGAACGGGAGATTTTTCTGTTTCAGGGGAGAAGATCGAAGTAGAGATTACATCCTATGCCGACGCCGTAGTCATTATCCATGAAGGTTGCCCTGTTTCCCTTGTTTTCGCCGTCAACGATCACATCGATATAATGCCTGTGGCGGTACAGAACTTCACCGTGGAGTGAGAAGGAATCATGGAGAAAATATTCCCCGCCGAACGATAACTGCCCGGCGCGGCCGTTGTATCCCGATGAACCCCCTGCGGCGTTTCCGTACGCGGCCAGAATCGTCGACAGCTGAAAACCCCCCTCGGTAAAGAACTGAAATCTGCGGTCGACCGGGAATCTCCACGCCACGTTCACCGATGCACCGCCGAGGCTGAATTTCCCGCTGTACGGAAAAGTCCGGAAAGGGCTTGTCCCTTCCGCCCCCGTATAAATCCTTATGCCGAGAAAGAGACGCCGGGTGATGTTGTACCCGAATCCGAGCCAGAAATCATAATCGCCGGATGCGTATTCTCCCGCAGAGGAAACGTAGGAAGTGCGTCCGAGGGATGTGGAAAAACCCCTGAGGGCGATTTGATCACCGCCCGGCAGCGGTGCCGTCGAAAGGCTGTCCGGTTCCGCCGCGGCGAGGGATAAAAAGAACACCGTACAGGCGATGAGAGCGGCCGTTTTCACAGGGAGAGCTTTGCGTGGTAGGTGTAATAGACGCCGACGTGCAGTCGGCCGTCTTCAATTCCAATGCCCGGCGCGGGCAGATGAAAAAAATCGAGCGCGCCGAAGAGAGCCCTGAGGAAACCGCTCTCGGTGGGGATTTTCGAAAAATTGTAGTCTGCGGTCAGATAGTAAAGTCTGTCTCCTCCGCCGTTTTCGTTGAGATGATGGACGGCCAGACCGAGAGAGATTCCGATCCAGGGCGGAAGATCCTCCGCCAGACCGCGGGGAAGGAGAAAATGGGGGTCGCAGGTGATCCAGAAGATCGTTCCCTCATAATCGTCGATGAAGGTCCGGAACTGGTTTGTCTGAAGGGCGTTCAGATAGTTGGAGCTCGGCCAGTAGCTGTACTTCATCGAAAAATGACTGAGGAGCGGAATGGATTCCTGGGCAAGCGGCAGGGACGCGCCGATGATATTCGAAAATGCGTCGCCGGGGCTGAAGCCGTAGGTTTTATGATAACCGTCTTCGACCTCGACGTACATCTGGTAGGAGAGGCCGATGAGCGATCCGTAGAAAAGGCTCGCGGATCTGCTGAAGCCGGTCCAGCTGAGGACCGATCTCGCCAGTTTCGACTCGGTGTAGGCGCCGAAGGTGTGGCCGAATTTATCGATGTTCAGCGCATACTGCCAGTCGTTCTCGAAACGGAAGGGCTGCCATTCCCCCTGCCACCAGGCGTCGCGCTGATAGATGTGGACGGCGACGACGGCGGAGAGGACCGTGGCGCCGACGACGGCGGCGCGGCCGGGATCGAGCTGTGTTGAATCCTGTCCCCGTCCGGCATGGGGAACGGCCAGAAGAAGACATAGCATCGCCGTGCGAAACATCGGGTTATTCCCAGCCTTCATTCGCCAGCGCGAGGTGAAGTCCGTCGGGATGGTGCCGGTTGTGGTATTCGATTCTGCTCGAATCCTCGTGGGCCTTGCTGTAGGGCCAGCCTTTCGCCATCAGGTTCCGCTCATGGAGTTCATGGAGAAGAACGTAGGGGCGCTCGATCTCTTCGAGGTCGTTATCGATCCAGACCTCGTCGTGCGGAACGAATTCGTAGACGTAATCGTGGCCGCCCTCGGTGAAGTCGTCATCGAACACGCTCCGGACGAGCCTGCCGTCGACGATCCAGACGGCAACGCCCGACTCGAGTTTCTTCCAGAGGCGGACGTGCACCTTCGAGGGGTCGGGGAGATTACCGCCTCTCGTCAGTTTCCGCACATCGCCGGCCTTCCGCCGTTCGGCCATTTCAACCTTGTCGGCGCGGGCGAGGGCGTCGTCATACGGGACACCGCTCTTCATCAGGCGGTGTTCCACAAGCAGATGATCAATGAAAAACTTCTGTTCGTCCTCGCTGGCCTCGCGGTCGAGCCAGAATTCATTCTTCGGAATACAGTCGAACACGAGATACTGCGCGTAATTGGTGAATTCCTCGTCGAGGTGCGTGCGGACATAGGTGCCGTCGACGACCCAGATCGAGATTTCACCCCGTTCCCCCGCTTTGCGGATGTACGGCGGCTGGTTATGCTTATCCATGACGTTCATTGCGCTGATGTGGTCGGATCGGTTATTCGTCCTCGGCGAAGGTAAGCAGGAAGCCGTCGGGGTCGGAGACCGTGAATTCGGTGGCGCCGTAGAAGGTTTTCTCCAGGCCTTTCACCACCGGCACGTCATGCTCGATGCGCCGGAAGAACTCCCGGATGTTCTTCATTTTGATATACATGAGAAGTGCCCCGCCGCGCCCGCGCAGACTCTCGGGAAGATCGGGGCCGATGCTGGCGGAAGTCTGGAGCATGACGAGAACGGCGCCGCACGAGAGCATCACCCAGTCGAACGGAGGGGATTCGGGGACGGTCATCACGACGGTGAATCCCAGCTTCTGATAGAACGCCGTGGAGGCGGAGATATCGGCGACAAAAAAATTCGGTGTTATCGAATCCATGATTTCTGTCCGGAATATGAGAATGCAGGCTCGGGGAGAACGGCCCGTTCAGCGGGAAATGTAGGATTCTCCCGCAGAAGAATCAAGCCGCGGCAGGGAGAATCCGGCGGGAAGGCGGATTATTTCCTGCGGACCGGCAGGGCACGCATCCGGAGCCTGACATCGAAGGTATCCTCGAAGAGGCCCTTCTTCAGTTCGACACCCCAGATTTCGAGGTCGAGATTTGCGTGCCGGTGTGCTGTGAGATCGAACCGGAGGTGCTCTCCGCGGCGGCTGACCCGGACGCCCCCCACGTTCGACCGGTGGGAGCGGTCGAGCCCGTCGGCGATCCTGAGAATTCCGGCCAGTTTTCTAACCGTTTCCTGATCGTCTTCCGAAAGGGCGGAAAATCCCTCATGTTTCAGCTTGGGGTGACTTTTCCGGTGGTACCGCGCAACATTCGCGATGATCTCCTTCTCATCTTCGGTGAACCCCATCAGCTCGGCATTGCGGATGATGTAATAGGTATGGCGGTGGTGCTGATCGTGGGAAACGAAGAGGCCGATTTCATGGAGCAGGGCCGCGGCCTCGAGGAATTCGCGTTCCCGCCCGCCGAGGTCGTGGAGAGGAGCGGTCTGGTCAAAAATACTGAGGGCGAGTTTCGCGACCTGCCGTCCGTGCCGGATTTCGTTGTTGAAGGTGGAAGAAAGATTGAGGATGCTGTTGAACCTGATGTTCTTGAGATGGTCGGATTCGTGACCGTTCTGCCGTTTCTCCATGGTATCGTAGAGGATACCCTCCCGGAGGGCGTATTCCGAGACGCGCATCGATTTCAATCCGAACTCGCGGAACGACTGGCGCAGGATCAGCGCGCCCGCGGTGATGATATCGGAGCGGGAGGGATCGAGACCCTCGATCGACAGCCGTTCCTCGGGCGTATCCTTCGAGCAGATAAGGTCGACCACCTCTTCCAGCTCGCCGGCGCCGAACTGTGTGTTGTTCAGCGAGCCGTCGAACGGATCTCCGCGGTATGCCCGGATAATCCGGGCGATATTCTGAATCGTTCCAGAACTGCCGACTGCGGTGAACGGTTCGTGAAGGGTCGTCTGGCGGACGATGGGGGTCAGCATGCCGCGGATGTAGCGGCGGCATTCGCGAATCGAGCGGGATCCCGTTTTTCCGTCGGGGAAGAACATGTGGGTCAGGCGGAGCGCGCCGAGCTTGACGCTGTTGGTCGAGATGACGTTCTTTCTCCTCCCGAGGAGATATTCCGTACTTCCTCCTCCGATGTCGATGCAGAGGACCTTGCGGGAGAAGACGGGAAGCGCCTGGAGGACGCCGAGATAGATGAGGCGCGATTCCTCGATGCCGGAAGCGACCTCGATGCGGATCCCCGTTTCGTTCCGGACGCGTCTGAGGAATTCATCCCTGTTCAGGGCTTCGCGGACGGCGCTGGTTGCGAGAGCCCGGACGGGGGCATCGAACGCCTCCGCGATCCTGCAGAACCGGCGCAGGGCGACGATACCGCGGTCGATCGCCGGCCGGGAAAGATATTTCATGTCTGCCGACCCCGATCCGAGACGGACAATTTCCTTTTCCCGGTCGAGGATCCGGAATTGCCGGGTCCGGGGATTCATCCGGGCCACGATGAGGTGGAACGAGTTCGTGCCGACGTCGATGGCGGCGATGTGTTCAGGCTTCGTCGTCATCGAGATAGCCCAGCATGCCCTGTTTCAGTTCGCGATTGATCTCTTCGAATGTTTTCGCCGCATCGACCACCTGAAAATGGAATTCCGGGGTCATCCTGTCGAATTCCTTCAGAATCCGCTTCTGGTACTCGACGAAGCTGTCATAAAAATCATCCCCCAGCCGGATGTCCATCCCCGATTCCCAGTAATCCATCCCCTCTCCCGACTGGTCGACCCAGTAGCGCTTATGGAGCGTCTGGCTTGTGATCGCTCTGGGAATCAGGTCTTCGATGCCGATCCTCATGTAGAAGACGGCGTCGGGAACAAGGGCGAAGCCGAAGACCTTCCGGATCCATGAGCGGTCGGCGCCGCGGATCACCGAGCGCGCAAAGACGGTGTAAATGTAGCGGTCCGCCAGAACGATAAACCCCGACCGGAGCGCCGGAATGATCTCCTGTTCAAGACGATCGGCAAAATCGGCGGCGTAGAGGAGACTCAGGGTGTTCATGTTCAGCGTGTGGCCCGACTTCGCCTCCTCGATCGTCTGCCCCATCAGCGGGGAGCGGGTCCATCCTGTCGTCACCACGCCGCAGCCGCGGACTTCGAGCCATTTCCGGAGCTCCTCGATCTGGGTGCTCCGGCCGACTCCGTCGGTTCCCTCGATGACGATAAGCTTACCCGTCAGGTCGTCGGTCTTCAGATACGGTATGCCGTGACCGTAGAATGTTTTTTTCTTTTTAAGCGACATAGACATTTTCCTTCTTGAGGAGGAACGGCGCCGGTTTGTACCCTTTCAGCTTTTCCCGGACGATCTCCCGGATCTGCGCCTGCTGTTTCTGGATCGGCATCGTGGCATCGATGGTCAGAAGCCCGTACTCGCCGGAGATGGACTCGTACTCTTCGAGTATTTTCGACTGGAAGAGCGAATAGCTTTCCTTCGGATCGTCGCTGAGGCCGAGGTCCATCCCCGCCTCATGAAATTTCAGCGAGATCCGGCCGTTGAGAATTCTCTCGAGCGACACTTCGATCGGCACTTTGAAGTAGAGTGCGATGTCGGGTTTCACGGCAAACCCGTACAGGTTGCGGACCCATTCCGGGTGAACGCCGCGGACGACATCGCGCGCGAAGGCGGTGTAGATATAGCGGTCGGCGCAGACGATCATGCCCGCCTTGAGCGGCGGAATGATCAGGTGCATGAGACGGTCGGCGAAATCGGTGGCGTGCAGAACGCTGAACGTCGTCGGGGTCAGGAGATTCTTTTTCTTTCCCCTCCGGATGGTTTCCTTGACCAGCGCGGAGGAATTCCATTCCGTATAAAAGACCCGGTATTTCGAGTTCAGCAGCCATTTATGGAGAAGCTGCAGCTGTGTCGATTTTCCGGATCCGTCGATCCCCTCCACGATAATGAGCTTTCCGGGATAGGGGTGATCGTGCTCGAACTGACGTGCCATGGTTGTCCTCAGCTGTTGAGTGAACGCAGAATTTTCGGCGGCAGGTGCCAGAGAATCCTGCCGGGTGCATGCGGCGGAATCGTCCCCGCCTCGATCGCACAGACTGCGCCTTTCTTGAATTCAAAAACGGGCCTCGTGCTTCCGATGAGAGCGGATGCGAGATACCCGAGGTCCGGCTCGTGACCCACGATCATCAGCGACGAAACGCCTTTCTGCTCGGCAAGCACTTTCATCAGCCGGTCGAGCGACTCCCCCGGGGCGAGCTCCGGGACGATGACGAGACGGTGTTCCACGCCGAGCGCGGCCGCGACGATGCGCGCCGTCTCCTCCGCCCGCTTCATCGGGCTGGTCAGGATCACTTCGACCTCGCCGAGAATATCCGCGATGCCCCGTGCGGCGCGAACCATTTTCCTGGTCCCTTCCGGCGTCAGCGGCCGGTCGTCGTTCGGGTACCCCGCGGTTCCGCGCGGAACGGCGATCCCGTGCCGGAGAAGAATGATCTTCATCCCTCCGTCCTCCTCTCACCGAACATGGCCCGGCCGGGTTTCTGCCGTTCCCGGAGGCGCGCATAGCCGGTGCGGAGCTTTTCGAAGGTGCGCGTGCGTTCCTCGCGTTCGAGCGCCGTCAGCGTGGTGAATATGTCGACCGGAAGTTTCTGCCCCGCGGCGACGCTCCTGTTGTACCGCGCGATCTGCCTGCGGCTCGACCGGTAGAGCTCGAGCTGGAGATCGATATCGTTGACCTCCCCGAAGGAGCGGAGGACTTCCTTCAGCTCCTCGAGAAGCACGCCGAACTCCTTCGGCGTGAAGGAGACGCAGACTTCCATCAGATACCTCAGCCGTTTGCCCTTCAGGCGTGCGGCGTGGAACTGCTTTGTGGCGTTCGGGTGATCGAGAACCGGTGCATACGATTCCAGAAACGAGGAGAACAGGTCCGGGTACACCCCGGCGGCCGCATCCCGGAAGGGAAGAAGCAGATGCGGCTTCTCCTTTTTTCGCTTCGGGGAACGGACGGAGGCAAGGATCTTCTCCTCTATCACCTGGCGGGAGAGTCCCTTCCACTCCCGCTTCATGTTTTTGAAGGACTCCTGCCGCCGGACGTGCATCTGCCCCGCGAGCAGGAGCGCACCGCGCGGGTCGGGGGCGGTGATGCCTTCGATGCGCATCTCAAGTCGTTCAACGGCGACGTCGGATGCGCGTACCGTGCCGAGCGCGCGATGAAACGCGCGGAGATGGTCGAGGATCTTCGTGAGCCGCTTCGCATGAAAATGCGCGGGAAAGACCTTTCCGACAGTCTGAATTCTCCGTATGCTGACACGGGCCTGATGCACAGCTTCCGGATCGCCTGTGCGCATCGCCGCGTCATACTGGGAGAAAAATTCCTGAAGGCGTGCTCTGATGATCTGCTCGAGGGATTGTTGGACCGGCATATCGGGTTCGAAACCCAGAACCGGCCAGGGCTTTCCCATAGGGTGATGACTCCTGTTTCCGTATCAACAAATATATATCCGAAAGATATATTTTCCAACAGGAAAGAACGTTAAATAATCGTTAAATCGGTAGATTTTCCCCGTTTCCTCTGCGGAATTCAATCTGCCCGTTTTCGGATTCCATTATCCGTGAACGATGCTGAATCATCGTCTGCAGTTGAACTCCATCAAGCGAGTCGGGTATCAACCTTCTCACAGAGAGACGATCGGTACGGAACGGTGTGCAGAATGCTCTTGACAGTCCAAAAAAATTGTGCTATCTTTGCTATCATTTCTTGCCAGGGATACGGGTCCACAGGCGAATTGGGGGATGAAAATCCGGGTTCGTCTGCAATCATGAAGACATAGCGGCATCACCCATACCGCCGGCCGGGCTGAGGCTGTGCGGGAATATGTCCGTTCAATTGCGAGGATATCATGACCGATCTCTTCTCACTCCTTCTGCCGATCGTCCTTTCGTCGGTTGCCGTCTTTTTCGTCAGCTCGTTCATCCACATGGTCTCGCCATGGCATAAGAACGACTATCCCAGGCTGAAAGATGAGGCGCGGGTGATGGATGCCCTGCGCCCGTTTGCAATTCCGCCGGGAGACTACATGATTCCGCGTCCGGCCAGCCGCGAAGATCTCAGGTCTCCCGAATATTCCGAAAAACTGAATAACGGGCCGGTCGTTGTCATGACCATCTGTCCGACCGGTCCCATCGCCATGGGGAAAAATCTGGCGTTCTGGTTCATCTACTCGATGGCGATCGGAATATTTTCCGCCTACATCACCGGACGCGCCCTCCCGATCGGAAGCGAATACCTGCAGGTATTCCGGTTCGTGGGAGCCACCGCATTCCTCGGCTATTCGGCGGCACTCTGGCAGATGTCGATCTGGTACAACCGGTCATGGAGTACGACCGTGAAGGCGACGATTGACGGCCTGATCTACGCCCTGTCAACGGCGGGAATATTCGCCTGGCTCTGGCCCCGCTGATCGCCTGCTGATCCCCGTTTGTCCTCCGCCGCCGGATTCACACCGGGCGGATTCCCGTCTCCGGACCATCCGCTCCGCCCCCGACCGCCGTCTCCCGTTCATGCATATAAAAACCGCTCAGCACCGGTTGTAGGAGGAACCCCGGGCTGAGCGGTTGTTGCAGATACGGGAAAAGGATTCTTGATGCAGTGCGGTGAGAACGGGCGTGCCGGGCTATTCCGATACGACGTGAAGCCGGGACACGGGATCGGCGGTCATCAGAAGCAGTTTTTCAACGTCACGCCGGTGCCGGGGGTGCAGAATATCGTAGAAGGTATAGTATACCTGAAATTTCTGCAGATGGAGAAGGACGATTTCGGGAAGATCGGCCGGCGTACTCCGGCGGAGTGTACTGATCGCGGCGCGGAGGTTTTCGGTCTCCTCCGTAAAAAACGGCTGATGAACCCCGTTGGCAAGACGGATGGCCAGCTGGAGCAGTCCGGGCTTTTCCGGAACGGTCGTCTCGTCAAAACCAGAATCGAGGGGGGAATATCCGCGGTGATGCAGTTCCATCATAACTGCCCGCAAGATACCGCCGCAACATTACCCGGCAATAAAGGGAGGGTTACCGAATCATAAATATTTTTGATCACGTCTTCAGCCGGTATCCCACCCGTTTGAGCGTCTCAATGGCATTTCCGTACGCCCCGAGCTTCTGACGGATTTTGGTGATATGGACGTCGAGGCTGCGGTTCGCCGGATCGATGGTGTTCCGCCAGACGGAGCGAATGAGCTCCTCCCGGCCCACGATCTGACCCGCGCGGGACGCCAGACAGGCGAGGATCTCAAACTCCTTTTTTGCAAACTGGACCTCGGTTCCGTCGACACGGACGGAATAATTCCTGACGTCGATCGTCAGGGGCCCGATGGTGACAGGCTCGTGCGGCATCGGCAGGACGCCGGCATTCGCGTCGGCCAGGCGGAGGGCCGATTCGATCCGCGCAAGGAGTCGCTTCACCCGGATCGGTTTGGTGAGATAATCGACCGCGCCGATGCCGAGGCCGGTTATTTCATCCACCTCGGAAGTTTTTGCCGTCAGAAAGACGATCGGGATGTGCCGGGTCCGCTGGTCCGTTTTGATCCTGCGCGCGACTTCCCACCCGTCCAGACCGGGAAGCATGACGTCGAGAAGAACGAGATCCGGCAGGTGCCGCACCTCGTCCATCGCTTCATTCCCGTTCACCGCAATGGAAACCCCATAGCCGCTTTTCTCCAGATTGTAGCGGAGGAGCATGACGATGTCGGGATCATCGTCGACCACCAGGATCGTTCTGGAATCTCCGTTTTTACCTGCTTTCATAGGGACGTTTCTCCGCTTAAACATATCCATCCGGTGTTACTAAATCCTCAACAACATGTTACGAATATGTTAAGGATGGACGGAAAGCGACCCTCACGGTAACCGACCTGAACACAGTCATCACGGCGGCTTCGACTTCAGATTCAGCACGAACAGTGCGGCCCGGTATACGGATCCGGCGACCTCAGCGGAATTCCGGATCAGCATCACGGGTGCACGATATCCGCCCACGATCCGGTGGACCAGGGCGGATTCGGTTCGCATGATGACAGTGCGGTTCGGTGGAAAGGAGACGGCAATGAGCGAAAGCGGCGGATTGTGGCGGCCGCGGTAAATCCTGGAGGAGAAAGATCCTTCTAGCGGGAGGTACAGGACCTGAAGACGGCCTCGGTCGATGCGAGCATGGTATCGAAGGAAAATTTCCGGACGACCGTCCGCCGGGCATTGTCCCCCAGCCGCTTCCGGAGGCCCGGGTCACCCGCCATGAGCAGAATGGCATCCGCGAGTTTTTCGGGCGAGAGGGGCGGGACAAGAATCCCGTCATCGCCGTCGGAGATGATTTCACGCAGACTGCTGACATCCGATGCGATCACCGGTTTGCCGGCCGCCATCGCCTCAACCGCCGAATAGCCGAATCCTTCCCAGACGGAGGGCATGAGCAGAAAATCGACGGCGGACAATATTTCCGGCACGTCGTCCCGGTAACCGAGAAGGTCGACGCTCTCCTGCAGGGAATATCTGGCGATAAATTCTTCGATCATCGGGCGGAGATTACCCTCTCCGGCCACGCAGAATTTCACCCGGGCGCCTCCCGCTCTGACCAGACGAATCGCCTCCAGGAGGGTGGTGATCCCCTTCTGCGCATCGAGCCGGCCGATGAAACCCGCCACAACTTCGCCGTCCGGCCCGCATTTCCGCGCCCCGCCGGAGGATGTCATGAACGGACGCATATCGATCCCCTTCCAGATAACCTCCACCCTCTGATCCGCGAGCCAGGGGGCGCTCTCCAGAAGTGTTTTTTTGGTGGCATGGGAATTCACGATAATCCCCGCCGCCATATGCCTGAAGAATATTCTGTTGACCAGCGTGTCCTTGATCGGCCTGTCGACTTCCCGGCTGTGCACTACCGGCACTCCCGCGAAATATCCGGCGACGCATCCGAGACGGAGCTCCTTCTCCATATTCACGCAGATCAGGTCGATCGCTTCGCGACGGATGATGCGATACAGCCGCAGTATTGCCAGGGGATGAAAATCACCCGAGAGGTTGACGGGATACAGGTCGGGGGTATCGGGGGCACGCATCAGGAATTCCGCTTCGGGCCGGCAGACGATGCAGGCGCGGTGTCCCCGGGAGCGGAGGCCCCGGGAAATCTGCGACAACCAGACTTCCCCTCCTCCCCACGATTTTGCCGAGGTGATAAACAGAATGTTCATGCGGATCCCCGAAAATCCCCGATTACACCCGGGTGACGGTCAATCATCATATATTGACAAGCGCGCCGAATAAGGATACATCTTAGATTAATAATTCGCGATAGCGTTTAATTTCCCCCCCTCCAGCCTGCAGAAAAGCCGCCTGCCGCCGGAGACCGGATAGCGGAGCTTGCGAAACCCGCATCCATTCGCTATCTTTCCGGATACCATCAATCCGGGAGGATGGTATAGCAAACCGAACCCGGCTGGATAACTGACAGGAATACCAACCAGACATGATCAGACAGACGCGCATCTGGATCCCCCGGACCAGAACGTCAATCATCGTGCTCTTGATCTCTCTCTTTGCAGGACGGCCCGCGGAGGTCCGGTGTACCGATAACCGGGTCGATACCGTCGATGCGCGGGTTCTCCTTCTGCAGACTCAAATGCCCCGCACCCTTCCCCCGCCTGTCTCCGCACCGGAGCCCGCTTTTCTCCCCGGCACATTCACGATGGCCGGAGTCGCGGGCATCACCGGACTGGCGATCTACACCGATCAGAGCTCCTATTCCATTCTCAACCGGTGGCGCCGCCACAGCTCGATTCTCAGCCGCATAAGCCCGAACCTCACGAAGCTGGGCGACGGAGTCTATACCGTTGTACTGTTCGGCGGATTTCTCGGCGCCGGTCTCATCGACGGAAATGCCTCCACACTCAATCTCGGAAAACTCGGACTGGAATCGTACGCCGTGAGCGGGATAACCGTTCAACTGCTGAAGTATCTCACCGGAAGGGAACAGCCCGATGCCGCGACAATGCCAAGCGGGAAGTGGTACGGACCGCTTTCGTATTTCCGGCGCAATCCCGCCAGGACACGCGGGGTAGCCAGCTTTGATGCGTTTCCCTCGGGACATACCGCGAGCGTTTTCGCGGCCGCGACGGTCCTCTCCGACTATTATAAAGATCAACCCTGGGTCGCCTACACGTCGTACACCATCGCCTCCGGTGTGGCCGTCAGCCGCGTCATGGAACGCCAGCACTGGGTGAGCGACTGCTTCGTCGGCGGCGTGATCGGCATCCTCAGCTCGCGCCTTGTCAGCCGGCTGAATGCGTCGCCTTCCTCTGTATCGCTCGGACCGGCCGTACTCCGGCAGTCGTACGGGCTCAGGCTCGCCCTCAATCTGTAATCACCGGCTGTAATCACCGGCTGTATCCGGCGGCTGTGCCCGCCGGCCGTCCCTCCGCTATTTCGTCACCACCATTTTTTTCGTTTCGCTGAAATCCCCAGCAAGAAGCCGGTAGAGGTATATACCGCTCGCCCTCCCGCTCAGGTCGGCGTGAACGGAATAACTTCCCTGTTCGAACACGCCCTCGGCGGCCGTGAATACTTCCCGGCCAAGCAGGTCATACACCACGAGTCTGAGGGAAGTCTTTCGCGGTACATCGAACGAAATGGTGGTCGACGGATTGAACGGATTGGGATAATTCTGCCGCAGTGCAAAAGACGCCGGCGCGGTACCGGATGCACCGACGCGGAGCGCCAATGTTGTCCCGGCCCCGCCTGAAATTACCATTTTTCCCCCGCCGGTCAGACGATGCGATCCGATAATCGTCCCGTTCGCCGATTCGTCCAGATAGACAGGTTTGCCGCCCCCCGGCCGGATAGTCCAGGCAATGCTGAGAGGGGGTGCCGCGCCGTGGATCTGAAGAGGACGGACAAGATCGCCCGTGAGATCACTGCCGTAGGCCGCGAGCATACTGCCGCCGGTGAAACGGACATCGAATGCCCCCGGAGGCGGCGATGGAGGGAGCAGATAGGCGCCGGGGTCGACAGTACCGTTGTCGTCCTGCGCGAGGTAGAGCGTCTGCTTCCTGCCCGTTTTGTCGGCAATAACGATTTGCGAAAACTCTTCGGCCGTGCGCGCCGCCGGTCCGGCCGCGGACATCGGGCCGAGAGGTATCGTACCGGCCGACGTCGTTCTGACCCAGTATCCGTATCCCGGTTGAAGCGTCGTTGCAACGGCATAGCCACCCGAGGAGTATCCGAACACATTGCCAGTCACGATGCCTCCCGACGGAGCCGGGACCGCGTGATCGGGCCCGCCGATCATGTTCCAGCCTGCAGAGACAGGAACATTGACCGACGGAAGACTTGCTCCGCCGATGCGGGGTGAGGAGGCTAACGACATGTTGATCCAATAACCGAGCGCCGGAACGATGGAATCGGCCACCTGATATCCGTTGTTGAAGGAAAATGCCGCTGTACCTGCGCCGGGAAACAGGTCGCCGACGAAATTATCCGCGCGGAGCGCCGGATTCGAGACCATGTTCCATCCCTGCGAGAGCGCCACCACAACGCCGGTCGGATTCGTCTGGATGTGGAAACAGCTGTCCGGTCCGGGCCAGTTGGAGAGCGGATTCAGCGACGAGACGAGGGATGAAGCCGGGCCGGTTCCCCGGGCAAAGAGATCGTAGAAGCGGTAATCGCCTCCGACGTTGTCCTTGATTCCCATCGAGGCGGATGCGGGCGACCCCGGGGAGGATCCGGGAACCACGGTGCCGTAGTAAATATCGAGGATATTGGTTGTTTCATTTAACCGGACCTGAAAATTGAGCCTGGCGGAGGTAAGTCCCGCGTCGTAATTTGAAAGCACATTTTTCCACTGGATGACGAAGACGCGGTTGGGCGCAGACCCGAGCGTGGCGTACGTAATCTGTCCGCCGCTGGAATTGAGATCGGCCCACCAGGGTCCGATCGCCTTGGTCGGCCTGTCGGTGGTGCCGAGAGTCGGCGTGAAGTAGGCCGTCAGCTGATCGAGAGTCGACAACCCGAACAGCGAGCCGCGGGGTCCGGTACCAAGTTCGGCCCAGCCGTTGGTGCTGATCTGCACCGAATCGTAGACGTGACTGTCGTACGTGAACAGAAACGGAATACCGACGGCGAGGACGGCGTCATCCCCCGCCGGTCCTGCCGATCCGCCTGTGATTTCCGTATAGGGGCATGACCCTTTCTCGACGTCGAAGACATAGATGTCGGGCGCCAGCACAACGGTGTACGTGCCGCTGATCGTATCGTTGGTCGGATCCTGATCGCCCGCGGCTGAAATCGCCTGGGTCGTAAAAACACCGGCGCTGTCAGCGGTGAACGGAACCCCGAAATTCACCTGCCGGGTCTCTCCGACACCGAGGCCGGGGATGCGCTTGGTGACTGCGTACACCTCCGTGGAACCGGAGAGGATACGGAATTCGACGTTAAACGAATCGCTCTGAGCCTGGGTACTGAGGCTCCGGAACGACGCAACCGGGGTCATTGGCGTCCCGACGAGGTCGACCCTTCCCGGCGTCGGCGTCGAGATGGAGAGCACTTTGTAATCGAAATAATTTGCCGGAAATTCGCCGTACATCTTCCGTTCAAACACCCCATTACCGTGCGTCACGGCCCTGAGCATGCGATTCGAGGGAGAAAGACTCAGGTCCGCAACGATGACACCGTCTGGCAGACCCTGACTGAATCCGGACCAGGTAGTTCCGGCGTCCGTCGAGACATAAACGCCTAGATCGTTGCCCGCATAGACGATGTTGGTATGAAGCGGATCGACCAGGGCGGCGGTAGTCGGAACGTCGGGAAGACTTCCGGAAATGTCGTTCCAGGTCGTCCCCGCGTCGGTCGATTTGAAGAAATGATTTCCGCCGAATCCGCCGAATGCGACATACACCCTGCGTGCATCCGATGGGTCGACGGCGATATCCAGCGGATACCGGTCTGGGAGCGAACCGGTGATGTTTGTCCAGCTGGTCCCGCCGTTCGTGCTTCTGAACAGATGGGCCGTGGTGACAATGGGTGCGGTACCGGCATAGACCGTGTCGTTTCCGAGCGTGCCCCTGCTCCCGACGGCGAGCGAGAGGACCGGATTGCCGTCGAGCGGCACACCGCCGTTGGTGACGGAGAATGAAGAGCCGGCGTCCGCAGATCGATGGATATGAATATCTCCGAAATAAATCGCGTTCGGCGATGCAGACGAGATGACCATCGGCGAGTTCCATGCGCCGGAATTATCGAAGCCGACGCCGTACGGAAACGTCGATCCCCGATCGGTCGACCGGAACATTGCGCCGCCGTAGCGGTTGACAGCATAGACATAATGGTCGTCTGTCGGATTGATGCCGGTCCATCCCGCCTCGTCGCTGGCGCTGGCGTGATCCCAAGTCAGGGAACCGAGATAGCGATAGCCCGGAATATGATCCTGCGACTGGCCGATGGCGAGCGTGGAATCCTGCCATGAACTGGAGAACCCGTTGTACAACTGACCGGTGATGAGACCGTAGCCGACATTGGACCAGGTGGAGCCGAAATCGGTCGACCGGTAGATCCCGTCGTCGCACGCGGAGAATATAATGTTCGGATTCGTCGGATGATGGGCGAACCCGTGATTGTCGGAATACTCCCCGTTGGCCGCGAAGAAGGATGCACCGCCGTTGATCGATTTACTGATCGGAACCGCCGCCTGGATGATCTGCGTGGAATCGACCGGGTTGACGGCGACGTAATGCGAATACCAGCCCTGAACCTGGAACAGACCGTCGCCGTTGTGATCATACACAAGCGACCAGTTGTTCCCGAAATCGGTGCTCCGGAGAAGCATGCCGTGGTCCGTCACGCTGTCGATCCCGACACTCGCGTAGACAGTGGTCGGATTCTTCGCGTACATTTCGAGCAACGCCTTGCCGGCGTAATCGGGGAAGCCGCTGACAAATCCCCAGTTGTCCCCGCCGTTCTGGGACCGGTAGACTCCGTACATCTGGCTCTTAAAATCACCGCACGAGATAAGCACCATATTCGTATCGAGCGGGTTGACGAGAATATCCTCGACGAGCAGGGCCTGAAAGGAGAGAACCCAGGTAGCTCCCGCGTCGTACGATTTGTAGAGACCCTCGGATGTGCCTGCATAGATCGTGTTCGGATTGCGGGGGTTGAGAACGATTTTTTCGACACCCGACTGTAACGACAGGCTCCAATCGAGGCTGAGTGACCACGTGAGACCTCCATCGGTCGTTTTGAGTATCCCGATGCCGTAACTTCCCCTTGTGGTTCTGATCACCTGTCCGCCGATCGCCTCCTGGTACTGATACACCTCCCCGCTTCCGATGTACATGACGTTCGTGTCGACCGGATTGATCGCGATCGAACCGACGCCCCGCACGGGATAGCCGGTGATCACCTGCTGCCAGTCACCCCCGAGCCCACCGTTGTTCGATCGCCAGAGACCTCCGCTTGCCGAACCGAGATATACCGTGGAGGGATTGAGGGGATTGATGGCGACCGAAAGCGCTCTTCCCTGGAGGTTCAGGGGCCCGATCGGATTCCATATTGCCGCCGTGTTTACTGCCGCACCGAGGTCTTTATGGCGGGCTTTCGCTTCGACGTAGGACCGATAGTACTTCCCGGCAGGAATATCGGCGGCCGGGTAGGCACGTGCCCGGGTCCAGAAATCGAGGGCCGCCATCGCCCCGGTCCTGTCTTCCCGCTCCTCACGAGGGCGGAGACCCTCCCGCTCTTCCGATAGTTTCAGCATCCATGCAAAGGAGAGGATGACGACGAGAATCAAAAAACCCGTTTTGAGAAAATTTGACACGGCATTTCTCCTTTCATTCTGATGCGGAAGATTGGACGCTTTGGCGACTGCCGGAAGGCAGGCGTACCGGAATGTACCGATTTACAAGATAAGAAACACAGGCAGTTTACATCTGCGTACCGCAGGACCCGCGAAGCATTGAGGAGCGCCAGGTGTCGGGATAGGAGCCCTCCAGGCCGGCACCGGCGCCGGTATCGATCACCAGAATCGCTCGTCTGTGCATCTGGACAATTGAGGCGGGGCACTGGGCCGTGACCGGGCCTTCGACGGCGGCCCGGATCGCCCGGGCTTTTCCCGGTCCGGCGGCGAGGAGCAGGAGCTCCCGCGCATCCATGATCGTGCCGACCCCCATGGTGAGCGCATAGGCGGGTGGCTTTTCCCCGGCGGAGAAGAATCTGGAATTATCCCGGGCGGTTTTCTCGGTCAGGGTCTTCACGCGCGTCCTGGAGCCGAGCGAGGAACCCGGTTCGTTGAACGCAATATGGCCGTTCGCGCCGATGCCGAGCACCTGGAGATCGATGCCGCCCGCCTTTTCGATCGCCGCCTCATATTCCGCGCAAGTTCTTTCGGGATCCGTCGTCGTCCCGTCCGGGATGTGAATCGCCTTCGGCGGGATGTTCAGGTGATCGAACAGGTTCTTCCGCATGAAATAGTGATAGCTCTGATCGTGGTCCGGCGGCAGGCCGAGGTACTCATCGAGGTTGAATGTCGTGACTCGCGAAAAATCGAGCCCTTCCTCCCGGTGAAGACGGATCAGTTCACGGTAGAGCCCGAGGGGCGTTCCCCCCGTTGCGAGGCCGAGGACGAGACGGGGGTTTTTCCGCAGGCGATCGGCGACAATCTCCGCCGCCTCGAGGCTCATCCCCCGCTCGTCATCCTTGACAACGACCAGCATACACGTTCTCCTTCCCCGGCGATGGATCAGGCCGTCAGACGGTCATTTTTTGTCGGGAGCCGGCGCGGGGACCGGTTCACGGTACAATGCAACCTCGGGCAGGGGTTGGTGCCGGAATTCGACCTTCCCCGGATAGGGCGTGAGACTGCTGAGGTGGAGTAAAAATCCGGAATTGTTATATGTTCCGATCCCTGCGACGAGCGAATCGATTTTACCCCGGAGACGGAGCATGTCGTTGTCGACGGCATTGAGCATCTGGACGGTCAATCCGTTTTTCAGGACTTCCGGCTGAGCTTCGAGCGCGGTCCGGAAATTGTTGCCCGCGGTAAAACAGGTGTCGAGGACGGTGACCACAAGGCCCTCCTCCATTCCCTTCTTCATCGTCTTCGAGTAGAAGAGGATGGCGTTGTCATAGGTGAGTTTCGCCTTGTCGATCGCCGCGATGGATGCGCTGTCGGTCGAGTTCTTCCGGAACGTTTCCGCGGCGTTGAGGATATCCTTGTTCGATTCCATCAGGAGGGGGCCGATGCCGGCGCGGACCTCCTTGATTGATTCATAGCTCGATTTCAGCATGAGATTGGAAACGGTCACCACCACAACCACAATCAGGAGGATGATGCCGATCTCCATATCGTACTTCATGATTTTTTTGTGTTTCTTCTCTTCCTTTTCAAGCTGTTCTTCATATTCCATATTATCGTTCATTGTCTGACTCCTTCATCCTCGTTATGTGACAGGGAGATACAATAAAAAAACCGTTTGTGAACCAGAAGTCACAAACGGTTTCAATGAACCATAGCCCGTGATGTCAAAATTTACGAAGAAGGAGACGAATTGTCAATTTTTATTTGATCCGGCACCGGCTGATATACCCGAAATAGAAGAAAATCAATGAATTTTCGATCCTGCGCCGCAACGGCGGTTTCAGCATCGTGTCCGGATCATTTCAGCAGAAGCATCTTCCGGATTTGATGAAACTGGCCGTTGTTGATAAGGATCCGATAGAAATAGACCCCCGATGCGAGCGAGCGGGCATCGAAGGCGACTTCATGTTCACCGTCCGTCAGGTCGGCATTATCAAGAAGCGTCCTGACGGACCTGCCGAGGAGATCATAGACAACGAGCGACACCCGTCCCGCCTCCGGCAGATCGAACCGGATCGTCGTTGACGGGTTGAACGGATTCGGGTAATTCTGGTAGAGCGCGTACTTTTCCGGTGTATTGTCGATCGACCCGGGAGGGAATGCGAGAGGATCGACGAGCGGCGCAACCACGGGAGTAAGAAACCCGACGCTGTCGACCGTCCTCACGCCGGGGACGACCAGCAGGGGCTGTTTGCTGACCCAGGGCATCGGGCCCGGCGGGCCGGCGAACGCGCTGTCGATCCGGGTGATGATCGTATCGAGCCGTTTCCAGTTGATCGGCGGATATCCCCTCCAGTAGGTGAGAAAATTATCGGTCACCGAGGCGATCTGCCGGAGGGTCATTCCCATGAGGGGGATGCCGTTGATCGTATCGGCGACGTTGTAGACGAGGTCGCCGAAGGTCGGCGGCGTGATTTCGGCGTCGCTCGCGCCGATACTGACCCTGAGCGCGACCAGCGCACCGACCAGGTGGTTGTTGTATTTTTTGGAGGTCGGATCCTTCTGTTCCTTGACGAACAGTTTGCCGCCGATGGAGTCCAGTCCGCGCGGCCGGCCGGTGTCGGGGAGAAACTTCGTCAGCGCGGTTCCCTTGTCGAACCGCATCCATCCGTAGGTGAGCGGGGCGTCGGGACGTGCATTGCCGACCACGAGTCCGCCCGGATATCCGGGATAGCCGTACTTAATTTTCGGATAGGCCTTCGTGAACGCATTGTCCCGGACGTTTCCGGCATTGGGAGCGATGCCGGCAAGATTAATCTTTGCGGAAGTGACGCCGAGGCTCTCCTGGACGAAGGAGCGGTACTTGATCGCGCTCTGATCGACATATTTGATCGTCACGATGTCGGTGCTGTTGTCGAGATTTTTACTGGTTCCGGTCACAACAACGCCGCCGCCGTTGTTGGGGATGGCGACATCGGACGGAATATCATCCAGGTTTGCCGCCGCATTATTATAGAAAACAAAGGGCATCGGGTTGCCGTTGGAGCCGTTGTACTGCAGGACGCCGTAGTCGTATCCGACCCCTTCGCTGGAGGTGGGTCCGACGATCCAGGGGTTGTTGGCGCCGGCGACGCGGACGGCGGCGTCGTTATCGTTGGCTGTCCCGTTGAACGTCTGCACCCAGTCGAGCGAAAGGGTGAGCGAATATTTCAGTGTGACAAAATCGTTGTATGAACCGAACCCGAGGGTCTTCCCGACCACGTAGAGACGCGAGGGGCTGGTCGGCTTGTTGAAGGCCATGTCGTAGGCATCATCGTCCCCGTTGGCCGCGCCGTTGAATATCGCGGTATCGGCTCCGGCTCCCGTTGTCGCGTTATAATGAAGGGTGAGGATGTCGTTCCCCGTGCCGATGCCCTGGGTGCTCCCCGTGACATACAGATTCGACGCCCCGTTGAAGAGCACGGCGCGCGGGATGTCATTCCCGGGTCCTTTGTAGACGGCGGTCCAGACGGTATCCCCCGTCGCCGCATTGTATTTGATGGTGAGATAGTCGTAGGTGGTGTCGACACTGGCGCCGGTGACGTAGAGGTCGGTGAATCCGCGGAGCGCCATCGCGAGCGCGCTGTCGCTTTTCGCACCTGCCCCGCTGTATCTGGCGACCCACTTCAGGTTTCCATTGATATCGTACTTCAGCGTCGCGTAATCGAGGCCGGTTCCTGCGCCGAGGCTCCAGCCGGTGACGTAGACGTTGCCCGAATCGTTCACCGCCAGCGCCGTGGCATTGTCATCGCCGTTGCCGGGGCCGTTATAGGTGCGGACCCATGCAGTGTCGCTTCCGTCCTTCTTATATTTGAGGAGGACATAATCGAGTCCGTTCGCGCCGCTCACCGAACCGGAGACATAGACATAGCCGCCGGAGTCGACGGCGATCGCCGTCGGCTTGTCGGGATGGTTTCCACTGCTGGTGAAATACTTCGACCAGACCTGCGCGCCGTCGGTCGTATATTTGATTGTGACGATGTCGGCCCCCGTTCCCGCCCTCGTGACCCAACCGGTGACGTAGACGTTGTCGGAATCATCATTGGTCATGGCCACCGCCTGGCTGGCGCCTTTTTTCAGCCCGCTGTTGAAGCGCGCAACCCACTGCCGGGTGAGCTGAGCGGAGGCTTCCGTCCAGATCAGCATGGAGACGGCCGCGGCAAAACAAAAATATCTGACAACGGTCATGGGAACTCCTTCCAAAAAATGTTTGACGACACGGGAGATGACAACTGCGGAATCGCCTGCCCCAGCGCATATCGACAGGCGGATTCGGGCTCCTGCAAATCGATACCGGTCACGGAACAACGGCGTTCAGTAATGTACACGTTTTTGGTCAGAATGACCAGAGGGAATGAAGATTATTTCCCCCGTCGCCATATATGTCCAAATCAAATATATTCCAATATTTACATACAGATGGCTGATTTAACAGATTCACCCCCCCTTCCAGGGTCGATTCTCTCATCACCGGCCGATTCCCGGCGGACAGATCCTCTCGTCCGGTATGTTGAGAATCGCGGTGCGCCGTCTGCCCCGGGAATGATTTGCACGCTCTCCGAGACTGTTTCTTCGATTGACTTTTGGCACCGTGCGTCGTACATTCAGCGCAGACAGATAACCATCGAACGATGCCCTCCCCGACAGTCCCGATACGCCTCCTGCTCTGCGTCTTCACAGCCCTGCTGATGCCGGCTCCCGTATGGGGCCAGACGCATCCCGGAGACGTCACCGGATATGCCGTGCGCGGTAAAACCGTTGCGGTGAATTGCGATACGGCCTCCGTCTGTTTCACCTTCACTGCACCGGACATCCTCCGGATCGACTTCCTCCCCAGGCCAGCGTCCGTTCCGGAATCATCGTTCGTCGTCATCCGCGATACCGGTCTGGCCGTGCCGGCAACCGTTCTGGAAACCGACACCACCCTCGAGATCTCCACGTCCTCGATGAAGGCGGTCTGCGGGAAACATCCGCTCCGCATCAGCTATTACGATGGCGCAGGACAACTGCTCCTCGCCGAGCCCCCCGGCGGCGGCTTCTCGTCAAACCAGACTGACCGAAGCGCATCCTTCCTGATCGGCGCCGGTGATCATTATTACGGCACCGGCGAGCGGGGAACCGCGCTGGACCGGCTTGGCCAATCCTTCTCCAGCTACAACACGCAAAGCGGCGGATATACATCTCCGCTCTCCACGATGAATATCAACGTTCCCTTCGTCGCGTCGACGAACGGCTATGCGATCTACTTTGACAACAGTTATCCCGGTCAATTCGATTTCGGCCGCTCCGTCCCCTCCCTGTTTTCCTACTCTGTCAGCGGTGGAGAGCTCACCTGTTACATCATCGCCGCGCCGACGATTCCCGCCCAGCTGGAGCGGTACACCTGGCTCACCGGCCGACAGCCGCTTCCGCCCCGGTGGGCGCTCGGGTACATCCAGTCGAAATTCGGCTACCAGAACCAGACCGAGGCGGTGGCTATGATTCAGACGATGCGGCGGAAGCAGATTCCGTGCGACGCCATCGTGCTCGATCTGTACTGGTACGTCAACATGGGAGATCTGACCTGGAATACCGCCTCCTGGCCACAGCCGTTCACCATGATGACCGATTTTCTCTCGCAGGGGATGAAGACGATCGCCATCACCGAACCGTACATCGTCCAACCTTCCGCCAATTATGCCGCGGCCGCCGCCGGCGGATATTTTACGACCACCGGCGAGGGCGACGTCTACACGCTGAACAACTGGTGGTCGTGCAACTGCATCGCGGCGCTCCTCGATATGACGAATCCCGCCGCACAGGAATGGTGGTGGAGTCTGCATCCGGCCTTCTTCGGCACCGAGATGGGAGGGATATGGACCGATCTCGGCGAGCCCGAAACCCACCCGGCGGACATGGTTCACCACCTCGGCTCAACCGCAAAGGTCCACAACATCTACAATCTTCTCTGGGCGGGGACGATCTATAACGGATTCCAGAAGTTGCGGCCGGGCCAGCGTCTGTTCAACCTCACCAGGTCCGGCTATGCGGGCATTCAGCGTTACGGGGTGGTTCCCTGGTCGGGCGACGTCGGAAAGGATTTCGGCGGACTGGCGGTTCAGCCGCCGATGATGCTCGGCATGGGGATGTCCGGTCTCGCCTATCATAATTCCGACATCGGCGGATTCTGCTGTGGAACCACGACGCCGGAACTCTACATCCGATGGATGCAGTACGGAACCTTCTGCCCCGTGACACGGGCGCACGGGACCGGTCAGCCCACCGAACCGTGGGGCTACGGCGTCCAGGCGGAGAGCATCGCGACCAGGTTCCTCCGTCTCCGCTACAGTCTTCTCCCCTACAATTACACGCTCGCATATCAGAATTATTCCACGGGCATGCCGCTGGCGCGGCCGCTCTTTTTCGACGATCCGTCGAATCCGTCCTTCCTGAACAACGCGACGTCGTACATGTGGGGACCGGCATTTCTTGTCTCTCCCGTGGTTGTTCCCGGCCAGGCGACAAAGACCGTCCTCCTGCCGGCGGGGACCTGGCTCGACTTCTGGACAGACAAGGTCTACCGCGGCGGGACGTCCGTGCTGGTTTCGACACCGCTCGACCGGATGCCGCTGTTCGTCAGAGGGGGTAGCATCGTCCCGATGCAGGGCCCGATGAACTATTCGGACGAACGGCCGCTCGACACCCTGTTCCTCGAAGTCTACCCGCTTCAGGGCGGCCAGGGATCGTTCTCGCTCTATGAAGACGACGGAAAATCCCTCGCGTACCAGTCGGGCGGTTACGCTGTCACCCCCTTCTCGCAGCAGATGTCGGAACTTGCCGATTCTGCCGGCCTCACACAGGTTCTCGACCTGGTGATCGGCAGTGCATCGGGCACGTATGCCGGAAAACTCTCCCGACGGGTCTATATTGCCGACATCCACGGGATTTCCCAGCACCCGGGTGTCGTGAGCATCAACGACACCGCGGCGGCGGAATCGGATTCCTATGGACAGCTGAGAACGGGCGGGAGGGGATATTATTACAACGGTCCCGCGGGGATTCTCAGCGTTCAGATTCCCGGATCGACCGACAGCTCGTACAACGTGACGGCACAGAATATCCAGACGACGACCTCGGTCCGTGAAACGGAAGATCCGCTCCGGTTCCGGGTCATGCAGAATTATCCGAACCCGTTCAATCCGACGACCGAAATCCGGTATGTCCTTCCCGGCGCCGGGCACGTCCTTCTGAGGGTGTTCAACCTCCTCGGGCAGGAAATAACAACGCTGGTGGACGAAATGGAGACCCCGGGCGTCAAAACCGTTTCCTTCAATGCGGGAGCCCTCCCGAGCGGCGTCTACTTTTACAGGCTGGAAGCCGATAAGCAGGTGGAAACGAAGAAGCTGGTGCTCGTGAAGTAACCCCGGTGCGGGATCACGGGCGGTATGTTTTTGCCTCTGCGATTGTCTTCAGTTCGCACTCCCCCTCCATGGAATCGATCGCCCGTTCCAGCTCGCTGATATCCGCCGGAGTCCGCGCATCCCGCGCCATCCGGGCCAGATCGACGACCCGTTCCGATTCTGTCAGATGCCGCACCACAATCGAGGCAATTTCGGAAAAATACTTGCATTCGTACTTTGTCTCAGCGGCGATCTGGGCGACCTTGATGAGCGGAATCGTGTGGTGCCCGACATCCGCCATCAATCCCGCGATCTCTGCGATCGCCATATGGTTGTTTCCGGCAGTTTCGAACTCATACCGGACGATTTCCAGCCCGAAACTGTTCTGACGGGCATGGGCCGTGATGCTGTCGAGCATATGCCGCGCCCTCTTCCGGTCCCCCCGATGCTCGCCGTCGGATGAGTGATAGAGCGGAACCGAAAGAAAAAAGACCGCGGCAACGATGATGAGAACGATTCTCATGACATGCATCCTCCTCGCTTATCGCAGGAACAGATGCTCCTGCATCTGTTTATCCGGTCCCGGCGTCCTCATTTCACGATAACCAGGCGGCGCGCGCGGCTGAAGGATCCGGCCTTCAGTACATACGTGTAGACCCCGCTTGGAAGATTTGAGGCGTCGAACTCCGCACTCTTGTATCCGGCATTTTCGTACCGGTCGACCAGTACCGCGGCCACCTGACCGAGAATATTGTAGACAGTAAGAGTCACATGGGCGGCGGATGGGAGCCCGTACGGGATAATCGTGACAGGATTGAACGGATTCGGGTAGTTTTGCCCGAGCACCCAATCCGTCGGGCGGCGCACATCGCCCTGGGCGGATCCCGGTGCAGGCGGCGGCAGTTCGGATCGCGGCACAATGCGTATCCTTCCCGCCGCGGAGGGCTGACGCGCCGGAGGCGCCAGGAGGAGCGTACCCGCCTGATCGAGTTTCACCCAGTATCCTTTGCCGGGCATGATCACGTTTGCCGTGGAATAACCATTGGTATACCCGAAGAACTGGGACGTGACCAGGCCTCCCGGGACCGAGGCAATCTGCGCGGCATCGAGCGGGGTGGAAATCGATCCGATCAGATTCCACCCTTCGGTCACCGGAACCGAATCCGCATCGACCTGCCCCCCGTTCAGCGTTACGTACGGCCTTCCGCTGAATCGTATCCAGTATCCCTTCCCGAGCGTCAGCGTATCGTTCGCCGTATAATTTCCGGAATAGGAATATGCCGACGACACCGCCGGCGGAAACAGCTCCGAGAGATGATTGTCGGGCATGAGGAACGGCACCGAGAGGACGTTCCAGCCGTTGTCGACCTGGAAATTAACCAGGCCGGGTTTCGCCTGGGCGATGTTCGAGGAATTGCTTTCGCTCCAGTCTGAAGCGACGGCGGTCACGCGGAAATAATATACCGTGCCGTCGTTCAGCGGGAATATCGTGATCGAGGTATCGGTCACATCGCCGGGTGTGGAATCGGCGACCGCCGACGGATTCGGAACCGTGTCGGCGAAGATCCGGTAATGCAGAAAACCGGGATGATAATCTTTACTCCAGTGGAGGAACACCTCTCCGTTTTCCGGCACCGCCGTCAGGAAAAGACCCGGTATCGCGCTGACCTCGTTCGTGCTGTTGATCTCCGTGCCTCCCGTATCGACCGCGACAACCCTGAAATAATACGGGTTGCCGTTCCTGAGCGAATCGAATGTTGCTGTCGTATCAGATGGTCCGGTGGAATCAATCGCCGTTGCCGGATTGGGTGCCGGACCGGACAAAATCCGGTAACCCGCCAGCCCGGAATGATAATCGGGCGTCCAGTGAAGCGTGATCCGGCCGTTGTCGGGTACGGCAGAAAGCTGCATCAGGGTCACGATATCGGCGAGAGGCCGCATCCAGACTCCGGCTCCACTGGTGGAAACAAACACCATCGACCCGGAGACAGCGAGCGACCGGACCGGGATCCCGGTCATGCCGTCCGTCATCGGCAACCAGCTCCCGCCGGCGTTCGTCGTCCGGTAGACCCCGTCACCGGTCATGGCAAACAAATCGATCCCCATCAGGGTCAGCGAGGAGATATCATGGTCGGACAATCCCGAATTTACCTGCCTCCACGTCAGCCCATCGTCCGTCGAGACAAATACTCCGTACCTGGATGTTGCCGCGAACAGCTGTCCCCCGATCGCGGCCATGGAGTTGACGGAAGTGTAGTCCAAACCCGACTCGATCCATGAGAATCCGCCATCGGTGCTGTACACAACACCCCGCGCCGTCCCCGCAAACAGTTTTCCGTCAAACGGTTGAAAGCAGTTCACCGACGTCAGATGGTAACCGGAGGCACGCCAGCTGCGACCGGTGTCCGGCGACGAGTAAATGGAAGTCATGACTCCCACAAACAGATCGTATCCTCCGCCGGCGTGAGGGTTGAGCCCGAATCCGTTCACGGTGCCGGAGCCAAGCGTTGTGGTGGTCCATTGCCTCCACCCCGGGGTTGCTTCGTACACCCCGCCGTCCCCGGTGCCGGCAAACAGCCTGGATGCGAAAGAAAAGAGCGAGGTCACAAAATCGCCGGAGAGCCCGCTGGTGTCCGCATCCCACAGCCCGCCATCATTGCTGCTGATAAATGGTGTTCCGGAGGAGGTTGCGCAGATGATCGCCGGCGTTATCCCGTTCCCCGCTCCCGCTTCCGAGACAATCGATTCGATATCCATTGCGGAAAACCCTATACTGGCCGGCGACCACTGAGCGCCGTTGTTCGTCGACTCGAATATTCCCTGATACGTCGTCCCCGCGAAGACTATTTTCCCGGAAACCGCAATAGCGACAACCGACGAATCGGTCAGGCCGCTGTTCGACCTGACCCAGGACGCGCCGTTATTCGACGAGATGTAGATCCCGTTATTTCCGTATCCGGCGAAGACCCGTGACCCTGCAACAGCAAGCACTTTCACTCCGCTGAGCTCCGAGCGGTCCGGCACCCCTTTCCAGTTCGCGCCATTATCGGATGAAATGTATACCCCGCTGTCCCCCCCGGCAAACAGCCGCCCGGTTCCTCCGGAAATGGAAAAGAAATTTGTGTCGGCAGGGCTCGTGACCGCCGGCATCCAGTGGCCGCCGGCATCCGACGAGAGATAGATCCCCGAGTCGGTCGCGGTGACGATATTCGGTCCGGCGGTTGCGATCGACCGGACTGCGGTTGCATGGAGTCTGTTGCCGATGTTTGTCCAGCTCGATCCGGAACTGGAGCTGGCGTATACGCTGTTGTCGGAAGCACCATAGACGATCCCGGCGGCCGCAGCAAAGGCGTTCAGGACCGGCGCCGATCCGCCGGGGGAAAAACTGAGACCGTTGTCATCAGACAGCCAGACACCCGAGCCGGTGCCTATAATAAGGCGGGTTCCGAAATATCCCGCCGCCGTAACATTCGTGAACGGGAGCGGAGTGCGAGTCCAGCTCGCCCCGGCATCGACAGAATGATACAGCCCCACGGGGGAGCCTGCGAAGATATCCCGGCCGTTGGATGCGAACGCGCAGGCCGTGCCGCCGTATGGACCGTTTGTCGAAACCCACTGGCCTGTCATCCGGACCGGCAGGCAGAAAACCGCAAGGAGCGCAATACCTAAAAAATATTTCGATATCATGATGCCAACTCCTTCCTCCATACCCGCGAAGAATCCGGCCCGTACGATCTTCCGCCCGGATCGCATTGAGGGGTTTACTTCATATCCATTTCGGAAAGAACAGATGAGATGTGATACAGCAGGTGTGAGATAAGGTGAGGTGAGGAATGAAAATCGCGTTGGTATGATGAAAGACACCCATCACCACACCGCATACTGAAAGGTACGGGACTGCGGAGGGAATGTCAATATCCCCTCTGCTGTTTTTACTTTAATCGGAGATAAAAGTCCGATAATCAGAATAACATATCTGGCGGATATCGATCCGGATTCATCGCGCCAGCACGATCTTTTTCACACCATTGAACATACCCGCCCGCAGACGAACGAAATAGACGCCGCTGGGGAGATTCCGGGCGTCAAAGACCGTTTCCTTGAATCCAGCCTGCTCTACCCCGTTCTTCAGCATCGCGACTTCGCGGCCCAGCAGATCGAACACCCGGATATCGACACTGCTCCGGATCGGAAGCTGATACCGTATGACTGTCGACGGGTTGAAGGGATTGGGATAATTCTGATCGAGGCTGAACGAATCCGGAATTTTCGGAATTCCGGGAGGAGTCCCGCCCGCAGTCGGCGGCGGAGGCGGCAGTCCGGCGCCCGGGGCAATCCGGATCCGGTTCGCTTTTCCGGCGGATCCCGGCGGGGCAAGGATGAGGACGCCCGGCATTTCCGACTTCACCCAGTATCCGTATCCCGGCCGGATGGTATCGGCCAGCGCATAACCGCTCCCCGTATAATAGTAGAACGGGCTCGTGACGATGCCCGGCGGGATACTCGCCACGGACCCGGCCGGAACCGGATACGAAAGCGACCCGATCATGTTCCAGCGCGCCTGGATCGCGATCGACTCCGCGGGAATCGGATATCCCGTCATGCTCAGCACCGACGCGCCCGAAAATTTCAGCCAGTATCCGTTTCCCGGCCGGAGCGTGTCGGTCTGAAGGTATCCGTCGCTATAGGCAAACGCCCCGGACACGGATCCCGGGAAGAGCGAATCTCTTAGGAAAGAACTGCGGATATAGGGGAGTGAGAGAAGATTCCAACCGTCGAGAACCTGCACCGGGCTTTGAATCGAAAAAACATTTCCGAATGAAGGAACGGTTGTATCCAGACCGGAGACCGAGACGATCGAATATTGTGTCCCGGGACCGGGGGAGAACTCGATCCACTGCGGCGGAAGACTGTCGGTAACGGTGTAGAGGCCGGGCCCGAGCGCCGTAAAGGAATAGTATCCGTTCGAATCGGTATAGGCGGTCGCCGAAGCTGAACCGGAAAGAATCACCGGCCAGTGTGCCGGGGTCGCATCGCCGGCGTCGTATATGCCATCCATGTTGAGATCGATATAGAGACGGCCGCGGATCGAAACGGGTCTGAACAGCCCGAAGTCGAGGTTGCCGGTCACGCGGTTCGCACTGTCGATCGTGACGGTATACCCCGCCGCGCCCGGCGTGATAAGGCCTGCCCCGGGATGGTCCGCCGTGACGGTGTAGAGCCCGCCGGCGAGACTGTCGAACAGAAATCTACCGTGCTGATCCGAAAGAAGGGAATCGGTCCTCGCCCCTCCGATCCTGACGGTGACGCCGGGGAGATACATTTCACCGGGCTCGCGTTTTCCGTCCCCGTTCCTGTCGTCGTACACGGTGCCCGAAAGATGACTGGTGATGCCGAAATAGTTCACGGCGGCGAAGGCGTCCAGAATTCCCCATCCGTGAAAATTATCCGGAGAACCGGCGTCGGAGGCGGTATTCCGCATCGCGTCACGGACCTGTGCGGGGGTGAGATCCGGATTTGCACAGCGGATCAGCGCCGCAACCCCGGCGGCGAGGGGGCATGCGAACGACGTCCCGCTCATCCCCATCGCCATGACGTCCGGTTTGATCCTGCCGTCGACCGTCGGACCGTTCGAGCTGAATCCCATCACGACGCCGGCGGTATCGACCGCACCGACCGTTATGATGTTGAAACCGTCGGCGGGAGCCCAGAGCGTGTTATGGGTGGAATCCCGGCCGGCGTTTCCCGCCGCATTCACCACCACGATACCGAGCGAATCGGCCCGGTCTCCGGCGCGCGTGATCAGAGCAGTCGAGCCGTTCATGTCCTGCCACGTCATGCTCGGCCATCCCTGATCGAACTGGAGGTAGACCAGCGAGGTGCTCGTGACGTCGACCCCGATGCTGTCGGCCCACTCGATCCCTTTCGCCCAGTTGTCCTCCTCGATGGGCGTCTCGCTCGAATCGTTCTCTGTCCGGGCGAGCAGGTACTCCGCGCGGAACGCGGGTCCGATGAAGTAGCCGGGGATATATCCCCCGATCGTCGTGAGTGTCGCCTGACCGTGCCCTCCGTAGTCCGGATCTTCAGGAATAACACTCTCCTTGTGGTCGACGAAGTCATGCATTGCGACGATCCGCATCGAATCGAACATCGGATCGGAGGGATTGTGCACCCCCTCGTCGAACATGCAGATCATGACACCCTGGCCTTCGATGCCAAGATTGTGAACCGCGGGAACATTGATCTGCTGGAGCTGTGCGTAGGAGACGCCGTAATCGAGCGAAGTGACACCTTCACGATGGGATTTTGTCCCCATCCGGGGAAGCTGTTCCTTCGGACCGGCCGCCTTCCACCTGCCGACGAGGTCGACCTCCTTCACGAACGGCAGTTTCATGATCGCGTCGATCTGCGGTTTCGTCGCCACGGCGCTGACCGCGTTGAACCATTTCAGCTGATGCCGGACCGTACCGACCCGGGCCGCCACGTCCCGGACATACGACTGTTCGAGCGGGTAGTCGGCGGCGTCGATCACCGCATGTCCCGGCCGGGCTTTCTGCCGCCGCCGGATCGACCGCCCCGAGAGCAGTTCCTCCGCCGCATAGTTTTTGCCCCCCTTGTCCGTAAAGGTCACAAGGATAATCTGCGGCGTCGAGACATCCAGCGAGGGATAGGCCCGCTTCAGGAGCGTACCGAATTTATTCTGGGAAACGGCCGTCGACACCCCTGCGGCGGTGAGGAGAAGATAGAGCGCGGCTTTTTTCATATTCATCATGGCATGAGTGCAGTCTGTTTCCTGAAGGCAACCTACGAAACAATCGGCGGATAATCCAGTGGATGCGGCGGCAAATGCGAAAATCGGAGAATGCGATTTGAATAAACCGGATACCCCGTGGCCCGAGCGGGCAGAATCACCGCCGGGGCTCTGCGGAAAACGCGTAGACGGTCTCGGTCCGGTACTCCGCCCCTGGCAGCAGGGTCGTCGTCGGAAACGAGGGATGATTCGGCGAATCGGGAAAATGCTGGGTCTCGAGGCAGAACCCGTACCGGTGAAGATACCGGCGGCCGGCTTTGCCGGTCAGATGACCGTCGAGAAAGTTTCCCGAATAAAACTGCAGTCCCGGTTCCGTGGTATACACTTCCATCACCCTGCCGCTTCCCGGTTCTTCGACGCGGGCCGCAAACTTCAATCCAGGTCCTCCGTTCAGAACGAAATTGTGATCGTATCCGCCGGCCCGCTCGAGCTGGGGATCGCGCTGTCCGATCCGCAGACCGATCGCCTGCGGTTTCCTGAAATCGAACGGCGTCCCTTCGACCGGGGCGAGTTCGCCGGTCGGGATCAGCCCGCTGTCGACCGGCGTATAACGGTCGGCGGCGATCGTCATGAGATGGGCAAGAATGTCGCCCGTCCCCGCGCCCGCCAGGTTAAAGTACGAGTGCTGTGTGAGGTTGACAACCGTCGGCGCATCGGTCGCCGCACGGTAGACGATTCTGAGCCGGTTGTGCGGCGTCAATTGGTAGATGACCCGGGTAGTGAGCGTGCCCGGATATCCCTCCTCGAGATTTTTACTTGTGTACGTCAGGGTAAGGGAGACGGTATCCCCATCGACGGCGGGGACGGCGTTCCAGACCGCTTTATCGAATCCGCGAAGTCCGCCGTGAAGGTGGTTTTTTCCATTGTTGACGGCGAGACGGTATGTTTTCCCGTTGAGCGTGAATGATCCCTTTGCGATCCGGTTGCCGTAACGTCCCACGATGGCGCCGAAGTAGGGAGAATCCTCGACGTACTGGCGGAGGGAATCGAAACCGAGAACAACATCATCCAGGTTCCCCTGGCGGTCCGGCACGCGGAGAGAGACGATGATGCCGCCGTACGTCATGACCCTCGCCTCCATTCCCGAACTGGCGGTCATGGTGTAGAGGTCCACGGCGGTGCCGTCGGGAAGGCGGCCGAACGGCTCCTTCCGGACGGAGGGTGTGCGGGTCGCAGTCTGCAGATTCATGGGGGCCGTTCTCGCAATAAGCTGAGGCACAGTGAGGCAGAGCAGACAGAAGGCGGAGACGAGTGCGGATCTCACCGGGAGCCTCCCGCCCATCGCTTCCAGAGCTCCGGGTCGGAGAGGAATTTGATGAAGACCCCGCCGACAACGGATCGTGCCTGGAAGCCGACCTGTTTCGCGTCCGTCGTCCAGTACCAGTCGGTGAGGGGAACCCGCGGCGTGGTTTCATTGACGAAGCGGTAGACGGGAGTCATGAGCGAGTCCCAGTCCCCCCTGTCGCCGGTAAGCGTCGCCGTCCAGACCTGCCAGTCGAGCTTGGTGTACGCCTTCCTGTTGTCGAGCGGGAGACCGTAACGGTTCAGATTCCGGTAGTAGGAAGCGACCTCCTTCCGGATCTCCTCCTGCGGGATGATATTGAGTTCCAGGATGCGATCCCAGACAAGATTATACTTCTGGCTCCATGTGCCGGCCTGATCGAAGGCAAGTTTGTAATGATCCATATCCCTGGAAAGTCTCCGCCAGACGGTTCCGAGGTCCCGGGCGGATTTTGCACTGCGCTCCGCCTCCTCCTTTCTTCCGGTCATTTCGCAAAGTTTGCCGTATGCCCCGATGGCGAGTATGGCCTTGGCCGAGAGATTCGCATTGTGGGCCAGATGGCCGGCGAAGTCATCCGTACAGAGCTGGCTTTCCGGATCGACGCCGAATTTTTGCAGGTAGCCCGCCCACTTTTCGATCACAGGCCAGTACCGCCCGGCGAACGAAGCGTTTCCCTCGGCCTTTGCGAGCGCGGCGACAACGAGGATAAGGTTGGCCGATTCCTCGACGGGCATCTGGTCCTCATCGGACCGTTCGCCGCCGCCGTAAACCTGCCCGTTCGCGAGCGGATAGGTGCCGAGGTCGTGGGGGGCAAAGGGAAAATGCCACCGGGGGGATGAGGCATACTGAAGGACCGGCGCGAGGGTGGCGCGCATAAGTTGGGGCGACAGGGAAAGAAACAGAGGCGATGCCGGATAAATGACATCGACGGTGCTGATACAACCGTTGCTGAAATTTTCCTTCGGAAAGAGCATCGGCGTCCCGTCGATGTCGACCGCAAGTTTATGCGCGGCCAGGCATTGCCGGTAGGCGAGAACCGCCAGTTCGGCATATTTCTCACCCCCCGCCTCCGACAGATCGGCCGTCAGTTTCCGGTCGAAATCGGCGCACGTGCGCCGGAGGGATACATATTCCTTTTCCGCGGTCCTCAGGAGATCCGACACTTCCGCCCCGTTTCTCCGCCAGTACGGGCGGAGTTTCCGGTTGAGATATTCGATTGAAAACAGGTCGTCATAGGCGAGAAGGACATGCCGCGAGACGGGCGAAGTCCCCACGCGGCCCAGGTCGAATTTCTTCGCCAGCACGGGCCAGTCGTCATCGGCGGAGCGCGGCATGCGCGTGTCGTCGTCCGCCGGGATCGTCCCGAGTCGTGCAAATTGTTTCCGTACGGCCTCGTCGGATCCGATGACCCCCACTGCATGATCCGCCTGCGGGGAGGCGAGATAAAAATATCCCCAGTTGATGCGCAGATCGTCTCCGCTCGCGGCAAGCAGTTGCTGGGCCTGACTTCCGATGCAGAGCAGATCGAGCCCCCCCGTTTCCAGCCGGGACCAGACGACCTTTTCGCCGGATGTGTTCACCGCGATCTCAGCGGAATTATCCACATAGAGGGCGACGTCATGGGTCTGTTTATCCTCCGATGTCACTTCCCACGTCAGGTAGGTGACCGGACGCGAAAGCGTATCGAGCGCCTGGGGGAGAAGCGGGGTGAAAAACGTCATGCTGACGGTCATACCGTGCCCCTCAAACGCGTAGCGTGTCGACGTCGGTGTGATGTCGACCGATTTCTGGTGCATCGCCGCCGCCTCTCTCGGCGACGGGCCCATCAGACGGTAGGTCGATCCGTCGATCCGGATCATGCTCGAGAATCCCTGGACCGTGCCGGTCCAGTGCCGGGGCCAGTCGCCGGTCAGTGAATCGGAAAACGACCAGAGGCTGAAATAGGGATCGCACGAGATCAGCGGAACGGCCGGCGGCCGGAGTTCCGGCCTTCCCCATGCAGTGAGAGATGCGAACAGGCAGAGACAGATCAGCAGATGTTTCACCGCTTTCCCCGAAAATGTGACGTATCCTGAAACGTTTGATGGAATATACAAATTTTCCGGAACGGAGACCGGACACGTGCGGAGCGGATGCCTCCGATACCCGGATGGCGGGGGGGGGAAGACACTGCATCGGCCCGCTGGAAGGAACTCATGTCCTCAAAAAAAAAGCCCCGGCAAGCATACCGGGGCTTTCCTAATCCACCACTATCTACAATCCTGTAGGATCTACGACATCTAATATATTGTACACCGGTCTCAGCTCCAACCGGGATGTGATTCAGTTCACAACTTTCTGCCGGGAATTAATGTAACTATATGTTTTGCCTGAGGCTTCCAACCGACATTCCGCGGATCCTCCGGGCGCCCGCCTTGACAAACGTCCTTCCCTTCGTTACCTTCTTCCCACATGGTCGACATCATTGAAGCATTGAAACCTGCAGAAATAACGGCGGCGAAGGAGCTGTTCACGGAATACGCCGCCTCACTCGGGGTCGATCTCTGCTTTCAGGGATTCGACGAGGAGCTCGCAACCCTACCCGGAAAATACGCGCCCCCCGCCGGCGGCCTGTTTCTCGCCCTCGCGGACGGCATTCCGGCCGGTTGCGTCGGCTTGCGACCTCTCGATCCGCCCGATACCGGAGAACTCAAGCGGCTCTACATCCGCCCCGAACTGCGGGGCCGGGGCGGCGGCCGCCTGCTGACACTGCGGGCCATCGCACGGGCAGCCGAGGCCGGCTACCGGCGCATCCGCCTCGATACGCTTCCGTCGATGACCGACGCCCAGAATCTCTACCGGCGTCTGGGATTTCGCGACATCCCGGCCTACAGGTTCAACCCGGTCGCCGGCGTCAGATACATGGAACTGGAGCTTCACAAGACACAGGGAGAATGACTCCGCAGGAGAGAAAACCGCATAACGGATGGATGGAGCCGGATCCACGCACACATGAGAGAAGGATACGTATGAATAAAAAAGAAATGGCCGTGTCGTTCTTGCAGATGGCGTCGTCGGGAAAGGTGCGCGAGGCGTACGAACGGTATGTGCACAAAAACTTCCGCCATCATAATGCCTGGTTCAAGGGAGACAGGGAAACGCTTCTGAAGGGAATGGAGGAGAATGCGGCCGCCTTTCCGGATAAAACGTACGAGGTCGTGCGGATTCTGGAGGAGGGCGACCTCGTTGCCGTCCATGGAAGAATCACCTTTCCCTCCGCCTCCCAGTGGTCGGTCATCCATATCCTCCGGTTTGCGGACGGACTGATCGCCGAAGAATGGGAGGCGTCGCAGGAGGTCCTGAAAGATTCCCCCAACAGCAACGGGCTGTTCTGATTCCGACGGCCGAAACGGGTCAGTTCACCGTCCGGTGCGGCCTGCCGGACCGGCTATTTTCTCCTCCAGTCTTATCCGCTCCGGACTTCCCTCCGGAAGAAGGCCGGCGTATCGCTTCATGACCTCACGTAGTTCCTGCGTCCGCCCTTCCCTGTCATAACAGCCCATCAGATCTTCATAGGGAGAGACCGCACGCGGATCGAGGGAGATGGCTCGGGTGAGAGCCGAAACAGCCTCCTTGTCGTGGTTGAGCGCAACGAGCGCATGTCCGGCCATCGCATACACCTCCGGCTGATCACGCCGGAGAAGAATCGAACGGCCGAGTACGCCGAGCGCTTCCTTGTACTTTCCCAGCCCGATCTGGACCTTTCCGAGCGAGTTCAGAGCGGCGATATTATCCGTTTCGACCGAAAGCACCGCCTGCAGGACCTGCTCGCTCTTTTCCGGCTTTCCCTTCCGGAGGCAGACAGAATTCAGCTCCTTCAGAAAATGACTTATGCGGAGACTCTCGGGGGAAGCGCCCAGGCTCCCGAAGAGCGCAGGATCGATCAGCGATCGCCGGAGGGAATCGGGACAGGAGTAGAGCCGGAATGTCGGACCGGTGAGCGCGCCGGACGTATCGGAGGCATACTCCAGCTTCCACCCCTTCTGCAGTGCGCCGTAAAACGCCATGAACGAAGCATACCGTTCCGGCTCCCGTGCGAACCGCGCGTAATCGTACCCCGACGTAATCAGGAGATCGACGTCCTCATACCATCCGGTATTATAGAAGGGAGCGACCTGTTCCGTCTTGTAGGCCACGAAGGGGATGCCAAGGGTGAAGTATTGGGAATCGGGAAAATCTATGCCGTACGGTCCGGTCGCAATGATCGAACCCGCGGGATAGTGCCGGACGATCCATTCCCTGGTAACGACGCGCGCATCGGGCAGTCCGAGCGACCGGAGGTATTCTGCGGCGGAGAGGGCGGGCGGAACGGCGACGAGCAGGGCGATAACCGCCGCCGCACTGACGCTCTCCGCGCGTACTCCCGCACCGGTACGCGCCATGCGGTGAAGCCAGGAGACAATTTTTTCACCGGCCATGACACAGCCGATCGACCCCATCCCCGCCGCATACGGAATGAGCGGGAGGAGATACCGGTCGCTCCTCATTTTCCAGGTCGACAGTATCAGGAGGTAGATGACGGGAAAGAAGAGAAGGACCATTTTCGGTTTTTCCCGCCGGGCGACAACCACCAGCGAAGTCACGGCCGCAAGCGCGGTCATCCCCCATCCGCATGCGGCCGGCAGAACATCGGTCAGATAGTACAGAATAGTCGGCTCGGCCGGGTTGACCCCGAGGTGACCCGTCGCAATATGTTCCTCCTCGAACGTGAAGCCGGCGGAGAATTCCTGAAAGCTGAGGATGATGTAAGGATTGAGAAGAACGAAGACCGCCGCCGCCGCGGCCAGACCTGCGTACAGTCTCCGGTCACGGAGAGCCCCCGCCGCCTGCCGCAACGTTCCCGCGCGCAGAAAATGGACTGCGGTCAGCGCCGCGAGAAGGAGCGCGCCCGGGTATTTGCACGCGGCAGCCAGACCGGCCGAAATCCCGGCCAGGAGATACCACCGGAAACCGCCTGTCTCATGCAGACGGATCAGAAAGAGAGTTGAAAGAAGGCAGAAGAAAGTAAGCGGAGTATCGACCTGGACCAGATGGGCCTGAAGGATCAGGAGAGGATTCAGCGCGAGGAAAAGGGCGCCCGCGGCCGCAGGGATTCTGCCGGCGATCCTCTCCATCAGAAGCCAGAGGACCGTCACCGACCCCAGATCGAACAGGACCGAGATACCGCGGCCGATCAGTGTGACCAGCGGCCCGTCCGACGTGAACGATGCGGCGTCCGGGAAAGACCCCAGAAGATGCCCCGCCCAATAGAAAACGAGCTGGACAAGAAAATTCAGATAGAAGGTGAGCGCGGGGTAATTGAAAAAATGGGGATTGAGGGAAATCCCCGGCTGGTGAACGTTCCAGAGATTCAGAGCGATCTTCGCAGGGGT
>DATKPE010000019.1:0-46902 GCA_035524335.1 Bacteroidota bacterium
TATATTTTTACAGCCTGAAGGCGACGAGTCTCAAGGACCCGTCGAAATCATATTTTTCCGTAAAGAAGATGCTCCTCCTCCGGTGAAGCGGCAGCTGTCGCGTCCCCGTTCGGACGGTCAGTTATCTTCCATCTGCCGGAACTCAGGTCCATTGTTTCCTTTCCTCGAACATGCGTTGCCGGTGTCGCATGGCACTCGCGGCAATGAACCTTATGATGTGGGGCAATTGTGCCACAAGCGTGGGCGCAGAGAAGGGAAATTATCCATCCGAAGAATATTCCCTCTCGAGCGATTGTGGTATTGGGATTGCATAATGTCGGCGTCGACCGATGGATGCCTGTCCGGTAGAGAGCTGACAGGATGGAATCACCGTCCCATGAATATATGAAAGGTTACCAGTGAAATCATCAATAATCTGTTTTATCGTTCTCTGCATCACCGTCATGATCCCGCTGCAGGTGCGGGGACAGATATCCTGGCGCGCGGTGGGGCTTCAGGACAGCAATATCACATCCCTGCAGGTCACCCGGAACGGCAAAATGCTCGCATGTGTCGACTCCCGGCAGTTGTATCTCTCGGCCGACACGGGACAGAGCTGGACGCCGATCCCTTCACCCGCTCTCATGATCCTCTTGTGCGCACTCGACACCGCCGGGACTCTCTACGCAGGAGATCCGGACGCGATCAATGCCGGTCTTCAGAGGTCGACCGACAGCGGGGCTCACTGGACCGTGCTCGCAGACAGCGGGACGATCGGATGCTACTCCCTCGGGGCGGGGCCGGACGGCACATTGTTTGCGACTTTCGCCGATGGGGAAGGGGTGCTGAGCAAGACCCTGTTCCGGTCGACCGACAGGGGGACGACCTGGCAGAGGGATTCGGTGGGCTTCGGTATCTCGTTTCTGAACACAAATATGAGTGGGCTCTATACCTTTACCGGGAAGGACAGCGTATTCGTCATCGGGATGGACGGCCTTTACCGGTCGATCGATAACGGTGTAACCTGGGCTCGGCAGGACAGCGGACTTCCCGTGTCTGTGATACTTTCGGTTACCGCGGGGAATGGGGGGAATATTTTTCTTTCCGGTAATTACATCGGGCGTGTGGGAGGCGTCTGGCGATCGACGGATGAGGGGGAAAGCTGGAACAAGTGCGATACCGCCGGCCTTCCGGCGTTCGCTGATTTTATACAACTTGCAAGCGACAGCCATGACGCGGTCTACGGCATTCTGGAGGGTACGCTGGCCGATGGTGTGTACCGGTCGTCGGACGGAGGGCATTCATGGAATATTGTTCCCGCAGGTCTTCCGGATGCCGTATCCCAGAATATCCTGGTGTCCGGCCCCGGAGGAACAATATTCTGCGGTACCCGGCTCGGAATCTACCGATCTGAAGAGACGACAACGTCTGTCCACGGAACGAACCGGTTCCCTTCCGGCGTCATCCTCTTCCATAATTACCCGAATCCTTTTAATCCATCGACACTCCTATCGTTCACCCTTCCGGACAGAAGGAGAGTCAAACTGCAGATCTTTAATATGCTGGGCGCGCTGACGGCGACCCTCATCGATGCGGAAACCGATCCCGGATCGCACACGGTGAGATGGAGTCCCGGAATCCTTCCGAATGGCGTTTACTTCTACAGGTTTTCTGCAGGCGCCTTTTCCAGTACCGGAAAAATGGTATATTTAAAATAGAAGAGACCCGGGCCTGCTGGTTGCAGTAACGGCCCGGGAAGAACGAACGGCAATCATACCTGAACGCTAGATGACCAGGAACAGATCTGCATCCGGCGACCGGTTTTCTCCGATCGCAATCCGCGAGCTCGCGACAGCTTTTCAGGCGAGCCGCATCTTTCTCACTGCCTATGAACTCAGGCTGTTCACGGTTCTCGGGCGGGGATTCCGGTCATCCGCTTCTGTCGCCCGGAGTCTCCACACCGATCCGAGGGCAACGGATCGTCTGCTCAATGCTCTGTGTGCGATCGGGCTGGTGGTGAAAGAGGGAAACCGGTTTGCGAATTCCCCTGCCGCGGCCGGGTATCTTCGTGAAGGCGAGCCGGGGTACATGGCGGGATTTCTCCACACCAATTCTCTCTGGGATACCTGGAGCACGCTCACGACCGCGGTCAGACAGGGGAAGGCTGTACGACGTCCCGGCACGAACGACCGGGGAGCGGCCTGGCTTGGAGCGTTCATTGCCGCCATGCACGATCGGGCCGTCAAACATGCGCCCGGCCTTGTCGCCATGATCGGTCTGGAAGGCGTCGGGAAGATTCTGGATGTGGGAGGAGGTTCGGCCGCCTTCAGCATGGCATTCCTCCGGGCAAAAAAGGATCTGACAGTGGTGCTCTTCGATCTCCCGAATGTGGTTCCGCTGGCACGGCGCTACGTCCGCCGCGAAGGCCTGACCGGCCGGATGTCGTACATTTCCGGTGATTATCTCCGGGACGATCTCGGTGCGGGGTACGATCTGGTCTTCCTGTCGGCCATTCTGCACAGCAACTCCCCCGCGGAAAACAGACGTCTGCTGAAAAAATGCGCCGCCGGACTCAATCCCGGAGGCCGTGTGGTCGTGGTCGATTTCATCATGGACGACGATCGGGTTTCCCCGGCTCACGGGGCATTTTTTGCCCTCAATATGCTCGTCGGCACGGACGCCGGGGACACCTATACGGAATCAGAAATCCGGTCGTGGATGAAGGAGGCAGGCCTTGGGACGACGGCACGCACCGATACCCCGTTCGGGACCTCAATGATCACCGGCAGGCGTTCGAAATAGTCCGCATCGCACCCGCCCGCAGAGGAACGGCGGATCTTCCTACCTGTCCGCCGCAAGCCGCTCAAGCATCCAGTTCGGATAGAGCCGCTGGGGCCGGCTGAGATCGTCGAGCCGGGCAACCTCGTCCGGCGTCATTTCCCACGTTGTCGTGTTCAGATTATCCGCAAGTTGAGAAGTTGTTCTCGCCCCAATGATCACCGAGGTCACACCCGGTTTCCTGAGCAGGTAATTAAGTGCCGCCTGGGGGATAGTGGCGTCATGGGCCTGAGCGATTTTTTCCAGCTCATCGACGATGTCGTAACCCTTTTCCTCGTCGAACTGGAGGAACTGTCCCTCCGGCTCGGTGCGTCGGGCACCCTGGGGCCGGGGTTTCCCGCGGCGGTATTTCCCGGTGAGGAAACCGCCTCCGAGGGGACTCCAGGGAAGGATACCCAGACGCTGATCGAGTGAAAGGGGCACGAGTTCGTGTTCGAGATCGCGGGAGATCAGGGAGTATAACGCCTGCAGGGTGACGAACCGCTCCAGGTTCTGCCGTTCCGAGATGGCGAGCGCCTTCATCAACTGCCAGCCGGTGAAATTGGAGACGCCGATATACCGCACCTTTCCCTCGCGGACAAGATCGTCCAGCGTTCGGAGGGTTTCTTCGAGTGGAGTGCAGGGATCCCAGCTGTGCACCTGATAGAGGTCGATATACCCGGTTCCCAGCCGGCGGAGGCTTGCATCACATGATTCGATGATGTGTCGTCGCGAGAGGCCGATATCGTTCGGTCCGGGCCCCATCCGGGATCTGACCTTGGTGGCGAGAACGACCGAGTTCCTCCGGGATCCGAGCGCCTTTCCGAGGATCGTCTCGGAGATGCCCTCGGAGTAGACATCTGCTGTATCAAAAAAGTTGACGCCGCGATCGATTGCCATCGAGACCAGCTCGTCCGCTTCTTTCTGCCGGAGAGCGCCGATGTTGGTCCAATATCCTTTTCCGCCGAACGTCATCGCACCGAAACACAATTCGGATACCCTGATTCCTGTATTTCCCATAAACCGGGTTTTCATTTGAATCATTCCTTCTGGTGGGTGGAGGTTGTAACCATCTTCCATAGAATGTAAGGATTTCTTCCGAAATGATGATCCGGATGATAATGCACGATTATCACCAAACGAAAAATCGGGCAGAAGAGAAAAGAATTTCGGATCATTATCTCCGACACCTTGTAAAATTCAACCGGCAGATGCTTGATTGCCACGGCTGCCGTATGTACATTCATCTGAACGGCAGGACCGAAGATATCTGCGGCAGTTCCGCAGAGTTCCACTCCCGGGTGACCGATGCGGCGAATTGCATTGATCATGTTTATCTACGGCGTGGCGGCGGGTCTGGCGGAGGTTGTACGGCCTTTTTGTCTTCCCCCTCCGGAATCCGTGAGAGATGCACGGGAGGAGATCGTCGGCAGGTGGTTTAACAGCAGGGAGAGCCGGTTCGACGATTATGAGGAGGAGATTGAATTTCACGCCGATTGCACGTTTCACACCATTCTGAAACGCAATGGAGATGAATGGCCCGGCCAGTACGGATTCTTCTCGCTTGATACGGCCTGGGAGAGCGGGCGCCACCGGCAGATCATCACTGTCAGCCTGAACTCCTCGGGGAAAATTGGTTTCTATTTCACCCGGTCGGATGCACTCCGCACGATGCTGGGAAGAACCATGTATGTCCGCTCGAGAGGCTGGAAGGGATGGATGCTCTGGCTTGTCGTCATTCCGTCCGTCCTGAGCGCTCTGCCTGTCTGTCTGATCTGGAGGAGCGCCGGAGCGGCCGTCTGAGGGAAAATTATCCCGGTATCCTGTGAAAAATCCGTTCCCGGACCGCCTGCCGGATCAGAATCCCTCGGCTGTGCCGTTCCCCCGGGGATCGGCGACGCCCTCGAAACCTTCCGGCGTGACGAGGATCGTCTGTACTTCCCCGAGGTATTCACGGGAGGTCATGCGGTAGCCGCGCTCGGAGAGATGATCCAGCACATCCCGGGAGATCGTCCCCTTCTCGTAGAGAACCTCGTCGGGGAGCCACTGCTGATGGATCCGTCCCGCGAGTTCCGCCCGGACGAGCGGCATATCGAAATCGACGATATTCAGGATCACCTGGAGGACTGTGCAGATGATGGTTGTTCCTCCCGGAGCGCCTAAAATGAGGAACGGTTTATCCTCCTTCAGGAGGATGGTGGGGGACATCGAACTCAGCATGCGCTTTCCCGGTTGGATGCCGTTGGCATCGCTTCCGATTGCGCCGAACTGGTTGGGAACACCCGGTTTGATGGAGAAATCGTCCATCTCGTTGTTGAGGAGGAAACCCGCACCGTCGACCGCGACGAGTGAGCCGAAATAGCTGTTGAGGGTTGTCGTGACGGCCGCCGCGTTGCCCTCCCGGTCGGCCACGGAGTAATGCGTCGTGTGCACGCCCTCGGGCGGCGGGGTGATCAGATCGGGGTAGATGAGCCGGCTCGGCGTGGCGCGGAATGTGTCGATCCCCGCCGCGAGCTGTGCGGCGTAGTCTGCGGAGGTAAGCAGTTCCAGCGGTATGCGGGTGAAGGCATCGTCTCCGAGCCAGCGGGCCCTGTCGGCGAAGGCCCGGCGGAGCGCTTCCGCTTCGAGATGGATGCTTTGGGAAGATCCGAAGCCCGCACTGTGGAGATCGAAGTGGGAGAGTGTGTTGAGGATTTCCGCGAGACAGATGCCGCCGGAGCTGGAAGGGGGAACGGCAACGACGCGGTATCCGCGGTAGAGCACCGTCACCGGCTGGGCGATTCTGGCGTGATACCGCTCGAGGTCGTCGGGAGTCATGACGCCGCCCGCATTCCGGTCGGCCCGGGCGATGAGGGCCGGAATCTCGCCGCTGTAAAATCCCTCCCGTCCGTGGTCGCCGATTTTTTTCAGAACCTCTGCAAGATCGGGCTGGCGGAAGAGTTCTCCCTGCCGGTACGGGACGCCGTTACGGGTGAAATACCGGAAGGTCGGCGGGTATTTCTGCATGGCGAGGAAATTGCCTGCGAGATCCATGGCAAGCCGCCGTCCCATGACGAAACCGTTCGCGGCATATTGAACCGCAGGGGCGATGACTTTTTTCAGACCGAGACGGCCCCACTTTTCTTCGGCGAGGATGAGCCCGTCCACATTGCCGGGGACGCCGGCGGCGAGACCGCCGGAAAGGCTCCGCTGGGGGATCGGATTACCGGCGCTGTCGAGATACAACGCCGTGGCGGCGGCGGAAGGAGCGGTTTCCCGGGCGTCGATGGCGTGATTCTCGCCGTTCGCGAGATGCACGACGATATAGCCGCCTCCCCCGAGATTCCCCGCCTGGGGATAGGTCACGGCGAGAGCGAACCCGACGGCCACGGCCGCGTCGACGGCGTTGCCGCCATCCTTCATGATCTGCACGCCGACGGACGTCGCAAGGGAATCGGAACTGACGACCATGCCGTTCATGCCGGCCGCCGGTTTGAGGACCGATACCTGGGCGACGGCTGTGACAGCGGTGAGGAGGAGCGAGGCTGAGAGGCGAAACTTCATCGATGATCCTTCAGGAAAATTGCCCTGTTCACCCCGGGCGGCAGAGCGGCTGAACGTATGCGGCGCATCTCTGCCGGCCGGGGAGGGACGAGCGGTCTATTTGGTGTAGATTCCTTCCATGAACGTGTGCCAGCGTGCGCCGTCCTGGGAAACATCCATCCGGTAACGGTATTCGTTATCCTTCGAAAAATCGAACATCGCCTGGCTCATTCCACCCGGGTTTTCGTTCGACAGGGTGAGGATATGGTCGATGAAGGTCCCTTTGAGGACGAGCGGCGGCAGGCCCATCGAATCGAACCAGTACATGACGTAGCATTGCTCGTGGGTGTTCCAGGTGAAGATCGCATGGCCGCGGAAGTTGATGTTCCCGTTCCGCTCCTGTTCATAATCCTGGATGACTGCAAAGCCGTCGAGCGAACCGCGGTTCACGATGCGGGCGCAGGCCTTCCCTCCTGCCGGATCCCATGGAGAGGGATAGATGGTTTCCTCGCCGGTCCAGTCGCCGATGATGCGCTGGAGCCGGAGGTGGTGTTCGGTCGGTCTGGGCATTGACATGGGAGCTTGTCCTTCTGCGCTAGTCGGCCGGCCCGGTGAGGAGGGACCGGCGGGTTATCAGGCCGGCTTCCGGCGTCCGCCGGGTGCGTCCCGGCGCTCACGTCTGAGGAGCATAACGGTCATGACTCCGGAGAGAAGAAAGAAGACCGCCGCACCGGAGGCAAGCGCCTTGTCGTGTTCATGGAGGCCGATCAGGATGTCCTGGAGATTCATCAGGCAATAGATCAGAAGCCCGGTCCTCAGCATGACCGGTGATCGCCTCACCGTTGCGGCGCCGATCACTGCGGCAATAGCAACCTGCCGTGCGGCCCACATTTTGGTGATGTACATGGTGCCGGCGGCCGCAAAGTTCACCACCTTGATGAATGTCCCGGGGGAAATGTAGAGTGAGATTCCGACGAACAGTCCGAGAAGGGAAAGGATGCCGGAAAAGATCAGGATCCAGCCGGGTATGTCGCTATGAGCCAGCGGTCGAACCATGCGATGGTTTCAAAAGGGTTGCACTGCGAATATAGGCATCGGATTTCTCTTCTCCAAGCCGGGCAGGTGGGTATTATTCTGACCCGGTCCGTGGTCACCGCCCCTTCATGAAAATAAAGACTGTTTGAAATCATCCGATTCTTCCCTATCTTTTTGAAAATAAGGGTGATGGCCATTCTTCGGCAAGATGTTGCAGGTTTCTGATCATCATTATCCGTAATATCACTAGAACGGTCGAAACTGCCGGAAGATGACGCCATCCGGGGCTCATGTTTGCGATGAACCGTACCGAATCTGCTCTGCTCCGAAAAAATATCCTGTTCCTGATCATTATTCCGGGAACCGTGACGGGGTACGTGCCGTTCGGACTGCTCCCGGGATCTTTTCTCCCGGCAGGCTGGCACACGATCATCGGCGTGCTCGTGGTTTTCCCCGGCGTTCTGATCGTCGTTTCGTGTGTCCGGCGATTCTGGAAAGAGGGGAGGGGAACGCCGGCTCCGATCGCGCCCCCCTCGAATCTGGTTGTCGGCGGCCTCTATCGTTACATCCGGAATCCGATGTATGCCGGAGTCCTTCTGATCCTTGCGGGAGAATCGATCTGTTTCCGGTCTGCGGTGCATGCGGTTTATACGACAGGCGCGGCGATCTTTTTCACCCTGTTTATCGTCCTCTATGAAGAGCCGAAACTCAAAAAACTGTTTGGACCGGCGTACACGGAGTACATCGGGCGGGTCCCGCGGTGGATTCCGAAGGTTGGACGTTTGTTGAATCACGGTGATCGGATGAAAATCTGATGCAGAATAACTTTGATCGGATGGTCCGACTGGCGGAGGAATTTTTCTCAGCAAAAACCGATCCGGACCAGCTGCTCGTCACACCGGAAGTGATCGGCCGGCTCAAAGCCCTTCATCCGGCGACGATGTCCGAACGGGCGACGGCGGACGGACCGGTGACCTGGGTGCTGGTCTTTCCGACCACTCGTGAACTGATGAAGGCATTTCTCCGCGGCGATGTCGGCGAACGGGAACTTTTCGCGTCGACCGCTCCGGGAGATAATTTCGAATGTGTCTACCTCTGCTCTGCCCTCGTTCTCCCGGAGTACAGGGGGAAGGGGTATTCCTTCAGCGCGACGGTCGAATCGCTGGAGGCGATCAGGCGCGATCATCCGGTGACATCTCTCTTCGTTTGGGAATTCAGCGATGCGGGAAGGCGGCTTGCCGAGTCGGTTGCGCGGTACCTCTTTCTTCCCCTCCTCTTCCGGAATACGGTGCATCGCTGATATTTCCCTTCCGCCCTGATCGTAGAGGCGGAAACCCGATTTTCGCGTTCATCTGATGGTGGGATAAGCCGGATTTCGTTGAATTCACGCCATTTGTGGAGGCCATCCTTCCCGAATCAGGCGATATGTTGACATTTGACCGGTCTTACTCTACATTTAGAATGGATATCCGCCTGAATTCTCCACAGAGTCTTGTTTCGTTGCCTGCTGTACAGAAGGATTTTCTCTATGGCCACCTTGCGTAACCTCTTCATATTGTCGGTCTGTCTTGCACTCTGTAGTGCAATATCCTCCGGCGGTTTCCCGGCGAAACACACCAGGAGAGTCAATGCGGGCGATTCGACCGGTTACAGATCGTTCAGCCCAGACAGCATCGCGCTTGCAATGGACGATCATGGTCATACCGGCAGATTCGTCAAACCGAAACCGAACAGAATCTTCTACTCCGTATTTCTGCACAACATCGTCATCGGCGCGGACGCCCTTCATCTCGAATTCAGCGAACCGATCGACACGGCAATGCCGATCATTATGAACAGGCCCGGGACATGGACCCCTGCCGATCCGCGACTGATGAAATGGGAAGTCGCCTTTCCCGCCCCGCTCGATGGCGGGGATACCGTCATCTTTTCCCTTTATACATCCAAACCGGGACCGGTCAAGATTTCCAGATATTACTGGCGCGCCGATGGAGTGGCCTATAACACTCATTTCTTTGACCTCACTGTCCTTGCCAGCGAGCTGAAGTACCCTATGCCCAACCGGATCAACGCGCTCTACTGTTCGTTCATGTTCGGTGGATTCGCCTCCCATGGCGGGCTCGTGGTCGGCGAGATTCCGACTCCCGACAGCGTCCGCTATTATGGCTGGCTTCAGGCGGTGAATTATCTCGACGTGCTCAAAACTCTCAGCGACCGGAGCGGTCTGCAGCACGGCACCCCGCGCGGGCTCGACTTTTTCACCTCACTGCCGAGCCGTCCGATCGTGCGGGAACAGAAAAACATCGGCCCCTCCCGGCAGAACAACAAACTGCTCGGCGGCATGATCGCGCTCCGGCTGAACATCATCGCCAGCGAGCTCGGCATCACTCCTCCGGGATTCGGCGAGCTGATCTTCAACGACAGCACCGGCAATCCTCTCAACGGCCTGACCGTCCGGGAGATCGCGGCCGCCGGCGATACCCTTATGAGCGGCTGGTATGACACCGATACACACATGCATACCTTCCCCTTTTCGCAGGTGTTCGCCAACCTCTCCGCGACCATCGATTCGATCAACAACGCATTCGAAGGCCCGCTCGATACGGTGAAATTTTCCGACACGCTCCGGTTCACTCCCGCCCGGCTTCTCGCCGATGTGCCGTACCTCTTCCCGAATCCGGGTGCGGTTCCGGCACGGATCAGACCGGTGATCCTCCGGCAGGATGAGTACAGACCGGACCGGTTCTCCCTGCTTCAGAACTATCCGAACCCGTTCAATCCGACCACCATGATCGAATTCAATCTTCCCTTCCGCGCGTCAGTCACCCTGGAGATCTTCAACCTTCTCGGTCAGCGGGTTCAGACCCTGTATGACGGTGTGGTGATGGACGACGGTCTGTACGAGGCCTCCTTCAGCGGTGCGGGGCTCGCCTCCGGCATATATTTTTACCGGCTGGCTGCCGATGCACCCGCAGGGCAGGGGGGACGCCATCTCACGGCCATCCGGAAAATGGTGCTCATGAAATAGACGGGCCGTACAGAGCAAAGGTTTTACCGACCGGCGGCTTCTTGCCGCCGGTTCTGTTCCTGACCATTCCGGAACGATCCCGCCGCGGGCACTCTCCGGGAACGGATCGACGGCTTCCCGCCCGAAGGGGAACTGCGCTGTCATGACGACGCCATTTTCTGCCATCCGCTTGTTTTCGGCCGACTTTTTCCGTAGATTAATGCCCGGTTGACCCGTCGATGGGCGCAGATGTACAGCAGGTGCGCCCCGGGCCGGCATATCCGACAAGTGGATTCTGCAACAGACAGAGATTTCAACGGGGTCATTGTATTTGACTTATGCAAGGAGAGGTGCGAGAGTGGTTGAATCGGGCGGTCTCGAAAACCGTTGTCCCGCTTGCGGGACCGTGGGTTCGAATCCCACCCTCTCCGCTCTGATCCCGTTTCCATCCGGCGATACCCATTCTGCATGAACGTTCCCCTCGCAGATCTGCGGCGGCAGTACGAGGCCATCCGGCCCGAAATCGATTCTGCCATCCGGCAGGTGATTGAGTCTTCCCAGTTCATTCTCGGCAAGGCGGTTGCCGATTTCGAATCTGCCTTTGCCGCGGCGCACGGGGTCCGGCACTGCGTTGCGGTCGGATCGGGAACCGACGCACTTCATGCCGCTCTCTGGGCGGCCGGGGTGCGGGAAGGTGACGTGGTGGCGACGACGCCGTTTACGTTCATTGCGACGGTCGAGGCGATTCTCCTCCTTAAAGCAGTTCCTTTTTTTGTCGATATCCGTCCCGATACGTTCACCCTCGATCCCGCCCGGCTTGCTGAAGCGTTCGCGGCCCATCGTATCCGTTCTGTCGTTCCTGTCCACCTGTACGGACAGGCGGCGGATGCCGCGGTCATCGCAGAGCTTGCGGCGCGGCACGGCGCGGTGGTGGTTGAAGACGCATGCCAGGCGCACCTCGCGCGCTGGAACGATCAGCCGGTCGGTCATTTCGGCCAGAGCGCCTGTTTCAGTTTTTATCCCGGCAAGAACCTTGGTGCGTTCGGAGAGGGGGGAGCCGTTATCACCGACCGGGAGGATATCGCCCTCACCCTCCGCCGCCTCCGGGATCACGGCCAGAGTGCGAAGTACCGTCACGATATCTGGGGACACAATTACCGGATGGACGGCATTCAGGGGGCGGTGCTCGGCGTAAAGCTCAGGTATCTTCAGCAGTGGACGGAGAAGCGGCGCGCGCTGGCCGCACACTACCGGGAACAGATCGGGGGTGTCGGGGATCTTGTCCTTCCCGCGGCCGATCCGACTGCGTACCATGTGTATCATCTGTTCGTCGTCCGGACGAAACGGCGCGACGCCCTGCAGACGTATCTCGCAGAGCGCGGAGTGGCCACGGCCATCGCGTATCCGATTCCCCTGCACTGCCAGCCTGCCTTCGCCTCGCTCGGGTACCGGCGCGGCGATCTGCCGGAAAGCGAACGGGCGGCGGAAGAATGCCTGGCGCTCCCGATCTATGCGGAAATGAGCGACGATCAGCTCGGGTACGTCGCGGCCTGCGTGAAGGATTTTTACGGCCGGTGAACCACAATCCGGCCGGCATAAAGTACATTTTCTGAACAACTGACATCGGAGGTTGCATGAAAATCGGAGTAATCGGAACCGGCTATGTAGGACTGGTTGTCGGAACCTGTTTCGCGGAGACGGGCAACAGCGTCATCTGCATCGACATCGATGAGCGGAAAATAAAGATGCTCCGCAGGGGAAAATCACCCATTTTCGAACCCGGTCTCGACCAGCTGATTACAAAAAATCTCCGGGAAGACCGGATTGTCTTTTCCACCAACCTGAAGGAAGCGGTTGAGAAGAGCGAAGTCATCTTTCTCGCGCTTCCGACGCCTCCATCGGAGGACGGATCCGCCGATCTGCGTCACGTGCTCGCCGTTTCCGAGCAGATCGGGAGGTTCATCAACGGTTACAAGGTGATCGTGAATAAAAGCACGGTGCCGGTCGGCACCGCAGATCTGGTGAAAAAGGCGGTCAGCCGTCATGCGAAGCATCCGTTCGACGTCGTTTCGAATCCGGAGTTTCTGAAGGAAGGGGCGGCGGTGAACGACTTTCTGAAACCGGACCGGATCGTGGTCGGATCCCGGAGTCCCCGGGCGATCGCCGTGATGCAGGATCTTTACGGCCCGTTCATCCGGACCGGAAATCCCGTCATCATCACGGACGAGCGGAGTTCCGAGCTCACCAAGTATGCAGCAAACGCCTTTCTGGCCACAAAGATCTCCTTCATGAACGAGATTGCGAATCTGTGCGACCGCGTCGGGGCCGACGTCGATATGGTGCGGAAGGGCATCGGATCCGATCCCAGGATCGGTTCCCAGTTCCTCTTCGCCGGAGTTGGCTACGGCGGATCGTGCTTCCCCAAGGACGTGAGCGCCCTCGGCAAAACTGCCGATCAGTATGATTATGAATTCAAAATCCTGAATGCGGTCCAGTGGGTCAACCGGCATCAGTGGCGGATCTTTTTTGATGCCCTCCTGGGACATTTCCGGGGTAAACTGGCCGGGCGGGTGATTGCGGTATGGGGCCTTTCGTTCAAACCGAATACCGACGATATGCGCGAAGCCCCCGCGGTGCCGATCATCCGCGAACTGCTCCGGCGCAAGGCGAAAGTCCAGGTGTACGATCCGGTTGCGATGAACGAGGCGAAGCACCACCTGAAAAACTCGGTCAAATACTGCAGGTCGAACTATGCCGCGCTTAAAGGGGCCGACGCGCTGATCGTGGTGACGGAATGGAATGAATTCCGCCGGCCCGATTTCGATTACATGAAATCCCTCATGCGGGGTCATGTCATCTTCGACGGACGGAACATCTACAACCCGCAGCTGCTTCACGAGAAGGAAATCGTCTATTACGGCATAGGAAGGAGAGTGCCCGATGGCATCAGCGAAAACGGTTAGCGTCGTCACCGGGGGGGCGGGATTTCTCGGTTCGCACCTCTGCGAACGCCTTCTGGCCGAGGGACATCAGGTGATCTGCATCGACAACCTCATCACCGGCGATACCGCCAATATCGCCCACCTCGCGGGCAGGCCGGATTTCCGGTTCATCCACCACGACGTGACCGAATACATTTATATCGACGGGCCGGTCAGCAACGTGCTCCACTTTGCCTCTCCCGCAAGCCCGATCGATTACCTCAAGGTGCCGATCCAGACGCTGAAAGTCGGATCGCTCGGAACTCATAAAGCCCTCGGCCTCGCGAAGGCAAAAGGAGCGCGCTTCCTCATCGCGTCGACCTCCGAAGTCTACGGCGACCCGCTTGTGCACCCCCAGCCGGAATCCTACTGGGGGAATGTCAATCCGATCGGTCTCCGCGGCGTCTATGACGAGGCGAAACGCTTCTCCGAGGCGATGACGATGGCGTATCACCGATACCATCGCGTGGAGACGAGAATCGTGAGGATCTTCAACACGTATGGACCCCGCATGCGGATCAACGACGGGAGGGCCATCCCGGCGTTTCTGTCGCAGGCGCTTCGCGGGGAGGATGTCACCGTGTTCGGCGACGGCAGTCAGACCCGCAGTGTCTGCTATGTCGACGATCTGATCGACGGGATTTACCGCCTTCTTGTCTCGAACATCAGCGACCCGGTCAACATCGGCAACCCCGATGAAATCCCGATGATCCAGCTGGCGAAGGAGATCATCGAAATCACCGGGAGTAAAAGCAGGATCGTATTCCGGGAACTGCCTGAGGATGATCCGAAGATCCGCCAGCCCGATATCACGAGAGCGAAGCGGGATCTGGGCTGGCAGGCAAAGGTGAACAGGCTGGAAGGGCTGAAGAAGACGCTCGCATATTTCAGGACAAAAATAAAATAATTCCTCCCTCACCGGGCTGCGCCGGATCTGTACCGCCGCACGGCCGGTGACTGCGGACGGATATTACGCCTGCGTGACCATCGGCACCGCAGGACGCCAATTCGTCGGAAAGCTCCGACCCGGAGGCGAGATGATCGAGGGAAACGCGGCACAGTTCGAAGATCAGCAAACAATCCTTCCATACCTCCTGCCGGCCGAAAAACTGGTCTGGAGCGGGCGCCCTCCGACCGGACTTCTCTTCCGGAAAACCGATGTTTTTCTCATCCCGTTCAGTCTCCTCTGGCTCGGATTTGCCTGCTTCTGGGAATTTACGGCCTACTCCTCGGGCGCCCCTGTATTCTTTCTCATTTTCGGCGGAGCGTTCGTTACCATCGGTCTTTTCATCACCCTCGGACGTTTCGTCTACGACATGCTTCTCCGCGGGAACACCATCTATGCACTGACGAACGAACGCGTCCTGATCCTCGCGGGTCTGTTCAACCGGTCGCTTCGCTCCCTCAGCCTCAAAAATCTACCGCAGGCCGCTCTCGATCTCACAAATGACGGAAGGGGAACGATCACCTTCGGCGTGCCCGGAACATTCGGTTATCCGATGAACACCCCCGGCTGGCCGGGCATCGGGAGGATGGGGATTCCGATGTTCGAACGGATCGAGAATGCGAATGAAGTGTACAAAATGATACAAACCGCCCTTAATCAGTAGTCTATTCGCCGTTCCCCGGAATGTCGTCATTCCGGCACGACGTAATACATACCGAAGATCCTCACAGCTCCGTTCTCCCGGACATTTCATGTGGTCCCGATCTATGCATGTCTCTGAACCAGACGAGCGACACGATTATGGCTGAGTCTGCCGGTGATCGTACGCGCTGTGATCACCGGCGGTGTTCTATCGATTGCCGGCTCCGGTCCCTGGTCATGATTATTTTCCCTTAATACGCGGCTCTGGCCGGTCGTGCCGTGGGCGGTAGTTCCAGCAGGTCTGTACCTCTGGCGCTTCCGCCGGTTTGCCGAAGGGAAGGGGTGCCGCGGTCGACGTCGGAGTCCCGGCGCACGACCGGCCGCCTGAAACTACTCCCCGTCAGCGTCTGGATGCGCGCGCTTCCCGTCGGAATTATCGGCCTTCTTTCGATACTCCTTTTTCAGGGCGTCATGGGGAGGCTCGTCACCCTTCCGCAACAGCAGCAGCCGGACATATCGCACTATCCGATCGCGATTGTCCTTCTCTGGCTCGGGATGAGCGCGGTCGTTGCCGGGGTGATCGAGGAAATTTCGTTCCGGGGATAAATGCAGAAGCCGATGGAACGACCGTATAGCGCGGCGCCTGCGGTGCTGATGACCGGCTTCCTCTTCGGTCTGGCACATTTCAGCCATCGCGAAGTGACGATGATGCTGATGCCGTACTTCATCGGAGTGGCGGGGGTCTACGGCATCCTCGCGGTACTGACCGATTCGGTCGTGGCGGGTATGGTTCTTCGCGCCGCGGGAAATTTCGCCGGCGGGGAGTGCCGTGCAGCCCCTTTACCGGGAAACGATGGCCGATGTATCGTTCTGGCTCACGGTGGCCGGTTTTCCGGCGGCGGTCGCAATCGCGGCGATGCTCTACAGGCGGCTTCGCGGTCTGGGCAAGCGACCGGAATTCCCGGTCTGATCGGTTGCCGTCCCCCGGTGCGGAAACCGCACTGGCAGGCTGGCGCCGGGAACTCTGATGGATGGTGCCGGGGGGAAGGTCCGATCAATTTTGTTTTTTCGACCTGCTTTCTGTATTTTTATCCGGAGTACCTGGATCCTCCCGGTTCAATAAATTCATCAATCCAACAAATTGTTCTGAAAGGAAATCTATGGCATTAAAAGTCGGCGACAAGGCACCCGATTTCAAACTGTTCGATGCCGATAGGGCTGAACGTTCACTCGGCGAATTTCTCACCCGCAAGACCGTCCTCGCGTTCTTTCCGGGGGCATTTACGGGGGTTTGCACGAAGGAGATGTGCGCACTGCGCGATTCGCTCACAAATTTCAACACGATGAATGCCCAGGTGGTCGGCGTCAGCGTCGACGGGCCGTTTGCCAGCAAGGCGTTCGCGACGGCGAATCAGCTCACGTTCCCGCTCCTCTGTGATTTCACGCGGACCGTGGCACGGCAGTATGCCGGAGTTCACGACGATTTCGCGGGCGTCAAGGGGTACAGCGCATCGAAGCGCGCGGTTTTCGTGCTGGATACGAACCGGACGGTCCGGTATGCATGGATCTCGGAAAACCCGGGTGTCGAGCCGCCGTATGATGAAATCGCCAAGGCGCTGAAATCGTTCTGACCGCACTCAATGTCCACTCCCATGAATAACCCGGAAGCCGGAGCACCGGCGCCTGAATTCACGCTTCCGACCGGAAGCGGGGAGACCATATCGCTGAAGGATTTCCGCGGAAAAAAAGTGGTCCTCTATTTTTATCCGAAGGACGACACCTCGGGATGCACGAAAGAGGCCTGTTCCTTCAATGAGAATCTGGGCAGGCTGAAAAAGAAGGGGGCTGTGGTGCTCGGTGTGAGCGCGGACTCCCCTGTGTCGCACGGCAAATTCGCCGTGAAATACGGCCTCTCGTTTCCGCTCCTCAGCGATGAGGAGAAAACGGTTGTGAAGGCATACGGGGTCTGGAAACAGAAATCGATGTACGGCAGGAAATACATGGGGATCGAGAGGACCACGTTCATTATCGACGAACGGGGAGTCATCGCCCGGAAATTCGAAAAAGTCAAAGTCGACGGTCATACCGACGAAATTCTCGCGGCGCTCTGAGCGCGGGACGGAGAGAAACGATATCCTATGGTCTATCTGACACGAAAAGAACATTTCTGCGCGTCTCACCGGCTGTTCAATCCGGCTTACTCCTATGAGAAGAACGTCGAGGTGTACGGCAAGTGCGCCTATGAAAACGGCCACGGACACAACTATGAGATTGAGGTGACCGTCTGCGGCGAGCCCGACCCCGAAACCGGCATGATCATCGACCTCAAGAAACTGAGCGATATCATGGAGGAAAAGATCCTCAAGGTCGTCGACCACCGGCATCTGAACATGGACGTGGAATTCCTCAAAGGCGTCATTCCGACGGCGGAAAATCTCGCCGTCGTCTTCTGGAACATCCTCCGGCCGATGATAACTGCGGGACGGCTTTATGCCGTTCGTGTCTACGAAACGCCGGCGAATTATGCGGAGTACCGGGGATGAAAAAGAAGACCGCATCATCGTCCGGGATCGAAAAGCACGTCCGGGGAATTCTCTCTCTTATCGGCGAAGATCCTTCCCGCGAAGGGCTCCTGCGCACCCCGGCGCGCGTCGCGAAAGCGTGGGAATTTCTGACCGCGGGCTATACCGGGGACGTCGAGGCGCTACTCAACGGCGCCATCTTCACGGAAAAATACGATGAAATGGTGATCGTGAAGGATATCGATTTCTTCAGCCTCTGCGAACATCATCTGCTTCCCTTTTACGGCAAGGCGCATGTCGCGTACATCCCGAACGGCAAGATCGTCGGACTGAGCAAGATCCCCAGGATCGTGGAGCTGTTCAGCAGGAGACTTCAGGTGCAGGAGCGGCTGACCCAGCAGATCGCCGAGACGCTGTTCAGCGCGCTCAATCCCGACGGTGTTGCGGTTGTCATCGAGGCGCGGCATCTCTGCATGATGATGCGGGGGGTGGAAAAGCAGAATTCCGTCGCATCCACAAGCGCTATGCTCGGATCCTTCCGCGATGACGAGCGGACGAGAAACGAGTTCCTCAAGCTGATCATCAACAGGCTTTCCTGATATGCCAGCGCCGCTGCTTTCCCCTTTGCGACCCGTTGTCTGGATTGTCGGAGCTTCACGCGGTATCGGCGCCGAACTCGGACTTCAGTTTGCCGGTATCGGCGGGTTTGTCATCCTTTCCGGCCGGAATGTGAAACAGCTCAAATCCGTGAGGATGCAGATCGAATCCCGCGGAGGTGACGCCGCTGTCGTACCATGCGATTGCCGGAGTGTGCGTTCCGTCGGGAAGGCGGCGACGGCGATACGGCGCGCGTACGGGAGGGTCGATGTCCTGATCAACAATGCCGGAATCACGGTATTCAAGAATTTTACCAGCACCTCGGTAGCGGAGTTCGACGCGATCGTGGCGACCAATCTGCGCGGTCCGGTGCTCTGTATGCAGGCCGTAGTTCCGGGGATGATCCGCAGGAAAAAAGGCTGTATCATCAACATCCTCTCGAATGCGGCTGTCAGGGTGTTTGAGGGGTCTGCGGCGTATACGGCGTCGAAGGCGGGACTGCTCGGATTTACGCGGGTTCTGCGGGAGGAACTGCGGACCCGGAGCGTCAGGGTCCTCGCCGTTCTGCCTGGTGCGACCGAAACCGGAATGTGGAGCGGCAACGACCGCCGGAGGTTCGGATCCAGAATGATGCGCGCGAAGAGCGTGGCCGAATCGGTCCTCGCCGCATATCAGATGCCCCCCGACGTCGTTCCCGATGAGATCATTCTCCGGCCCATGGAGGGAGATATCGATTGACTTTCCCGGGAATGCGCATATGACCGGACCTCTTGCCGGAATGACCGCGATCGTGACCGGTGCGGGCCGCGGTATCGGCCGTGCACTTGCGCTCGCGCTGGCCTCCGAGGGGGTCAATATCGTGGCCGCCGCCAGAACATCCGCGGAAGTTGCGCAGGTCGCTGATGAAGCGGTCCGGCGCGGTGTTGGAGCCCTGCCGGTGACGGCAGATCTCACGAAGGAAGCGGACATAACGGCGATGATCTCCGCCGCCGCTGAAAAATTCGGACGGATCGATATCCTGGTCAACAATGCAGGGATCGGACATTTTGCTCCCGTCCGGGATATGCAGACCGCACATTTCGACGCGATGTGGAGCGTCAACATGCGCGGTCTGTTTCTGACGACCCGCGCGGTCCTTCCCTTCATGGAGCGTCAGAACTCGGGCGATATCGTCAATATCGCCTCCCTCGCAGGCCGGAACGCCTTTACCGGAGGTGCCGGCTATGCCGCGACGAAGTGGGCCCTCATCGGGTTCTCCCGCTGCCTCATGCTCGAAGTGCGCGAGAAGAATATCCGCGTCATCACTCTGTGTCCGGGATCGGTAGACACCACCTTCGGCGGAGCGGCCGCGTCGTCCCTCAAGAGCAGGGGATCGATCCCCGGCGCGGGGGATATCGCAACCGTTGCCGTCAACACCCTCCGGATGCCCCGCCACGTGATGGTGAGCGAGGTCGATATACGCCCCACCAATCCAAAAGGCTGATGCCCGTTCTGCACATCGCCGTAAAACCGCAGGCCGGTTGTCCGCGCCGCCGGCCGGCATGACTCTGACCGTTCACACCCGCACCCCTGCAGGCAGATATTCCGAGATTGTCCGGCTTGGTCCGCCGCCCGATTTCTCCGCCGGCCAGCATCTCCGTCTCAGGAAGGAAACGGACGGTACCGGGAAAATATTTTCGGCCGCTTCCGCGCCCGGGGAAAGCAGGCGAAACGGCGCCGTCGAACTCTATGTGGCGGGAGAGGAGCGGGAAGGCCGGATCGATTTCTGGTTCGGACCCGACGCGGAGGGAATGCGGTTCGATCTGCTCGGAACGGGAGGGGATTTTACGCTGGAACGGATCGGCTCAGGGTACGACCATCTCGTGATGATCGCAACCGGGACCGGGATCGCGCCGTTCCGCTCGATGATCCGCGATCTGACGGATAGTGCGGGGCAGGCGAACAGAGCTGTAACGCTTCTCCATTCCCACCACACGCCGGAGGAGATGGTCTATCACGGGGAATTTTCATCGCTCGGATCCCGATCGGATTTTTGCTATGTCCCCTCTGTTACTCGGACGAAGGGAAGAACCGGGGAGATGAGCACCGGGCGAGTGACCGCCCTCCTGAGATTGTTTCTCGGGATGACCGCGGGCAGCGGCGCCGTCCTCTCGCCGGAGCTGGACTACGCGTCGATCGCACGGAGATTTCAACGGCCCCGCACACTGATCATGGCCTGCGGCAATCCGGAAATGCTGGCCGACGTGAAGGATGTTGCCGCGCAGAAGAACATGACATGCGTTGTGGAAGGATGACGACCGTCATTCCCACATGATTTAAGTGGAAATCTCACCCCGGCAACCCTTGGATTCTTCGTCCGTTAAACATCAAACGTCCTCAGAATGACACGCGGATGGTGATTCCTGTCTTCTGTACCACTCCCGCCATTGGCAATACCGGCCATTATCACATTATCTGTCATTCTGAGTCCCGCACCGAAGAAAGGAATCTCGGGTGATACCGAGAGGTCAAAGTGCGGGACGAAGAATCTCAGCCGAAAGGGGGTGTCCCGGCGTTTCATTCCTCCCCATTCCCTCCGGATAGATCCTCCGCCAGTTTCTTCACACATTCACGGCAGAACCAGAGAAGCCGGTAATCACCGACCTCCCGCATGATCATCGCGGAGGGGTCGAACGGTCTCCGGCAGATGGCACAGCGCTCGAGCCTGTTCCCCGACTGCTCGCGCGTTTTTTTCTGGATGAGGCGTATGCCGACAACTGCGACAAGGAGAAACGAGACAAGGAGAAGCAGGGCAAGGATGGTAACGGTCATGGGGTCATCTCCGGTGAAAATATAGAAAGTTTGCCCCAGACCTCCAATTCGTCGGCTCCCCCGGCAATACAGGCCTCCGCTTGCATCTTCCAGAGGAATTTCCCACTATTAAAAAATCCATTTTCCACAGGTGACGATGATGAACCGATCTGATGCGATGAATCTGCTGAAAGAGCACACCAAAAGTGAGGCTCTTATCCGGCACATGCTTGCCGTGGAGGCCGCGATGCGGGCATATGCCCGTAAATTCGGCGAGGACGAAGAGAAGTGGGGAATCACCGGGCTCTTGCATGATTTCGACTATGAAATGTATCCTGAAGCGCCGGATCATCCGCTGAAAGGATCCGAAATCCTGACGCAGAGGGGTTACCCCGAGGATATCCGCACCGCGATTCTCGGTCATGCAACCTACACCAATGTTCCGCGCGCGACGCAGATGGCAAAGACCCTCTACGCATGCGATGAACTCTGCGGCTTCATCATGGCCTGCGCCGTCATCCGTCCGAACAAGATCGCCGATCTGGAAGTCTCCTCCGTGAAGAAAAAACTGAAGGACAAGGGGTTCGCCCGGAACGTGAACCGGGACGATATCACGCAGGGCTGTGCAGAACTCGGTGTGCAGACGGACGATCACATCCGTTTCGTCATCACGGCCATGCAGTCGGTGGCTTCAGATCTCGGGCTTGCCTGATCCTTTCTGCACACGACGTGACGTCACCGGATTCTTGAAACTGGCCGGGGATTTTCCTACATTATCCCGCCGTTGAAACTGACCGTCGGACCAAGAGGAGATATTATTGATGAACCGCCACCTGATTCTGATGCTGCTTCTGCTGTCTCTTACCGGAGTGATCCTGGCCCAGGATAAGGACGACGAGGATGAACCGCTTCCCCCTCCCCGGAAAGCGTCCGCGACCAAATTCGGCGGCGCCGCCGGCTACACCCAGAACCTCCTCTTTCTGAACATCGATCCGATCAACCAGGCGCTCAAGTCTGCGAACGCCGCCCCGTTCGACGGGAATGGACTCTTCATGACCGGCGGCCAGGGATACGGCTACATCATGTTCCTTCCGAACGTCCGGATCGGCGGAATGGGAGCCAGCGGCACCAGGACATCGACGTCGATCCAGGGGACCACCGTCCGGACGACGGAACTCTCCGCCGGCTACGGCGGGGTCACGATCGATTATGTCATGCCGGTCCTGCCCCGGCTGGATGTGACGGCCGGACTTCTCCTCGGGGCGGGTGGGCTGAGTCTCACAATGACCCGCGACGAGGGCGTGCCGAAAGTCTGGGATTCCGTTCTGACCCAGCTCGGCGGCACCGGCTCGGCAAGCCAGTATACCGCAAAAATGTCGGGCGCATTTTTTGTCTACCAGCCTTCGGTCAACGTCGAGGTGGCCCTCCTCCGGTGGATCGGCATCAGGGTCGGCGCTTCGTATATGGGACTGGTGGGAAGCGACTGGAAGTTCAACGACAGGTACGATCTGGCCGGGGTTCCCGATAACATCAACTCGAAAGGCTGGATGATCAACGGGGGAATCTTCATCGGTACATTCATGTACTGACCGGAGAACAGGCCCCGGGGGAATCTCATTCCTCCGATCGTTTCCTCTCGGAAAACTGCACTTCTTTCCAGGCCCTGAACAACGGGGTCAGTTTTTTCCGCTGGTATTTCCCCGTGGAAGTGACCGGAATGTCGTCTCCGAAGATGACCACCTTCGGGCACTTTGCATAGGGAAAATGTTCCCGGCAGATGCGCAGGATATCCTCCTCCGTGACCCGGGAGTCCGTATTCCGCTGGACGTACGCCCCGATTTCCTCGCCGTACCAGTCATTCTCGAAACCGACCGCGAGGCCGGCCTTGACGCCGGCGATGTTCATCAGTATCTCATCGATTTCGAACGGTGAAATGTTTACCCCGCCCCGGAGGATCAGTTCCTTGATGCGGCCCGTGATGAAAAAGAAGCGGCGGCCATTTTCTTCCATGTAAAATCCCTCATCGCCGCTTCGGAACCATCCGTGCGCAAAGGCCGAGGCGTTGGCTTCCTCGTTTCCGAAATACCCCTTCATCACATTCGATCCCCTGATGACGATTTCCCCTCTCTGACCCGGCGGCAGGGGTTGACCTTCCGAATCGTGGATGGCCATTTCGTTCACCGGCAGAGGCACGCCGATCGAGGGGAACCCGTACGCTGTGAGCCATCGCCTGTGTTCTTCCGCCGGGAGATCGATCGGAAGAAAGGAGGAATAGCAGGTGGTTTCCGAGAGACCGTAGCCGTGGATCACCGGGACTCCGAAACGGTCCTCGAACGCCGTCGCAAGCTCACACGTCAGCGGGCCTGCCCCGCAGATGATGTGGCGGAGCGAGGGAGGGCGCGCCGTTGCCGCGGCGGTCCGGTCGTGCAGGAGAAACTGCAGAAGGGTCGGCACGACGCTGACGATGTGAACGCCGTGCTCGGCAATTCGCCGGAAGAAGGATCCGGGGTGGAATTTCTGATTCAGCACAACCGACCCGCCGTACCGGAGGGGAGTGAGAACGGTCACGAGCGTGCCGTTGACGTGATGAATCGGGAGAACACACATCATGCGCTGGCCGGGGGTGAGCTCATGCCACGCGGCGATGGCGCCTGCATCCGCCAGCAGATTGCCGTGGGTCAGCACGACCCCCTTGGGGTTGCCGGTCGTGCCCGACGTATAGACGATGAAGGCGTCCTGCTCGGGGTCCGGGGCGGGAAGTCCCGGCGGCTCGGCCGGATACCGGCGGAGGAGTTCGCTGAATGCGGGTCCCTGAACATCCGGATGTCGTCCGAAGTCTGCATTCCCCGCCACAACGATATCGGTGAGGAGGGGAAGTCCGGTCCGGAGGGGGAGGATGCGCGCGAGATACTCGGAACGGACGAAGGCGAGGACGGACGAGGAATCCTTCAGAATGTAACCGATCCGGTGGTCGTCTTCGCCCGTGTTGACAGGCACGACGACGGCGCCGAGCATCCAGCAGGCAAAATACTGGATGATGGTGTCGGGGTGATTGTGGGCGACGATCGCGACGCGGGCACCGGGTGAAATGTTCCGGTCGATGAGCAGCCGGACGGTCCGGAAAACCTCATCTGCAAACGATCCGTAGGAGAGGATTTCCGGATGGTCCGATCCTTCGCCGTAAAAGATGATGAAAGGATCGTCGCGATACTCGGTCCTTCTGCGGAACAGGAGGTCGGCGACCGAGGTGAAGCCCTCCGCGGAAGCGGCGGGTCCGACCTGTGCTCGTGCGGAGGCGATCAGCGAAGCGGTCGTCCGGGTGGCTGGAATCATCGGAGGGTCAGAAGCGGAGATCGCGCAGGGAGGGGCGTTCGATTTCGAACCGGTCGCGTGTTCTCGCATAGGTCGGTCCGCCCATTCTGCCGATCGCATCGAGGAGATCCGGAGCGATGCGGAAGTTGTGAAAAAGATCGTCGGCGATGTGGAACCGGACGACTTGTCCGAAAATGGTGCTTCCGCTCCCCGGGCCTTCGCCGAAGGTGACGATGTTCGAAAGGGTGCATTCCATCTGGATCAACGATTCACCGACCCGCGGCGGTGCGACGAGGTCGGAAGGGGCCGGGGTGAGGCCGGAGAGGGCGAATTCATCCACCTCCGGGGGGACATCCGCCGAGCAGAGATTCATCTGCGCTGCGAAGCGTTCGGAGACGATATTGACGACAAATTCCTTCGTCGCCCTGATGTTGAGAAGCGTGTCCTTCTGATGGCCGTCACTGCGGACGACCGTCGAGAAGAGGACGACGGGCGGATTCGAACAGACCGCCGAAAAAAAACTGAAGGGGGCGAGATTTCTCACGCCGTCCGGACTGAGGGTGGAAACGAACGCGATGGGCCGCGGAACAATCGATCCGATGAGGAGTTTGTAGATGTCCGGGTATGCGTGGTCTGCGGGATTGATGATCACCGGTCCTCCTGATTATTCCTGCCAGCTTTTCCAGTAGTCCGGCAATTCGACGGTTTCCCCCGCCGGAAGCACCCGGATCGGATTGAGTCCGTCGAGCATCACCGCATACTCGTCGGTGTGGGTTTTGGATCCCTGATGTTTCAGCGCCTTCGGATGGGGTCCATGGTGGATGCCGCGCGGGTGAAGTGTGACCATGCCCGCGGTGATGTTGTCCCTGCTGAAGAAATTGCCGTCGTGATAGAAAATAAATTCGTCGTAATCGGTGTTGCGGTGGAAAAACGGGACCTTCAGCGCTTCACTGTCTTCTTCGAGCGGTCGCGGGAGAAAACTGCAGACGACCGCGCCCTGGGTGACGAAGGTCGTGTGAGCGCTGGGGGGAAGGTGGACCCTCGGACTCATGATCGGGCGGATGTCCCGCATCCGGAGTTTCCAGACCGTCAGATCGCCTTTCCAGCCGACAACGTCGATCGGATTGAACGGATAGATCACGGAGGAATAGTCGTCATCGACCTTGATCCGGACTTCCCATTCGTTCCGGTCTTCCAGATTCGGCTGTGGTTCGGGAACGACGATGACCCCCGGATCGTACAGCGCGTGCTGCCCGATCAATCCCTTCTCCGGCTGTTCAAATTCGGCCTTCGACTGGATGATCAGGAAAAAATTGTCGGTTGTCCGAGGGATGATACGGTACGTGACGGCGCGCGGAATGTTGATGTAATCCCCCTTCTCGAACGGAAGCGGCCCGAAATCGGTTTCGATGATTCCTTCTCCCCGGTGGACAAAATAGAGCTCGTCCCCGTCGGCATTCCGGAAGTAAAACGGCATCGGGGCGGTCCGGCGCGAGACGTACAGCCGTACGTCGTCGTTACCGAGGAACGCGACAGGAGAACCCGCGGGGTCGCGCCGGTCCGTCGGTTCGAGCTTGTTGCAGTCGATGCAGTGAGGTCGCAGTTTGCCCTCGAACCGGATCCAGCCGGTGGGGGGATGCGCGTGATACAGGTGGGCCGATTTGCCGAAGAAGCCCTTCCTTCCGTGTTCTTCCTCGAATGTGCCGTGGGGGAGGCCGACGTGGGCCTGTCTGGCAGTTTTGCCTTTCTGGATCGGATACATGAACAATCTCCTCTGATTGATGATGACAGCGGAGTGCTACCGCCGGATAACTTTATTTCTCAGGGTGCCTATCTTTTCGATGGTAAGTTCGATGACGTCGTTCGGTTTGACCCACCGGTCGAGCTCGAGTCCACAGCCGGTGCCGACCGTTCCCGAACCGAGGATGTCGCCGGGGGAGAGCGTTTCGTCGAGCGAGGCGAACGAGATCATTTTTTCGAACGAATGGTAGATTTTCCCGGAGTTGCCCTCCGACCAGCGCTCGCCGTTCACGGATGCCGTCATCCGGAGGTTGTACGGATCGCCGATCTCATCGGCGGTGACGATGACCGGGCCGAACGCCGTTGCGAAATCCTTCCCCTTGGCGGGACCGAGCCGCACCTTCATTTCCTTCCGCTGGAGATCCCGGGCGCTGAAGTCGTTCATGACCGTGAAACCGAAAATATATCCGCGCGCCTCCGATTCCGGAATGTTCCGTCCCTCTTTTCCGATGATGACGGCGAGTTCCAGCTCGTAATCGAATTTTTCCGTGAAGGAGGGCCAGGTCACCTCATCCTCCGGTCCGATCACGCTCCAGTGGGCACTTTTGTAATACACCGGCATTTCATACCACTCCTTCGGCATCGGCTCACCCCGCTTTTCAAATCCCTTTTTCACATGCTCCTCGAATGCGTAGAAATCGCGGATGGACGGGGGATGGGGAAGAGGCGGCAGGAGTCTCACCTGCTCCTGCCGGAAACAGAGCAGTTCCCCCCGCCCTCCGATGGGAAGATCCGGACCCGGTGGTATGCTCAGGAAATCGGCCGCGGCAGTCTCGGCGAATGTACGGGAGGTGACTCCTCCCTGGAGAAATTTCAGCATGTCCGGCGGCACCAGCACGTCCGCCAGGCGGTAGGGCTGTGCCTCCCCCTTGCGGGCGAGATGCCATGCACAGACCGAATGCAGATCGAGAATGCCGGATGCGGCGACAGCGCCGAGCCGGGTCTGCCTCCCGAGAAGCGTCGGAACCTCAAATGTGCAGAGTCTCATGACGTCAGATCTCCGTTGCGGTACGCGCGCCGGCGGCTGTCAGAGGTTTCCGCGGAGTTGCTGCTCGCGTTCAATTGCCTCGAAGAGCGCCTTGAAATTTCCCTTGCCGAAGCTCCTGCTTCCCTTGCGCTGAATGATCTCGAAGAAAAGCGTCGGCCGGTCCTGGACGGGTTTCGAGAAAATCTGGAGCATGTATCCCTCGTCGTCCCGGTCGACGAGGATGCCGAGCCGGCTGAGCGTGTCGACCGGTTCATCGATGGTGCCAACCCGTTCGGCCAGCATCTTATAGTAGGCGTTCGGAACGCGGAGGAACTCGATCCCCCGGGAGGAGAGTTCTCCGACCGTTTCTATGATATTGTCGGTTGCCATGGCAATATGCTGAACACCCGGTGAACGGTAGTATTCAAGGTATTCGTCGATCTGCGATTTTCGCTTTCCGCTGGCCGGTTCGTTGATGGGGAACTTGATCCGGTCGTTGCCGTTGGCCATCACCTTCGACATCAGGGCCGAATATTCGGTCGAGATGTCGGCGTCGTCAAAATGCTTGAACATCCGGAATCCCATCACCGTCGTGTAAAAATCGACCCACGTGTTCATTGCCCCCAGTTCCACGTTTCCCACACAGTGGTCGATATAGCGGAGACCGACCGGCTTTGCCAGCGGGTCGGGTTGTGCGACATCCCGGTAGCCGGGGAGAAAAACACCCCGGTAATTTTTCCGCTCGACGAACGAGTGGATGGTGTCGCCGTAGATCGCGATGGCCGATTTTTTGACTTCCCCGAACTCGTCGCGGAACGTGGTGGGTTCCATCACGCCGGTTGCCCCCCGCTTCGTCGTTTCACGGTAGGCGGCTTCCGCATCATCGACCCAGAGCGCAAGGTCCTTGACGCCGTCGCCGTGGAGGGTGACGTGTCGGCTGATCGGATGGTCCGGGGTCAGAGGGGAGGTCAGGACAAGCCTGATCTTGTCCTGCTGGAGGACGTACGACGCCCTGTCGCGCTGGCCGGTCTCGAGGCCCGCGTAAGCAACCAGCCGGAATCCGAATGCGGTGCGGTAATAGTAGGAGCTTTGCCTGGCGTTGCCGACATACAGCTCGATGTAGTCGGTGCCGTTGATGGGGAGAAAATCCTGCAGCATCTGCTCGGTGCCGCCGGAGGGAACGGGTGAGGACATCTCTTCCTCCAATTGATGGTGAACGTCAGACCGGAACGCGGTCTATGATATTCTGCAGTTTTTCAACGAGAACAGCATTTTCTTCCGGCGTACCGATGGTGATCCTGAGACAGTGCGGCAGGCCGAAAGGTTTCAGCGGCCGGACGATGACACCGGCCCTGAGCAGATCCTGGTACACGCTCTGCACTTCCTCCTCCGACCGGAGCGGCACCATGATAAAATTTGCCGCCGACCGGACCGGATGGAGGCGCATGCCCGTGAGACTCCGGTGCAGGAACTCCCTTCCCTGTGTGTTGAGGTCGGTCGACCGGGTGAGGAACTCCGTATCCCCGAGCGCGCCGATCCCCGCCGCCTGGGCCAGCGTACTCGGCTCGAAGGGGAGCTTCACCTTCATCATGAGGGAAATCAGATCGGGATGGGCAAAACCGTACCCGATGCGAATTCCCGCCAGTCCGTAGATCTTTGAAAATGTGCGGAGGGTGATGACGTTGTCGTAACGGTAATGAAGGGAATCCGGATATGAGGGATCTGCCGCGGCGTATTCGAAATATGCTTCGTCCAGTATGATCAGAACCTCGGAGGGTATCCGCTTGTAGAACTGGTCGAATTCCGCTTCCGTGAACATCGTCCCTGTGGGGTTGTTCGGATTTGCCAGATAGATGAGCTTCGTCCGGCCGGTCACGAGATCTGCAATGGCGGGAAGATCGTAACGCCAGTCCCGGTAGGGAACCGTCCTGTAGGATGTTCCCGCCGCGTGCGCAAGCACCTGAAAGCCGATGAACGCCGCCTCGGTGGTGATGACTTCGTCGCCGGGGGCAAGGAAAGTGCGGAGAATGTTCAGCATGATCGCTTCGGAGCCGCTTCCGGTGATCACGTTCCCGGCGGAGAGATTGAACCGTTCCGCAAGGGCGGCTCGCAGGTCGGCCCCGCCGTTCGGATAGAGGTGAAGTTCCCCCATCGCGCGCTTCATTGCTTCCATGGCGCGGGGGGAGGCTCCAAGCGGGTTTTCATTCGATGCCAGCTTGATGACATGCCGCAGGCCGAGCTCCCGCTTCACTTCATCGATCGGTTTTCCTGCTTTGTAGGGCTGAAGAGATTCTATGTAGGATGGAATGGATCGCATGCAGTCGACAGGTGAAAAGATAGCAATTCGGTTCCACATTTCCAATACCGGTGCGGAAGGGGCCGTCTGCGCCGTTTTCTTTGATCTGACCTATTTTTTCACTACCATCAACAAGCCGACTTTCACCAGGGGAACGATGGAATCTTGATGCCAGTCTGTTGTGCCTGTTAGCGGATGGTTCATGCGATCTGTCGTTCCACGCTTCTTCCATAGTGCACTTCTCGCCCTGCTCCTGACGGTGCCTGCGGCGGTCAGCGCCCAGAACAGCGCCGGGGCTCCGGCATGGCCGTTCTATTCGGACACGCTGTCAGCGGTTCCCGCCGACTCGGTTATCCGTCTTTCCCACGAATTCCTTCTTCCCGGAAGCTGCGACGCGGCGATCGGCGGATTCCCCCTCGTTCAGGGCCTGGAATACCGCACCGATGACCGTCACGGTCTCTTCTTTCCCGACAGGGAAATCCTCGGTAAACGAAGGGTACACGGAGACAGCACGGTCAGGATCGTGGTCCGGTATCAGGCTCTGCCGTTCACGTTTCGCGACGCCTATCGTCTCCATCTTCCCGTGCGGTTTGTCGACAGTACGACGGGTCGAAGCATGACGGTCGCCCGTCCAACCGAGCCCTTTTCGCTTGACGACCTTTTCGGGGCAAATCTCCAGAAATCGGGGAGCATCGTACGCGGATTCACCGTCGGGTCGAACAGGGATCTTTCGCTCACCTCCGGCCTGCGGATGCAGATGTCCGGCAACCTGACACCCGACCTGTCTGTCGTCGCCGCCCTGACCGACGAGAATTCCCCCCTTCAGCCGGAAGGGACCACGCGGACGATCCAGGAGGTCGACAAAGTCTTCGTGGAACTCAGGAGCAGGAATGTCAGCGCCACCCTCGGTGATTTCCCGGTCGAATTCGGCGGCAATGAGTTTGCCTCGGTCCAGAGGAAACTACAGGGGGCAATGGGAACCATCTCCGGAGAAACGGACGAAGCCTCGGCCGCGGTCACTCTCGTAAGCGCGACACCGCGCGGCAAATACGCATCCCGGCAGTTTCAGGGATCCGACGGCGTTCAGGGTCCGTACCGGCTCACCGGGCAGAACAACGAGCGGCTGATCGTGGTCATCGCCGCAACGGAGCGCGTCTACATCGACGGCGAACGGATGCAGAGGGGTGAATCGAACGACTATACCATCGATTATTCCACCGCCGAAATCACCTTCACCCCGCACCGTCTCATCACCAATGCCTCGCGCATCACGGTCGACTTCGAGTACACCGACCGTCAGTATGACCGGACGTTTTTCGGCGCCCGGACGGAGGAGTCGGTTCTCAGCCACCGGATCGACCTTCAGGCGACGTTTCTCCGCGAGGCGGATGACCAGAACTCGCCCGTCGATCTCTCGCTCGCCGACAGCGATCTGGCGCTTCTGCGGTCTGCCGGAGGCGACCCCTCGAAAGCTTCCCGCAGTGGAGTCACTCTCGCCGGCGCCGGCCAGGGTCAGTATGTCGCCATCGATACGGTCGTCCGGATCCCCGGCGGAACCGATTCGCTCGTTCGCATCTACAGGTTCGACCCCGTCGACAGCCTGCATGCCGTCTACAGCGTAACCTTCCAATATGTCGGACCCGGCGCGGGAGACTACGCACAGATCAGCTCCGTCCAGTACCAGTTTGCCGGCGTCCGGCAGGGGGATTTCCTGCCGATCCGGTATCTTCCGATGCCAACGTCCCATTCACTTGCCGACGTGAAGCTGTCGGGCACCGTCACGCCCGGTCTCACGGTCGGCGGCGAGCTCGCTCATTCCGCCTTCAATGCGAATACCTTCGCCGCAACCGGGAGTACCACCGAGGGGAACGCCTACACGGCCTTCCTTGCATATTCCCGGCCATCGGTTACCATCGGGGGTATACAGCTCGGGCAGGTCGAACTGCGCGCGAGCGACCGCCGGACCGACGCCGCCTTCCAGCCGCTCGACCGCATCAATGCCGTCGAATACAACCGCACATGGAACATCACCGACTCCTCCGCCGGGAGTGAGGAGCTCCGGCAGGGATCTCTCACGGTGAATCCCGGGGATGGCCTTCATGCAGAATTATCCGAGGGCACCCTTGATCACGGGACCGGGTTCCATGCCGCCCGTACCGCCGCGGAATTTTCCTCCTCATCCGGCGGCGCGCCGCTCGGCGCCTATGCAATCGACGACGTGACGAGCCGGGACGACCTTCATACCATGGCGGATGACTGGATCCGGCAGTCGCTCCATCTTTCCCCCCGTTTCGGGAAAGTGACCGCACTGCTGGACGGAACGAACGAGATTCTCCTAGCGCACGATGTCGGGGCCGATACCATGTACGGTTCCAGTTACCGCCTGAATGAGCTTGTTCCGGGCCTGCGCATCGACAGCGTCGCGGGGATGAGGATTCAGTTCGGCTACGGCCTCCGGTTCGAGGATTCGGCCGCCGCCGGTTCGCTCGCGCGGGCGTTTGCCGTCCATACTCAGACCGCCTCCTGGCAGCTCCCGTTCTGGAATGGCCTCTCCTCCGGACTTGATCTTAACATTCAGCAGAAACGCGCGGAGGAGTTTCCGGGAGTACGGCAGGGGAGTGAATATTCTTCGATTGCCCTGCGATGGCAGGGGCAATACCGTCCGTCCGGAAGATTCATCGAAACGGACGCGTTCTATGAGATCATGACCGAGCGCTCCTCCAGGCTCGAACGGGTCTTCCAGCGGGTACCGGTGGGGACGGGCAACTATGTCTATGCCGGCGACCAGAATCATAATCATGTCGTCGACGAAGCCGATTTCGAGCCGGTCCGGTTCGACGGCGATTTTATCGCCGTGACTCTCCCGACCGATCAGCTCATCCCGGTGATCGGTCTCCGGACAAGCACCCGGTTCCGGATGAACGGCAACGCGCTTCTCCCTCCGCATGCCTCCTGGAGCGGCCTCATCGGTCTTCTCTCCTCGGAAACATATCTCCGGGTGGAGGAGAAAAGCAGTGATTCAGTGCATTCCGACATATACCTCCTGAAAATGAGTCATTTTCTGAACGATCATTCGACGCTCGACGGAACGCAGATGGTCACGGAGGATTTTTACATCGGTGAGCATGATCCGGCGGTCACCCTCCGGTTCCGGTTCAACGAACGGAAGAGCCTGACGCAGTACGCGCTTGGGGGAGAGCGGCTCTATGCGCGGGATCAATCTGCGCGTCTCCGATGGCAGATCCTGGAGGAGGTTGCGAATCAGACGGAGTTTACGATATCACGGAGCATTCTGCATGGTGATCCCGGGAATCCGCAAACGCGGGACATGAGGCTCTCCTCGCTTTCGATGGATTGGAGCTACCGTTCCGACCAGCGGATCGAATGGGGGCTGAAATTCAGCACCGGGAGGGGGTCAAACTACGATACCTCGGAAATATCCCTGAACGATCAGTCGTTCCGGTGCGTTTACGCGTTTAACGGACGGGGGCAGGCGACGGCGGAGCTGTCGCGCGAGGAAATATTCTTCCTCCGCGGCGGGGGAATTCTGCCGTTTGATCTGACGGGCGGCCGGGTCACCGGAAAAAGCTGGCTCTGGCATTTCGGTTTTGATTACAGGATGACAAGGTTTCTTCAGTCCTCGGTGATGTACGACGGCAGGAGCGAAGGAGGAGCGAGTCCGGTCCACACAGCAAAAGCGGAGGTTAGGGCGTTTTTTTAAAGTGGATGCACGGCGAGTCAGCATGAGATTGCCGATGTTCCTACAGGAAATGTTTCACGTTGTTTCACACGCCGCGAACGATGGTGACCGGACGGGGCGGGAGGATGCCGCGCGGCATAAAATTTTTTTCAGTCGCAATTTTTATCTTGCATTTTGCGGAGGTAATCATTATTATATCCCACGCTGTACGCATGATCCATCCGGGCGCGACACACCGAATCGCGATCATCCATTCCGGGGTGAACATCACTTGATACTAGGGACGAGAGGCTGCTTGTTCTTCTCCAGGCTGCACTGGGAACATCGGCACTGAATAATTTTCTCCGCACACAGACATGATCGAGGATACAACCGAAGTTGAGGGACCAAAACCGTCTGCCGTCGGTCGGAAGCGCTGGAGAGATGAGGGAAGCGGTGGCGATACCGTTGGAGGAGCGAAGCTTGCCATGACAACAAAAGTGTTCTGCACCTCGTTCGACTCCAGGATCGGCCGCATCTACGTCGCCTCGACCGAGCGCGGAGTCTGCAAGATCAGTGTCCCGAAGGAAACCCGGAAAGATTTCATCGACTGGCTCAAGGAGCACTTCGATGCCGATCAGGTCAGCGATAATCGGGCCCGCAACAGGGATGTGATCGACCAGCTGACCCGGTATTTCAACGGAAAACTCGCCAAGTTCACCTGCCCGATCGACCTTGTCGGTACCCCCTTTCAGATCCGGGTCTGGAAGGAATTGCTGAAAATCCCCTACGGATCGACGATCACCTACAAGCACCTCGCCCGGCGTGTCTCTGCACCCCATGCCACGCAGGCAGTTGGCCGCGCCAACGGCGCGAATCCTCTCCCGATCATCGTTCCCTGCCATCGCGTCCTCGGATCCAACGGCGCGCTGGTCGGCTACTCCTGCGGCGTCAAGACGAAGGAGTTCCTCCTGCGCCTCGAAGGCGCGATCATGCTCTGACCGGCGTCCCCGGTCTCCCTCCGCCGTTGCGCGGGACGTTTTTATTTCCTATTTTTCCCTCCCGATATCCGTACCCGATTCATGAACTATCTCCACGAACTGAACGAGCGCCAGCGCGAAGCCGTCGAGTGTCTTCAGGGACCTCTGACCGTCGTCGCCGGACCGGGAAGCGGCAAAACCCGGGTTCTCACCTACCGGATCGCGCACCTGATCAGGCAGGGAGTGCCCCCCTATCAGATCCTCGCCCTCACGTTCACCAACAAGGCGGCGCAGGAGATGAAGACCCGCATCCTGGGTCTCGTTCAGACCGGAGACGCCCAGGTCTGGATGGGCACCTTTCACTCGATCTTCGCCCGCATTCTCCGCCGGGAAGCGGAAAAAATCGGCTATACCAGATCGTTCAGCATTTATGACACCGCCGACTCGCTGAACGTCGTCCGGAATGTCATGTCGGGCCTCTCCATCCCCCCCCAGCAGTTCAACCCCCAGGCAATGCGGTCGCGGATCAGCGCCGCGAAAAACCGGATGCTCTCCCCCGAGGATCTGCGGGAACGCGCCACAGACCTGGTGGATGAAAAGGCTGCCGTCGTGTTCCGCGGCTACCAGGATGCGCTCCGTCAGAATAACGCGATGGATTTTGACGACCTTCTTCTGAAGCCGATCGACCTCTTCCGCGGCCACAAAAAAGTGCTGGAAGCCTACCAGGACCGATTCCGGTTCATTCTTATTGATGAATATCAGGACACCAACAGGGCACAGTATGTTCTCATGTCGATGCTGGCGGAACGGTACAGAAATATCTGCGTCGTCGGAGACGACGCGCAGAGCATTTACGCGTTCCGGGGGGCTGATATCCGCAATATGCTCGATTTCGAGAGGGATTATCCGGAGCGGCGCATCGTCCGGCTGGAACAGAACTACCGTTCGACCGGGATCATCCTGGCGGCGGCGGACCGGCTGATCCACCATAACCGCGATCAGATCGAAAAACATCTCTGGACGCGGAATGCGGCGGGGGAGACCATCGCCATCCTCGGCTGTGAGGATGACCGCGACGAGGGATTCCGGATTGTGGACCGGATTGCCGCCGAGGTGCGTTCCCGGAAGATCGATCTCAACCGGATCGCCATCATGTACAGGACGAATGCGCAGTCGAGATCGATCGAGGATGCCCTCCGCCGGAGCAGTATTCCGTATACGATCGTCGGCGGGGTTGAATTCTATCAGCGCAAGGAGATCAAGGATATCCTGGCCTACCTCCGGTGTCTGGTCAATCCCCGGGATAATGAAAGCGTGGGACGGATCATGAACTACCCGGTCCGCGGCATCGGCGACCGGGGAATGGGGATTCTGAAGTCATTTGCCGAGGCGGGGGGGATGTCACTGCTCGAAGCCGCGGGGCGGGCGGGAGAACAGGAGGGTCTTTCGAAACGGGCGCTCGCCGGCATCACCGCCTTCACACGCCTGCACGCGAAATACCGTTCGCTCCTCGGAACCATGTCGCTTTCCGAACTCACCCGCTCGCTGGTGGACGAACTCGGCATTCTCCGGACGCTGAAGGAGGAGGGAACGCCCGAGGCGACGGCGCGGTGGGAGAATATCCACGAGCTCCTCGACGCCATCACCGAGTTTGCCGACAAGCGGGAGGGAGCCACGCTCGAGGAATTTCTGCAGGATGTCTCTCTCGTGTCGGCAGTCGATGAATGGGACGATCACCATCAGGCGGTGACGCTCATGACCCTGCACAGCGCAAAGGGTCTCGAGTTCCCGGTCGTCTTCATCACGGGGTGCGAGGAGGGGATCCTCCCGCTCTACACGACATCGGTCGATCGACAGGAACTCGAGGAGGAGCGGAGGCTCTGTTATGTCGGGATCACCCGGGCAATGACCAAGCTGTACCTGACCCATGCGCGCGTCCGCTACCGTTTCGGGGATCTGACCTACCAGACGCCGTCCCGTTTCCTCGAAGAGATCGGGAGCGAGGGGATCGAGACGGCCGGGCCGGAGAGGGGCGGATTCAGGCCGTCAGCGGAGGGGACGAAGCCCAGGAGTGTGCGGGAGCGCAAATCTGCCGCGCCCGATCACTATCACCGCGACGACATGCCCGATTATGAGAACATAAGCGATGAGCCGGCTCGACTGCGGGTGGGGGGAACGGTCGAACATGAGCTGTTCGGACGGGGAAAGATCCTCACGCTTGCGGGCTCCGGGGAAACGATGAAGGCGGTCGTCGAGTTTGAATCGGTCGGAAGGAAAAATCTTCTCGTCCGGTATGCGAGGCTGAAGGCGGTATGAGAGGGACCCCGGACCGACAGAGGGGAGGAGGGCCGATCAGCCGCCTGAAGAAGGTGTCGGCACGGATCGGGCGGGAGAATATCCCCACCATCTCCTCCGGCATCGCCTTCAACGTCCTTCTCTGTATGATACCGTTTCTCCTGGTGACGACCTCCCTGTTCGGGATGTTCCTCCAGCGGTCGTATGCGAATCAGCGGGTGGAGGATATCATCGACACGATGTTTCCGGCGGGATCCTACGCCGCCGAGATCAAATCCTTCCTGACGAAGATCTTTTCGGATATCATGCGGAACCGCCAGCGGTTCGGGGCGGTCGGCATCGGCATGCTGCTCTGGAGCGCCGCTTCGCTGTTCGGCTCTGTGCGCCGGGTCCTGAACGCCATTTACCGGATCGAAGCGAAAAAAATGTTTCTCCGGAAGATCGCGGAGAACATCCTCCTGGTGGTCATCCTCGGTCTTCTGTTCCTCATTGCAAATTTTTTCACCTGGCTTCTCAAGGTGTTTGAGTCCGCCATGGGGGAACTCTCCACCGATGCCGCATTCGATCCCCATATCGTGGGGAGGTATATTGCCGCGGTTGCCGCGTATGCCGCCGCGTTCGTGATGTTCTACATTGTCAACAGGTACATGCCGGACCGGAAGATCGCCCCTGTGGCCGCCCTGATCGCCGCATTTACCACCACGACGCTCTGGTGGCTGGCGGGGAAGATGTTCACCTGGTATGTGACGGCCTTCCATCCCTTTCATCAGCTGTACGGAACGTATGCCTTCCTCTTCATCTTTCTCCTCTGGATCTATTATTCCTCGATGGTTTTTGTCATCGGCGTGATCGTCGGGCAGTTTTACCGTGAAATGAGCGCCGGTTCGGCGACGGCCTGACCCCGGCGTCCTCTCCGGCACTGTTGCCTTTCAGCATACTATTTTGTATGTTCCCCGAACCGAAGGAGCAGCGCATGGAAAACCTCAAAGTCGTGGCGACATTCACCAACGAGCTGGATGCAGATCTTGCCCAGGCGACGCTCTCGGCCGGCGGCATCGACAGCTACATACGGAACGACGACATCGGGGGGATGCTCCCGGCTCTCCAGGAAAGCACCGGCGTCAAACTGCTTGTCGAACCGGCCTCGTTCGAGGAGGCCCGGGCGCTTCTCTCCGAACAGGCGACCAGTCAGGAATAACCCGCACTCCAACCCCCACCGCCGACGATCAAACCCGTCCGCCATCCTTCATGATCCGCCAGCTCTTCCGCACAAAGCGGCTCGACGACATCCTCAGCGAGACTGCGGGGACCGGGACCCAGCTTAAACGGGCTCTCGGGGCGTTCGACGTCGTCATGCTGGGCATCGGCGCCATTATCGGGGCCGGCATCTTCGCGACCATCGGCACGGCGGCGGCGGGCGACCTGGCAAGGCCGGGTGCGGGCCCGGCGCTGATTCTCTCATTTATCATCACCGGCGTCGCCTGCGGTTTCGCCGCTCTCTGCTATGCCGAGTTCGCCGCCATGGTCCCGATCTCCGGGAGCGCGTACACCTATTCCTATGCGACCCTCGGCGAAATCGTCGCCTGGATTATCGGCTGGGACCTCATCATCGAATACGCGGTCGGCAATGTGGCTGTCGCTATCAGCTGGGGGAACTATTTCAAGACCTTCGTTGCCGGCTTCGGCATCATCATCCCCGACTGGCTATCGACAGATTTTACGACCGCACACCACATCCCGGGACTGCTCGAGAGTGCGCCGCATATTCTGGGGATTCCCATCGTCTTCAACGTCCTCGCCTTCGGGATCGTCGCCGTCATCACGATGGTTCTGGTGATCGGCATCCGGGAAAGCGCCTCGATGACCACCGTCATGGTCCTCCTCAAACTGCTCGTTCTCGGGTTTTTTGTCTTCATCGGCTGGAAATATGTCAGAGCGGACAACTGGCATCCCTTCGCCCCGAACGGTTGGGCAGGCATCCAGGCGGGAGCCGCCATCGTCTTTTTCGCCTATATCGGATTCGATGCCGTCTCGACGGTCGCCGAGGAGGTGCGGAAGCCGCAGAGGGATCTCCCGATCGGCATCATCGGCTCGCTCATCATCTGCACCGTCATCTACATCGTGGTGGCGGCGATCTTTACCGGCATCATTCCGTACGACGCGCTGGTGAAAAAGCTCGCGACGGAGCAGGCGGAACCGCTCACGATGGCGCTTCAGTACGCCGACATCGGCAAATGGTCGAACCTGTTCGTCGGCATCGTCGCATTCGGCTCGGTCATCGCCCACACCGCGGTCCTGATCGTTTTCCAGCTCGGACAGCCGCGAATATTTTTTTCCATGGCGCGCGACGGTCTGCTTCCCAGGGGCTTCGCAAAAGTCCATCCCCGTTTCCAGACGCCCCATGTCACCACCATCCTGACCGGCGTTCTGGTCGGCGTCTGCTCCATGTTCACCAGCATCGACGAGATGGTGGATCTCACCAATATCGGAACGCTCTTCGCGTTCATTCTCGTCTGCGCGGGGATTCTGATCCTGAGGAAACGGGAGCCCGACCGTCCGAGGGCATTCCGGACGCCCTTCTCCCCCGTGGTGCCCCTGCTCGGGATTCTTTCGTGCATCTATCTCGTGATGGGACTCCCGTGGATCACCGTTCTCCGCTTCGTCGTCTGGCTGGTGATCGGGATGTTCTTTTACTTCTCGTACGGGTACAAACACAGCCATCTGAGATCGGCCGACTGAGGTGCGCCGCGTCAGGCGGCTGCCGGACCGTGCTCCGGTCTGAATTCCCCCTCCCATTTCGCGATCACCGCGCTTGCCAGACAATTCCCGATGACATTGACGGTCGTCCGCCCCATGTCGAGGATGCTGTCGATGCCGAGGATGACCGCAACCCCTTCGAGCGGCAGGCCGAATGAACTGAGCGTTCCCGCGAGGATCACGAGAGAGGCGCGGGGGACTCCCGCAACTCCCTTGCTGGTCAGCATGATCGTGAGCATCATCAGAATCTGCTGTCCGATCGGGAGGCTGATCCCCGCCGCCTGGGCGACGAAGATCGCGGCCATCGAGAGATAGAGCGTCGACCCGTCCAGATTGAAGCTGTACCCGGTCGGGATCACGAAGGCGACAATCCGCCGCGGTACGCCGAACCGTTCCATTACCTCCATCGCCTTGGGGAGGGCGGCTTCGGAACTTGTCGTCGAAAATGCGATCAGTGCCGGTTCCCGCACGGCGGAAAAAAACCGCCGGACCGGAATCTTTGCCGTGAAGGCGATTCCCCCCAGCACCAGAACCACGAACAGAACCAGCGATCCGTAAAAGGCAAGCATCAGGAGACCCAGGTTCAGAAGCACCGGAAGCCCGTTCGCGCCGACCGTCACCGCAATCGCCGCACCGACCCCCACAGGCGCATATTTCATGACGATTCCCGTGAACCGGAACATGGCCTCGGAAAGAGCGTCGCAGAATTTCAGAATCACCGCCCGCTTCGCCTCGGGGAGAAGCGCAACCGCAAAACTGAAGAAGAGCGTGAAGACGACAACCTGAAGTATTTCCCCTTCGGCGGCCGCCTGGAAAAAGCTCTGGGGGACGATATGACTCACAATGTCGCCGGCCGACTGTTTCCGTGACATCAGATCGGCGACGTGCGGATCGCTGTGGAGGGCGATGCCGGCTCCCGGCTTCACGAGATTCACCACGACGAGACCGATGAGAAGAGCCGCAGTGGTCACCACCTCGAAGTAGACCAGCGAGCGGAAGCCCATCCGCCCGACCTGCCGGAGATTCCCGTGGCCCGCGATCCCCACCACGAGCGTGCCGAACAGCAGCGGCGCGATGATGGAGCGGATCAGCCGGAGAAAGACGGTGCTGAGCGGCTGGAGGTAGCCGGCCGTCCCGGGAAAAAGCCATCCGACGGCGAGACCGGCCGCCATACCGATGAAGATCGCCTGCGTCAGATTCGGCCGGGGAATGCGCATCGGGTCAGTCGGGACTGGGGATGGAGTGTCCGGTCATCGGGCTCATTCCTGCACGGATGCAGCCGGTCCGGGACCGGAACCGAACCGTCGCCAGAGGAAGTAAACGGGAATTCCGGAGAGCACGATGATGAACCCCGGCAAGGCGTCGTCGGATTTGAAGATGAGGAGGTCGACGCATATCGCCGCCGCCGCCGCGACATAAAGCGCAGGAAGAACGGGATATCCGAACGCCCGGTAGGGACGATCGCTCTCGGGCCGGGTCTTCCGGAGCCGGAAGAGCCCGAGAACGGTGAGAATGTAGAATAACAGCACGGCGGTGACCACGTAGGCGAGAAGATCCCCGTACGTCCCCGACAGGCAGAGGAGGGATGCCCATACCGCCTGAATGACGAGCGCCACCGCAGGGACCGCTTTGCGGTTGAGCGTTCCGATTTTCCGGAAGAAGAGTCCGTCCGCCGCCATCGCGTAGTACACCCGTGCGCCGGCCAGAATCAGGCCGTTGTTGCATCCGAAGGTGGAGACCATGATCAGAATAGCCATGATCACGGCGGCCGGTTCCCCGAAGATCTGGGTCGCCGCCGCGACGCCGACCCGGTCGCTCGCCGCAAACTCGATCCCCCGTGCCGCGACATCCGCTCCGTCGGGGTTTCCCGACAGCGGAATGACCGCGAGATACGAGAGGTTCGCCAGGATATAGATGAGGGTGACGATGCCGGTGCCAAGGATCAGGCTGAGCGGGATGGTCCTCTTCGGGTTCACGACCTCGCCTGCCGTGAAGGTGATGTTGTTCCAGGCATCGCTCGAGAAGAGCGAGCCGACCATTGCGGCGCCGAGCGCGGCCGCCAGGAGAACACCGCCGAGAGGCTGGACGGCGACGATCTTTCCGCCCTCGAGATGGGTCCAGGTCCCGCTCCAGAGATGGGAGAAGTTCTGGGCGAAGACGCCGGCGTTCCGGAAGAAGGTCAGACCGATGAGGATGAGGCCGCCCAGCGCAAGGATCTTGGTGATGGTGAAGAGATCCTGAATCAGTTTCCCGAGCTTCAGGCCGCGGATGTTCAGCGCGGTGAGGACGAGAATGCTGACGATCGCGAGGATTTGCGCGGCGGTCACGGTGCGGGAGCCGAGATGGAACAGGACATTTTTTTCGCTGAACCAGGGGAGGAGCACGCCCGTGAATTTTGCGAAGGCGACGGCCACGGCGGCGATCGTGCCGGTCTGGATCACGAGGAAGAGCGTCCAGCCGTAGAGGAACCCGACAAAGGGATTATAGGCTTCGCGGAGGTAGACGTACTGCCCGCCGGCCTGGGGCATCATGCCGGCCAGTTCCCCGTAGCTGAGCGCCGCGATCATGGTGATGAGGCCGGTAATCACCCAGACGAGGAGGAGATACCCGGCCGAGCCGACGGTCCGGGCGATATCGGCGCTGACAATGAAGATGCCCGAACCGATCATCGAGCCGATCACGATCATCGTCGCGTCCAGAAGGCGGAGTTCCCTCCGGAAGGTGACGGTGTCGTTCTGGTTCACAGGCGTTTCCATGCCGTCGTCTCAGCGGGACGCAGTGGTCTGGTTCTTCGCAAGAAGGGACGCCATGACGCTGTGATGTCTTCCGTACAGAAAATAGATGAAGAGCCCGATCACCAGCCAGATCACGAGCCGGGCCCAGTTCTGCCACTCGAGGGTCAGCATCATGCCGAGGTTGAAGAGGACGCCCATCGGGGCGACGAACCAGACCGCCGGCGTTCGGAACGGACGGGGCCGGTGGGGCTCCTTCCTCCGCATGACCCAGACGGCGATGCAGACCATCACGAAGGCAAGCAGGGTGCCGATGTTCACCATTTTGGATATCGAATCGATCGGGGTGAAGGCCGAAACGAGAGAGACGACGGATCCGATGAGGAGATTGGCCTTGTATGGAGTGCGAAAGTTGGGGTGGAGCTCGCCGAAGGTCTTTTTCGGGAGGAGTCCGTCCTTCGAGATGGCGAAAAAGACGCGCGACTGACCGAGGAGCATCACGATCAGAACGGATGTAAGGCCGGCAATGGCCGCAATCGAGATGATGAACACGGCATAGTTGAGACCCAGGGCGCCGAATGCGGCTGCGATCGGGGCGGTGAGGTCGATCGTCGAATAATGCACCATGCCGGTCAGAACGAGCGCGACCAGAATGTAGAGAATGGTGCAGACGATCAGCGATGTGATGATGCCGAACGGAACGTCCTTCTGCGGATTTGTCGCCTCGCCCGCGTGCGTCGACACGGTGTCAAAACCGATGTAGGCGAAGAAAATGTAGGCGGCGCCCGCCACGATTCCCAGATAACCGAACGCCGCATGCGAGCCGCCCAGTGCGTCGACGTAACTCCCCCGGGGGGGGATGAAGGGGTGCCAGTTCGCCGTATTCACATATTGGGCCCCGAGGACGATGATGAAGAGCACGACGATCACCTTAATGCCGACCATCAGGTTGTTTGTGCTCGACGCCTGTTTGATTCCCCGGACGAGGATGAGCGTGATGAGCCAGATGATCAGAAAGGCCGGGAGGTTGCACGCAACATGGATTCCTCCGATCGTCGGAATGGTGATATCCGAGTAGCGGGTCATGAGGTCGGCGGTCGTTCCCTTCTGGGCCGCGTCGGCGATCATCTCTTTGGCGGTGAACATGTCGTTCATGATCCAGATCGGGAACTTGATGTCGAAGAGGTGGAGAAATTTCGCCGCATATCCGGACCAGCCGACGGCGACGGCCGAGGCGCCCATCCCGTATTCGAGCACAAGATCCCATCCGATGATCCAGGCGAAAAGTTCGCCCATCGTCGCATAGGAATATGCGTATGCAGAGCCTTCCACCGGCAGAAAGGAGGCAAATTCGGCGTAGCAGAGCGCCGCGAAGGTGCACCCGATGCCGGCAACGATGAACGAGAGCGCCAGTGCGGGCCCCGCATATTCACGGGCCCCGACCCCGGTCATCACGAAGATCCCCGCGCCGATGATTGCACCGACGCCGAGCGAGGTAAGACCCCATTTGCCGAGAACCCGCTTCAGTTTGCTCTCCCGCATCTCGGTCTCAAAATGCTCGACCGGTTTCCTCTGCCAGATCTGACTGCTCATCGGATGATGCTCCTTCAGTTTATGCGTGATGGTTTGACTTCGGCCCGGCGCCGTCGGCGTGCGCCCGGCCGTTGGCGCTGATCGACAATCCGGGGGGATCTTCGGATGGAGGCGGGATCTCAGTCATCAGACATCTCTCTCCGATGATTGTCCGTCGATCTCCTGTCCGGAGCCCGCTCCTGCGGGCGAATTCGTGAAAATAGTGAAAAATGCCGAAAGTCTCAACAGAAATCGTCAGAATTCCCCCTGCTGGGGAGGCTTTTCCGTCGACGTGGAGGCGGTATATCGGACTGATCCCGGAGGGCGGGTCAATCGGGCTGAACTGTGTGGTTTTTCTGTTTTGAGACTTCCAGAATCCCGGGCACCTGCCAGAGTTCGGACATGAACCGGCTGTGCGCGGGATGCTTGTCGCAGTAGGTAATCATCAGGCGGGATGTCCCTTTCTCGCCCGGAAGGAACTCGAAATTTGATACGGAGATTTCATGGTCGGCCAGGATCGACATCATTTCGCTCCGTGTCCGTCCCCGTTCATTCAGAAACTGCACTTCCCCCTGGACGAAATGACACTTGCCGAGGAGTTTCGGTTCGATCCTCCCGAAAACCACCAGCGACAGAAGAACCAGGAGCGTGCCGCAGAATCCGATCCAGGGGAACCCCGCGCCGATGAAGATGCCGAGCGCGGCGACCACCCATATCGTCGCGGCGGAGGTGAGGCCGGTGATGGTGCCGCGGGACTGGATGATGGTCCCGGCGCCGAGAAATCCGATGCCGGTGACAACCTGGGAGGCGATGCGCGACGGGTCTCCGGTTCCGCTCCCCGCCCGCTGAAAAAGGAACTCGGAGGCAAGCATATACAGGCACGAACCGAGACAGATGAGGAGATTCGTCCGAAGTCCCGCCGGCTTGCCGCGCCGCTCGCGTTCGATGCCGATCAGCGAGCCGCAGAGAATCGCAAATCCCGATCTGACCAGAAAGGAGGGAAGAACGGAGAGGAAGAATGCTGTCGATTCAACCATATTATTTCGCCGGAACGCCCTTTCCCGCGAGGACCTGCTCGTAATACCGTTCGTATCGGTCGACGATTCCCCGCGAATCGAACAGTTCCACGGCCCGGTTCCTGGCGGCGAGAGAAAACATGCGGTATTTCTGATCGTTGGTCAGAAGATCGATGGAGTAGCGCGCCATCCGGTCGATATCCCCGATCTCCGCGATATATCCCGTCGCACCGTGCTGAACCAGTTCGGGAAGTCCCCCGACGCTCGAGGCGATCACCGGTGTCCCGCATGCCATCGCTTCGAGCGCGGAGAGACCGAAACTCTCCGACTGGCTCGGGATCAGGAAGAGATCGGCGGCCGACAGGAGCGCGATCAGCTCGCTCTGCTTGCCGAGAAATTTGATCTCGCCGAAGACACCCAGGTCCCGGGCCAGCTGTTCGCAGTTCGACCTGTCCGGTCCGTCGCCCACCAGCATCAGTTTCGACGGTATCTTCTGGTGCACCCGCTCGAATATCCGCACCACATCCCCCACACGCTTCACCCCCCGGAAGTTCGAAACATGGATCAGCACCTTCTCGCCGCCGGGTGCGATCGTCTCCCTGATTCTGGAGGCGTCCGTTCGTACATACTTCCGGGTGTCGACAAAATTCGGGATGACCTGGATCTCTTTCTCGATGTGATAATTGGTGAGGGTCTTTTCCTTCAGAAACCGAGAGACCGCCGTGACCCCGTCGCTCTGCTCAATACTGAATTTCATCACCGGGAGATAACTCGGCTCCAGACCGACGAGGGTGATGTCGGTGCCGTGCAGAGTCGTCACGATCCGGGGACCGTCCGGTCCCAGGATCTGTTTGGCGAGATAGGCGCTCGTCGCATGGGGAATCGCGTAATGTGCGTGCAGAATGTCGAGCTTCTCGAAACGTGCAACTTCCACGATCTTGCTCGCCAGAGCCGGGGTGTACAGGGGAAAATCAAACAGCGGATACGAAGCGATTTCAACTTCATGATAGATGATGTTGTCGCTGAATCCATCGAGCCTGATCGGCATCGCGTAGCTGATGAAATGAATCCGGTGGCCCCGTTCAGCAAGAGCTTTCCCCAGTTCCGCAGCCACCACGCCGCTCCCGCCGTATGTCGGATAACACGATATGCCGATGTTCATAATTTTTGAAAGGTAAAGAGTTTATGAAACATTTCCAATCGTCCGCGAGTATACAGTATATAACAGGGTTTATTGTCCGATTTGATCGATGATGACTGCTTCCAGAACGAATTCAGATCGGGACCGGTTGCTGAAAGGAAAGTGGAGTGTGATAAAATTCAGCTCAAGTTTTATTTTCTCAATTTATTATCCTTAATTATGTTGAAATATTGAAGGTTTTAATTAATTTTTATTTAGGTGGGTCGAAGCTGTTGATTTTTTCTTTAAAAGTCTTATATTTGTTGCCACTACCCCGAAAAAGCCTTGTTTTTCGCGTTATTTCTCTATTTTAATCAGAAAGGGACGTTTACGTGAAGCAAAAAGCAAAAGTGATAGGTATCGTCATCACCAGCTGTCCGGTGTGTGGTAATCCTATCAACTTCGATCGTCAGGTAACCAAAGTTTGCGCATATTGTGAAGAGATTGTACATATCGATCTGGATAAAGTGGAAGTTTCCCTTCACGGACCTGTGACACAGGAGAACAAACGGGTAAAGATCAGCATGAATTGACCGGTTCCGCCGGTTGATCGATAAGATTCCGCTCTGCGGAATCTTTTTTGGAGTGAAATCGGACTTACTAAGTCGTATTTATTCAACAATGTTCCAGCTTTCAAAAAAAGTCGAATACGCCCTCATCGCCCTACGGCATATGGCCTCAGGCGGGAGCGGCAGGATCTACACGACGAAGGAAATCTCCGACCGGAATTTCCTCTCCTATGAACTGCTGGCGAAGGTGATGCAGAAACTCGCGCGCAAAGGTTTCATCGCGTCGTATCAGGGAGTGCACGGGGGATACATCCTCGCGCATGATGCAGGAAAAATAAAAATCGCCGAGGTGATCAGGGCGATCGAGGAAAAACGGTCGGTGACGATCATTCAGTGCGAAGCTTCCGGACCCGACGACTGCTCGATCAGCCATTCCTGCACGATCAAGAATCCTCTTGTGAAACTACAGTCGAATATCAACAGAGTCTTCGAGGAACTGACCCTCATGGAGATGTTCTGATGAAGACCCCGGTCTATCTCGATTATCAGGCGACGACGCCGGTGGATCCCCGGGTGGTCGAGGCCATGCTACCGTATTTCACGGTGAAGTTCGGCAACCCGGCCAGCCGACAGCATCGGTTCGGCTGGGAGGCCGACGAGGCGGTCGAACACGCCCGGAAAGTCATCGCCCGCGTCATCGGCGCGGAGCCGCGTGAAATCGTCTTCACCAGCGGAGCCACCGAAGCCAACAATCTGGCCCTGAAGGGTATCGCCGAGAACCTCCGGCGGAAAGGGGACCATGTCATCACCGCCGCCACCGAGCACAAGTCGGTGCTCGACCCGGTACACCGTCTCGCGACGGCCGGCTTCCGGTGCACGGTTCTTCCGGTCGACGGGGACGGTCTCCTCGATCCCGACGCCCTGCGCCGGGCGATAACGGAAAAGACGATTCTGGTCTCCGTCATGACG
>DATKPE010000020.1:0-3947 GCA_035524335.1 Bacteroidota bacterium
AAAAAACCTGCGATGCCTTCACGGGGAATGCCGATAGTTTCTCATATCGGTATGATGAAGTGATGCCTTCGCAAAAAGTACCAAACAGAATTTGTGCGGAATGATAAAGTGCTTGCCGGGGAGTGACAGGCCATGGAAAAGCCGATTTCGTCGAACAATCATTCTGCAACCTGTGATGGTGTGCGGTACAGGAATGCATCTCTCTTGATACCTTCAGTCTACGTTCTCCTCAATCGAAAGCTGAGTTTGTCGAAAGACCCTCCTTCCGCATAATTCCGCAGCCCCCTTCTCTCGAGGGAAAACGCCCGCGATTCCCGCATAAAACGTGTGAGAATGACCGCGGGGAGGGGACACGGGGAAGGACGATTTGATTTCTCCGCGGTTTTTTGGATTCCGCCCCGGAATTTGTATGTTACACCGCTGAACGGGAGAGTCGCAATTCTGCATTCAGGACGGCATGATGAAACGAGGAGCAGTATGAAATCGCTGTCGACTGTCGCTGCACTACTGGCGTTTGTCCTTCTGTGGAACGGGTGCGGATCGTCCGTCCGGACCGGCCTTCCCGGTCCGATGGCCGGCGGCCAGGTTCTTCTCCCCAACGGCTGGAAACTCTCCCCGGCCGGGAAACAGATCGACCTCGGCGACCTTCCGCTCAACGTCGAACTCACTCCCGGCGGACGGTATGCCATCGTCACCGACAACGGAAACGGGCGGCAGGATCTGACGGTGGTCGACCTCCGGGCGGAACGCGTCGTCCAGATCCTTCCGGTGCGGCGGTCATGGCTCGGTCTGCGCCTGTTCGACGGCGGCCGCCAGTTCGCCATGTCGGGGGGCGATGACAACAGGATCTTCCTTTTCCGGTTCGACGACGGCGTCGCGACCCTGACAGATTCGATCGTCATCGCGCGCCCCTGGCCCGATTCGTCGGTCTGGATCGGCGGGATCGACGTCGACGACCGGAGTGGCACCCTCTACGCCGCCGCGCGGGAGACAAAACGCTGTTTTTTCATCGATCTGAAAACGAAGCAGGTCAGAACCGCCGTACCGCTTCCCGCCAAACCCTACACCTGCCTCCTCTCCCGCTCGCGGGAGGAGCTCTTCGTCTCCTCCTGGGGAAGCGCGCAGGTGATCGCGCTTGATGCCCGCTCGGGAGCCGTCCGCCGCACCTTCACCGTCGGCGATCACCCCACCGCGATGGTCGAATCGCCCGACGGCGGCCGCCTCTTCGTCGCCAACGCGAATCTCAACACCGTTTCCGTCGTCGATCTCCGCTCCGGCGGCATTTCCGAGACCATCAACAGCTCGGTCCTTCCCGGCCAGATGGAGGGAAGCACGCCGAACGCCCTCGCCCTGACCCCGGACGGTGGGCGGCTCTTCATCGCGAACGCCGACAACAACTGCCTTGCCGTGATCGACGTCCGCCAGCCCGGCAACAGCAGGCCGCTTGGTTTCATTCCGACCGGCTGGTACCCGACCGCCGTCCGGTGGAACTCCTCCTCGTCGGAACTCGTCGTCGTGAACGGCAAGGGCTCCTCCTCAAAAGCCAACCCGCGGGGACCGATGCCGTATCACCGCCGGGCAGAAGAACAGTACATCGGCTCTCTCCTCATGGGAACGCTTTCCGTGATCCGCGATCCCTCGCCGTCCGACCTCACGGCCTACACAGGCATGGTCTACAGCAACACCCCGCATGCCGGGCCCGGCGCGATGCCGCCGGCGCTTCCGGCAGTCTTCTCGGGATCCGATCACCGGAGCCCGATCAAACACATCTTTTACGTCATCCGCGAGAACCGGACCTATGATCAGGTGTTCGGCGACATGCCGGAAGGAAACGGCGACTCCTCGCTCGTCCTCTTCGGCGAAACCGTCACGCCGAACGCCCATGCCCTGGCCCGCCAGTTCGTTCTCCTCGATAATTTCTTCTGCGACGCGGAAGTGAGCGGCGACGGACACAACTGGTCGATGGGCGCCTACGCCACCGATTATGTGGAAAAATCGTGGCCGACCATGTACAGCGGCAGGGGAGGGGAGTATGAATTCGAGGGCGGCTATCCGATGGTCTATCCGAGCGCCGGGTATCTCTGGGACAACTGCGCCCGCCACGGTGTCAGCTACCGGAGCTACGGCGAATTCATCGACAACGGGAAAACCATTCACGATTCCGGCCGGGCGCTGATCGGCGGTCTCGAAGGGCATTTCGCGCCCTTCTTCACCAGCTGGGATCTCGACGTGTCCGACGTCGTCCGGTACCGGCAGTGGGAAGAGGAGTTCGACCGGTACGACAGCCTCGGCGGGCTTCCCCAGTTCCAGATCATCAAACTGCCGAACGATCATACGGCGGGCACCCATTCCGACGCCCTGTCGCCGAAGGCGTTCGTGGCACAGAACGATTACGCGCTCGGTCTGATCGTGCAGAGGATTTCCCGGAGCAGGTACTGGGGGGAATCGGCGATCTTCGTGGTGGAGGACGACGCACAGAACGGCGCCGATCATGTCGACGCCCACCGGACTGTCGCGCTGGCCATCAGCCCCTACACCCGGCACCACGCCACCGATCACACCCTCTATTCCACCAGCAGTATGGTCGGAACAATGGAAGCGATTCTCGGCCTTCCGCCGCTCTCCGAATACGACGCCGTCGCGACGCTGATGGGAAATGCGTTCCAGGGGAATCCCGATATGTCGCCCTACAGCGCGCGCGAACCGCTCATGAACCTGGAGGAAAAGAATGTGGCGGGCGCCTACGGCCAGAAGGAATCCGATGCCATGGACTTCTCGGCTGAAGACCGGGTACCGGACCGCCTGATGAACGATATCGTCTGGCGCGCCGTGCGCGGCGCGGCCGCGGACTGTCCCACTCCGGTCAGAAGCGCGTTCGTCCTCCTCCGTCAGGAACCGAAGGACGACGACTGAGACGGCCGGCCGGCGTTATCGCCTCAGAAGGCCAGGCCGATCTCGATCTGAAACGATCGGTACGGCGTCGTATATTCGGTCTGAACCGGCTCATAGAGAAAACCGTTATAGACCAGGGTGATATCCTTCCGGGAGGCCGACTGGTAGATGAACGCACCGTCAAAGAAAAAAGCGAAATCGGTGCCGATGAACGCCTTGAGTCCCGCCCCGGTCCGCAGATATACCCCGCCGACGTTGCCGTCGGAATGTTCCCGCCATGCCAGGGCGTACCCCGGTTCCGCGTAAAGAAACGGCTTCAGATCGCCGCTCAAGAAGTAGCGTCTCAGGTCGAGAAAGATCGGCATGGCGGTAAGGCTGTCATAGCCCGTGGTGCCGATGCCGACGCCGATCGACTGGAATTCATTGATCTGCGATCCGAGAATGAGGTGCGCGGCGAAACCGGCCCCGTTGTTCGCCAGGATGCCCAGGCCCGCCAGGGCGGTGAATCCTTTTTGTTTGAAGACCTCCGGCGGCGGATCTCCGGCCCTGGCGAGGGAGAATGTCAGTACGAGGAGGAGAAATAATTTCAAAATTTTCATGTTTGATTTCATTTCGGAAGGTGAAGAGAGAACACGATTGATCGTCGGTGAAAGTACCAAAATCATGCGCGAACCGCAAGAGAATGATTGCCCGTGGGCGGATTTTTTTCGGCGGGATGTTCGGATTACCGGTGTGCAGTCGTGAGGATGATTTGTTGTGAGGATGATTCCCGCACGGGGAAGGGCGCCTGATACAGGCCGGCCGTATGAGGGTCGCCCGTCATATTTTAATATTGGAATTCATAAAAAATAGTTATATATTGTCGGGTCGATTTCACGCCAATCGTCGAATTCCCGGATACACCGAGTTGTGTTATAATAATATGATTGCGAGCGGAAATCGAGGAATATCCGCATTGTAACACGGGGTCGTAGTTCAGTTTGGTTAGAACGCCTGCCTGTCACGCAGGAGGTCGCGGGTTCGAGTCCCGTCGGCCCCGCAACCCGGATGTCCCC
>DATKPE010000021.1:0-17757 GCA_035524335.1 Bacteroidota bacterium
GATCCCGCGTTGCTTTATTCGCGGGATCTGAAATCCAATCACGCTTTCTGAAACGTCAGCAGTTCTCTGCAGTCCGAGCTCAGGACACGGATGCCGCGCATCTCGGCGATCCCCTGCGACGAGCGCGAGAGCGACTCGCTCGACCGGCGCGGAAGATACACTTTTCCGATCTGCCTGAATCCCATCTCACGGAGAAGTACAGAGAGCTCCTGCGGATAATCGATGAATTCGGAAACTGCGAAGGCCGATTCGGCAATGACGGAGAGTTTTCCGCCGGGTTTCAGGATCCTGGCGCATTCGCGGAGGATTCCCTTGAACTTCAGCTGGAAATCGGCTTTGATGGTTTCCATCCCCATGTCGAAACTCGCCATCGAATCCTTCTGGGTGAATTCAGCGGGAGGATCGATAAACACGAAGTCAACCGTCGAGGACTGTTCCGGTATGCCGGTCAGCAGGATATTATTCCTGACAATCCGCTCATCGGCCGGTTCGATGTCGTACAGCTTGTATTTCCGGTCGTGGAAATGGGGAACCGCGTCGATGATGTCGCCGAGCGTTCCGCTGCCCGCAAAGGGATCGACGATGAAATCCCCGCTCTTGGTGTAGTAGTACAGCGCATTGGCGATGATCTGCCCGGGGAGGCGTCCTTTGAAATTTGTCTTGCCGAACCGGGGGTCCGGGGTTTCGAAGGTCCAGACATTCCGTTCGCGGAGGTCGAACCCGTACTTGGTCCGCTCATCGATCCGTTTTGCCAGATCGTCGTCGTGGATTTTTTTCCGGAGATCGGAGATCGTCCAGTGCAGGTCGATCGCCTGTTTTTCATACTGATCGCGGCGGCGGCTTTCATCGACCTTGGTTGCCAGATCGAAATAAAAGACTTCGGGGAGCGACCGTTTCTTGACGTCGGGATAATAACTGTAATACTGCTGGCACTGTTTCAGCATGGAAAAGGGAAACTTGACACCCGGATGGGAGGAGATCATTTTGAGGACCTGATCCTCGAACATGCCGGCTTTCCGCGCCACAGGCATCACTTTGTCGACAAGAAACCGGCCGAGATCCCAGTAATTGTCGACATTAAAGGAATTCAGTTCCCTGACCAGTTCGGCGAGGGAAAATTGTTTCGGCTCCGGTCGCGGGGGGGCGACTTTTCTGGAGGCGGAAGATTTTTTACCGTTTTTTTGAGCCATACGTGCTCCTGTACGCTAGTCGGGTCGATTCATTCTGAAGATATGGTGAAGAACCGGAACGGGTGTGCAGTCCGATGAGCGGTGAGAAATATACGAAACTCGGCATGCAAAATCAATTTTCCGGGCGTCGCCGGGCCGTTGAAGCGCCGGCGGCTCACCCCTGGGCGCAGCCGGAACTCCTCAGATCACGCCGTTTTTTTTCAGAACGTCCTTCGCAACCACGATCTTCTGAATCTCGTTCGTCCCTTCGAAGATCCGGTTGATGCGGGAATCGCGATAAAATCGTTCTATCGGCATTTCGCGCGAGTATCCCATCCCGCCGTGGACCTGCACCGCCAGATCGGCGATCTTGTCGAGACCTTCGGAACAGAAGAGCTTCACGGAGGCGGACTGGCGCGAGATCGATTTCCCCTCGTCGTACGCCGCGGCGGTCCGGTAGACGATCGATTCCATGGCGTAGACCGTCACCGCCATTTCGGCCAGCATGAACTGGACCGCTTCGAACTGTGAGATCGGCACGTCGAACTGTTTCCTCTCCTTCGCATATCTGGTTGAGAGCTCGAGCAGTTCCTTGGAGGCGCCGAGGCATGCGGCGCCCAGGCCGAGGCGTCCCGCATCGAGGGTTTTCATGGCAACGATGAAACCCCGCCCGTCGTCGCCGATGATGTTTTCCTTGGGGATGCGCACGTTCTCGAGCGTGATGGGGGAGGTATGACTTCCCCGTATTCCCATCTTCTTTTCGGGGGGGCCGGCGACGAAGCCGGGGGTTTTCGTCTCCACCACGAATCCGGTGATGCCGCGTTCGGTTCGCGCGAACGTCGAGACCACGTCGGCGATGCCGCCGTTCGTGATCCACATTTTTTCGCCGTTCAGCACCCACTGGTCGCCGTCGAGCGCCGCTTTGGTGCGAAGGTTGAACGAATCCGATCCGGCGAGCACTTCCGTAAGAGCGAATGCGCCGATCATCTTCCCTTCCGCGAGCGGAACGAGGTATTTTTTCTTAAGCGCTTCCGACCCGCCGAGATAGATCGCGTTGGCTCCGATCGACTGATGGGCGCCGATGAAGGTCGCCGTGGAGAGGCATGCGCGGGCAATCTCTTCCTGCATGAGGCAGTATCCCAGCTCGCCGAACCCTCCCCCGCCGTATTCGGTCGGGAAGCTCGCGCCCAGCAGGCCGAGATCGGCCAGCTTGCGGATCAGCTCCGGGGGGATATGCTCTTTTTCATCAATCTCATGCGCAATCGGCTTGATTTCGGTTTTGGTGAATTCGCGCACCATGTCGCGCAGCATCCGCTGTTCATCAGAGATTTCAAAACTGACCATGAGTATTCAGGAATCGTACGTTCGTGGGGAAGTACCGCAGTTATTCGAGTTGTGTCGGACTTTTCTGCCCGATGTAATTAACCTTGTCTTCTCCGGCGTCGACACCGATCACGTTGCCGGAGATGAAATGCGCCTCGTCCTGACAGAGCAGGGCCACCGCCTTCGCAACGTCGTCCGGCGTGGTCACCCGGCTCTGCGGGTTTTTCGCCCGGGCGATCGCAAGCATGTTCGTGGCTCCGGGGATTTTCCGGAGCGCGGGCGTGTCGGTCACACCCGCCATAATGGAATTCACCGTGATGCCGTACGGACCGAGTTCCATGGCGAGCTGGCGGACGTGGGATTCGAGCGTCGCCTTCGCGGCGGACACGGCGCCGTAGTTCGGGAGGACCGTGTGCCCCCCGGAGCTGGTCATGCCGAAGATCTTCCCTCCGCGCGCCATCAGGTTCCGCACCATCATCCCCTGCACCCAGTAGACGATGCTGTTGGCCATGACATCGATCGTCATTTCCATCTGCGCCTGGCTCATCATCTCGTCCTGCTTTTTGGCGATGAACGGCTTGAGCGTGCCGAACGCGAGGGAATGGAGAAGGACCTTGATCGTCTGGTTATGCTCTTTCGCGAAGAGCTCCTGGATATCGTCGAGGGTTTCGTTGCGCTTGATCGCATCGGCGGCGTTGATGTTGTAGAAGACCGCTTTGGCGCCGGTGTGCTTGATGTCCCTGATGAGATGATCGACGACCGGCATCGTGGCCTGGCGGTCGAGGTGAACACCGAAAATATTCATACCCCGTTTGGCCAGTTCCAGGGCGCAGGCGCCGCCGAAACCGCTCGATGCGCCGAGAATCAGCGCCCAGTTCGTCAGATGCGATTGCCGTATGGTTGCCACGCGGATGCTCCTTAAAAATCAACGGTTGAGGGATATAGGTTGGAAAAGATGCGAAATTTCCGCGAGAAAATCAATGTGCGGTCCACCCGAACCGGGGCGTCAGCGGGAGAATCATCTGAATCAGCGGAGAAGAAGGAAAAACAGCTCCCGGCCCCGTCACTCCACGGTAACGCTTTTCGCGAGGTTTCTCGGCTGGTCGACGTTACAGCCGCGGGCCACGGCCATGTGGTAGGCCAGAAGCTGGAGGGGGATGCTGTTGACGATCGGTCCGAAATAACTGTAGGTGCGCGGGACGCGGATGACGTGGTTGGCGATCTGCGCAATTTCCCTGTCGTCCTCGTTCGCAACCGCGATGATGACGCCGCGGCGCGCCTTCACCTCCTGCATGTTGCTCATCACCTTGTCGTAGATGCCGTCTTTCGGCACGATGAACACGACCGGCATGTTTTCGTCGATGAGAGCGATCGGGCCGTGTTTCATTTCCGCCGCCGGGTATCCCTCCGCGTGGATGTAGGATATTTCCTTCAGCTTCAGCGCGCCTTCGAGAGCCGTCGGGAAATTGCTCCCCCGGCCGAGATAGAGGAAATTCTGGACGTGCTTGAATTCCTCCGCGATCGACCGGATATGATCGGACTCCGCCAGTATTTTTTCGATCTTTTCGGGGAGGGACGAGACATCCTCCGCAAGCAGACGAATCTGGTCTGCAGGAAGCCCCCGGTGCTTTGCAAGCATGAGAGTGATGAGCGACAGCACCGCGATCTGGGAGGTGAATGCCTTCGTGGAAGCGACGCCGATTTCCGGGCCGGCATGGATATAGACGCCGGCGTCGGTTTCCCGCGCAATGCTGCTGCCGACCACGTTGACGACCCCGATTGCCGTGGCCCCCTTGTTTTTCGCCTCGCGGAGGGCGGCAAGCGTATCGGCCGTTTCGCCGCTCTGACTGATGACGATAAGCAGATCGTTCTTCCGGACGATCGGATCGCGATACCGGAACTCGGAGGCGTAATCGACCTCCACCGGAATCCGGGCGAGCTGTTCGAGCATATATTTTGCCGCAAGACCGGCGTGCCACGAGGTTCCGCAGGCGGTAATGATGATCCTTTCCGCGGCGTAAATCCTGTCGATCACCGGTTCCAATCCGCCCAGTTTCAGCGCGCAGTCGGGCATGTGAAGGCGTCCCCGGAAGGCATTCCGGATCGACTCCGGCTGTTCGTGGATCTCCTTCAGCATGAAATGATCGTAACCGCCCTTTTCGATCTGTTCGAGATCGAAGGTGATCTCCTCGACCTGCTTGATGATTTCCTTGTCGTGAATCGTCTTGGTGATCACCTCGTCCGCCGTGATGCAGGCGACCTCGTCATCCGCCAGGTAGACGACCTGCCGGGTATGGTTCACCAGCGCGGCGGCGTCGGAGGCGATGAGATTCTCCCCCTCGCCGATGCCGATGACCAGCGGGCTTCCCTTCCGTGCGGCGATGATCCGGTCGGGTTCCCGGGTCGAGACGACCAGAATCCCGTACGCCCCTTCCGTCTCAAGGAGCGCCTGCCGGACCGCGGTGAAGATATCCGGCGTCCGCTTGTACATTTCCTCGATGAGATGCGCCAGGATTTCGGTGTCGGTTTTCGACCGGATGGTGTGGCCGTCGTGGATGAGCTTCGTCCGGAGGGTGGCGTAATTCTCGATGATGCCGTTGTGAATGATGGCGATCTCATTCCGGCAGTCCCAGTGCGGGTGGGCGTTGACGTTGTTCGGCTCGCCGTGGGTCGCCCATCGGGTATGGCCGATGCCCAGATGCGATTCGGGAAGCTTTCCGTCGGTGATCGCGACAAGGTCGCGAACCTTTCCGGCAACCTTCTTCACGGTAAGCTTTCCCCCCGAGATCAGCGCTATTCCGGCGGAGTCATACCCGCGGTATTCGAGCCGTTGAAGCCCTTCGAGCAGGATCGGAGGCGCATTCTGCGGCCCGATATATCCAACAATTCCGCACATTTCTTCGTTACCCCTTTTGTAAGACTGTCAAAAATGTACGAATATCAGGGCCAAAAAACAATGTTACGGATCACGTCTCTCATCCACCGCCTCCGCCCGGCGGCCGATCAGGGCCATCATCCTGCCGGAACGCTCCCTCTCTCTCCTGTACGAGTGGAAATGCTCCCCCTCGCAGATGGTGCAGTGGCGACTGCAGTCGATCTGATCCTCGGGTATGCCGCAGGAGAGCAGAACCGAACGATTGAATATCTTGAGATCGACATGCAACCGACCGTTACCGCTTCCGACGACGAACCGGCGATCGAATCTGGCGGCCACCTCCTCCCCCACTTCGTAACAGCAGACGCCTGCAGAAGGACCGATATAGGCGCGGAGATGGTCCGCCCGGCTGAGCCCCGCCTGCAAAATTGCCGCGATGCTCTTTCCCAGAATATTCTCTGCGCTCCCGCGCCACCCTGAATGAACGGCGGCGCAGAGGCCGCTCACCGGATCGTGCAGGAGGATCGGGACACAGTCGGCGATGGTGACGGCGAGAAAGAGGCCGGGCACCGTCGTCATGAGCGCATCGCAGTCGGCAACGCGCCCCGCCCCGCTCACCCGCTCAATCCGGTCGCTGTGGACCTGACCGGGATGGGCAATGGCGCGTTCGGAAACGCCGAACGCAGCGAAGGCGCGCCGCCTGTTTGCGTCCACCGCCGCCGGGTCATCGCCGACCTTCGCGCTGATATTCATGCCGAACGGTTCCGGGCTGACTCCCCCCCGCCGTGTCGTCACTCCCGCGATGAGGCCGGGCATACTCCGGAAGATCTCAGGAAAGAGAATCTCCACGCCGTCGCCTGTCGTTTCAAAGCGATCGGCGTCCCGTTGGCGGTACGATTGGGTCATCCGGTCACCCCGGGAGCGGCGAGGGGAAGCCCGATATGGACCGTGGTGCCGCGGCCCGGCGCGCTGGTGATCCGGATCGTTCCGTGGAGATCTTCCACGATTTTCCGCACGATCGGAAGGCCGAGCCCCATCCCGCCGGACGTCGTGGAAAAATTGGGTTCGAAGATGCGGTGAAGGACGTCGCCGGCGATTCCCTTGCCGGTATCGGCGATATCGATAACCGCCTCGGCGCCGTTCCGCGCTGTGGAGACGGTGAGCGTCCCGTTTCCGTTCATCGCCTGGATGGCGTTCCGGATGAGATTGATGAACATCCGGCGCATCTCCTCCCGGTCTGCGCTGATCCTGAGATCCTCCTCCGCATACTGTTCGACAAACCGGATTCCGTGTTCCTGCCGGTGGAGGAGCACGGCATCCCGCAGAACTTCATGCAGGGAGCATTCTTCCAGGATCCGCTCGGGCATGCGGGCAAACCGGGAAAACTCCGACGCGATCCGGGTAAGGGCGTCGATCTGCTCGAGCAGGGTTTTTGAGACTTCCTCAAACATCGTCCCGAAGTTCCTGACGCCGTCGCTGTACATCCGGCGGAGATGCTGGAGCGAGAGCTTCATTGGGGTGAGGGGGTTTTTGATCTCATGGGCGACCTGCCGGGCCATCTCCCGCCAGGCGGTTTCCCGTTCCCTCTGCCGCATTTCGGCCTGCATCTTCCGGAGGTTTTCCGCCATGCGGTAAAAAGCCTCTTCCAGTTCGCCGATCTCGTCCGTGCGACTCCGCCGGAAGCCGATGTCGAGCTGTCCGCTTCCGATCTGCCGGGCGGCCTCCGTCAGACGGCGGATGGGTGAAAATATTCTCGTCGCGAAGACGGTGGCGACCAGGAGAGAAAGCAGAAAGGTCAGCGCATACAGCGCCGACAGAAACGAATTCCGCCGGGTAAAGCGCTCGTTGATCTCAATCTGATGGTAGACTGTCGGAACGGCGACGGCGCCGATAATCGAGCCGTCCTCGGCAAAGATCGGCCGGTAGCCGACGATGTACGGCAGGACCCCGATCTGCTGATGTTCGATGAAGAGACGCCGCCGCTGTACCATGACTGCGTGATACACCGGGGCGCTGATCCGGGGGTCGACAAGACCGGCATGAAAGATTTCCGGCTTACTGCTCGCCAGAAACGATCGAAGAAGATAGACGTGGAAATCGGTTTTCACCACCGATGCGATCGCCGCGCACTTTTCATCGTTCACCTGCACCAGGGTCGCGGGCGTGACGTTGCCGAGAAGACGTTGTACCTCTGCGAGCACAACCCCTGTCTGCTCCGCCAGCCTGGCGGTGAGCGCGCTCTCCATTTCTTCCGCCGCAAACCGTTTGTTCACAACGGCAAGAACTGCGATCGGCAGAAGGGAGACACAGCAGAGCGCGACAAAGATCTTCTGCCGGAACGTCAGCGAGGGGACCGGGCTCCCGCGACGGATCCGGAAAAGATAGATCAGCATCACCCCCGCCAGCGTCAGGAGTGCGATTACGGTCATGAGCCGGAGACCGGCATAGAGCCGTTCGCCCCATGACCCCTGCGGAACGCTGAGTGCAATCCAGGCATTTCCGCTGACCCGGGCGCGGTCGGGGTAATAATATGAATCCCGGAAATTCTCCCCGATCAATTCGCTGATCCAGAGCCCCTGCCCCCCCGGGGCCGCGGAGGCTGCCTCCGGCAACGGACGACCGTACGAGACCAGATCGTCGGTGGAATAGACGAGCTTTCCCTGATAATACTCGGAATAGATCAGGCCCTGACTCCGGATCTGGTTCGGCTGTCCGGGGTAGTTCCGGAGGAATTCCGGGGCGTCGCCGGTCAGGAGACTTTCCCGGTTCCCGGAAAGTTCGATCAGAACGCCCCCAATCGAATCACCGTTCTCCGCATAGAGCCTCGCGAATCCGATGTGCCACAGGCTCGCGCGGCCGTTAACGACCCGTTCCTCGGCGTGGACGGACGGGGTGACCGCCGGCATGACGATCCGGTGCTCCGAGGCGCTGTGCGGGGGTATGCCGATGTGGAAATCGCTCGTCACCGCCCCGGCATTCGTTACGTACGTCACCGAACAGCTGTTCCCCTCCCGCCCCAGCACGCTCGACGCCCATTCCCGGAACGCGAGCCCCTCGATATCCTCGGCGTCGCCTTCGGTCAGCGTTTCGACCGCCTCCCGGCCCGTCATCTCCGCAAGAGCTTTCTGTACAAGCACCGTCAGCCATCCATCCGGCGCCTGTGATATGTTCTGGGCGGCCAGCTCAATCTGGCTTCGTTCCCGGCGCTCCACACTGCGCTCAAGCAGAACGGTGAAGACAACCAGGGCACCCAGTACTCCGGGAATCAGCCGCCGGACATTGCTCACGGCCGCCCCGCGCAGTTCCCCTCCGGCCGCTCTGAACCCGGGTATCGCCAGAGCGAGCATCAGGAGCATTCTCAGCCATCCCTCCATAAGGGGCTGGCTTTCCGCATATACCCCGAGAAGCGGAACGGCGGTATAGGCGAGAAGCAGAAGGATGAGTCCGTTCCTCCGCGCCCGACCTTCAAACGCCAGCGCACAGAAGCGGCCGGCCAGCCTCGCGATGCCGTAGAGTGAATAGAGAAAAATCAGTGTGATCAGAAAGAGAGTGACAAGCATGACGAGGGCTGCAAACCCCGGGAGAAGGAAACCGGCCTCGTTGTAGCTGATGCCGGAATCATCAACCGCGCTCACGAGAATCGCCATGTACGCGCGGAGGGAGAGGGATATGACAAACGCGGTGAGAAATGCCGTGACGACAGCGGCACCCCGGCCGCCGCCCTCAGCCCGGGGCGGAAATCCCCGTAACAGATAATCTGCAGGATGTGTCCTGGCGACGACAATGACCGTTGTCAGAAGCGCAAGCGAGGTGAGGAGAAGGTCGGCCGCAGAGCGCGCAAGCCCCCAGCCGAATCCGGACGCGTAGATGCGCGGATCCAGAATGTCGAACCGGAACGACGCCTGGGGAAGATCACAGAGGATAAGATAGTACCGGAAGAGCCAGACCGCCGCAACACCCGCCGCCGCGCGGGAAAACCGCGGCGTCTCTCCGGTCCGGGACCGGATAATTACAGCGATCAGCCAGATCCAGCCGGCGGCGCCGGCCAGTGCGGCACATTGCTCTCCCCATGCGGTGACCTGCTGGACCCGCGAATCCAGATCATCCCTGTGGAGATAAGCATACCCGAGCTTTTCGCTGTCCGGACCGGTAAGGCGGACCGATACCGTCTGCGAGTCGGTTGCCGGAGCGGCTTTGGAGGAAAAATCGTAATCAACCTGATCTGTAATCCGTGTCTGAAATGAGGACTGCAGGGTTTGCTTGTTGATGAATCTGTTGTTGAGCGGGTAATTGACGTTCAACAGCCGTTTCCCGACCAGGTAGCCGACCAGGGTGCGCCCGAGGATCACGGGCTGTGCGACGATGAGATAGGAATAGATCTGATCGTCTGCGATGAAGCGGGCGGTGCGGGTCCCCAGCCGGGAAAGGGGAAATGAGGGGCCGCGCGGACCATTCCAGCCAATGAGATGACGATCCTGATCGTAGACTTCGATCGCGAGATCGGAATTCAGCTGGGGAAGCACTCCGTTGAAAAAATAGGCTTCCTGAAGACTGTCGTCGTCCGTGGTGAAGACGCGTTCGAGCGAGGGAAGCGAGCGGAGTGAATCGAGGGAGGCGCTGATACCGAGTTCGAACTGGAGAAACCGGCCCTGAAAATCGGCGATGAGTTTGGTTTCCTCCGTCTGCCGGATTCCGGTCCAGGAATGTTCCAGCGAGCGCCGGTACCACCAGGTGCCGGCAAGAATGAGGAGGATCAGGATGAGGAGAGCGCCGGGAACCGCGAGATGGCGGTACCAGACCCGTGGGGGCGCCGGCGCCGATGGGTTGGTTCCGTTCATTCGCTGTCAGTAAATGTTAAATTGCGTCACCACCCACTCCCCGCCGCGCTGTCTGAAGGAGACATAGACCTGAATGATTTCGGTCATTCCCCGCACCATGATGGTCCCTCCTCCCGTGGCGTAGGCATTTCTCCCCTGGGTACCGGTGGTCGTAAAGCGGAAATTCAGAAATTTCCGGCCGGCAAAATAATGCTCAAGCACGAGGGAGGCCTGGTTGGCGCTGTAATATCCCTCCTCCTCCGAGCGGAGACTGAGATAGAGCTGGCCGGCAAAATGGGGGGCGAGCAGGGATGCATCATTTCTTCTGATCCCGTCCTCGATGCCTGCGGCGACCTCCCGGAAGCGGGCATCCTGCGGAGACCGGGCCGAATCCGGAACTCCTGCCTGAAGTTCTGCGGGAAAACCGGCGGCCGCGCCCGGGGAAGCGGCGGACAACCGGAGAACGAAAAATGCAATCAGCGCAAGAAGGTTCCGCATAGTCCGTCGTTCAAAATAGGCCAATCCGGTCAAAAAGTCAACCTCATGATTTTTCACTTATGCACTGCATTCATCAAACATTATGCCATGCAGAAGGAAGTAAATTCGTCTTGATTCACCGGGAACCGTCGGGCCGATTGGAGGGGATATAGAAAACTGTCGGATTTTTAGGACATCCCCCCATCGGCGAGGAAGAGTCGGCCGTGGTTGAAAATACCGATCGCCCTGCCGCGGAGTCGCCGGCCGTGGAATGGGGTATTTCTTGATTTGGACCGGAACGCGGAGACATCGACCGTCCATTCGCGTTTCGCGTCGATGAATGACAGATTTGCTTCTTTTCCGGGGGCGATTTCCAGCGTCGGGAGGGAAAGGATTTTCCTCGGATTGACCGACAGTTTTTCGATGACCTGCGAGATCGTGAGGATGCCGGTATCGACCAGTCCGCTGAAGACGAGTCCGAGGGCCGTTTCGAGGCCGACGATGCCGAAGGGGGCGTACTGAAATTCAACCTCCTTCTCGTCGAAGGAATGAGGCGCATGGTCTGTCGCGATAACGTCGATCGTGCCGTCGCGCAGACCCGCCTTCATGGCGTCGACGTCGGCGGCAGAGCGGAGAGGCGGGTTCATTTTCGTGTTCGTGTCGTAGCCGGCAACCGCGTCGTCGGTCAGCGTCCAGTGGTGCGGTGTCACCTCGCAGGTGACCGCAAGGCCCTCCTTTTTTGCCGCCCGTATCAGTTCCACCGTTCCGGCGGTGCTCACATGGGCCACGTGGTATTTTCCGCCGGTGTACCGGAGAAGCCGGATATCCCGGTCGACCATTATTTCCTCGGCGAGAGAGGGAATGCCGGGGAGACCGAGCCGGGTGGAAACGAATCCTTCGTTCATGACGCCCCCCTTTGCGAGGGAAGGATCCTCCGCGTGCTGGATGAGCGGCCGGCCGGTCAGCGCGGCGTACTCGAGCGCTCTCCTCATCACAAGGGCGTCTCCGACCGGAGCGCCGTCGTCCGAAAATCCGACGGCACCGGCCTCCGCAAGCTCCAGGATCGGGGCCAGATCCTTTCCCTCCCGTCCTTTCGTTACCGCGGCGATCGGATGAAGATCGACGACGCCCTCCCGGAGCGACCGGCTTTTCGCGACAATGCTCCGTACGACCGAGGCGTCGTCGATGGCCGGATTCGTGTTCGGCATGCAGCAGACCGCGGTGAATCCGCCTGCGGCCGCGGCGAGCGTACCGGTGTCGATCGTCTCCTTGTGCTCAAAACCCGGTTCCCTGAGATGGACATGCATGTCACACAACCCCGGGGCGACGATCGCCCCTGCGAGGTCGATAATCCGGTGAGACTTCTTCTCTGGGACCGGACCGATCGCTTCGATGATCCCGTCGGTGATCAGGATATCTTCCGCCGCATCTCTTCCCGAGACAGGGTCGACGATTCTTCCGTTTTTGAAGAGGTATGATGTCATAGGCATCCTGTTTTCTCCCGCTTTCTATTGTGTGCCGAGAAGATAGAGGACCGCCATCCGGACGGCCACCCCGTTGAGGACCTGCTGAAGGATCAGGGATCTGCCGCTGTCGGCAACGTCGGCGGAAAGTTCGACATCCCGGTTGATCGGTCCGGGGTGCATGATGACGATCTCGCGCGGCGCCCGTCCGAGGCGTTCGGCTGTGATCCCGAAGAATTCCCGGTACTCCCGGAGTGTGGGAAAGAGACCGCCCGACTGCCGCTCGAGCTGGATCCGGAGCACGTTCAGGACGTCGGCCCCGGCGATGGCGTCATCGATCCGGTCGAAGACCCGGACACCGAGCCGCTCGATCTCGCGGGGAATGAGCGTCCGCGGGCCGCAGACCGATACCCGGGCGCCGACGGTGAGAAGTCCGAAGATGTTCGACATTGCCACGCGGCTGTGACTGATATCGCCGACAATGCAGACGTTCAGGCCTTTCAGTGCACCGAATCGTTCCCGGAGCGTGTAAAGGTCGAGCAGTGCCTGCGTCGGATGTTCGTGGCCTCCGTCGCCGGCGTTGAGCACGGAGGCATTCAGGATCCTGCTCAGGAACATCGGCGCGCCCGCCGCCGCGTGGCGGATCACCACCATGTCGATCTTCATCATCTCGAGATTCCGGGCGGTGTCCTTCAGGGTCTCCCCCTTCTTCACACTGCTCGCATCGGCGGAAAAATTGACCACATCCGCCGAGAGGCGTCGCTCCGCGAGCTCGAACGAAATCCGGGTCCGCGTGGAGCTTTCAAAAAACAGGTTGACGATCGTCTTTCCCTGGAGCGTCGGCACTTTTTTGATCGGGCGCTCAAGGACCTCCCGGAACGACACCGCCGTGTCGAGGATCAAATCAATCTCCTCTTTCGGCATTCCGTCGAGTCCCAGAAGATGTCGTGAAGAGAGCGGCATCACGGTTTCCCCTCCTCTCCGGCAATCACCTGAACCGCATCCTGACCATCGGACTCCTTCATCAGGACACGAACATCCTCTTCCGCCGACGTCGGTATGCTTTTTCCGACGAAATCCGCCTTGATGGGGAGTTCCCGATGACCCCGGTCGATCATGACGGCGAGCTGGATGGACCGGGGCCGGCCGAGGTCGATCAGCTCGTCGAGTGCCGCCCGGATCGTGCGACCGGTGAAGAGAACGTCGTCGACGAGGATGATGTCCTTGCCCGTGACATCGAAGTCGATGACGGTCCCCTTCATGATCGGCTGATTCAGTTTTTCCCGGAGGTCGTCGCGATAGAGCGTGATATCGAGCGATCCGGAGGGGATATCCCTCCCTTCGATCTGGCGGATCCGCCCTGCCAGCCGGTGGGCGAGAAAATCACCCCTCGTCCGGATCCCGACGATGGCAAGATTTCCCGCCCCCTTGTTCCGCTCCAGAATCTCGTGGGCAAGGCGGGTCAGGGTCCGTTCAAACCCGCCGGCATCGACGACAACCCTGGCTTCGTTCATGGCCGGATCCCTCCATAAATGAAAAAACCTCCGGGCACCACGGAGGTGCGGAGGTTCCTGTTGACGCGGACTGCGATATCAGACATTATGAACTCCTTTCCGGCCTCACAGGACCGGGTTTAAAGGTTTTACCAGCAACGTGTCGTATGATATGAAAATTATATGAATAACGCAACCACGCGGCCGTATATTTTTTCCGTATGAATGTTCACCCCCCGGCGGCGATTTATTTCAACAGAAGCATCTTCCTTTCCGCCGTGAATTCATCGGCGGTAAGCCGGATCAGGTAGACGCCCGATCCGACACCCGACGCGTCCCACCGGACCGATCGGTATCCCGCATCCTGCCTGCCGGCAGCGAGCGTCGCCACCTCCTCACCGAGAATATTGTACACCGTAAGACGCACAATGGCGGAGTGCGCGAGCGCATAGCCGATCGTCGTGGTTGGGTTGAAGGGATTCGGATAATTCTGATCGAGCGCGAACGCCGCAGGCAGAAGTTTCCGGGCCGGACCGATTCCGGAGGGGGGCGCCGGCGGTTCTGTATGCCGGTCTGCTATCCGGATCGTACCCGCCGTCCCGGATCCCGAAGGCCGCAGGTCCAGCCATCCTGCCTGGAGGGCGTTCACCCAGTATCCTTCGCCCGGCTGGAGCGTATCGATCATCGCATATCCCCCACCCCGGAAACCGAAGAAGCGGCCCGTCGGAATGCCGGGGGGATCGCTTGCGATCATGCTCACCGGCACGGGGACCGATACCGAACCGATCAGATTCCATCCCGACACAACCGGTACCGCAAGCTGTTCCTGTGGATGGCCGGCCACCGGGACCTGACCCGGAGATCCGAACCTCAGCCAGTACCCGCCTCCGAAGGTCAGGGAATCGCACTGCCCGTAACCGGTGCCGGGAAGATACGAGAACGCGGAACCGAGCACGCCGGTGAACAGCGAATCTGTCCGCCCGTCGGCGACGGTGATCGGCAGGGAGAGAAGGTTCCATCCCTCCGAAACCTGCAGTACGGCGGCTGTCGCTCCGGTCGAGAACCGATATGCTCTGGTCGTCCAGGGGCCAGGACCTTTTACATTCCTTCCCCTCACGCGCCAGAAATAGCCCGTATCGTTCTGGAGGGAGGCGAGGGTCCGGACCGTGTCGGTGAGGGTCGAATCGTCGACGACCACGGATGAGAAGAGCGAATCGAATGCAAGCTCCAGCTCGTATCCGATAGCGCCCTGCATGCCGTCCCACCGGAGGGCGAGCGTGGTCGGCCGGAAAGGAGCTCCGTTGAAAGGCTCGACGAGGAGAGGCGGAATGAGCGGCGGCGTGGTGTCGGTATCGGTGTTGTAACCGAACAGCCTGATATCGTCGACGTAGAAACCGTCCCGCTGTTGGCCGCCGTCGGCCATGACCCGGAAGCGGAGCTTGATCTGACTGCCCGTGTAGGGGGTGAGATCCATCTGCTGTTCGACCCAGGTCAGACCCGGTGTATAGCTTTCGTACCCCCACCGGCCTGCGCTCTGGGCCGGATCCTGGTCGGAACCGGCGTGAGAGAGTTTGGAGCGGAGTGTCGTCCAGCTTCCGCCGTTATCGGTGGTCACCTCCACGGTCGCAAAATCCCACGTCGGGTCGATCGCCCATTTTGTCCAGAACCGCAGTTCGCCGTACTGATACCCGGTCAGGTCGACCGGGGTGAGCATCGTCAGGGAATTATCGGCCATGGGGGCGTAATTGCCTGTCGGACTGTCGGTAAAAGCGGCCGGCGGCGTATGCGCGACGGAGGTGGTTCCCCAGCCCTGGCCCGTTGACCATTTCGACGTGCCGTTCGATGCGCTATCGGTGAAGAGAACTGCGGGCGTGCCGAGGTAGACAGTTTCGGTGTCGTCCTTCCGGTACCCGGACGGATCGGTGATCGTCACAAAGAGCCGCACGGGAGTCCCGACGATCGCGTTCCCGGGCACAGTGCCGAGGAAGACAACGTCCGCCGCGGCCTGAGAGGCGAGAAAGCCGACCGCCGAGCTGGTTGAAACGAACTGCAGATAGGGTGTGGAATCCGCAATGGTGACCGTCAATCCGGAAGCGCTGTCGAGTCCCCTGTTTTTAATGGTCAGGTGGAGAGCGAATGCGGTTCCCCGGGCGAGGTGTCCTCCCCCGTGCGAATCGGAGACCGACAGACCAGTAACGGTCGTGTACTGTCCGGCAAGATGGGCGAACAGTTTATTCTGGGGAAAGGTCAATTGAGCAAGGGGGAGTATTTCCGCCGTGGACGGCCAGAATCCGGTCAGCCCAACCTCGGGGGTAATGGTATACGTAATCGGTTTCGTGGTATCGCCGAACAGGTAATCGTCCGAACTTCCCCGGGTGGAATATCCTACGGTCTGCTGGTCGGTCCCGTTGGTAAAATGGTTGACGGCGATCATTTCGTATGTCCAGTCGCGATAGATGAGCGAATCGCCGCTTTCCCTCGAGAGGTAGCCCCAGGGGTAGACCAGATAATCGCCGTACGTATGATAATTGAGGCAGGTTTTAAAGTTATGGCTCCGCGCAAACTGATCGATCGCCTGCGTTTCCGGCTCTGAGAAGGGGGCGGTTCCGCGATAGGTATCGTCCGACGGGAGCGTGCTGGATCCGCCGTTCGGGCTGTTCCACATTTCATAGGCGCCGTAATTGCGGTTCAGATCGACGCCGTAGGACCCGTCGCCGTTGTTCCGCCGGTTCTTTCGCCACATCCCTCCTCCGGACGGATTGGTGGTCTGGTTGTAGACATACCCGTCGGGGTTGACGACCGGGATGAACCAGAGATGCCTGTTTCCGACAAGGTACCCTGCTTCCGCATCGCTCCCGTAATTCTGGAGAAGCCACCACATGTAGTACATGAGCGACATCATCCCCTCCGGTTCCCGCGCATGGTGCAGAGCGGTATAGAGGACTTCGTTCTGGGGCAGGTTCGGATTTGCGGCAATCTCAACGGCGAAGATCGGACGGCCTTCGGTCGAATAGCCGATCGGAACCTTCGCCGAAACGAGGGACGGATAGGTGAGAAGCATGGAATCGAGCTGGTTGTTGACCTCGTCGTAGGTGAAGAACCCGCCCATGCTTCCGTAACCGAACCCCTCGGGATTTGCCGGCGGGGGACCCTGGTGCCTGAGATAATCTGCGGCAAGATCATTGATCACGATCTGATACGCAATGCCGCGGGCTGTGAGGTGAGCCAGATCGGAAGGAGAAGCGACGAATTCCATCGCACCGCCGAGCCTGCCGCTGGTTCCCTCGAAGTCGATGCCCGAGCTCCAGATCCGGTCGAGCGCCGGTTTATCCGGCACAGTTATGCGGATACGGGAATATTTTTCAACAGTCTGGGAATAGATGGACGTAGTAATCGCCAGGAGGAGAACTGCGAGAACAGTTTTCATCTTCGTCAGAGGAGGAGTGGTGGCACATACCGCCGGACTGCGTATTGTTTGAAGGTAAAGAAATTTCAGGTGGGAGACAACAGAAAACCAACTTCATTTCCAATGACCAACGTTCAATTCCCAAATCCCAATTTACAGGTCACTGATTGTCTGATTCATGACAGCTTCAGTTCGGCCCTGAATGAAAAAGCGGCAACCCACGCCGCTTTTCAATTCCACAATTTATATTTTAGAATATATCTCCGCCCGCCTTCTCCCCTATCAGTCAATAAAAAAGCGACAGGCTGCGTCGCTCTTCATTTCTCCAACTTACTATTTACATTTTACAGTTTAAATGATCCGGACCAGCTGTACGTTCGATGTAAATAAAAAAGCGGCAATCCATGCCGCTTTTCAATTCCCCAATTTATATTTTACAATGTCTCGGTGGGCGCTACTGGGATCGAACCAGTGACCTTACGCGTGTGAGGCGTACGCTCTGAACCAGCTGAGCTAAGCGCCCAAATACTTAGCTTCCGATGCGCATTGACAATATACAACATTCCCGCACAGTTTTCAACCCGTCGGCTATACATTTTCATCCGGACAGATTTCCTCCGGCATGGAGAATCCATCCGGTCGTCAGAATATACTCTGACAGGAAAATACTCCCTCCCGCTGTTTGGTGTGATTATTAAATATAATTTTATTTTACCACCGCCATTTTTTTCGTT
>DATKPE010000022.1:0-22902 GCA_035524335.1 Bacteroidota bacterium
ACGCTGAAGAGACCGGATTCCGGAATGAGTGTCATGGGTTTGCGCTTATAACGTACGAAAAAAACGATAATTACGCAATATTTCAGGGGATACGGGGAAAAAGACCAGCCACTCACCTCGCTGGAGTTTTGAACAGCCCGGAGTATCGGCGGACGGAAGAACCAGCGTAACAGGCGATTCGGCCGCCGAATTCTTCCTTGATTCTTCCCTAAAAAGAAGGTATATTTTCAGGTTATCACCTGTTAAACCTGTCCGCGCCACCGTCGTAACTCACATCCGACCCGATGAAATCAGAAGAATTGAAGGTCCTCCTCCGCCGTTTCAAAGCAGGATCTCTGAGCGAAGGACGACTCCTCCGGCTTCTTTCGGCCTTCAATCCGGAATCGCTCGGGTTCGCCACGGTTGACCACCATCGCGAACTCCGGCAGGGCTTTCCGGAGGTGATCTTCTGCCAGGGAAAGACCCCGCTTCAGGTTGCGGCCATTGCCGAGCGGATCTCGAAGCGGGACGAACCGCTTCTGGCCACCCGGGCGACGCGCGCCCACTTCACCGCCGTCAGGCGGCGGATCAGACGCGCCGTCTACGATGCCGCCGGGCGGGTGATCACGGCGAACATGCCGCCACCGCGGGCCGGCCGCGGGACCGTGCTGGTGATGACCGCCGGAACATCCGACATCCCCGTGGCGCGCGAGGCCGCGCTCACCGCGTCGATGTTCGGCAACAGGGTGGAGACCGTGTACGACGTCGGCGTTGCCGGCATTCACCGGCTTCTGGCGCACAACGAACAGCTCCGGCGCGCCGCGGTGATCATCGTGGTCGCCGGCATGGAGGGGGCGCTTCCGAGCGTGGTCGGCGGACTGGTCGACGTCCCCGTCATCGCTGTGCCGACCTCGATCGGGTACGGCACCAGCTTCGGCGGCGTGGCGGCGCTCCTTGCGATGCTCAATTCGTGCGCGAGCGGCATCACGGTCGTCAACATCGACAACGGGTTCGGAGCCGGTTTCGCCGCGAGCCTCATGAACAGAACACGATAACAGAATCACGACGTATTCCCCACTGGAGACCCCATGCTGAAGGACATCAAAAAGATCGTTCATGCAGAGAACATCCTCAAGACCCTGGGCCACACACCCCTCGTCCGCCTCAACAAGGTGGCCCGCGGGTTCAAGGGACATTATTTCGTCAAGGTGGAATCGTTCAACCCGGGCGGATCGGTGAAGGACCGGATCGGTCTGGAGATCGTCGAAGACGCCGAGCGTGAGGGGCGCCTCCGGCCGGGCGGAACGATCGTCGAGGCGACGTCCGGCAACACCGGCATGGGTCTGGCGCTCGTCGCCGCCATCAAGGGGTACAAGTGCGTGTTCACCCTCCCCGACAAGATGAGCATGGAAAAGATCCGGCTCCTCCGGGCATTCGGCGCCGAGGTCATCATCACCCCGACCGCCGTGCCGCACGATTCCCCCGAAAGCTACACCGAAGTGGCAAAACGGATCGTCCGGGAAACCCCCAACTCGATCCTGGCCAACCAGTACTACAATCCGAAAAATCCCGAGGCACACTACAAGACCACCGGTCCGGAGCTCTGGGAACAGACCGGCGGTCAGATCGATTATTTCGTCTGCGGCATGGGAACCGGCGGTACGATTTCCGGCGTCGGTAAATATCTGAAGGAAAAGAACCCCGCCGTCCGGATCATCGGGGTCGATCCCCTCGGTTCGGTCCTGCGTGAATATTTTTACACAAAAAAATATCCCCACACGATGAAAACCTACAAGGTGGAGGGAATCGGCCAGGACTGGCTCCCGGCGACCCTCAACTTTGACGTCATCGACGACATCGTGGAGGTCACCGACAAGGAATCGTTCCTCGCCGCCCGCCGCCTCACCCGCGACGAAGGCATCTTCGGCGGCGGATCCTCCGGGACCGCCATCGCCGGCGCACTCAAGTACGCCGACCGCATGAAGGACGACAACGTCATGGTGATCCTCCTCCCCGACACGGGTGAACGCTACCTCAGCAAAATTTACAACGACGAGTGGATGCGGGAAAACGGTTTCCTCATCCCCGACCGGGTGACCGCGAAGTACGTGCTCCAGGCCAAAGCCAAAAACATTCCGCAGATCATCGCCATCGATCCCGCGGCCACCGTCCGCGATGCGCTCGCCCTCTTCCGCGAAAACGACGTCTCCCAGCTCCCGGTCATCGAGAAGGGGAAAACGGTCGGCACCCTCATCGACAACGACCTCATGTCCGCCGTTCTGGAGGACAACAACCGTCTCGACGGCAGGGTGCGCGACTTCATGGAACCGGCGTTTCCGGTCATCGGCTCCAGCGCCCCGATCGAACATGTCATCGATTTCCTCAAGAAAAAGGATTCCGCTGTGCTCATCGAGGAAGATCATAACATCATCGGCATCCTGACCCGGTACGACGTCCTCGAATACCTTGCACGATAGCCATCCACGACCATGAAAAAACCCAACTCACGCTTCGCCACGAAGGCCATCCACGCGGGCCAGTTCCCCGATCCGCTCAGCGGCGCCGTCATGACGCCGGTCTACCTCACCTCGACCTACGTCCAGCAGGAGCTCGGCCGGAACAAGGGATATGAATATTCCCGCGTCTCCAACCCGACGCGCGACGCGCTGGAGCGGAACATCGCCGCGCTCGAGAACGGCGATCAGGGTCATGCGTTCGGATCCGGCATGGCGGCGATCGACGCCGTCTTCCATCTCCTCCGCCCCGGCGATCATCTCCTCCTCTCGCACAACGTCTACGGCGGAACCTACCGGATCGGCAAAATGATCCTGGAGGAGTTCGGTCTCCAGTTCGACTTCATCGACACCACCGATCCGGCGCTCATCCGGAGATCGATCCGGAAGAACACCCGGATGATCTTCGTCGAAACCCCGACGAATCCGACGATGGAGATCACCGATCTCGGAGCGGTGGCGGAAATCGCGAAGCGGCACCGGCTCATCTCCGTCGCCGACAACACCTTCGCCACGCCCTATCTCCAGCGCCCGCTCGACCACGGGTTCGACGCCGTCGTCCACAGTCTCACCAAATACCTGAACGGGCACAGCGACATGCTCGGCGGTCTGGTCGTCACGAGCGACGCCCGCATCAGCGAACGGCTCCGGTTCTTCCAGAAGGCTGTCGGAGGCATCCTCAGCCCGTTCGACGCCTGGCTCTGCCTGCGCGGGACCAAGACGCTTCCGGTCAGGATGGAACAGCACTGCCGCAACGCCGCGCATATCGCCGAATGGCTCTCCGGCCGGCGGGCGGTCAAAACCGTCTGCTATCCCGGGCTCGCCTCACACCCCCAGCACCGGCTCGCGCGCCGTCAGATGAAGAACTTCGGCGGCATGATCGCCTTCGACCTCGGCAGTCTCGCCGCGGCGAAAAAATTTCTCCGGCGGGTACGCCTCTGCGCCCTGGCCGAAAGCCTCGGCGGCGTCGAAACGCTCATCTCGCATCCGGCCACCATGACCCATGCGTCGATTCCGCCCGCCCAACGGAAAAAAATCGGCATCACCGACGGCCTCGTGAGAATTTCGGTCGGGCTGGAGGATCCGGACGATCTCATCGACGATCTCAGCCAGGCGCTCGGCACCGGGCGGTAAGTCCCGGCGGTATTGCACGAACAGCAGAAATTTCTTACATTATCCCGCAACGGAGAATTCTTATCCCGGAAGGGCCACGGCCGACCGGAGCGGGCATCCACACCGGCGAAGAAACAGAGCATACTCATGAAAATCAGCGATATTCTCGAGGAACAAGTCATACTCACCGGCCTTCCCGGAAAATCGAAGGACGAGATCATCAACGCCATGGTCGACCTGATCGGCCATTCGGCAAAGGTCCTCGACAAGGAAAAGGTGCGGAGCGCGATCTTTGACCGGGAACGGATCATGTCGACGGGCGTCGGCAACGGTTTCGCGATTCCCCACGGCAAAACCGATGCGGTGACCGATATCGTCGCGGGCTTCGCCGTCACTGCGGAACCGATCGATTATCAGGCCCTCGACGAACAGCCGGTCCGGCTCGTCTTCATGCTGGTCGGAAAAGACAATATGGTCGGCCCCCACATTAAACTTCTGAGCCGCATTTCACGTCTCATGAATAAGGAAGAATTCCGGGCCCGGCTCCTGGTTGCGCACAATCCTCACGAAGTGGTCGATATTTTCAGACAAGAAGAAGCCGCCTACTCCGAAACGCCGTAATGCTTCCTTCCGTTGACGGTCCCGTCGCCTGACGGCACCACTCTTGGAGCACGAGTGAAATTCAAATCGATCAAGGGAACGCGGGATATCCTCCCCCCTGAAAGCCGCCAGTGGCAGTACGCCGAACAGATCATCCGTTCGCGCATGGCCCTCTTCAACTACAGGGAGATCCGCACTCCTGTTTTCGAGGAAACCGCCCTGTTCGCCCGCGGCATCGGCGAGCTGACCGATATCGTCAGCAAGGAAATGTACACCTTCACCGACAGGAGCGACACGAGCCTGACCCTGAAACCGGAAATGACCGCCTCCGTCATCCGCGCCTATCTTCAGCATAATCTGGGGGAGCAACAGCCGCTCACTCGTCTCTTTTACATCGCACCGATGTTCCGGCAGGAGCGGCCCCAGGCCGGACGCCTGCGCCAGTTCCACCAGTTCGGCGCCGAGGCGATCGGCGGCCGCTCCGCCGCCATCGACGCCGATGTCATCGCCCTCGCCACGGAGATCTACCGGTCGTTCGGCATCCTGAACCCGGCGCTCAGGATCAATTCGGTCGGCTGTCATCTCTGCCGCCCCGCCTACAAGAAACTGCTCCGCGAATTTCTGGAACAGGTCCGGGATGGACTGTCGCCCGAAAGCCAGCGGCGGATCGAACTGAATCCGCTCCGGATCCTCGACTCGAAGGACGATAACGACAACCGCCTTACCGCCTCCGCCCCGCTCATCAAGGATCATCTCTGCACCGAATGCCGGGAGCATTTCGCCGAACTCCAGGAATCGCTTGCCCTCGCACAGGTGCCGTTCCTCGTCGACGGACGGATCGTGCGCGGACTCGACTATTACACCAGGACCGCCTTCGAAATCACCAGCTCCGATCTCGGATCGCAGGACGCCCTCGCCGGCGGCGGCAGGTACGATCTCCTGGCGGAGGAACTGGGCGGGAAGCCGACCCCGGCCGTCGGTTTCGCCGCGGGAATCGAACGGCTCCTGATGGTGCTGAACCAGCAGAAGCATGATTTTCCGGAAGAACCCGGTCCCTCGGTCTTCATCGCCTGCGCCGACGCCGACGGCCGCAGGTTCGCCGCCCGCGCCGTCATGGAACTGCGCCGGAGCGGCATCAGCGCCGAAACGGATTATTTTTCCCGCAGTCTCAAAGCGCAGATGCGCGAAGCAGACCGTCAGCAGGCTGTCGTGGCGACGGTCATCGGCGCGACCGAAATCGCGGACAACCGGTGCACGCTGAAGGTGATGAAAACCGGCGAAACGCGGCAGACCGCCCTCGATTCCCTCGCGGGCGGACTGAAGCTCATCCTGTCCAGGCCATAAAACGCCCGGCCGCCAGCCGGCGCCATTCATTCCCGTCGTCAGAGACACTGTCATGCACCCCATACTTTTCAAAATCGGTCCCGTTCCGATCTACAGCTTCGGCCTCATGATGGCTGTCGGCTTCATCGCCGCCAGCCTCATCCTCTCCCGCGAACTCGTCCGCAAGGGCTATCATAAGGACCTCGGAAGCACGATCACGCTCCTGGCGATTGTGTTCGGGCTCGCCGGATCCAAGATACTTTTTCTGGCCGAGAACCTCGACGATTTTCTCCGCCATCCCGCAATGGCCGTCTCGCCCGGCGGACTCACCTGGTACGGGGGATTCTTCCTCGCGATCGTCGCGATCGTCGTCTACACCCGGAGGCAGAAGGTTCCCTTTCTCGCAGTGGCGGATGCCGCATCTCCCGCCATGCTCCTCGGCTACGGGATCGCGCGCATCGGATGTCACCTCTCCGGCGACGGCGATTACGGCCTTCCGACCGACCTTCCGTGGGGAGCGCAGTACAGCGGCGGCACCTATCCGCCCTCGCTCGCGTTCAGGGAGTTTCCGGAACTGGTTCAGAAATACGGCGTCAACGGAATCGTGCCGGACACGATCCGGGTGCACCCGACGCCGGTCTATGAAATGCTGGCGGGGCTCCTGCTGTTCGCGATCGTCTGGCGGCTCCGCACGAAGCTCACCGTCAACGGTCAGATGTTCGCGCTGTACCTGATGCTGTCGGGCGCCGCCCGTTTCCTGGTCGAATTCATCCGGCTGAATCCCCGCCTGTTTCTCGGACTCTCCGAGGCACAGCTCATCGCGGTAATTCTGATCGCATGCGGCGCCGCGGGGTTCGTCGTCCTCGGCAGAATGCACCGGGCCGGGCTGTCCCGATGAAGGTGGTGACGGTGTACACGAAAGAGGGATGCCATCTCTGCGACCGGGTCAGATCCCGGCTGAAGGAACTGCAGGCGGAAAACCGGTTCGATCTCCGTGAGATCGAGCTCACGGAAGGAAATGCGCTGTTCGACCAATACCGTGAGCGGATACCGGTGATTACCATCGACGGCGAGTTCGCATTCGAATACGTTCTGCCGGAGCGGGAATTCCTGCGGCGGTTGAAGGCGGACGGATAGACCGGTGCAGACGACCGGCAAGATACTCGAAGCCCTCGGGCTCGCGGCGGTCATGCTCGCGCTGATCCGGGGATTCGCCGGGGATATGTGGGGCGAGCTCTGGTTTTCCGCCGGCGGCGCTGCCGTCTTCCTCGCCGGACGGTTTCTGGAAAAAAGGAACAAACGATCATCATCCACGAAGTGAGAGACACGAAGAGAAAGGAATGGTATGATTGACGCAGAGGAGAGCGAAGGCCGGCACGAACCGACACCCGAACCGGAACGACCGAATGCATTGCGTGTGATCCACGACAGAAAACCGACCACCAACATCATCGCGGGGCGCAATCCGGTGATGGAGGCGCTGAAGGCGGGAACGATCATCGAAAAGGTGGTGATCCTCGCCGGCGTGAGGGGAGCGGTCATCGAAAAAATCCAGGGGATGGCGAAACGGAACCGGGTTCCGTGCGTGGAGGTGGGCAAGCAGAAATTCCGCGATCTCGTGAGCGACACGACGACGCAGGGAGTCGTCGCGATCGTCGGGACAAAAGCGTACGTGGAGGTTGACGATATTCTCGCCGTCGCGAAGCAGAGGAATGAAAAACCGTTCATCCTGATCCTGGATGAAATAGAAGATCCGCAGAACCTGGGCGCGCTTCTCCGGACGGCCGAATGCGCGGGCGTGCACGGAGCGATCATCCCGAAACACCACGCGGCGTCAGTCAACCAGACGGTCGCAAAGACCTCGGCCGGGGCGAGCGAGCACCTTCCGGTCGCGAAGGTGACCAACATCGCGACGACGCTGGAGGAGCTGAAAAAGGAGGGGGTGTGGATCGTCGGGACGGCGGCGGATGCCGACCGGATGTACGACGACATCGATTACACGATGCCGCTGGCCGTCGTGATCGGCAACGAGGGAAAGGGAATCCGGCACCTCGTCAGGGAACGATGTGATTTTCTCGTGAAGATACCGCTCTTCGGGAAGGTGGAATCGCTCAACGCGTCGGTGGCGGGGGCGCTGGTGATGTATGAGACGGTGAGGAAGAGGAAGCCAAGCTGATATCACAATACGGAGAGATGAGCAATCTTCGTCATCTCTCAACAATTGGTGCGCAATTTTACTCCGATTAATGTTTCGGTAATAAAATTGTGATTTATCAGGAGTAGGTCAATTTAATGAAACTGATTATCCTGATTGTTTCGATATTATTATTTACCAGTACAATCCTTTTATCGCAAGCACATGGAATTGTAAATATAGGCATGCGTGGTCCCATTCAATTTATGGTCACTGATTCTTTGGGTCGTCGGACTGGAAAAGATGCAAGAACAGGTCTGTCATATCAAGAAATTCCCAATACGGGTTATGGTATTGGTTGCTGTGGGAGTATTGATCCCGCTGATTCAGGCGATGACGAGGGGGCAGAATTCACTTTTTTAAAATCTATCGATTCATCCTTCCACGATAAATATACGTTTCAGATATTCGGGATATGGCATGGCATATATCAGGGCGGCATAGATTTGTTTCAAACTTTGGGTGGAAAAGGAACATTTTCAGATGAAGTAGGAGTAATTGATACTCTGCAATCTGTAATATATAAAATCAACTTTTCGACCGATTCAACTATTCCGCCAACCGTTACAAAAATCGTTGACGTTCCTTTACTTATCCAGGATCTTAATAATTGCTCGAATTTAGGTTTGATTAAAAATCAACCTCTTTATCGAGGACTAAGTACCATAGCTCACCAAACTGATTCGACGCTACGTATGAATGATACGACGAAGGCGCGTTATCATCTTTTGCGATTCGGTAATCTCATTGATACGGCTTCGGCAGATACATCAAAAATTGACAGCGTCGCTTACAGCATATTAAAGGAAGATTTCAATATTCTATTCAGAAGTGGGGTGAAATGACGATCATAAAATAAGAGGGATACGAAGGTATCAGTTTGAATCTTCCTCAGTGGATTGCTCTTTCTTCTCATCCCTCCCCAGCCCGTACTTCTTGATCTTCGTGTAGAGATGGCTCCGCTCCATGCCGAGCACTTCAGCCGTCCGGGAGACGTTCCACCCCTGCAGTTTTAACTGGTGCGCGATGAAGAGCGCTTCCGCCCGGTCCTTGAAATCCTGGAACGACAGGCCGGAGGCGATCAGATCCTCGATCGCCCCGCCCCGACGGAACGAGAGCGATTCAACGTCTTCCGGTTCGATCCGCTTTCCAGGAGCCACGATGACGAGACGCTCAACCGCATTCCGCAGTTCCCGGACATTCCCCCTCCACTCCATCCGCGTGAGCGCATCGACCGCTTCGGGCGCGATCACCCGGAGCGGCAGACCGTTGCGGGCGCAGACGTCCTCCACAAAGGCATCGATCAGCGGTGGAATATCGTCCCGCCGTTCGCGCAGGGGTGGCACATGGATCGGAATCACGTTCAGCCGGTGAAACAGATCTTCCCGGAACTGCCCCTTCCCGATCTGATCGTTGAGATCCTTGTTCGTTGCGGCGATCACCCTCACATCCACTTCGATGAACCGCTCGCCGCCAACCCGTTCCACTTTTCCCTCTTCGAGTATTCTGAGAACCTTCGCCTGCGCCTGCAGACTCATGTCGCCGATTTCATCGAGAAATATGGTGCCCGTAGTGGCCTGCTCGAATTTTCCGGTCCGCTGGGCCGTTGCGCCGGTGAACGATCCCTTCTCGTGCCCGAAAAGCTCCGATTCGATCAGCTCGGCCGGAATGGCGGCGCAGTTCACTTCGATGAATGGTCCGGCGGCCCGCCTGCTCGCACGGTGAACGGCCCGGGCGATCACCTCCTTGCCGGTCCCGCTCTCGCCGGTAATGAGGATGCGGGCCTCGGTCGGCCCGATCCGGCGGACCAGCGCCAGGATCTCCTTCATTTTTTCGCTGGCGGTGACGATCCTGTCCTTGCCGCGGAGTTGCTGAACCTCGCGGGCGAGCCGCCGGTGGTCCAGGGCGTTCCGAACCGTGATCAGCAGTTTCTCTCGGTCGAGCGGCTTCGGAAGGAAATCGAATGCGCCGAGCTTTGTCGCCTCCACCGCGGTGTCGATCGTGCCGTGACCCGAAATCATGATCACCGGGGTTTCCGCCGAAAGCTCGCGGATCTCCTTCAGGATCTCCATCCCGTCCCTCCCTCCCGGCATCTTGATGTCGAGCAGAACGGCGTCCGGCGCATGATCTTTGAACACCGCGAGCCCCCGACTGCCGGTCTCGGCAAAGAGAACGTTGTATTTTTCGTATTCCAGAATCATCCGGATCGAGTCCCGGATGCTCTTTTCATCGTCGATGACCAGTATTGTACCCATCACCACACCTCATGTGAAGAGGAACCGTTCCCGGAAGCCGGCCTCCCGGTTCTGAGGAGTCGTTTCCGGAAAAATTCAGAAGGAACGCGCCTGTTGTCGTTGAGAAGCCAGAGTCCGAACCTCTGCCCCTCCCTGTTCGCGCTTCGGTCGCGGTCGTCGTCCACCCCGCCGACGATGACCGCATCCTCCGTCCGTTCGACGAAATCGCCGAACCGCTCCGCGGCGTGATCCGATTCGCTGATGAAGGTGAGAAACGCGGATCCGAAGAAGTGCTGAAGCTTGTCGCGATCGCCGGTCTCGTCGGCGGGCGTATCCTCAAACAGCCTGCGCGGCAGATTGGCGATACGCCGGGAGAATTCGGCGTCCGATTCCTCGGACAGCGGGAAAAAAAGAGAGAAGACCGGAATCCGGAGACCGACCGTCTGATGATCGAAGGAGGCCAGGGCGCAGAGGAGGAGCGACACCGCGGTATTGTTGTTCGTCAGTTTCATCGCACGGACAAAAAGGGCGTCTACCGCTTTCCTGTCTCCGCAGACCTGCCGGAGCGCGGCGAATCGTCTGCTCCGGACGAACCGCTTCATTTCAAGATCGTGCTGGATGAAAAAAGGGGGAAACCAGGTGTACAGACAGCTGAGAGGGGCGGCGTCCTCGAACTGAAAATAGGAGGCGAGCGAGTCGGGGACGGGCTGAGCCGGAACTGTTGCCGGCAGGAGCAGGAGTGAGAGGCTCACCGTCGCAAAAAATGCGGCCATGTCAGACCTGGAGGACGCCCGTGTTCATGCGGGGAAGGTCGGGATTATTCGAAGCAATTTCAAGCGAACGCGAGATGACACTGCGGGTCTCGGCCGGATCGATGATGGCGTCGACCCAAAGCCGCGCCGCCGCGAACAGCGGATCGAGTTCGGCATTGTAGCGGCCGGCGATTTCGTTCAGCATCCGCTCCTGTTCTTCTTTCGGTATCTGATTTCCCTTCGCCGACATCTGCTGGAGGCGGATGCTGAGGAGCGTTTCGCTCGCCTGTTTTCCACCCATCACCGCGATTTGCGCGGTCGGCCAGGCGTAAATGAACCTCGGATCGTATGCCTTGCCGCACATGGCGTAATTGCCGGCGCCGTAACTGTTCCCGACGATCACGGTGATCTTGGGAACGACGCTGTTGGCGACGGCGTTCACCATTTTGGCCCCGTCCTTGATGATCCCGCCCTGTTCGGCCCTGGTGCCGACCATGAATCCGGTCACATCCTGCAGGAAGACCAGCGGAATCCGTTTCTGATTGCAGTTCAGGATGAAACGGGCGCCCTTGTCGGCGCTCTCACTGTAGATCACGCCGCCGACCTGCATCTCCCCTTTTTTGGTTTTCGTCACCGACCTCTGATTTGCGACGATACCGACCGCCCAGCCATCGATCCGCGCATAGCCGGTGATAAGCGTTTTCCCGTATCCCGCCTTATACTCGTCGAACTCGCCGCCGTCGATGATGCGGGCGAGGATCTGATGCATATCATACGGCTTCGCACGGTCGACCGGCATCAACTGGCAGAGCTCCTGCGCGGGGAAAGCCGGCGCGACCGGCGCGATCCGGTCGAACGGAGCGCGGGCCGCGGCGCCGAATTTCTGTATGATGCTCCGGATTGTTTTCAGACATGCCGCATCGTCCGGCATCCGGTAATCGGTGACGCCGCTGATTTCGGAATGCATGACCGCGCCGCCGAGCGTCTCGATGTCGGCTTCCTCGCCGATCGCCGCCTTCACCAGGTAGGGACCGGCCAGAAAGACGCTTCCGGTCTTCTCCACGATGAGGGCCTCGTCGCTCATGATCGGGAGATAGGCGCCGCCGGCGACGCAGGGACCCATGATGGCGGCGATCTGCGGTATGCCGAGCGACGACATCACCGCGTTGTTCCTGAAAATGCGGCCAAAATGTTCCTTGTCGGGAAATATCTCGCTCTGGAGAGGAAGGAAGACGCCCGCGGAATCGACGAGGTAGACGATCGGGATCCTGTTCTCCATTGCGATCTCCTGCGCGCGGAGATTTTTTTTGCAGGTGATCGGAAACCAGGCGCCGGCCTTCACCGTCGCGTCGTTCGCCACGATGACGGTATCGCGGCCGTGAACCCTGCCGACGCCGAACACCGTTCCGGACGAAGGGGCTCCGCCGTATTCCTCGTACATCCCGTAGGCGGCGAAGAGGCCGATTTCGAGAAAGTCGGTTCCGGGATCGATCAGCGCTGTGATCCGCTCCCGGGCGGTCATCTTTCCCCGCTTGCGGTGTTTCTCGACGGCATCCGCTCCCCCTCCCAGCTTCACGATATCGCCTTTGGTGCGGAGATTCCGGACAAGCGTCCGGATCGATTCTTCGTTCCGGTGGTGGAGCTGGTCGACGTGAACAGGTTTTCCGATTTGAGGCATAGGTTTCGGGAATTTTTCCCCGCGCCGAGTGAGGCCGCGGTCGCGGCCCGGCGGGTTATTCCAGCAGTGAACGCGCGATGACCATTTTCTGTATTTCCGTGGTGCCCTCGCCGATGGTGACGAGCTTGACGTCGCGGTAGAACTTTTCGACCGGAAAATCCTTTATGAAACCGTATCCGCCGTGGATCTGCACCGCTTCGTTCGTAATCGCGACGGCGGCTTCGCTGGCGGCGAATTTTGCCATCGCCGATTCGCGGGTGACGTCGCCGCCGCTGTCCTTCGTGCACGCCGCCCGGTAGGTCAGGAGCCGCGCCGCGTCGAGCTGGGTATGCATGTCCGCCAGCTTGAACTGGATCGCCTGAAATTCGCTGATCGGTTTACCGAACTGTTTCCGTTCACGGGAATACTTCAGGCTCGCATCCAGCGCCCCCTGCCCGATCCCGAGCGCGAGCGCGGCGATGCTGATTCTCCCGCCGTCGAGGACGCCGAGCGCCTGCGAAAAACCGGTTCCCTCCTGTCCGAGCAGGTTTTCCGCCGGTATGCGGCAGTTGTCGAATGCCAGTGCGGCCGTATCACAGCACCGCATGCCGAGCTTGTTCTCCTTCTTGCTCACGATGAAACCGGGAGTGGAATTTTCGACGATGAAGGCCGAGATCCCTTTTTTACCCTTCGCCCGGTCGGTGATCGCCATGACCACGGTGATGTCGCCGACACTGCCGTGCGTGATGAAATTTTTGCTTCCGTTCAGGATGTATTCCCCCCCGTTGCGCTGTGCGGTCGTGAGCATTCCGCCGGCGTCGCTTCCGGAGGTCGGCTCGGTCAGCGCCCACGCGCCGATCTTCGCGCCGGCGGCGAGCGGCTTCAGATATTTTTCCTTCTGGCGCTCGTTCCCGAAGAGATTGATGTGGTTCGAACAGAGACTGTTGTGCGCCGCGATGCTGAGACCGATCGAAGGGTCAACCCGGGAGATCTCCTCGATGATCGTGACATAGTCGCAGTACGTCATGCCTGAGCCGCCGTATGCTTCGTCGACGACAACGCCGAGAAAACCGAGCGCCCCCAGGCCTTTCATGACATCGAACGGAAATTCCTGCGATTCGTCCCACCGCATGACGTTCGGACGGATTTCCTTTTCGGCGAAACTCTTCGCGACAGACCGGATCGCGGTCATGTTTTCTGTCGGCTGGTACACGGGCATGCGGTTTTAGTCTCCGGGGAACGGTGTGGTTTTCTGAGAAAAATGTCCGATTACAATGTAGGATGAATTCGCGTGAATTGCAATGAAAATCAGGCTCCGCCCTCTTTCAGAAGCCGCTCGACGATATCGTAGGGAGACTCTTTCCGCGCCGTCAGGTCGCCGAGCATCCGGTCCAGGAGCAGTCTGCGGCTGTCGGTCCAGAACTCCACATGAAGCCGCTCCGCCACCATCTCCCTGATCCGTTCCGCCAGATGGCCGGCGCGTTTCCGCCCGAGCCGGTCGCCGGTCGTCAGATACTTCCGGTGCGCTCCTATCGTTGCCGCGATCTCCGCGATCCCCTTCCCCTCGCTCGCAACGGCCTGCAGAACCTCGGGCCGCCATTCCTCCCCCTGCTGTTTGAAATTGAGGACTGTCCGAATCGCCATCACCGCCTGTTCCGCGCCGGCGCGGTCCGATTTGTTCACGACGAAGAAGTCGGCAATTTCCATCAGACCGGCTTTCATCGCCTGGATCGAATCGCCCGACTCGGGCACCAGAACGACGACGGTCGTATCGGCCGCGCGGACGATATCGAGTTCCGACTGGCCGACGCCGACCGTTTCGAAAAGAATAATCTCCATGCCGGAAGCATCCAGAATATCCGCCGCCTCCTTCGCCTTCCTGCTCAGCCCGCCGAGACTGCCGCGCGAGGCCATGCTCCTGATGAAGACTCCCGTGTCAAGCTCCACGTCCGTCATCCGCACCCGGTCACCGAGAAGCGCTCCGCCGGTGAAAGGACTGGTCGGATCGACAGCCACGATACCGACTGTTTTCCCCTCGATCCGGTAATGCCGGGCGATTTTGTTGGAGATAGTGCTTTTACCCGCGCCCGGAGGGCCGGTCACGCCGACGCGGTATGCCCTGCCGGTATGCGGGTAGAGTGTCCGGAGCAGGTCGAGGGCGCCCGGATGGTCGTTCTCCACCACGGAAATCGCGCGCGCGATTCCCGCCCGATCCCCCGCGAGCACTTTCCGGCTCAGTTCGGCAATGATTGGCGTCATCCGGTTCTATCCCGATTTTTGTCTGAAGAACTCGACCGTCCGACGGAGTCCCTCCCGGAGATCGACCGTCGTCTTCCATCCGAAGGTTTTCTGCAGTTTCGCGGTGCTGAGAACGCTCCGGAGCTGTTCTCCTTTCTTCGCCTCGGCGTGAACGGCGGTACAGGTCATGCCGGTGAGGGAGCGGAGATGCTCAAACAGCTGGTTGACCGTTGTTTCGATTCCGGTTCCCACATTGTAGATATCCGATCTGTCGGATGCGAGGGCATAAAGATTTGCCGCGACGACATCGTCGATGTAGACGTAATCGCGGGTCTGCAGACCGTCGCCGTTGATGACCGGGGTCTGGCCCGCCAGAAGCCTGCTGGTAAAAATGGCGATCACCCCCGCCTCCCCGTGGGGATTCTGCCGCGGCCCGTAGACATTGGCATATCTCAGGCAAATCCCCTGAAGCCCGTGCACGAGGCGGTAATAATGAAGGTATTTTTCAACGGCGAGCTTGGAGATGCCGTAGGGTGATACGGGACGCAAGGGATGTTCCTCATCCGCCGGAAAATAGTCCTGATCGCCGTAGATCGCGCCGCCGGTCGACGCGAAGATCACCTTTTTGACGCCGGTGGTCCTCGAGGCTTCCAGCAGATTGATCGTCCCGAGAATGTTCACCGACGCGTCGAATATCGGATCGCTGACAGACTTCCGAACATCCATCTGCGCCGCGTGGTGGATGACGGCGTCGAACCGTCCGTCGCCGAAGAGACGGGCGACTTCGGGGCTCCGGATGTCGAGTTTATGGAACTCCGCCTGCGGGTTGATGTTTTCCGGTTTGCCCATCGACATATCGTCAATGATCGTCACGCGATGGCCCGCTGCGATGCAGGCGTCCGCAACGTGGGAGGCGATGAAACCGGCCGCACCGGTCATGAGAATCTTCATGGGACGTTCCGCTGTTCTGATTGTTTTTGAATTCCCCGTCGCCCGATGTCCTTCCGGTAGTAGGCGCGCTCAAAATGTATTCCTTCGACGGCGCGGTACGCTCTGCCGACCGCGGAGGCGAGATCGCCGACGGGTCCCAGAGCCGTCACACCGAGTACCCGTCCCCCGGCCGTCACGATACTGCCGGTCGCCGGATCGATCGACGTCCCGGCGTGAAACACCAGAATATCCTCATCCTCCGGGAGTCTCTCCAGGCCGGCGATCGGTTTTCCGGTTTCATACGCGTCCGGATAGCCTCCCGACGCGACGACGACGCAGACGGCCGAGAGGGGCAGGATCTCAGCCGCCGCGGGAAGTTTCCCCACAGCGGCCGCCAGTGCCAGCGCCACAAGATCGCTGCCGAGAAGGGGCATCACGGCCTGTGTTTCCGGATCTCCGAATCTGCAGTTGTACTCGATGACCTGCGGACCGCCGGCCGTGAGCATCAGTCCGATATAGAGACATCCTTTATATGGTGTTCCCTCGCGCCGCATGCCGTCGAGGGTGGGACGGATGATCCGCTCGGCGACCGCATGCATGACTGCGGGCGTCACCGACGGTGAGGGAGCGAACGCCCCCATCCCGCCCGTGTTCTTTCCTTTGTCGCCGTCGAAGATCCGCTTGTGATCCTGGGCCGGCGGGAGCAGGACGAAATTCCCGCCGTCGCAGATCGCAAAGACCGACGCCTCCTCCCCCTCCAGAAACTCCTCGACGACGAGACGGAGTCCCGCCTCGCCGAACTGACGGCGGTCGAACATTGCCCCGAGCGTTTCCATGGCCTGGCCGCGCGATTCGCACACGACGACGCCCTTCCCCGCCGCCAGCCCGTCGGCTTTCAGGACGGCCGGAAAACGGAGACCGGCGATCCAGCGCTCCGCCTCCTGCCGTTCCGAGGCGGCGAAGGTGCGGAACGGCGCCGTCGGGATCCCGTTCCTCTGCATGAATTCCTTCGCGAAAATCTTGCTGGTTTCAAGCCGGGCGGCGGCGCGGGTCGGCCCAAAGACCGGCAGACCTTCGGCTTCGAAGAGATCGGCGATGCCGGCGGCAAGCGGCTGTTCCGGACCGACGATCGTCAGGCCGACGCGGTGTCCCCGCGCGAACGACGCCAGCGCCGGCAGATCGGCCGGCCCGATGGCCACACACTCCGCTACGGCGCCGATGCCCGGATTTCCGGGAGCGCAGTAAAGATGTTCGACGAGCGGACTTTGAGCGGCCTTCCACGCAAGCGCATGTTCACGCCCGCCGCCGCCGATGATGAGAACGTTCATTCCGCGAGGAATCCGAAAATTTTTGCAAGTTCCTTCGTGAGCTCGACCCGGTCGTAGCGGGCGACGACCTCCTCCTTCGGCTGAGGCAGTGAATGCCGCCGGTACTCCTCGAAGAGCCGGGCAAGAGCGTCCACATGCCCGCGCACGTCGGTCGGATCGACGATGATATTGCCCCCGGCCTCCGCGAGGGTCTGGCGGATGAATCCGTCCGGGACCGATGCGAGGATCGGTTTCCGCGCCCCGAGATATTCGTAGAGCTTTCCGGGCGACTGGCGGTCGTTGTTCAGCATGAGCCAGAGGACGTCCGATCCGCGGAGGACGTCGACGCAGTGGGGATGATCGAGGTAGCCGGTCAGGACGACGTTCGGTTCGATCTGCATTTCCCGCACCATGTCGTGATATTCGTCCTGGAAATTACCGACGATGCAGATCTCGATCTGTTCACGGAGCGCGGGCTGTTCGGCAAAGAGAATCCGGAGCGCCTCGAAAAGGTATTTCGGCGTCCGGTCCGCATAGAAGACGCCCGCATGGGTGATGCGCATCCGGTGCGGGCGGTTGGGCGGCGATGCGGCTCTGCTGAAATCGGCCGGATCGAATCCCTGGGGCATGATGGTCACATCCTGATAGCCGAGGAATTTGAAGCGCTGGAGAATCAGTTCCTTCACCCGGCGGTTGGTGGTCAGGATCCTGGAAGCGATCCGGAGCACATGTTTTTCGAGCCGGTAATTCAGCCATTTATGGACCGGCGTCGGATAGTATTTGTACGGATACTCATGCCACGGGTCCCGGTAGTCGACGACGAGCGGTTTCCGGAATTTCACCGCCAGTTCCGCTCCGATGAGAAATCCGGTAAAGGGTGGCGCGGTGGCAAAGATGACGTCAAAATTTCCCGTTTCAAAAAGGGCGCCGGCGGCCTTCACCGCCTTGTTCTTCCATCCGATCTTGTTATCGGGGATGAAGAAAGTATCGCTCACAGCGGTGAGTATTTTGCGCATCCGCTCAGAGGGCATCTTCACCACTCCCTTGCGGCGGAAGAGGCGGTTCGGATCGAGCGAGCCGACCCGTTCGATGGCGATGCCGGGATGGTGAAGCTCGTCGAGGAGGGAGTAATCCTGCGCATAGTAGCCGGTCGGGGTGACGGTGAGAATGGTCGGCGCCCAGCCGAACTGGGGAAGATATTTCACGAACTTGAGGGTTCTCTGCACCCCGCTGAGCCCCATGGGGGGAAAATAATAGGCGATAACGAGGACGCGGCGGTGCGCATCCGTAAGCTCCGCCTTCATGTCGTTCCCGCCGGTCACAGGATGAGGAGATCCTTCGATGAATGGTTCAGAATTTCCGCCGCGCCCTTCCGGATCACGATATCGTCCTCGATGCGGACTCCCCCGAACCCGGGAAGGTAAATGCCCGGCTCGATGGTAACGACGTTGCCCGGTTCCAGTGTCGCCTTGCTCAGCATCGAAATCCTCGGCTGTTCGTGGATCTGCAGACCGATGCCGTGACCGAGCGAATGCCGGAAGAATTTTTCATAGCCGTGGTTTCTGATGATGGTTCTCGCGGCGGCGTCGACCTCCTTCGCCTTCACGCCGTTGGACGCCCGGGCGATGGCGGCCTGCTGGGCTTCCAGGACGATCGCATAGATCTTCCGCGCCTCCGCGGGCGGGGCACCGAGCGCCACGGTCCGGGTCAGATCGCTGTGGTATCCGCCGACGATACAGCCGAAATCGAGCGTGATCAGCTCTCCCCGTTTCAGCTTTTTTACGGAGGCACGGCCGTGCGGCATTGCGCCCCGTTCCCCGCTCGCCACGATCGCCTCGAAGGCGTCCGCCTCCGCGCCGTGCGTCTTCTGCCGGTACGTCAGCTCCGCGGCAACGTCGAGTTCCTTGAGTCCCGGACGGAGAATTCCGAGGATTTCGCGGAAGACCCGGTCGGAAATAGCGGCGGCTCTTGCAATAAGGGCGATCTCCTGCTCGTCCTTCACCGCCGTCAGCCGTTCCAGGGTATCGACCTTCGGAAGAAACTTCACTTTCGGAAAGCTTTTTTTCAGAAGCCGGTACTGGCTCAGGCTGAAGGTGTTGCCGTCGATGCCGATCCGCATCCCCGCCCGGAAGAGACGCTGGGCGCGGGCCTCCTCGAACAACGCATCCTGGGTGACGTAAATCCTCCAGCCCCTGACCTCCTTCCGCACCTGCGCGATATACCGTCCGTCGGTGACGAGAACCTGCTGGTCGTCGGAGATGAAGCAGAGGGCATTCGATCCGGAGAAACCGGTGAGATACCGGACGTGCGGCGGAAACATGACGAGAAATGCATCGATCGACAGCCTGGAGAACTGCCTCCGGAGTTGCTGGATGCGGGAAGACATGGTCACCGGCCGCAGTTTCGGGAAAGTGTCATGTGTGGTAGTTCGGGGCTTCCTTGGTGAGCACGATGTCGTGCGGATGGCTTTCGCGGAGACCCGCTTCCGTCATCCGGATGAACTGGGTTTTTTCCTGAAGATCCCGGATCTTGGCGCATCCGCAGTACCCCATCGCCGCCCGGAGCCCGCCGATCATCTGGAAGACCGTATCGGCAAGCGGTCCCTTGTACGGAACCCGCCCCTCGATGCCCTCGGGGACGAGCTTCGGCAGACCGTCCTCGACGTCCTGGAAATACCGGTCACTGCTCCCCCGTTTCATCGCCTCGACGGAGCCCATGCCGCGGTAGAGCTTGTATCCGCGCCCTTCCATGAGAACTTTTTCTCCGGGACTTTCATCCACCCCGGCAAAGAGGGAACCGATCATCACGGTATCGGCGCCCGCCGCAATCGCCTTCGCGATATCCCCCGTCTGCTTGATCCCGCCGTCCGCTATCACCGGGATGCGGGACCGCTTCGCAACCCGGGAGCACTCATAGACCGCGGTCACCTGGGGCACACCGACCCCGGCGACGATCCGGGTCGTGCAGATCGATCCGGGACCGATGCCGACCTTGATCGCATCGACGCCGGTGCGGATCAGATCGCGCGCCGCATCCGCCGTTCCGACGTTCCCCGCAATGATGTCACCCCGGGTGAATCTTTTCCGCACACGGCGGACCATCTCGAGGACGCCGCGGGAATGGCCGTGGGCGGTGTCGACGACGATGACGTCGACTCCCGCCTCGGCAAGCGCATCGATCCGTTCAAGCGTATCGGGCGTCACCCCCACCGCCGCGCCGACCCGGAGCCGCCCGTGCGCGTCCTTGCACGCGTTCGGGTGGTGTTTCTTTTTCTGAATATCCTTGAAGGTGATCAGGCCGACGAGTTTCCGCCGTTTATCGACCACCGGGAGTTTCTCGATCCGGTGCTTCTGGAGCATCTGCTCCGCCCGTTCGAGGGTCGTGCCGACGGGAGCGGTAATGAGATTTCCGGCCGTCATCACCTTCTCGATGCGGAGCGAATGGTTGGGCTGGAACCGGAGATCGCGGTTCGTCACGATGCCGATGAGCCGCCCCTCCTCGTCGACCACGGGTATGCCGGAGATCTGGTATTTCGCCATGAGCGCCTGCGCATCGCCGACGTTCTGGCGGGCAAAGATGGTGATCGGCTTCAGGATCATCCCGCTTTCGGAGCGTTTCACGATATCGACCTGCTGTGCCTGGAGATCGATCGGCATGTTCTTGTGGAGAATGCCGATCCCCCCTTCGCGCGCCAGGGCGATCGCCAGATCCGATTCCGTCACCGTGTCCATGGCGGCGGAGACGAGCGGAATGTTGAGGCTGATCCGCCGCGACAGGCGGGCGCGCACGTCGACGTCGCGGGGCAGGACGTGCGACCTGCGGGGCAGAAGCAGGACGTCGTCGAACGTGATTCCCTCGCCGATTATTTTCTTGAATGCCATAGGACCGGATCTTTCCCGTGGTGACCGGATTGGAACGGGGCGATCAGACGAACGCCGGAATGCCGGTGATGTCCTCGCCGATGATCAGCGTGTGCATTTCGTGCGTGCCCTCGTAGGTTTTCACCGACTCCAGGTTCGCGGCATGGCGCATCACCGGATACTCGTCGAGGATGCCGTTCGCGCCGAGAATCTCGCGCGCCACGCGGGCGATCTCGAGCGCCTGCGCCACGTTGTTTCTTTTTGCCATCGAAACCTGCTGATACCTGAGTTTTCCCTGATCCTTCAGCCGTCCGAGCTGGAGGCAGAGGAGCTGGGCCTTGGTGATTTCCGTCAGCATGTAGACCAGCTTCTCCTGCGTCATCTGAAACGAGGCGATCGCCTTGCCGAACTGGATCCGGGACTTCGCGTAACTCAGGGCGGAATCGTAGCAGGCCATCGCGGCGCCGATCGCGCCCCATGCGATGCCGTACCTCGCCTGATTGAGACACATCAGCGGAGCCTTCAGCCCGTCGGTTTTCGGAAATCTGTTCTCCTTCGGGATCAGGCAGTCCTGGAAAATCAGCTCCGAGGTCACCGAGGCGCGGAGGGAATGCTTTCCCTTCATCTCGGGAGCGGTGTACCCTTTCGTTCCTTTTTCGACGAGGAAACCGTGAACGACGCCGTTCATTTTCGCCCAGACGACCGCGACGTCGGCGATGGTGCCGTTGGTGATCCACATCTTGGCGCCGTTGAGAAGGTAGCCGTCGGGCCGCTCCTCCGCCCGGGTGATCATGCCGCCCGGATTGGATCCGAAGTCGGGCTCGGTGAGGCCGAAACATCCGATTTTGGCGCCGCTGGCGAGCTTCGGAAGCCAGAAATTCTTCTGTTCATCGGAACCGAAGGTGTAGATCGGATACATGACAAGGGCGCTCTGGACGGAGGCAAAACTGCGGATGCCGCTGTCGCCCCGTTCGAGTTCCTGCATTACGAGGCCGTAGGCGACGTTGTTCATTTCCGCACAGCCGTACTTCGCCGGGAGGGTGGCGCCGAACATGCCGAGCTCCGCCATGGCGGGAACGAGCTCGCGGGGGAACGACCCGGTGCGGTTATGGTGCTCGATGATGGGAATAACCTTGTCGTCGACAAACGCGCGGACGGTGTCCCGGGCCAGGATTTCCTCTTCGCTCAGGAGGCCGTCGAGCTGATAAAAGTCAACACCTTGAAATTTCGTCATGGGAGGGTCTTTCGTCGTAAGTGGAAAAACGCCCCGGTCCATCCATAAATGGGGGCGTGGATGCTCGTGAACGACCAAAATTACGAAAAACCGTCTGGAAAGTCAAACAAACGCTATCTAACGCCTATTTTGTTTTCCCCTTATGAAGGGGGAAATGACTCGGGTTCATCCTCCTTCCGACTGAGATTAAACGATCCCCCGGAGAGGGGGGTTACTGGGGTCGCCGGCCACGGCGTCTGTTATCTTTTTTATTACTTCCTCAATCCGATCCATCACCTCCTCATTCCGTCCCCTTAGGACTTCAATTCCCATAACATTCCTGAAATCATCACGCACCTTGTCATAGTCCCGCGTATTTTCGGTATCGTGAATCGGCGCGTCGAGCTCAACGACCAGAGGATGTTTCGGTGAAAAAAAATCTGCGATATACGGACCGATACTGTGCTGATCGTCGAAACCGGATGCCGTTCACCCGCTTTTTACGGATATAGTGCCAGAGGCGGTATTCGGTATTTGTCGGATTATTGCGTAAGGACTGCCTGCGGAAGGTTAAATTTTTACTTTTGAAGATCAGAAGAATTTCATCCTCCCGGGAAAAATATCTCCACGTAAATCCATTATAGGGGGCGATAAAGTTGAACTCACCAACGAGTGTGATATCGGTTGGATCACTGAATCCAGCATCATCCATGGCCGGGATTTTGAGATATTGCCAACCACTTCCATTCCATCGAGCCATATTAAGGACGGGCGGTGATATTCAAAAGTTCAACAGCATTGAACCGGTCAATGTTCCCTTGTGGAGAGGATACGCTTCGGCAGGGTAAAGATCAGGGACTGAATGATGAGCGGTGATATGCCTCAACCGCCGGGGGGAAGGGAAACGGATTTCAGCAACACAGGAGGAGAGGAGGGGAAACCAAACCCGATAACATCTTTCGGCAAACCTCAGTCGGCGCTCAGATTGT
>DATKPE010000023.1:0-72825 GCA_035524335.1 Bacteroidota bacterium
CCGGCGGTCCGCCGCCGGAATCGGGGTTCTCGGGGCTGTCGCCGTCGTTGTCGATCCGGTCGACGGCGTTCCCGGGGGTTTCGAGGAAGAGCGTGGCGGCGGTCCCGACGCACGCGTTCTGAAACGCCGGGTTCGAGCTCAACCCGTCGCTGTCCATCGAGAAGGCGATGTCGCGGATCAGGTCGAAGTCGGGTGTATCGTCGTTCGAATCTCCGCTGCCGCCGACGAAATCTGCCACCCAGATGGTCATGGCGGCTTTGGAGATGTTCTTGGTCCCGTCGTTCTTGACCTCCTGGACGAAGAACACCGCATCGGCCACCGACACCTGCGACCATTCGAACGCCCGCACGTCGACCAGCAGACCGAGGCCGCGCCGTCTGCGGTCGGTGGTGTCGGGGGTGTAGAGATAGCGGGTGTAATTGTCGTCGCCGACACGGTAGTACATCTCCTGGTCGGCGTTGAAGATGTTTTTACCGAAGTAACCGTCCCACTCCCCCTTCCAGCCCGGATCGTTCGGGTCGGAAAGCTTGTCGGGCCAGTAGGCAGGCCAGGTCGCCTTGTTGTCGCTCTTGGCGATCATGTTGTTCTGCAGATTGAAATAGCCCGGCACGGGGTTCATGTTCCAGTCGGCTCCGCTTGCGGGGTTAGTTCTGAACGCGGGGAGGTCGACGATGTGGATCGTCCTGCCGGTGTCGTCGACCACCTCGCCGCCGAAATAGAGAGCGACAAGGGCAAGATAATCGCGCCCGGTATTCTTGGGCCATTCGTAGGGAACGGCGCCGTTACCGATCGCTCCGCCCGACCAGACAAAATTAAAGACGCTGGTCCGGACGTTGTTCCCGTCGATTTCCGTCCGCCGCCGGAGAGTTGCATCGGCCCGCTCCTTGCTGGGCGTATTATTGATCGCAAAGGCGTTCGATGCAACACAAGACAGAAGACAGAAGAAAAGCGCGGGAGCACAGGTTCCCGCAAACGATTTCGGATGAAGGCGTTTCATGAATGATTTTTCGATTGAAGGAACAATGACGTCCGGAACGACCCGGGGTGCCGCCGGGAGCAATTGCGGCGCCGTCAAACCAGTGCAGGGGGGCGGAAGGCAGGGATACATCGCGAGATCACAGGCATCTCCTCGGCCCGCCGGACCGCATACGCACGCCCCTCCGGCGCCCGAAGTGCTTCAATATAGCAGAAACCCGGCGAACAAGCAAAAAGGAGCGGATAATTGGATGCCGGCGGGGCGCCGGCACAGAGGTCAGTTGCCGGTGCTTTGCACACTGGAGCCGAGGATCGAATAGGTGAAGAGTGAGTCCTGCAGACAGATTTTCAGATAGACCACCGCACCCCTGTACATCGGTTCATTATAGCGTTCGAAAAGACGGGGGAAGATAAAAGGGGAAAGGGCCGTGTTTGCGTAGTAATCGACACCTGCGATAAGACAGCCCTTCCGGCGGATCAGGTCGAGAAACACACCGCGGTCGGCCTCGCGCATACCGATGACCGGATGGCCGGAATAATATGCGGCCACAGGCACATTCGTTGCACAATCGATCTCCCACCCCGGATTCCTCCAGTTGGCGAACCAGCAGTGCTCTGCGTACCAGTCAGGAGCCCCGAATATTTTCTCGGGGATCTGGAGCGAAATACCGGTCAGAGAGATAAGTGCAGCCATACAGAAGACATGTAAGTATCGGAACATACCAGATCCTCTTTTCATTCCAGAAAAACGGAAGGTCAAAGAAATCCCCAACGTGCCGGACGTCGGGGCGGAGAAGATAGACCAGGAACCCAAGCGCGGCAATGCCGCCGTAGAGATACCTGAACTTCTTTTCGCGGATTTTCACAAGATTCAGACCCGCCAGAGCCACCGGGGTTGTGAGGACCGCCGGAATATACCACCACCACCAGCGCCAGCCGAGCACGATGAAGAGACCCGCGAACGCATACGGACGGGCAACGCGCGACCAGAAGACGAAAATCGGAAAGACTGCGATGAAAGCGGACCCGTAAAATGATTTCCATCCGCCGCCGGTGACGCGGTAAAAGAACAGAACGGTGAGCGAACCGCAGAGAGCCACCGGGAACCGGAGCCAGAATTCGGTTACCGGCAGTATTTTACCGATGAGAACGGTGAGATATTCCTGATGCGGAACCCCCCTGATCCAGCCGGCGAAGAGCGCCTCGTCAATCCAGAGCGGCGGCAGGCTGAGGTTTGCGAACCGGAGATAGGCGCCGAACGCAAAAACCGGCCACACAAGCGCTGCGAGATATCGCGGGGTTCTGTTCATCGGGGAAGGGTCAGCGGAAAGTCACTTGCCGCAGTACCGTCGATCCGACCGGCTGGAGTACAACTTTTTCCGGAGTAGCGGTTCCGGCGTTGACAAGTTCCGCCGCAATGCGGAACCAGCCATGGAGTTCATCCCAGACCGCCGTTCCCGCGACGCCGGGAGGAGCCGTGAACGGCGTACCGTCAACCGGGAGGCAGTACCGGTCCTCAAACCCGGGAAGAGGATACCTGTCGTCGAGCCTCTCCCTGCAGGGAATCGGACGGGCATAGACCAGCGGCCCCAGCGTGAAATAGCGTTCATGGTGAAAGCGGCGGATTTCCACCTCCGCGCCGAAGGTTATCCCGATGGTCGTTCTCCCGCGGCCGGGATGATATTCGAGGTACTCTCCGCGCGACAGCGGTTCCGGATCGGATATCACCGAGGTCGCCCACGAAGGGCGGCGGATCAGAAGTTCAAACTCCGCACCGGAGGGATTCTCGACGGTGAAGGTTATTCCGGTCTGATAGGGATAGAGCGTCGTTTCAACAATCCGCACCGGACGGGCGTCCACCTTCGTCTCAACCGTGCACGGTCCGAGGAGCGAGGCCACCAGTCCGCGGGGCGAGCGCATCCACATGTGCTGGACAAAACAGGGGGCGATCCTTCCGGCGTTGGGTACACAGCAGACCGCGGCGTCCTGATGGGCGGCTGAATACTTGTAACGCCGCTGGATGGGACTCGCCGAATCGCCGTTCAGATATCCGTTCATCGCGTAGGAATTATCGCTCTTCAGATAGGCGATCAGGGAGCTTCCGGGATACCGCGCCCCCTGGGCGGCGTTGAAAAAGATCCGCTCGGCTTTGTCGCCATAGACCGCGGAGCCGGTCTTTAACAGGAGATCCGCATATCCGTGCATCAGTTCCTGGAGTGAACAGTATTCATATCCCGTGCCCGCCGCGTCAGCGCACCGCCCGCCGATAAACTCGTCTCCGATCGGTCCACCCGCCGGCGTGGTCGAAGTGTCGATCTTGGCAAGATAGGCGGCGACCGCGTCGCGCATCAGCGGCGCACCGGTTGCGTACCAGGCCGCCGCCATGGCACGGAGGTGCTCATAGGTATGAACGCCGTGCCCTCTCAGCAAGCGCGCAGGATCCACAGCCTGTGCAAGGGCGGCATCCTCTTCCGGCTGGTTTTCCGAGAAATCCCGGTAGAGAAAAAGGGCATAATCGCGGTAGCGCCCGTCGCCCGTGATTCTGCAGAGCGCTTCGAGAACGTCCGTGAACATCAGACCGTGCGTCACTCCGCCGGCCATCGGTTTCTGCATGAAAAAAGGGCGGGAGGAACCGGCGGGATAATTTTTCATGACATTCTCCACGGCACGAATCACCGCTTCCAGGATTTTCGGATCCTGCCGGAATTCGTACCACCCCAGGAGGGCGCGATAGAGAACGGTTTTGGACCAGAGCTCCCCGTTTTCCGCTCCGGATGTGTACCGGAGATCCCTGTCGTAGATGCCGATGTACCCGTCTGTGTCCTGCGTCGAAAGATAGCTCCGGATCATCGCCTCCGCACGGGAGATCCCGTCCGTATCACCGCAGAGAACCGCACTGCGGCAGAAGCCGTCGAGCCAGTTTCCCTGCGTTTCGCTGTTCCACCAGAGGGTCTGGATCTGCCAGTCCCCCGGTTCGAGAACGGCGCCGACCTCTTTCGATCTGACCGAGCGGGAAAGTCTGTCTTTACCGAAAATATCGTCCTGCCGGATAAGGGCGGGGACGAGCCGGTCGAGATTGCCGACGGACCCTGCCAGGTTCTCGCCGATCTGCCGGGCGATCCACCCGGCCGGCGTGATCTCGGAAAGGCGGAGAGGTGAGAATGTTTCGCGCAGTGGCGAGACCCGCTCGATCCGCACCGGTCCGCTCTGGCCGGAAGCACGCAACGCAGTCATGAGGAGCATCAATCCTATGGAAGGGATATGCATTTCTGCAACGGCGTTTTTTCGAATATAGCGACCGGTTCCGATAATTCAAACCGGAAAGCAGACCTGATGGAAGCGCAGGTTTTTTCGGGTTTTGGAAGCACAAAAGCGGTCAGAATCTTCCGGATTCCGGGCGAATTTTCGATCATTTCGTCAGATCGGCTCCCCGAATTGTGTTCCATTTCACATGAAGGGGGGTGGGGACGAATTACTTGATTTCCATCACCGGCCGAAGGGAGCGATTTCTCTAGATTATCCGTCAGAAAATCAAACCAACATGGAGAAATCGTTGAAGAAACTGATGTTTACCGGAATACTGACCGTCCTGACCCTGCACTACTCCTGCGCGACTGCCCAGAATGCCGGGGATGCCGTGCTCCTGAAATGCCGGGTCAATTCCGGATCCCTCATGGTCACCGGCGGACCGCCGGTCACGCTCGCGAGTATCCCGGGCGTGACATATCACTATTATTATCTCCCTTCGTCCGCCGAAATGGCACTGGAGCCTCCGGACGCCACAGGAAATTCAACACCGGGCGATCTCAACTGGCTCATCAGCGGTTCCGCCGCGCAGAATATCATACTTCAGTTCGTGCTACCGTTCGCCTTCATCAGCGAATCGACGGGGGCGATCATTCCGATTTCGTACAACAACCAAAGTGCGACGCTGGTGACCGACAACGGCGGTATGTTCACCTGGAATCCGAATGCACCGTCGCCGCCGCTCGCGCTCGGATCGAGCGGCTCGGCAAGTCTTTATCTCGGATTCGACTATTCCGTACCGGTGAATGCCCCCGTGTCGAGCGACTATCTCGCCTATTTCTACGTCTCTGCGGAATCAACGGGATTCTGACCGGCCCGCACGGCCCCGTCATCCCGGAGACATTTCCCCGCCCTCCGTCCGAACTCAGGCGTAGACGTAGATGCCGTTGATGATCGGGTCGTAGTGGTGATGGTGACGGATCTTTTCGATGGAAGAGAGGTGCACCACCGAATCCTTGGGCAGAAGTTTGATGCCGCTTCCTGTATAGAGATCGATCGCCAGTTTCATTCCTTCCTGCAGGTCGTCCAGCGAGACCTGTTTCTTCCCTTCGGTCCACTGGCTGTCTTCGTGAAGCCGCAGATATTCCTGAAGCAGAAGCATGACATGCGGATCCAGGACGGTTCCTCTGCACTTCAGCAGAGACTCGATGAATTCTCCCGGTCTGGTCTTCACGCAGGAGGCGGATTGTTCGACCAGGTTCACCGCCCGGAGGAGCTGGGAGACGATCGGGATTTCATCCTTCATCAGCCGGTCGGGATATCCGCTCCCGTCGTAGTTCTCCATCTGATGCCGGAGATAGATGCCCACCTGCTCGAGTTTCGGGATACCCTGGATCAACAGCTGGCCCATGACGGGGAACTGCGAGTATTTTTCACGATCTTTCTCTCCGCAGTCAGCCGGATCCTTGGCGAGGATCTCGTCGGTGAGCGTGATCTTGCCGATCTCATGGAGAAGGGCGGCGATGTTGAGATCCCTGCGGTCGCTCTCGTCCAGATCGAGGCGCCGCCCCATCCACTCCAGCATGCCGGCCGCCTTTTCGCCCCGGACGCCGGCATTCGGTATTCTGAGTCCCATGATCTGGGTGAGGAGCCGGATCACGCCCATGAAGCCGTCTTCCAGTTCCCGATTGACCACTTCGAGCTGACGTTTCTCCTCCTTCAGCTCCTCCTGGAGCGCCTTGATGCGCAGGAGGGCGTGGATGCGGGAGAGGAGTTCCTCTTCGTCGGTCGGTTTGGTGCAGAAATCGTCGGCTCCTGCGCCGACTCCTTCGACCTTCTTTTCCACGTGCCCCTCGCCGCTGAGGAGGATGAACATGGTATCGTAGAGGCGGGGATGCTGTTTGATTTTCCGGCAGAATTCAAATCCGTCCTCGCCGTCCATGTAATAATCGCACAGGATGAGTGACGGCATATGTTCCTCGGCAACGCGCATTGCTTCGCGGGCATCGCCCGCTTTGAGGACGCGGTAAGAAGGGTTGGCGATCAGGATCTGTTCGATGAGGGTCAGGTAACTCGGATCGTCGTCAACGATCAGAATTTGCGTCGGCTTGTCCATGCGTCTCCTGTTGTTCATATTTGATGATAATGCTCGTCCGGCGGTTTGAAACGTCGAACGGGTCTTCCCTGTTCCTCAGCTGGGTATCGGCATAGCCCCGGACTTCCACAACCTGTTTTTCGTGGAGCCCGTGGGTCATGAGGATTTTGCGCGCGCTGTTGGCCCGGTCCGCCGAGAGTTCGAAGTTCGTGTATCCGTCGGCGCGGGCATACTGCCGGCTGTCGGTATGTCCCTCGATGATGATCGTATTCGGGAGCTTGCCCACCTGCTGTGCGATGAGGGTGAGGATCTCGATTGCCTGGGGATTGAGCTGGGCGCTTCCGATGTCGAAAAAGAACGAATGGGATCCCTCCAGAAGTTCGATGCGGAGGCCTTCCTTCACGATTTCCATCTTGACCTGGTCCATGAGCCCCCTGAGGGCCGGTTCCTTCTTCAATGCATCCGTGATCTTGCTCGCGACATCCTCCAGCCTCTCCTTCTGCCGCTTCAGAAATTCGTCGACGGGGGTTTCGCTCGTCATCGTGTGTTCCGACTGAAGGGCTCTGCCGCCGCTGGTATTTTCGAAGAAAGCGCCGGGGTCCTTGAAATAATTGGCCACGTACTCCCTGATCTGCTTGCTCTGTCCGATGATCCAGAGGACGATGAAGAGGGCCATCATTGCAGTCACGAAATCGGCGTACGCCACCTTCCAGGCGCCGCCGTGATGTCCGGCATGCCCCTTCTTTTTCCGGACAATCCGGATGGGCTGTTCCTTGTGGTGGGATCTTGCGTCAGGCATTGGGAACCGCCTGCGGTGCGCTCTTCAGACTTCTGACCGCTTCTTCGAGTTCATCGAACGAGGGCCGCACGTCGTTATAGATCACGCGCCGGGCGAATTCCACCACCATCGAGGGCGCGTTCCCCTTGGCATAGGCCACAATTCCGGTTTTGATGCACTCGAGATACCTGGACTCCGACTGGTGAAGGAGTTCGAGGTGGGAAGCGATCGGCTGGACGAATCCGTAGGACATCAGAACCCCGAGGAAGGTGCCGACAAGGGCGGCGGCGACCTTATGCCCGATTTCTTCCGGCGGCCCGTCGATCGCCTGCATCGTGATGACGATCCCCAGCACTGCCGCGACGATGCCGAGGCCCGGGAGGGCATCCCCCAGTTTCTGGATCAGGACCGGCGCCTCGTTATGTTCGGCGTGGCTCGTCTCGATATCCGCATCCAGCAGACCTTCAAGGTCATGTGGTTGGATGCCGCCCCCCAGAAGGAGTTTCATCGTGTCGCAGAGATAATGCAGGGCGTGTTTCTGGGCGAGCAGGAACGGGTTCTTCGAAAAAATCGCGCTTTTTTCCGGTTCCTCGATATGCGATTCTATGTTGATCAGCCCGTCGCGTGTCGCCACGGTGAACAGCTCGTACATGGTCTGGAGGATCTGGAGATACACCGGTTTGCCGTAGCGGTCTCCCTTGATCACCGCGGCGATGTTGCCGGCAATCTGCCGGAGGACCCGAGGCGGCGTTCCGACGAGCAGCGAGCCGACGCCCGAACCGCCGATGATGAGAAACTCGTTCCACTGGAGCAGGACGGCGAGCGATCCGCCGTGCATCATGAACCCGCCCAGCACGCCGATGATGACAACCGCGATACCTATGATGACAAACATACGTCCGTCTCCTGAGTCAGTTTGTATCCCGCCTCATCGCGTCTTCTCCCCCCGGCTTCGGGAGATGTGCGGCGATTCTGGCGACGACGCTCTTGTCCGAACGCGACGCTTCCCTGTTCTGGCGAAGAATCTGCTCGTAGATTTCCGAGCGGTAGATCCCCACTTCCCGCGGCGCATCGATGCCGATCTTGATCTGTCCCTCCTGAATATCCAGGATCTTCAGGGTCACCGTCCCGCCGATATTGATCATCTCATCCTTTTTCCGCGAGAGAATCAGCATGACTGCCCCGCTCCGGCCCCGGTCTGCGGACTCTTGAGAAACTGGTACCGCATGGGGAGCCGCTCATCCTCCAGAATAATCTGTTTCCCCCGCTGGGTATTCTTCTCGATCACGACCGGGCTTTTGAGGTTCACGGTCGACCGTTCCGGCAGTTCGTGCAGAGACGCCACCACGAACGCGACCGATGCGTCGGTCTTCAACACCTGCTGTTCATACCCCTCCATGACGAGCAGCGGATCGAGCAGAGGGAAGCAAAGCTCGCTGTCGTCGAGCGATACGAGCCAGCGGAACGGCTCGGTATCGATGTCGTCGATGAGAATGTACTTCGTGCAGTGCTGAAACCCGATCATTCCCTCGGGAAACAGGATGACGTGCTTTGCGTCATATTCCAGTTCCCCGAACTGGTTGTTGAACGTCTTCATTTCCCTTTCTCCTGTCATACTTATTTTGCCCCGGGGGCGGCGGTTTTTTTAGGTTCCCCCGTCACAATCACAATATCGACCCGCCTGTTGCGGGCGCGGTTTTCCGGCGTGGTGTTCGGAAGAAGCGGCCGGTACTGCGAGTAGCCGGCCACCGCGATCTTCCACGGCGTCAGTTCATGCCGCTCGATCAGATAATAGGCGGTGGTCATTGCCCGCGCCACCGAGAGATGCCAGTTCGACGGAAATTTGTCGTTGTGGATCGGCACATCGTCCGTATGGCCCTCCACACGGATGTCGTTCGGCATTTTCTTGAGAATCTCCGCCAGCGGATCGAGCACTTTGAGCGAGGCGTCCTTCAGATCGGCGCTCCCGGACGCAAACAGCAGTTCCTCCATCATGTGGACGGTCACTCCCCGCTCGTTCTGCTCGACCGAGATGAGCCCCGAGGCCATCGTGCCGCTCATCTCCTTCTTGACCTCCTTTTCAATGGCGGCGCGTTCATCGCCTCCGGCACCCGCTATGGGAGGCGGAACCATCCCGGCATGCCCCTGGATGACCCCGTGCTCCCCCTTGCCGAAGATACCGGTCAATGCGGCCACCAGCTCCCCGTACCGCGGAGTGTCTATTTTCGACATTGCATACAGAATCACAAACAAGCCGAGGAGCAGGGTGATGAGATCAGCGTACGTAAGAAGCCAACGCTCGAGATTCTCGTGTTCTTCCTCGCGCCGCCGTTTGCGTATCATGATTTTTTCCTTGTCGCGTAGATCGGAAGCATGCTCTCCAGTTTTGCCCGCACCACCGACGGGACCTCACCGGCTTGAATCGAAATGACCCCTTCGGAAATCATCTCCATGAAAAGGCTTTCTTCCGCATGGATGAATTTGAGCTTGTCGGCCAGCGGCAGCCAGACGATGTTTGCCATGAAGACCCCCCAGAGCGTCGCAATGAACGCGCTCGCAATGTGGTGGATCAGCTCATTCGGATCGTCTCCCGCCGACGCCAGCGTTGCGATCAGCCCCATGACGGTGCCGATGATCCCCATCGTCGGAGAATAGCCCCCCATCTTCTGGAAAATGGCGACCCCCTGCATGTGCCGCTCCCCGATGTGGTGAACCTCCGATTCGATGATCGACCTGAGCGCCTCCGGCTCCGTACCGTCGATGGTGAAGCGGAGAATCCGCTTGAGGTAGGCATCCTTCGACGAATCCGCCTGTTTTTCGAGAGCGAGCAGGCCGTCCCGCCGTGCGACGGTGGCAAAGCGAACCACCTCGTCGATGGTCCCCGAAAAATTGTAGTTGGGGGGAAGGAGGGCGAGCCGAACGAGCCGGAAGAGAGCCGTGACGTTGCGCAAAGAGGTGCCGATCATGGCGGCGGCAAAGGTGCCGCCGAAAACGATCATCATCGCCGGCAGGAGAATCAGCGCTCCGACCTTTCCGCCCTCCAGGATGAACGAGCCGAAAATTGTCAGAAACCCGAGGAAGAGACCGCCGGCCGTGCCTATGTCGAACTTCCTGGACATACTATTTCATATAGTCAATGAGTGATTGTGGAATTATCTGCGCTCCGGTATTGAGCGCCGATTCGAGCATCACTTCCGCCTGTTTCATCTGCATGGTGGCTTCCGCCACATCCGTATCCTGATAATTGGAGCGGAGCGACTCGAGCTGTGTGTTCTGATCCTCCAGCAGTGTCTGGTTCGTCGACAGGAGCTGGGATATCGCACCGGCCTTGCCGGATTCGGCGACCAGGTGGTCCATCATCGTGCTGACGGAATCCATGCTCGCAGCCGCCGGTATCGTACCGCTCTGCAGGCTGTCGCGGAGCTGGATCATCAGATCGAACATCTGGGTCCCCTGAAATGCCTCCTGGCCGTCGATGTTGACCGCCTGTGTCGTTCCCTCCCCGATCTGATAGTTGATCGCTCCGGTAATACCGGCCGGATTGGCGGTCACGGCAGAATGATCGGCGGCAAGCTGGAAGGGCGGATCCAGCGTATTGGTTCCGCCGAACAGATACTTTCCGTTGAACTGCGTGTTTGCCACATTCACCGCCTCCGTCAGGAGGGAATCGACCTGGTCCGCGAGCGCCGGCAGAGAGTCGCCCGCCGTCGTATTGTTGGCGGTGGCCAGGATGCTCTTCAGCTGGGTCAGAATATCGGTGAAGCTCCCCAGGGCCGACTGTGTATTGTCGATCATGTTCGAGGCATCCGACACGTTTTTCTGGAACTGCGCATTTCTGTCGAGGCTGTTCTGAAGGCGGAGAATGACCGACATTGCGACCGGGTCGTCGGATGATTTTTCCACCGCCTTCCCGGACGAGAGCTGATCCTGGAGATCCACGATCCGTTCCCGTGTGGTATTCAGACTGCCAAGAAACTGTGAAACGAGACTGTTTTCCGTGATTCTCATGGCTATGACTCCTTCATCCCGATCAGCGTGATAAACATGTCATTGACCGTCGTGACCAGCTTCGCGGCCGCATCGTAGGCCTGCTGGAATTTGATTGTGTTGGTCATTTCCTCGTCGAGCGACACTCCGGACACGGACGACCGCTGGGTGTCCAGCTGTGTATAAATCGCCTGCTGTGACTGAACGTCGGTATTCGCGGCGCTGACGTCCGCCCCGACACTGCTCACGAGACTGCTGTACGCCTCCGCGAGCGATGCGGTCCCGCCGTTCATGATATTTTCGCTCTGCACGCCCGCAATGGCTAGCGCGACCGAATTGTCCCCGGCACTGCCGTCACCCGACGCCGCAATCTTATTGACGTCGGCAATGATCCCCGGGTCCACCGCAATCGTCGCCGCGTCGGTTCCGGTAAAGAAGTTGTTGCCGGTCGGCGGCGGCGTCCCGAGCCCGTACCCGGCGGTGTGCAGTGTGTTGACCCGCGTAATCAGTGCGGATGCGAGCTGGTCGAGCTGTGTGCGATACCCCGGGATCGTGCTGTTGTACATCTTTACTTCTCCCCCGATATCGCCCGAAGCCACGGTTACGTCCGCTCCGGACGCCTGAGAGGTAATGTGAAGCGTTCCGCCGGAAACGGAGGCGCTGAGCGCGACCGCGCCGCCTCCCGATGCGATCACCGTGCCCCCGACGGAGACCATCGTCGATCCCCGGCTGTCCCGGGAGACCGTGACATTCATCAGCTTCGAAAGCGCCTCGATCTTCTGGTCGCGCTGATCCTCGAGATCCGACGGTTCCGTTCCCTGCGCAAGACCGTTGGTAATCTGACCGTCGAGATCGCTGATGCTTTTCGTCAGTTCGTTGACCTGGACAAGCTTCTGATTGACGTCGTCGACCAGGTTTGCGCTTGTCGTGGTCAGCGCAGCGGAGGTGGTCTGGAAGGTCTGCGTGAGTTCCTCGGCCTGCTGGAGAAGCACCTGCCGCGAGCCGGCATCCTCCGGATGGAGCGAAAGGTCCTGGAAGGACGAGAAAAACTTCCCCAGCATCGAATCCAGGCCTGCGCCGCTCGATTCGTTCAGCGCCGACTCGATCTGGCTGAGGGTGGTATTCCGAGCCCCCGCCTCGCCGAGCGACGCGTTCGTCGACTGGATCTGCCGGTCGAGCATCTGATCGCGTATTCTGGAGATGCCTGATACCTCAACGCCGGTTCCCAGAAATCCGAACGAATATTTCAGCGGCGTGGCTGCTGTAAGATCGACCGACTGGCGCGAGTATCCCAGCGTATTCGCGTTCGAAATATTGTGGCCCGTGACATCCAGGCCGACCTGCTGACTCATCAGCGCCTGGCGCGCAACATCGAGTATTTCGGATAGTCCGCCCATTGCCGTCAGATCCTGTGATCGATAAGTTGCCGGGAATAGTCACTCGTGATCACCCTCAGGGTCTCCTGAATGAACTGTTTGGAGTGCTCCAGGAGCGATTTGTTGATGAGATTCGTATTGATGATTTCGGTAACAATCGGCTTCAGCCGCGCTTCAAGGTCGGCGATCAGTCCGGTGGTCCCGGCCGGGGCGCCGATCTCGTCCGGCACAAACGTCTCGGCGGTCAGCCGGATCCGCTCACGCTCGAGCGGCTGCAGCAGTTCCAGCAGGTTCTGTTCCTTTTCGAGCGACCGTGCGAATAAACCCGCGTTGATGTTGACCAGCGATTGCTGCTGCTGGCGGAGAACCTGAAGGAGCAGTTCGCCGAGTTCGATCTCCGTGTTCAAAACTTCCCGCAACTCTTCCATCGCATGTGGCATGTCATTTCTCCGATTGACCGAAATAATTGATATAGTTCATGACCCGGGTGACGTACGATTCCGTTTCCCGGTATGGGGGAACGTTATCGAATTTTTCCACCGCCCCCGGACCCGCATTGTACGCCGCCAGCGCAAGCCGGACGTCACCCTGAAACCGGTCGAGCAGTGACTTCATGTACTTCGCCCCGCCGGCGATGTTCTGCTGAGGATCCCAGACATCTCCGACCCCGACCGACGCGGCAGTCGAATCAATCAACTGCATCAGCCCCTTGGCATCCCTGGACGATGCCGCCCGCGGGTTGCCCCCCGACTCACACGCTATCATCGCCTTCAGAAGGTTCGGATCGAGGCCGTACTGCTCCGCCGCGGCGTTGATGCTGTCGTTGTACTGCGACACCCGTTCCTCCAGCTCCGTCCTTGCCGGGACGGGAACCGCCGCGGTATTTCCGGCGGACCCGGCAGAGACGGATGCCTTTTCCGCCACCTTCGACTGATCTGCGGGAGCGGCGGCGTTTCTGCCGGTCAACTGCCGGTAAAGCATGTCGGCGATACCGTTATGACTGGACCGCGAGATCTGTTTGGCCATTTCAAAATTGAAGATACCGTCCATCATGTCGCCGCCGAAACTCTCGCCGAACATCTCATTCGTTCCGCTCTCCCCCTTCATCGTCTTCAAAAGATAGCTCATGAAGACCGCCTCGAAATCCTTCGTCGCCTGGCGGAGCTTCCGGTCGGCGGGGCTGTCGGACGTCTGCGCCGCCGCTGCCGCCGCCGTGCCTGCCGTTGTCGATGAAATATTCATGATCTCCGCCATCTCCTCAGATAATGACGAGTTCCGCCGCGAGCGCGCCCGCTTCCTTGATCGCCTGGAAGATCGCTATAATATCCCGGGGAGCCACCTTCAGGGCATTCAGCGCCTTCGCAATATCCTGCACCGTCGCCGCGCCGTTGAGTGCAACCATCGTGGACGAATCCGCCGACGCTGTCACCGTCGTCTGCTGGGTCGAGACCGTTTCCCCCTTCGAGTACGGAAGCGGCTGGGAGACCACCGGAACCGACTGGACCTCGATGTTCAGTCCGCCGTGCGAGATTGCCACCGGCATGATGGTCACATTGCCTCCCACAACAACCGTCCCGGTCCGTTCGTTGATCACCACCTTCGCCGCAACATCGGGGGTGATCTCCAGGAGTTCGATCTGTGAAACGAAATCGACCAGCTTTCCCGGAATCCGGTAATCGGACGGCACCTTCAGATCGATCGTCGATCCATCCGACGCGATCGCGGTCTGCGCGGGAAATTTTCCATTCACCGCTTCGGCAACCCGCTTCGCCGTTGTATAATCGGGCCGGAGCAGGACCAGCGATACGCTCGAATCCCGGAATGCCCCCTGGTTGACGGCGCGCTCGAGCAGGGCGCCACCGGGGATGCGGCCGGCGGCGGTATGGTTCCGCCGGACTTCATTCCCGTTCGCCCGGACGCTCATACCCCCCACCGAGACCGGTCCCTGGGCTGTCGCGTACACCTCTCCATCCATGCCGGTCAGCGGCGTCATGAGGAGTGTCCCGCCCTGGATGCTCGTTGCATCCCCGAGCGACGAAACGATGACGTCGAACGTCCCCCCTTCCTTCGCAAAACTCGGTATGAATGCGGTCACCATCACCGCCGCGACGTTCCGGAGACGCATGTCGTTCTGCGAGACCGTCACCCCGAACCGCTTCAGCATGCTCGTCATCGACTGGAGGGTAAATGTGGATCGCTGTGTATCGCCCGTCCCGTTCAAACCGACAAGCAGACCGTACCCGATCAGCTGGCGGCCGCGGATTCCCTGAACATAGGCGATATCCTTGACCCGCGTCGCTCCGCGTACGCCGGCGATCGTGCCGAGGGCAAGAACCGCACAGAACAGAACCGCATGAAGGATTGTCTTCATCGCTGTCGTCCCTCAGAAGAGGAGATGGAGAAATTTTGTCAGGAAGCCGGGCCCCTGCACCTTGGAGACAATCCCGCTTCCCTCGATCATGATGGTGGCGTCGGCAACGTTGTACGAGTAGACCGTATTGTCGGACTGGATGTCGACCGGCCGGACGATGCCGGATATCCGTATCACCTGTTCCTCCCCGTTCACCACCACCGTTCGTTTGCCGTTCACCACGAGATTGCCGTTCGCGAGCACCGAATCGACCCGCGTGCTGATCTTCCCCCGCACGGATCCTTCACTTGTTGTCGATCCCGCACCCTGAAACTGGTGCCCGATGCCGACGCCGACCTGTGGGAGGTTGACCGATCCCGACCCCTGGAACGACAGGTTGTCGTTTCTCCCCGATTCGGTTTTTGCATCGTTCGAGGCGTTGGTCGCTTCGATCACCAGGATGGTGACGGCATCGCCGACCCGGTTCGCTTTCTGGTCGGAAAAGAGGGAACGCCCGATATACTGCCGCAGATCCTGCCCCCGGACCGCCGATGCCCCGGCCGCCAATCCGAAGAGAAGCATTCCCGCCAGAAATTTGTTCATGTTCATCTCCTTGCCTTATTCTGCTGAAATTTCCACTGTCGTCGCGCTTACCACCCGTGCCGCCACCGGCACGTTCGATCCGACTTTCTTCACTTTGATCTTGCGGCCCACGATCCCGTCCTCCAGCGCCACTGCCGGTGCCGAGACGCGGATCGACCCGCAGATCGCGACCAGCTCGACCATCTGCTTCTGCCGGACCGCCGGCGCCGGCTCACACGCCCGGCTTCCGACAACCTCTCCCTCCGCAATGATCTTCAGGGTCACTCTGCCGACCGCATCGGCGACCGAGGCCATCCGGTCTCCCGGAAGCACCGTCGTTTCCATATGGCGCACAGCCAGATCCGATGCGCTGATCGTCTGATGCCGGTCCATCCGGCGCGCCGCCACAACAACATCGCCGAAGATGCGAAGCCGCACCGGGACAAGAACCCGTTTCCTGAGAACCCCGTCCGCAAGCACATCGACGGGAATCGACAGGTTCCCCGCGAGCAGACGCGGCGCCCGGTCGCCGATCCTCAGGCTGTATTCCGTTCCGGAAATTTCCACCTCAGGCTGAGTCCCGCGGAACTCGACGATGACGTCGCGGGCAGGCGCACCGAGCGTTTCCCGCACGTACCGTTCCGCCGCTTCGCCGATCGACGACCCCGGGATAACCACCCCCAGAAGCGGGAGAAACAGCAGGCCTGTGAGGAATGCGATCATGTTCAGCTCTTCAGATTGTTCGTCATCGTGAGCATGTCGTCCACGGTCTTGATCGTTTTGGAATTGATTTCATACGCCCGCTGGGCAACGATCATGTTGACCATCTCATCGACGATGTCGACATTCGATGATTCGAGGGCGCCCTGATTGATTTCACCGAATCCGCTCGTCGCACTCGTCCCGGTCATCGGCTGGCCGGAGGACGGAGTTTCGATATAAAGGTTGTCCCCGATCGGCTGTAATCCAGCGGGATTGACGAATTTTGCCAGCTCAAGCTGGCCGATCTTCGACGGTTGGGCATCACCCGGCACCAGTGCGTCTATTTCACCGTCGCGGCTGACGGTGATCGACGCGGCATCCGACGGAAATGTGATCGCAGGTTCGATCGGAAATCCCTGGGCCGTGACAAGCGTGCCGTCGGCAGACATTTTCAGGGTGCCGTCGCGCGTGTAGGCAATGGTGCCGTCGGTCCTCCGGATCTGGAAAAAGCCGTCTCCCTGGATCGCGAGATCGAGGGGGTTGTTGGTCGGCTGTATGTCGCCCTGCGCAAAATTTTTCGCGGTAGAGACGGGGATGGCCCCGTTGCCGACCTGGACAGCCGAAGGCGGACGCTGATTCGGATCCTGGGAATCACCGCTTGCCTTGATGACCTGATACATCAGATCCTGGAATTCCGGCCGTGATTTTTTGAATCCGGTGGTGTTGACGTTCGCGATGTTGTGCGAGATGACGTCCACCGTCAACTGCTGTGCCGCCATACCCGTCGCCGCCGTCCGTAATGCCCTGTTCATGTGATATCTCCTGTGATGATGATGCGTTATAACTTTCCGACATCCAGCGATTTCTCGAGAGACGCGTCCTGCGCCTTCAATGCATGCTGGTTCGATTCGAAACTCCGGCTCAGCTCGATCATGGAGACCATTTCGGAGATCGCATCCACATTCGACTCTTCGATATACCCCTGACGGATCGATGTCGGTGCAGACGTCAGGTCAAGCTGTGTTTCCTTTTCCGCTGTCGAGAAGAGCGAGTTGGGTTCCTTTTTCAGCCCTGCCAGATTGTCGAAACCGACAACGCGGATCTGTCCCACCGGCTTGTTCTCCTGGAGAACTTCCCCGGTTTGCGTGACCACGATGCCGGAGGGAGCGAGGGAATCGACCTCCTGTATCCTTATCGGACCGTTTGTTCCCTGAACGGGATATCCGTCGACGGTCGTGACCGTTCCGTCGGACGCCAGTGTGAAATGCCCGTTCCGCGTATATCGCGTCCCCTGCGGCGTCTCCACCGCGAAGAACCCTGTCCCGGTGAGCGCAAGATCGAGAGGCGCACTGGTCTGAAGCAGTGCGCCCGGTTTGAAACTGGTGTATTTCTCCGCCTGAATGCCCGACAGATCCCCCTCATCGAGAGAGGCTTCCTGACCCGATTGCCGGAGGATCTGGGCAAACACATCGTCGCGCTTGTAGCCGGCGGTATTGATATTGGCCAGGTTGTTCGCGAGAACCTCCATGCCGAGCACTTTCGGCCGGAGCCCCGCGCCGGAGGTGTAAATCCCCTTGATCATACGTACTGCTCCTTGTCGGCAAACAGTTCCCTTCGTTCGCGGATACGGAATGCGGTCCCGCCGTCCGCGTGTCTCATTCCCTGCGGTCTCTGCCAATCGGAAACTCCGACGGCGGCCGCGCGTGCACTGCGAAGCCGGCCGAACGAGAGTTCTTCCTCCTCCGGCCTGGCAACCTCCTGCGCTACGGCCTTCGGCATCCGTCCTCTTCCCGCCGCGGACGCCAGACCCAGAAGCCTCCGGACAAGTCGCCGCCTTCGGGCGGGACTCCGGTATGCCATGCCGAAGAACACCAGAAATGTCCCGGCCAGGGCGGTCAGCCCGCTGAATGCCGCAAGCGCCAGCCTGTTGCCGAATAGACGGCGAAAAGTCGTCCATACCGATTCTCCCGTTTCAGGAGCAGGCCCCCAGTCTGCAGGATCGACGAGTTCCACCGATCCTATGCCGCTGCGCGAGATCATCGAGCCGCGGATTTTCCGCGCAACGACCGCTCCGATATCGACGAGGCGGACGCGGCGCGCGGACTGTTCCGGCGTCTGCTGGATCGCGGCCGCGGCCGGATGCCGGGCGGTCACTACTTCGTAGGTGACCCCGCCGGTCAGCAGTACCGAGCAGGTCAGCAGTATCCAGAGGGCGATCCTTCCATGCATCATGCGGTCCTCGCTTTCGGCAGATTGATCGTCATTGTGGTGGTATGCCCCTTCTCCCGTTCGATATTGATGGTGCCGCCGAGCAGTGAAAAAAACCTGCGCGCATGGAGCAGTCCAAGGTCGGCTTCCTGCCTGCCGCTTGTCTGGAACGGTCTGAATTCCCGGATGCCGAGGTTGCCTTTCATCTCGGCTCCGGCGGCGGAGAAGGAAACCTGGACGGAGGTCTTTCCGGGCTCGGTCGCAATCGTCACTTTTCCCCCTTTCGGCATCGCATCCCGGGCGCTTGCCAGAAGGCTCAGGAGGAGATGCTGAAGGTGATGTTCGTGCCCGGTAACGACCGGCGGTTCGGCCGCGCAGGCTGTTTCTATTTCAATGCCCGCCTCGCTGAACTCCTGGTGAACCGCATGGACGAGAGTTTCGATTGCCCGGTTGATCGGTATACTGGCGAGAAGGGGGCTGGCATGGACATCAGCGGCGACTTTCGCCAGATGTTCCGAGACATCCCGGAGCCGTCCCACCTCCCGCGTGATACTCCAGGCGGTCTTGCCGCTGACCTGGCCGTTCCGGGCCGAGGTGAGCTTCCGGTCGATCGCGTCGAGCGGTTCCGCCAGATCGCGGTTGACGGCCGTGGCCAATTCTTCCAGCATCGCGAGACGCGCGCCCCGGATCATGCCGGTCAGCGTCTGGACCTGCGCCTCCTCACCCATTGCCGGCAGGATGTCGTCGTGCCACCGGTCGATGCCGGCCGCGGCCTGCCGTGCGAGCACCGTGAGGAGCCTGATATCCCGTTCACGGAATTCCAGCCGGGGTTTTTCCGTATAGACAAGGTAGACCCCTCGTGCCTCGTTTCTGATGTACAAAGGGATGATGACGAAATTCCTGTTGGATCCGGACGGCGAGATGGTTTCCGGATCGGGAAGTACGACCGACATGCGTTCCGCGATCACCCAGTCGATAATGCCGTTTCCGAGAAGATCGCGGGCCTCCTTTTCGAGGGCGTGCGATTTGAGCGCCCGGAATGGAATAAGCTGTTTTGCCATCGGACCGAGAACAAAGAAATTCGAATCGAGGACAGGGACGATCTGGTCTGTCAGATCCATCAGCATGCTCACAATCCGTTCCGGGTCGGATGCGGAGCTGACCACTTCAGACAGCTGGTGCATGGCGGCGAGAGCATCCGGGATATCGTTCACCGGGTGCTGGTCGATGTCGGTCTTGTCGGCATGCCGTCGGAGAGATTCGATCGAATGCTCATATTCCCTGATCGAGGCACCCCTGCCTTTTCCGGAACCGGCGGGAAGGCCGTCGGGTGTGATCGTGCCGGTCATAGTGTTCCTCCGTGCCTCATGATCAGATCCTTCGAATGCTGGACGGCATCCTGGAGGACCTCGCTGTAATTCCGTGCATACTCCTCGAGCGCTTCATGGCCGTCGAGACCGAGGAGCCTGCACGCCTCATCGTCGCACTCATTACCCCGGTCGAAATCGGCCGGTGCGGGGGAGATCCTGTTGGCGAGCATATCGGCGCAGTGGGTAAGTGCGGCGAGTTCCGGATTCTTTGCCGCGACGCTCGGCGTATGGTGAAACCTGATCGCTTCCGCGAGATGATCGGGGAGGTTCCAGCGTTCTGCGAGCCAGCCGCCGACATCCGCATGCGTGACCCCGAGGACCTGTTCCTCGGCCTCGAGGTACCTGCAGCCGGTGTTTCTGACCATCTCCCTGACCTCGTGAAAATCCTTGTTGAAGTACCGGTGAAGGACGGTCACCCCCATGTCATGCAGGAGGCCCGCAACGAAGACTTCGCCGCTGACCCTGTAGCCGAGGTCCTGTGCAAGACGGTGGGCGATACTCCCTGTCGATATCGAATGCTCCCAGAACTGCGTTCCTTCGAACGCCTCATCACCGTCTTTTTCGATCGAACTGACGAGGGAGATGCCAGTCACAAGCTCCTTGAGAACCTCAAATCCCATGACGATGATCGCGAACTGGACGGTGGAGATCCTCTTCGGGTATCCGTAGAACGGCGAATTGGCGATTTTGAGCACCTTTGCCGTCAGGGCCTGATCGGCGGAGATGATCTTGCCGAGTTTCGCCGCGCTGGTCCGGGGGTCGTCGGCCAGATCGGTCACCGTTTTCGCGACGGCAGGGAGCGCCGGGAGCTGAATAATGGTCTTCACTTTTTCCCGTATCCTGTCGCGCGTCATCTTGCCGCGGGTATGGTCGGTCTCTGCGATCATTGGCCTGCCTTCCTGTCCTGTCGTTCGTTGTGATTGATTCACTGGAGCACGTCCGCGCATTCATCCCGGAGCTCGTCGAGCACGGCCGCATGGATCTGACTGATCCGGGACTCACTGATGTCGAGTACGTCCGCGATTTCCGTAAACTTGAGTCCTTCATAATAATGAAGAACGATCACGAGCCGCTCCCGCCGCGGCAGTTTTGCGATTTCCGCGGCGAGCCGTCGTTTCACTTCCTCGTCCTGGATGCGCTCTTCCGGTTCCGCACCATCCCCGGCGGCAAGCTCCTCGACATCCTTGACCACCGGATGCCGGTCGGCCTCCAGGCGAAGGGAATGTCCCTGACGCACGATTGCATAATACTCGTCCGAGGAAAGCGCATGGTTTTTCGCAAACACCGCCACCGCGGCTTGATCACCGGCGTTATTTTCGAAATGACTGACGACATCGTTCGACACACGCATTTTCCTGCGGTCGGATCTGGAGACCCGGTCGAGTTTCCTCAATTCATCCTGAATCGTCCCCTGAATCCGGACAGCCGCATAGGTCTCAAATTTGGCCCCCCGGCCGGGATTGAACCGTTCGATCGCATCCATGAGCCCGAGCATCCCGATCTGCGTCAGATCCTCCCTGTCGAGCGGAGATTTTGCCGTCGCGGGAATTCCCGTGAATCGCTGGACAACGTATCTGACCAGCGGGGTATAAGCAAGGGCCAGCTGTCCTTTTTCCTCCTCCGACCTGGTCCGTCGGTAGTTGTCCCAGAGAAGCCCGATCGCGTCGGGCGGACTGTTTTTCTCTTCAGATGCGGCGCGTTTTTCGATCATCTGGCTCCGACGGCGCTCCCGTTAGTTTTTTTCTGCTGTACCGGACGTTCAACAGGCTGTTCCGCCGGCTTTTTCATCCGTCCCGCCACCAGCAGGGTCGTCACGAGAACAATCACGATAAGGCCGACAACGCTGACCAGGACAATGAACGATTTCGTCACCACATCGATCACCGAAAGACTCTGCGAGGCGAAAATGACAATGGCGATGCAGAATGCCAGGAGCGCCATTTCTAGAATTATCCTAGTCATTCTGTTCCGCTCCTTCCGCTCCGACCGCCATCACATTTCCCGCAATCTCCCCCGCGACACGCCCCAGCGAATGCGCGGCGGCGCAGTCCGGATACCGTATCACGACCGGCTCCTGATCCGCAATCGCCTTCTGCACACAGGAGTCCGCTGGCACGGCGCCGTAATACCGGAGCTTCATGTTCAGAAACCGGTGCGCCGCCGCTTTCAGTTTTCCGAATGCGTCTTCCCCCTCCCGGAAAGACGGGACATTGTTCACGATGACTCCCGCCGCCGTATCCCGCTTCCGTCCCACGGCGATCTTGAGCGCGGCATATGCATCGACAATCGCGGTGATCTCGGCGGTCGTCACCACCAACAGTTCATCCGAACCCGCGGCAAATCCTGCCGGACCGGTCCCGAACCCCGAGGCAGTATCGATAATGACGAAGCGGCACCCGGCTCCCGCCTCAGCAATCTCCGCACACACCCTCGCCTCCTCTTCCGCCGGGATCCTGTCGGAAGCAATGTCGCCCGATGGTCCCGGCAGAAAGAACAGGTTTGGCCGCGCCTCGACAAGAATATCGGCAGCCCGGGCACTCCCCCGGTAGACGTCGTCGATACGGTGCTCGGGCGTGATGCCGAGCATCAGATCCAGATTCCCGACATTCGGATCGCCGTCCACCAGCAATACCTGATTTCCCCCGTCCGCCAGCACGGCCGCCAGGTTGAGCGCGATGGTGCTCTTGCCCACCCCGCCTTTTCCGCTCATCACCGACACAATGTACGGCCGGCGCCGGACGGCCGGACGTTCCGTCCGAAGCACCATCTGACGCAGATCCTCCGCCTGATCGGCCACCGCCATCATTTCAGGCATGCGCAAGCTCTCCTTCCCACATCAGCGAAGCGATCTGTTCCGGGTCCGCTTCCAGTATGTCGTAGGGCACCGTCTGCCCGGTCGTCAGGTAGGAAACCGGCGGAGCGGACCCCGCAACGGCGGAAAGAAGCGCCCCGGTCGTCACCGCCTCGTCGATTTTGGAAAAGATCAGGTTCGTAGGCGACAGCGGCATGAACCTGTCGATGATGTCCCGCAGTGTCTTCCGACCCGATGTGGCGCTCACCACCAGATGCGTTTCGTCAGGTTCCGCCGCCGCCACCATCTCCCTGAGTTCCCGAAGTTCCTTCTCCTTCCGCTGGCTCCTTCCCACCGTGTCGATGAACACCACATCGTGCTCTCTGAAGCCGGCGCAGAGCGACCTGACCTCAGCCGGCGACGAGGCGACTTCCATCGGCAGATCGGTGATAGAGGCAAACATCCGAAGCTGTTCGACCGCGCCGATCCTGTACGTATCGAAGGATATCAGCCCGACCGTCCGGCCGTGCATCAGTTTTTCGATCGCGGAGAGCTTCGCAATTGTGGTCGTCTTGCCGACGCCGGTCGGCCCTACAAGCGCCACAACTTTCGGACGATTGGAGCGACCCGACGTCGCGACGCCGGTGCGGATTCGCGCCGCGATTGCCTCCATTATCGCCTGCTCCACTCCGCCCGCCGTGAGCATGCCCAATTCCCCGGTCTTATCCCTGATCCCGTGCACAAGCTCGGCGGCCAGAGCCGGATCGACGTCGTTCGCGGCGAGCTTCTCGTAGGCTCCCCGCAGAGATTCCGGGAGAAGCGGAATCTTTGCCGTCCGGAGATGATCCGCGACCTCCCGCATCGTGGACCGCAGTTCGGCCATTTCCGCTCCGAACAGCCGCTCCTCGCCGCCGGTTCTGCGCAGTCCGGATTCCGCCCGGTTCTCGCCGGCTGGCGTTGCCGGATCCCGCCGGTTTCCCGTCATGGGCGGGCGGGGGCGGAAGTCCGTCTTTTCCGCCATCGAAACCATGCGGCTGAGCGACTGCCCGAACGACTCCGTTTCCGGCCCTCTGCCGGAATCCGCTTCCAGTCCCGCGGTATCCACCGCCGCGGTGATCTCGTAGAGTTCCCGGTTCGCATCGGCAGTCTCCCGGCGGGTTGCGGCGTGCAGGATGATCGCGTCCTCGCCGAACTCCTTCTTCATCTGATCGGTCACATCGCGCACGGATGGACCCGTAAATTTCTTAATTCGCATTGCTGGGCTCCAGTTTTCCGACAAACTCTATTTCGGCCTCGGCCGGCAGTTCGGTATAGGAGAGAACCGCAACATCCGGAAACGCCGTGTGGATGAGACGGTAAAAGTACGGCCGTACCGTCGCGGCACAGACGATGACCGCTCTGTATCCCGCGGCGGCCGCGGTGCGGATATTTTCGGTGAGCGTCTCATGGATGCCCCTGACCGTTTCCGGAGAGAGACCGAGGCTCGGACTGTTCTCCCTCTGGTTCTGGAGGGCGGCCGAAAGCTGTTGTTCGAGGCGCGGATCCATGGCTATGGCGTGAATGAGCCTGTTCTCATCCTGGTAGATCCGCGCGATCGTCTCGGAGAGCGAGTGCCTGACATATTCCGTCAGAACATCGACATTTTTGGTGACGCGGGAATAATCGGCGAGCGACTCCAGAATTGTGACCAGGTCGCGGACCGGCACGCCCTCCCGCAGGAGGTTCTGCAGAACCTTCTGGATCGTCCCGGTGGGGAGGACCTCCGGCGTCAGCTCGTCCACAACGGCGGGATAATCCTTTTTGAGATTGTCGATCAGTTTTTTCGTGTCCTGACGGCCGAGGATCTTGTCCGCATTTTTCCTCAGAACTTCCTGGATATGGGTGGATATCACTGTCGAAGGTTCAACGACGGTGTATCCCGCAATTTCGGCGCGTTCCCGCTCTGCGCCGGTGATCCAGACGGCCGGAAAACCGAATGTCGGGTCATGAACGGACGTGCCTTTCAGTTCGGCCGTCGCCCGCCCGGAATTGATCGCAAGGTAGTGGCCCATTTTCAGCCGGTCGCTCGAGACCACATTCCCCCGGATCTTGATCACGTACTGGTTCGGCTCCAACTGCAGATTATCGCGCACCCGTATCGGCGGAATGATGATGCCGAGGTCGAGTGCCACCTGTTTGCGGATGTTCGTGATGCGGGTGAAGAGGTCGCCTCCCTGCGACTCGTCGACCAGCGAGATGAGGGAGTAGCCGATTTCCAGTTCGAGCGCATCGACCTGGAGGTAGTCCTGGATGTTTTCCTGCCGCGGAGCCGCATCCGCCTCCACAGGTGCCGGACGGGCGACGGCATTCTTCTGATCCCGGAAGGTGACATATCCGACGCTCCCCGTCAGCCCCGAGAGCATGAGGAACGGAATCATCGGAAGTCCGGGAACGATCGCGAAGAGCATCAGCGCTCCGGAGGCGATGAGAAGCGCCTTCGGCCTGCCAAGGAGCTGGGTTTTCAGCTCGACATCCAGCGGCCGTCCCGACGTGCTTCTGGTGACGATCAGACCGGCGGCCGTCGCGACAATCAGGGCCGGAATCTGGGTCACAAGACCTTCACCCACGGTCAGGAGGGTATAGGTCCGGAGAGCGTCGGTAAACGACAGTCCGCGCTGTGCGACCCCGATGATGAATCCGCCCAGGATATTGACGAGGTTGATGAGAAGGCCGGCAATCGCGTCGCCCTTGACAAACTTGCTCGCGCCGTCCATGGCGCCGTAGAATTCGGCTTCGCGGGCAATCTGGGCGCGCCGTTCCCGCGCCTCGCGCTCGGTGATCAGCCCTGCGTTCAGATCGGCGTCGATCGCCATCTGCTTGCCCGGCATGGCGTCGAGGGTAAACCGGGCCGCGACCTCGGCGATTCTTCCCGCACCCTTGACGATGACCACGAACTGGATGATGATCAGGATCAGGAAGATCACGAACCCGACGGTATAATTCCCCTTGACGACGAACGAGCCGAATGCGCTGATCACCTCGCCGGCATACCCCTCGCCCAGAATAAGCCGGGTCGAGGCGACATTGAGCGAGAGACGGAAAATGGTCAGCATCAGAAGCAGTCCCGGAAACACCGACAATTCGAGCGGTTCGGTGATATACATCGACACCATGAGAATCAGGATGGCCATGGTGATGTTGACCGCCAGGAGAAGGTCCAGCATCACCGGTGGAAGCGGAACGATCATGAGCGCCAGAATCATGATGACCCCGGCCGCGAGCGTGATATCGCTGTTGCGCCCGAGCGTCCTCCGGATCGCTCCCCCGATAAAACCGCCCGCCCTGTGTGCCAGCGCCGCTTCCATGATCCCTTAGATTCTCCGTTTTCCCGGCTTCGCGTGCTTCAGCCGGTAGATGTAGGCGAGGACCTGAGCAACTGCCTGGAATAATTTTTCCGGAATTTCCTCGCCGATGTCGATCGTCTGGTAGAGCGTCCGCGCGAGCATCCTGTCTTCGACGATCGGAACATGGTGCTCGGCGGCGATCTCCCGGATCCTCTGCGCCATATGGTCAGCCCCCTTGGCCACCACCTTCGGCGCCGACATTTTTTCCGCGTCGTACTTCAGGGCGACGGCATAGTGGGTCGGGTTGGTCACCACCACGTCGGCCTTCGGCACATCGTGCATCATCCGCCGGTAGGCGATCCGCCGCTGGAGAAGGCGGATTCTGCTCTTCACGATCGGATCACCGTCGGTCTGCTTCGACTCCTCCTTCAGCTCCTGCTTCGTCATCCGGAGATCCTGTTCATACTGGTACCGCTGATAGAAATAATCGAGCGCCGCGAGACCGAGAAAGGCAAGGCCGATCTTCAGCCCGATGCCGAGCGATCCGCTCACGATCGCATCCGCTATGGACGGCACATCCCCGTTCATCAGCTCGAACGCCCCGTTCACCAGGTTTCTGACGGCGTAGTAGGCGATCGCGGCGATGATCACCACCTTGAGGAGGTTTTTGAGGACTTCGACAATCGTCCTCTGGGAAAAAAACATCTTCCGGAGACCCGAAAGGGGATTGATGTTCTCGAACCGCGGAGTCAACGCTTCCGCCGATATCATGAATCCCACCTGGGCGACACTGATCCCGATGCCGATGAGAAGAAGTCCGGCAAACACCGGAAGGAGCGCGAGCGTCATCCCGCCCACCTGCTGAAGCGCGATCTCGCGGAGATTCTCCACATTCACCTGCGTCACACCGGCAGACCCGAGGGACGACCGGAACACATCGGTCAGATGCCCGATGACCATCGGGCCGCTGAACGAGAGGATGAACAGGCCCACCATGAGGATCACCGCCGAATTCAGTTCCGCGCTCCGCGCGACCTTGCCGCGTTTGCGCGTATCCTCCTTCTTCTTCGGAGTCGCCTGTTCGGTTTTTTCCTGGAACGATTCCGGCATCTTCTCAGAGCACCCTCACAAGATCAAGGATGTTGTTTTCAAATCCGTTCAGCAGGTTCCTGAACGCCACGCCGATCAGCGGCATCGATCCGGCCAGCACAAGGAGACCGACGCCGATCTTGAGCGGAAAACTGAGGCTGAAGATGTTCATCTGGGGCATCACCCGCGCGAGAATCGAGAGCGCCACATTGGTGAGAAAACCGGCGACCATCACCGGCGCCGCGATCTTGACGGCGACGACGAAGACCATGCCGGTCAGGTTGATCAACGCCCCGGCCATCCGGCCCGAAAAAGCAAAGTGTCCCGGCGGAACCACCCTGTAACTGAACTGGATGGCCTCCAGTACGAAGTGATGCCCGTTCACCGAGAGGAACACGAGCATCGCAAGAAGGTAGAGCATGTCGCCGAGGAGCGGCGTCTGCTGGGCATTGTCCGGGTCGTACGCCTGGGCCATCGAAAGCCCCATGTCGAATCCGATGATCTCCCCCGCGTACCGCATGCCGGCAAACAGGAGGCCGAGCGCGAAGCCGATGGTCACCCCGATCAGGAGCTCCTGCAGGACCAGAATCACCACCGGAAGCAGGCGGACGTCGGGCGGCGGCGTGTTGTGTCCCACAAACGCGTAGAGGACAAATGCAAAGAAGAGGGAGAGGGCGATTTTCACTTGTACGGGGACCGCCGAGTGTCCGAAAACGGGAGCAAGCGCGACCATCGAAATGATCCGCGCGAAGATCAGCAGAAAGAGAATGAACTGGGTGACGTAAATATCCATCGTTATTTTCCGATCTCCGGGATCTGAGCGAAAATATTCTGGGTAAAGGAGACAAGCACGTCGATCATCCAGGGAAGCAGGAGAATGATCACGATTGCCGTCACGAGGAGTTTCGGAACGAACGTCAGCGTGAATTCCTGGATCGATGTAGCGGCCTGAAATACCGAGATGACAAGCCCGACGAGGAGCGACAGCACCAGCACCGGCCCCGACAGGAGCAGGATCGTGAAAAACGCCTCCCGGAACAGGTGCACTATGTATTCTTCACTCATTCGGTCCGCTCCGCTGTCATTTGAAACTGCTTACCACAGAGCCCACAATAAGATGCCATCCATCCACCAGTATGAAGAGCAGGATTTTGAACGGCAGGGAGATCATCACCGGCGGAAGCATCATCATTCCCATCGACATGAGGATGCTCGAGACCACCATGTCGACGATCAGAAAGGGAATGAAGAGCATGAAACCGATCTGGAATCCCTGGCGCAGTTCTCCGATTGCGAACGCCGGCACCAGAACATACGTCGGCACGTCGGCGCGGTTCTTCGGTTTCTCGATGTTCGCCATTTTCATGAACAGTGCGATATCGTCCTCCCGCGCCTGGCGGAACATGAAATCCCTCAACGGCTCGACACCCCTGTCGTACGCCTGCTCGAGCGTGATCTGATTGTTCATGTACGGCTTCAATCCCACCTCATTGATCTTGTTCCAGACGGGCGCCATGACAAAAAAGGTCAGAAACAGCGCCAGGCCGACCAGAATCTGGGATGGCGGCATCTGCGGCGTTCCCATCGCCTGTTTCAGAAAATGGAAGACCACGATGATCCTCGTGAAGGCCGTGGTCAGAATCAGAATCGCCGGCGCCAGGGATAAAACGGTCATCAGGAAGAGAATCTGCAGTGTTACCGCAACATCCTCGGGTTTCGCGCTTTTCCCCACCTCCATCGACAGCTTCGGGAACGGCATCGCCTGCTGTGCGGTCCCGACTGCCGGGACCAGAAGAAGCAGAATCAGTATGAGGGGCAGATATCTGGTCATTCCCGCCCTTCCGCACCGTCCGGGACGGCCTCTTTTTTTCTCCCGAGGGCGCCGAGCAGAACGGCATGAAATGACTGCTGAAGATTGAGGCCGAACGGGACCCCTCCCCGGAAACCGGCCGTCTGCTTCACCGAGCTCCAGAATGATGCGCCGGAGGCCTCCTCCTTCCGACCGGAGACCTGCCGGAGCGTCTCCGCATCCCCTATTTCCGTCAACCGTTCCATGCCGGCTTCGGTGACGCCAAGCACCAGAATTCTGTCCGCCACCCGGACCACGAAGATCGAGCGTTTCGGCTGGAGCATCCTATGGCCGAGGACATCGATCGCGACTGCGGAGGAATTCACCTGCCGGCGGCCATAGACCGTCTTCTTCATGATCCACACGACGGCGATCATCAGGCCGAGGACCGCCGCAAGCGAGAACATCGTTTTAACGAGCACCCATTCCATCGGTCATTCTTCCAGGTTTCTGACCCGTTCCGATCGTTCGACGAGGGTCGTGATCCGGACGGCGAAGTGATCGTCGACGACGACGACTTCCCCCTCCGCCATCTTCTTGCCGTTGACGAGGATATCGACCGGCTCCCCCGCGGCCTTGTCGAATTCAACCAGCGATCCTTTCTGCAGCTCAAGGATATCCTTGATCAGCATGTTCGTCTTCCCGAGCTCGATGGCGACGGGGAGATTGATGTCGAGCAGGAGGTCGATATTCTTCTCCTTTTCACCGGAGGGTGTGCTTTCGAGCGACTGGAATTCCGCAGGCTGTACATCGGCTGTCGCTGTTTTTCCGCCGGCTTCCGCCGGAGGGGCCGGGGTCTGATCGGCAGAAGCGGTAATCTCATCCATGACTCAGTCACTGTCCTTTCTGTCGTTGATCGTACGTGTCACCTTGATTGCGAGGCGCCGGTTGGAAATTCCGGGCCTGCCCCAGAACCGGGGCTTTCCGTCGAGAAAAACCTGGAACTCTCCGCTGACCGGTCTGTTTGTCCGTATCACATCGCCCGGCTCAAGATCAAGAAATTCCTGCATCGTGATGGAGGAGTTCCCCAGAATGCATGTCGCGGCGATCGTCGTCTGCTCCAGCCGATTGAGGATTCCCTCGTTCTTCGTCTCCCGCACCTTTTCCTGTTCATCCGCGAGTTGTCCGCCAAGCTGTTCCAGCCGCTCCTCGACCGCCGTCGCGGGATAGCAGATCTTGAGGAAAAACGACTGCCCGAAGAGCGTCACGGTGAAGGCGACTACCAGGATCACTTCATTGGGTGATATCGACTGGACCGAGTTGATATCGGCGATGTTCCCTTCGGAACGGAAACCCGCCTGCGGACCGGCATGCCAGACCCCGCTCAGCCGTTCAAGACAATCCTGCACCAGGCCCTTTGTCACGGTCAGCTCGAGGCGCGTGATCCTCCGCGGCTTGATCTCCCCCTCGTCGATCCCGCCCAGCATCCGCGAGACGAGACCGATCACAAGACGCGAGTCCATCTCGAAGATCCCCGTGCCGCGGGCTTCTCCGAAACGGAACGAGTAGAGGCAGGTATCGTTCGACACCGTGGGAACATACTGGAGAAAATACTGCTGTCCCACAGAATCAAGCGATACACTGATATTCTGGCGGAGTCTGGCCGAGAGATCCGCTGCCAGGGCATCCGCATACTTCCGGTGGAGCGATTCCACAAGTCTGAGGTTGGCCTCATAGAAATGGCGCGCTTCGCGGAAATCGAAGAGCGCCACCTGCCGCCCGGCATCCTTCCGGCGGGCGCCGGCCTCTTTTCTGCCCGCCCGGCTCGCCGCCGCCGGCGCATTATGGGTGAGATCGTGCATACGGCACGCGATTCCTATTGGATGATGAACTTGCTGAAATAGACATTCCGGAGCTGATCGTCCGGGACCATTTTTTTGACCTGATCGGCGATTTCCTTTCTCAGGTTTTTCCTTTTCTGACCGTCGACAAGCTCGTCCAGTTCCTTTCCGGAAAGAATCGAATTGAGGATGTCCCGCACCTGAACGTCTTTTTTCTCCAGTTCCGCTTTCGCCGCCGGGGACGCGACTTCGATCCCGATCGTTGTGAGGAGAAACCTGGTTCCCTTCGTGCCGGCCGGATTCACGATCAGGTCTTTAACGACGTAAATCTGCGATTCCGGTTCGGGCTCGGGCTTGGCTTCCTCCTGGACCGTACCGCCCGAATGACGGACGGAGGCCGGGTAGAGAATTTTTGCGGTGAGAAAATAGACGGCCGCCGCCTGAACCAGAAAAATCGGAATGCCGAACATCAGGATTTTTTTCTGCAGGGACGACTTCGTCGGCGCCGGCGGTGCGGCATCGGTCTTTGCCTTCGGATCTTCGGATGCTGACGCTTCTTTTGCCATAATTCCCCTTAATTTCTTCCGGAGGAACTTTTACAAACAACGTGCCACGGCAAAGACGGCGAAACCGGATTCTAATCGCCGATTTTGGGCGAAATTAGGCTGTTTTGTAAAGTGCCGTCGGGCGACCGGGAGGAGGGCTGGTTAATATGGTTCAGATGGCGAACCTTGTCCACCGATCCTGGCTAAAAACGGCAGGCAGCCCCGGTGGGGGGCCGCCTGCCATGGAGAGATGCTACCGCTTCAGGTTCACCACGTCGTTGAGGAATTCGTCGCTGGTGGTGATGACCTTGGCATTCGCCTGGAATCCGCGCTGTGCCATGATCATTTCGGTGAACTCATCCGCCAGGTCGACGTTCGACTGCTCGAGACCTCCGGGGACGATCTTGGAATTTGATGCATCCGCGGGAGAGTTGATGACCGGAAGGCCGGAATTTCCCGTCACGTCGTAGAGGTTGTCCCCGGTCCGGAGAAGACCCTGCGGATTATTGAATTCCGCAATCATCACCTGCCCGAGGGTCTGGACTGTGCCGTTCGAGAAATTTCCCTGAATCTGACCGTTCTGATCGATCGAGATGCCGTTCAGCGAACCGGACGCATAGCCGTCCTGCTCCCGCGGTGAAACGTTCGAAGCCCCCTGTGTCTGCGTTATCCCCGAAAACACGCCCGCCGATCCCGTATCGAGCGCGACAGACATGGCCGCCGCGCCGTTTCCGGGGCTGATGGCGAGCGACGTACCGCTGTCGTAGGTGAACGACTGCATCGTTCCGTCGGCATTGAAGGTCACCGTTCCGCTTCCGCCCGCCGTAATCGACGACGGCGACGGCACATCCGCCGTCCATGTCCACTGATTCGCCGTCGCGCTTTTTGTGAAGGTGACCGTGAGAGTGTGCTGATTGCCGAGCGAATCGTAGACCGTCACCGAAGAGCTGGCCTGATCCCCCGTGTTCGCCGAGGAGTCGAGGTTGCCGGAAAATTTGATGTCGCTGGTCGCCTTTGCCGCCGACCGGGTATCGAGCGCGATCTTCAGATCCTGAAGCTGTGTGCCCGCAGGGATTGTGCCGTTTGCGTCGGCCAGCTTGCCCTGCACGATCGCCCCTGTGCTTCCGTTCACCAGGTCGCCGTTCGCATCAAAGCTGAAGCTCCCGTCACGCGTATAATACTGTTTGCCGTCCTGCTTGACGATGAAGAACCCGTTCCCCTGGATGGCAAGATCTGTCGAATTACCCGTTGTTTCGATGTTTCCCTGTGAAAAAAGCATGCTGACCGAACCGGTCGCCATGCCGAGGCCGACCTGTATCGGGTCCGATCCTCCGTTCCCGTCGGTCGGCTGTGTCCCCCCCTCCAGCGTCTGCGAAAACATCTCATCGAACGTGACCCTGCTCGCCTTGAAACCGACGGTGTTGATGTTGGCAATGTTATTGCCGATCACATCCATCATCAGCTGGTGATTCCGGAGACCGGAAACACCGGAAAAGAGTGAACGAAGAAATGACATGATACTGCTCCTTAATGGTTTTGAGTATGACGCATCGTGATTATATAAACTTCTTTTCCTTCAGCGATCGGTTACTGATCGATCTCCAGAATATCCGACAGCGACACCTCGACGCCGTTGACGACGAACACCGTTCCGTTCGCGTTGTACCGCACACTGGTCACCGGCCCGGTCAGGAACGGCGATGCCGTTATCGCGGTCCCGTCTGCGTTCTTGGCCGTCACCTTGAACGTATATTTTCCGGAAGCCACGGTCGTCCCGGCGTCGTTTTTCCCGTCCCATGCCACGGTATTATCCCCCGAGCCGAGTCCCCCGCCGCTGATCGTCCGCACGAGCGTGCCCGAACTGTCGTAGACCTGCACCGACACGGATGCCGCATCGTTCGGCAGGTTGTACCCGAGCGTCACATCCCCGCTCCCGGTGTACTGGAACGTGTTCACGCTCGCCTTGACGTCCTTGCCGATGAACGTCGCGGCAAGTGCGTTCGTAATCGAATGGGTGAGCACGGCTGTCGCGTCCGAACTCTGGCGAAGATCCGTATCAATGTTCATCAGCTGTTCCACCGAGCTGAATTGCGCCAGCTGGGAGGCAAATTCGGTGCCGTCGACCGGGTTGAGCGGATCCTGATACCGCAGCTGCGTCACCAGCATCTGCAGAAAATCATCCTCCCCCATCACACTCCCCGACCCGGAGGTCTGTCCCGTGGAGGTGGCCGCGGAAAGTGCGGAGGTGACAGCCGACGCCGCAGATGAAGAGGCGGTCGCCGGAATCCCTACTCGCTGTATGTGTGTCGACATGGCCTTCCCTTTCTCTTATACCGTGATTTCAAGTGTGTTATATCCCAGTGATCGCCCCTGTCTGACTTCCTCCTCGTCCTCATTCCCCCGCCTGCCGGAACTTCCTTTCTGCCCCGTACCGGATCCGTTTCCGCGGTCCCGCCCGGAACCCGGCTCCGCGGAAAAAACATCTATCCTCCGGATATCTATGCCCCGTGCGGCCAGAGCCTCATGAAGCTGAGGCAGATTTGCCTGGACCACCGACTTGACATCGGCGTTCGCCACATTGATCCTGGCAACCATCTTGTCGTCCTCCACCGCAATCGAGAGCTTTACCGTGCCGAGAGATTCCGGTTCCAGCACCAGCCGCGCTTCAGTCCCCTTTTCCGATGAGCGTATGACCAGACCCTTGACGATCTGATTCACCACCGACGCGGTCATCCCGGGAGAAAGCGGTAGATGGACGGCGGCGCTATCCGCCGCCGCACGCTCCCCCGCAACCGGTTGTCCCGGCACGGCGGCGAGCCGTACGGGCATTCCCCCCGGCTCTGAAAACCGTTCTCCTCCCGCGCGATCGTTTGTTCCCTCGTTTCCCTTCCGGAGCTGTCCGATGCGGTCTTCCGTCGCCTTCACAACTCCCGGCGCGTCTTCCGCTTCCTGCTTGCGCCCGGCATCCCGTCCGGTCCGGACGCCGTCGGACGCCGTATCTCTCCGCACTCCGGGAGAAACCGCCACTACGGCGCTCAGCCCCGCCGCCGCGTTTGCTTTGACCGGCGCCGAAGGGGGCGATGACACAATACTCTGCTGACTCGCGGGAGATTTTGCCTCCAACGCCGCATTCGGCATTACAACTGAAGCTTTTGCCTGCGATGCGGCATTCTGCGGAGCGGCGGGAGGCATTGCCTGATGCACCGGGCCCGGCGGCACGGAGTCAGGCCCCTGTGTTCTCAGAACCTGCCCGATCACTGCCGGCGTCTTCTGGGCGTCCTGAAACGGGCGCTTCTCTCCTGAAAACGGCGCTCCTGTCAGGGGAAACTGCGCCTGCACAGGTTTCCCCCGATCGGCCTGCGGCATTTCTCTCATCAGTGGATCAAGAACCGGTGGTGCCGACTGCTCCCGAGCGGCCGACATCGGGCCCGCCGGAACGAACGTACAGCCGGGGCCGATGAAGCTGATGGCTCCCGGGCGCCCCTGCTGTCCTGTCAGAAATGTACCGTCTGCGGCATGCTGAGTCGCGCCGTTCTGAGGGGATGCAGGAGAAGCCGACACGGTCGTGCCGGCCGGGGTTGCGTACGGCCTCTGGCCGGCCGCTAGCGGAAGCGGGACGACATCCTGACCGCCGGAATAGAGACGGAGAAGGAGAGCGACGAAGGAGGTTTGCATTTCCGAAGGATCGGCCTGATGGGGATCCCCCGTGTTCTGACTATCCTTCAGATCTCCCTTCGCAGAAGGAATCTGACCGAGAAATGGCATGATTGTCGTCATCGGTTATTTGAAGATTTTTGCGGCACGTTCGGGTTCCAGCATCGCGAGTATTTTTCCCGCCTGTCTTTTTTTGACGAACATGATGATATTCTTGACGTCGTCGTCATCCATGTTCTTCAGTACATGAGCCGCATTTTCCGGACTCATCGACTCCAGCAGTTTCGCCTTTTCCTTATGGAGTTTCATCTGCGTACTGTCGGGTGCCGGAGCCGGAACATTTGGTTTGATCTGCGCCTGCATCTGGGCAATGAGATCACGTGCGCTGTTCAGCTGATTCCGAAGGGATTGAACTGAATCCGCGGAAATACCGGTTGAAGCGGCAGCTGCTGCCTGTTGCCCTCCGGCCGGAGGCTTCGCCTGTGCGGCAAGGGTATCGACCACCGCCGCCGCGCCCGGAGCGACCGCCCCCTTCCCCAGAAACAATCCCGGCTTGACCATCAGGAGGATCAGCGCCACCTGGAACAACAGCAGGAGCGATCCTGTGAACACGGCGATGTAGAGCATTGGCGTCTTCATGGCTATACGTCCGTTCTGATTCGTTGTGCGAGCATATCGATCATTCCCTGATGCTTCTTCTCCATTTCCTTCAACTCCTCCAGGGCTTTTTTCTGCTCCAGCGTCTCGACGATTTTTTTCGCCTTCGATTTCTCCACGAGCTCCTTCCGTTTGGCTTCTTCCTGCCCGGTCAGATCCGCGACCCGGACCTTCTGCCGGCTCACCTCTCTCGCGACGGTGAAAAGATACGCGCTCTCCGTCTGCAGATCACCCGCCTGCGTCCGGACCGCCTGTCCGGCGGCATCGAGCGCCTGTTCTCTTGTCTGCTCGAGCCGGCCGAGAACCTCGCTCTCCTTCATGCGGACGACCTGCGCCTGCACCAGCTCGCCCTGCGCTTTTTTCTCCAGATGCTTTTTTATCCGGAGGACCATTTGGAGTCTCGATTTTTGTTTTGACATCCGCCTGCGCAATGGTTATTTGACGTCCGGACGCATCAGACCCCGGAGCCTCTCAAGGCTCTGGGAATATTCCGCCCGCTCGTGCGCCGCCTGCCGCAGAAATGCCCGGATCGCATTGATGTGCTGGAGCGCCTCATCGATCTTCGGATTGCTCCCCTTCACGTATGCGCCGATATTCACCAGATCTTCCGCCTCCCTGTAGGTCGCAAGAAGATCCAGTAACCGGTGGCTTGCCTGCCGGTGTTCCGCCGTGGTGATTGCCGGCATGACGCGGCTCACGCTCTCGAGAACGTCGACCGCCGGATAGTGCCCCGCAGAGGCTAGTCTCCTCGAGAGCACGATATGCCCGTCCAGAATCGACCGGACGGCATCGGCAACAGGCTCGTTCATGTCGTCCCCCTCCACCAGAACGGTGGACAGGCTGGTGATGCTCCCCCGCTTTCCGTTGCCGGCCCGTTCGAGAAGCTTCGGCAGCATCGCAAACACCGAGGGAGTGTACCCCTTTGTGGTGGGCGGCTCGCCGATCGCGAGCCCCACCTCCCGCTGTGCCATCGCGAGGCGAGTCACAGAATCCATCATGAACATGACGTCCAGACCGCGGTCGCGGAAATATTCCGCAATGGTCGTGGCAATGAATCCCGCCTTGATTCTCACAAGCGCCGCCTGATCGCTCGTCGCGACCACCACCACCGACCGCGCGAGCCCGGCCGGGCCGAGCTCCTGGTCGATAAACTCGCGCACCTCGCGTCCCCGCTCACCGACAAGCGCAATGACGTTGACATCTGCGCTGGTGTCCCGGGCGATCATCCCGAGAAGAACGCTCTTCCCCACGCCGCTGCCGGCAAAGATACCGACGCGCTGGCCTTTTCCGCAGGTGAGGAGCGAATCGATGGATCGTATCCCCGTCGACACCGCTTCGCTGATTCTCCGTCTGTCGAGCGGGTTCGGTGGCACATTGTGGATCGATCTCACTTCCGACGTGTGCACCGGCCCCTTGCCGTCCATCGGCCGTCCCAGTCCGTCCAGTACCCTCCCGAGCAGTTGATCGCCGACCCCGACCGAAAGGGTGTGACCGGTTGCAATGATCTCGCTTCCGGGGCTGACGTGCATCGCATCCCCGAGGACCATCGAAAGCACCCTGTTGTCGCGGAACCCGACCACTTCGGAATGGCAGACATTGTTCCCCAATTTCGACTTGATGATACAGACCTCGCCGAGAGAGCAGTGCGGACCGACCGATTCGATCACGAGGCCGATCACCTGGGTCACCCTGCCGTTCACCTTCAGAAGATCGATCGTCTTCAGCCTGGTGAACAGCCGGTCCCATTCGTCCGGAACACCGGACGGTCCGGCTGTCGCCTCTGTCTCCGTGAGCGTCCCGTTCATCATCCGTCTGTGCTCCGGCGCATGTTATCGCCCCGCCTGCCCAAGAAGTCCATCCTCAATGTTTTGGAGTTGGGTGAGCAGTTGTGCATCGATATTCCCCATCTCGCTTTCCAGAATGCATCCCCCGGGTTCCACCTTCTCATCCGATTCGATCAGAAGTTCCCGCACAGATTCCGATTCACCGACAATCTCGGACCTTTTCCCGCGCACAAACGGCTCATCCGACGGGTTGACGCGGAGCCGGACCTTGTCGACCCCGACGATCCGCCGGAACGATTCCCGGATCTGCCGGAGAATGATCTCCGGATGGGCACTGACCTCGCTCCGGATGATGCGTTCCGCCACGGCCACGGCGAACCGGATCAGATTTTTTTCGGCTCTGCTCTTCCACTGCGCATGCTCCTCCCCGATGGCGGTCAGCAGAAGCTCGATACGCTGGCATTCCTCCTCCGTTTTCAGCCGGAAGTCCTCCGTCAACCGCTGTTCCGTTTCAGCGACGCCGGCGGCGTACCCCGACCGGTAAGCGTTTTCGGCGGCATCCATTTCGGCGGGGAGAGGCATTTCCCTGTCCGGTTCCTCCGCCGCCAGGACCGGCTCGCCGGGTCCCGCCGCCGGCTCCTCCGAAAGATCCAACTCCCGTCCGGCGCCGATCGGCCCGAACGGCACGACGTAGATATTCCGGACCCCTTTGCGCATTTTGAGGACGCTAGACAACGACCTCTTCCTTTCCGCCCCGCCCTGAAATCACAATTTCCCCCTGCTCTTCGAGCTGTTTCACGATATCGATGATGCGCTGTTGTGCGGCCTCCACCTCCTTGAGCCGCAGTGGTCCCATATACTGGAGTTCCTCCTTGAGAAGATCCCGGGCGCGTTCAGACATATTGGCGAAAATTTTATCCTTCAAAGGTTCATCGACCACCTTGAGGGAGATTGCGAGATCCTTCTTGTCGACCTCCCGCAGGACGCGCTGGATCCCGCGGTCGTCAATGTTGATGATATCATCGAACACGAACATGAGCCGCTTGATCTCCGTGGCGAGATCCGGATTTTTCTGCCCGATGTGCTCCAGAATATCCTTGGCGATGGTCGGGTCACAGCTGTTGAGAACGGTGGCGACCGATTTGGATCCGCCGAGATCGCACAATTCCTGCGTGATTTCCGAGGCGGCGATGGCATCCACGATCTTGCCCATTTCCGCAAGGAGGGTCGGTGAGACCTTGCCGAGCGTCGCCATCCGGAGCGTGATGTCGTTGCGGTTGTCGGAGGGTAGTTCCGCGATGACCTGCGCGGCCTTTTCCGGGCTGAGATAGGAAAGAATGAGGGCGATCGTCTGCGGATGTTCCTTCTGCAGAAAGGTCGCGAGCTGGCGGTTGTCGGCTTTCCGAAGCTTGTCGAATCCGGTCCCGTTCGCGATATTCTTGACCTTCTCGATCACTTCGGATGCTTTCGGGGAACCGAGCGACCGTTCGATCAGTTTTTTGGCTTCCAACGGCCCCCCCTGTACCAGGAACGGCGCCGAACCGATCTGGTCGATGTATTCGTTGAACACGTCCTCCACCAGATCCGTCGGCACGTCCTTGATGTTGCTGATTTCAAACGCGACCTGTTCCACTTCCTCCTGGGAAAGGTCCTTCATCAGTTTTGTCGCGGTATCCAGATCGAGCGAGAGGAGAAGAAGCGCCCCCTTCTGCCGTTTCGTAAGCTGTTTGATTGTCGATTTCTGCTGGCCCATGCTTCCCCTGTCGGTTCTTAATTCTGGGTCAGCCAGATCTTCAGAAGCCGCGCCGCCTGATCCGGCTGTTCATTCACATATTTTGCGATCCTTTTCCGCTGGTCGAGCGAGGTGGAGATGATCTGATTGACGATTCCCTTCCCCTCGCCGCCGGCGGCGCCAGGGTCGCTCATGACCGTCTGCATGGCTTCGCTGTACCGCACTCTGAATCTCCGGAGGAGGGAGAAGATCAGGTAGAGGGCGCCGAGGATCGCCGCACCGATCATGACCTCCTCAACCCATTTCGGCGCTTCCCGGTAGACGAAATCGTCCTTTTCGGCATGGTTGTCGAACGGCAGGTTCACAACCGAGATCTCGTCGTTCCGCACCGAATTGTAGCCGACCGCCCGCTTGATGATATCGGTCAGCTGGGCCAGCTCCTGCTGGGGACGGGGGATGTAGTCGACGGTCTTTTCCCCGTCCTTCTCCGTGACCTTCTGCGTACCGTTGATCAGCGCCGCCACCGAAAGCCGCTTGATATTGCCCTGGTTTTCGATGATGTGTTCGATCGTCTTGTTGATCTCGTAATTGGTGATCGTATTGGTCCGGTTGCCGTTCGACGCGCCGTTCTTTTCCTCGGTCGATTGCTCACTCCGGACGGTGGTATTATCGGGATCGTACTGCTCGAGCGTCCGTTCGACCTGCCGGAAATCGAGTTCCGCGTTCACCTGGACGATGGCATTCCCTCCCCCGAGCACGCCGTCGAGCATCCGCTGTCCCTTTTCGGCCAGATAATTCTCCACCCTCTGCTGGAGCTCATACTGCGTGGAGGTCAGAGAGGCAAGGGTGTTCGCGCGGGTATTGTCGGAGAGCAGGGTGCCGCGCGAGTCGAGCACGGTGACGTTCGACGGCTCGAGCCCTTCCACGCTCCCCGCGACCAGATGCACGATACCCTGGACCATTTCCGGTTTCAGCGGCCTGCCCGTACCGAGCTTCAGGACAACGGAGGCGGTCGCCTTCTTGGCATCTTCGCTGAACAGGGTTTTCTCAGGAAACACGATGTGCACCCTCGCCCCTTCGACCTCGTCGAGCTGAAGGATCGTCCTCGCCAGCTCCCCTTCCAGAGCCCGCCGGTAATTCACCTTCTGGACAAAATCCGAAACCCCCAGATTCGTCCGATCAAAAATTTCGTACCCGATGACGCCTGTCTGCGGCAGACCTTCCCCCGCAAGCGAGAGACGAAGTTCGTACATCTGCGATTTGGGCACCAGGATCGTCCGCCCCTCGTTCTCGAGCGAATACGGTATCCCCTTTTCCTTCAGCTTGTCGACCACCTTCGATGCATCGGCGGGACTCAGGTTCGTGAACAGCATCCCGTAACTCGGCCTGCTCGCGAAGGAGACAATGACGGCGATCGCCGCGACGGCGGCGAGCGTCACCCCGACAATGGTGATCTTCTGCCGGAGCGTCAGCCGCTGGACAAATCCCGTAATCTGGGTCTTGATCTGATCCCGTTGCTCAGCCATCGCTTACACCTGAATCCGCATCAGTTCCTGGTATGCAGCGAGCCCCTTGTTCCGGACCTCCATGAGGAGATCGAAACTGGTCTTCGCCTTTTCGACGGCAATCATGACGTCGTGAAGATCGGTCGCTTCCCCGCTCACCATCCCCTCGATCGCCGCACCCGCATCGTTCTGCAGGTCGTTCACCGATGAGATGGAATCGCGCAGAACCTCGCTGAACGAACCCCCCGTTTCCCGTCCCGCTTTTGACGCTGGTGCCTGAGCCGACTGGCCGGGCAGAAGCCCGGATACCGGATTGATATTCATCGATTATGCCATCCGATCTATGATTTTTCCGACCGGTCCGCCGCCGCCCGCCTGGGCCGCGTACCCCGCGGCATGCCCGCCGGCCTCCGGCAGACGCACCGACGATTCAAACCATGCTTTTTCTTCCCGGGAGAGAATCTTCCCCGCGCCCGGACTGATGACGGCGGGATGGGCCTGGACGGACACCGGTTTTGTTTTCGCCGGTTTCTGATGCTTTCCGGCCGGAACCCCTGACCGTCCGGTGCGGGAGACCGACGCCGGCCCCCCTGCCGCTATCAGCATGGGTTGCACAATGTTGACGTTCATGATCAGATCTCCAGACTGTCTTTCGCTATTCCTTTTTCCGCCGTGATAGCGACCACGTTCGCCTCAAACGACCTGGTGGTGGCGACCATGTCGACCATCTCATTCACAATGTTGACGTTGGGCATTTTCACATAGCCGTCTGCGTCCGCGTCCGGATGGCCGGGGTCGTACATCAACCGGAACGGGGACGGGTCGGTGACCTCGGAGCCGGCGACTCCCGCAGCCGTCGTGTCGGTTTCGGCAAAGTCCGCCGGATCCGCGGCCATATGGTTCTCATCGGTTCCCGTCAGCTCCAGTCCGGCCTGGCGGAGCACGGTGGAAAATTCCTGCTGATCGGACGCCTTGAACTGGACAATTTTGCGCCGGTAGGGTTCCCCGTTCTCAGTCCGCGTCGTCTCGGTATTTGCGATATTTTCGGCGATCGCGTTCATGCGCATCCTCTGCGCACGCAGTCCCTGCCCGCTGATGTTCATCGAGGCAAACAGCTTGTCAATCTTCATGACTCTCCCTTGATGCTGGCCTGAATGCTTTTGAATGTTTCGTTCAGCTGGCGTGCCGCGAATTTGAACCGGATCTGATTCTTCGCAAGCTCCAGCATTTCCTGGTCGATGTCGACATCGTTCACGCCGCTCGCGGCCCCCGTTCCCGCCGGCTGTCCCGTCTCCTGCTCAGGGGAAACTTCGGGTGCGGGAAATGTCAGCGGTCCGACCGGAATATGCCGGCCGTCAGTCAGAACGGGCGAAATGGCCTTGTTATCTATGGCGTCGGTCAGTTGTTCCTCGAACTTCACGGTCTGCGGCCGGTAGCCGGGAGAACCGATATTCGCGATGTTGGATGCGGCCACCTTCTGCCGGAGCGCATAGACGTCGAGCGCCCTGCTGAGAATCGGAATTTTGGTTTTATCGAACAGCGACATTTTCATCGGGTCTCTCCTTCCGGATGCCCCTCGTACTCCAGCTTTATCGCCGTCGTCACGCCGCAACGGCAGGTGACGTGAACGTACTCGATATCCTCACCCTTCCGCTGAACCACCACTTCCGGCATGTGAGCGGGATCGCAGGTCTCGATCCGCTGACGGGGTTCCCGGGCGATGAATCTCGACTTGATGATATTTCCCCTCACCGGAAGGGGATACATCTGCTGTCGATCGGGCGTTTTCATGTTTTCCAGCGGCACACGATTCTCCATTCTCTTAGCCTGCGATATTCATTGCAACCGCCCAATCTGCAAAGGCTGTGCCAGAGGAAAAAGAAAAATCAGAACGGGAATGACTGCTGAATTATTCCGGTTTTGGAACGTTTACGGGAAAACGCAGTGAAGACAGGTCTGATGGCGGAGAAGAAGATGTCAACTATTAGCCACTTGGCTAATATTGGCTCGTCAGCGGGGGTTGCGGAGGAAGGTGGATGTCAAAGCAACTGACGGCCGGAGATGGTCGGGCCGGCAGGCAGTTCCGGGTTGTCGGCGGTCCGGTACCCGCGCTCCCCTTCGATGCCGAGCTGGGAGATTCGGTACCGGAGTTTGGACCGTGAAAGTCCGAGCACTTTGGCGGCCCGCACCTGATTGCCGTTGGTAATGGCAAGGGTTTTAAGGATCAGATCCTTCATGACACGGTTGATCGGCACGCCGGCATCGGGCACTTCCAGAATATAGTTGTTCGCGAACTGTTCGGGCGCCGCGGGCGCCGTTTTGCCGGAGGCGGGGATATTGAGGAATATGAAATTCTCCGCTTTCAGCAGATCGCCGTCATTCAGGAGGACAACCCGTTCGATCGCGTTGCGGAGTTCCCGGACATTTCCTTTCCACCGGTTGTTCTCGAGGAGCAGAAGAACCTCCGGGCTGAGTTTCGGGACCGGTTTGTTGAATTTCCTGCAGTATTCCTCAAGAAACACCTGAACCATGATTCCGATGTCCTCCCGTCTGTCGCGGAGAGGGGGAATTTTGATCGATGCGACGTTGAGCCGGTAGAAGAGGTCTTCGCGGAATCGTCCCGCCTCCACCTCGCGGGCGATATCCCGGTTGGTGGCGGCAAGGATCCGGACGTCGACAATGATCTCTTTGGTTCCGCCGAGCCGGAAGAAGCGCTGTTCTTCGAGGACCCGGAGGAGTTTGACCTGCATATCGGTGCTGAGCTCGCCGATTTCGTCCAGAAGGATGGTGCCGCCGTGGGCGAGTTCGAACTTGCCCTGCTTCATCCTGTCGCTGGCACCGGTGAACGCCCCTCTTTCATATCCGAAAATCTCGCTTTCGGCGAGATCCTTCGGGATGGCGCCGCAATTGATCCGGATGAACGGTTCTCCGGCACGGGAGCTCTGTTCGCAGATATAGCGGGCGATAAGTTCCTTGCCGGTGCCGCTTTCCCCCTCGATCAGCACGGTGGTGGAATCGCTCGCGGCCAGCCGTTTCGCCATGTCGATGATGGCGAGCATTTCCTTGCTTCTGCAGATGATGCCGCTGCCGGGGCGTGTTTCGTTGATTTCCTGCTGAAGGAGGTCGATCTTCTTCTGGAGCCGTGCATGTTCGAGCGTTTTGCCGAGGAGGAGATTGAGGTGATCAAGATCGATCGGTTTGACGAGAAAATCGCTCGCCCCTTCCTTCATCGCCTGGACGGCGAGGGAGACGTCCGCATAGGCGGTCATGAGAATGATCGGGACCTGCCATCCTTCCCGCCGGATCAGTTTCATCACCTCGACGCCGTGCCGGTCGCCGATAAAGATATCGAGAATGACGATCTGGGGACGGACCTGGGCGAGGAGGGTCAGAATAGTTGCGGCGGAATCGTGGCAGACCGGTTCGTATCCCCATTGGGTGAGGATTTTTCCGAGGGAATCGGTGATCAGCCGTTCATCGTCAATGACTAATATTTTTCCTTTGGACATCTTCGGATTCTCGAGATTGGGGGAGGGAGAAGATCAGCCGGGCGATCGTGCCGCCGCCGAGGGTCGGCTCGATCGCGAGTTCCGCGTTGTGCTGATCCATGATATGTTTGGAGAGCGCGAGGCCGAGGCCGGTCCCGCCCGGCTTGGTCGTCTGGAACGGTTCAAAGATATATTGAAGTTGTTCCTGAGAAATTCCGGAGCCGTTATCCCGGATGGCGAGGACGATTTTGTTGGAGACGAGCTCTCTGGAGTCGGTGAGGCTTTCGAGCATGCCGGTGGTGATGGTGACGGTTGCGCCCTCGGGTGAAGCATCGATGGCATTCTGCAGGAGGTTGATGATCACCTGCTGGATCTGGCGTCCGTCGAGGGGGATCTGCGGGAGGGCGTCGGCAAGGTGCGCATCGAGCCGGATGTTCTTCCGCTGGGCCGGCACCTTCATGAACCAGAGCGCGTTCTGCAGGATCTGGTTGAGATGTTCCTCCTGAAGGTGAAGGGGAGTACCGCGGGCGAGGTTGAGGGTGTTTTCCACCACCTGGTTGATCCGGGAGGCGCCCTCCGTTGCCGCTGTGACGAATTCCCGGACGGTCGGGTTGATGTCGCCGCTCTGGAGCAGAAACTGAAGATTCATCATGACACTGGAAAGCGGATTGCGGATCTCGTGAGCGATGCCGCCGGCGAGACGCCCCATGAGACCCATTTTTTCCATGTGCATTAACTGCTGTTTCATTTTCTTCTCGTCCGTCGTATCGCGGATGTAGAGAAGGAAACAGCGCTCATGGGCGATCGCGGGCTCGCCGACATGGACTTCAACGGTGCGCATCCGTCCGTTCTTGGTGCGGAGGAGTTTCTCTCCGGAAGTGAACACCTCGAATTTCTGAATCGCCTCGTTCGGAACTTTGGCTGTGGCGAAGGGGAACTCGGGGAGCTGGCAGAGTTCTTCCCTGGAGTACCCTGTCAGGGCGAGTCCTTCCCTGTTGGCGTCGATTACGCGGCGCGTCTGTCCGTCGAGAAGGAAAATCGGTATGCTGGCGTGTTCAAAGAGACCCCGGTAATGCATTTCCGAGCTTTGCAGTTCCCGGTTTTTCTGGCTGAGCACCTCGGAATACATCTTCAGCTCGGCCATTTTTTCCTCGAGTTTCCGGATGACGATATTGTGGTGCTTCTTGAGGAACGCCACGTCGTCGATCTTCGCCTCGCCGGAATAATCGATCTCGATCTGTACGCCCCTGGCCGGCTGGAGCACCTCCTGGACGACCTCCAGAATGACGTCGAAGCCCGATTTGACGACGTAGCGGGTGACTCCGAGGTGCTGGGCGAACGCGATATCCTCGTCGTCGAGGTAGTTACTGCTGTAGAGAACGAAGGGGATTCTGGTGAAATCGGAATCGGCGCGCACTTCCTTGCAGAGCTGAAACCCGTCCATATTCGGCATCATCGCGTCGGATATGATCAGGTCGACCTTATATCTCCGCATCCGTTCGAGGGCTTCCCAGCCGTTCGAGGCCCGGATGATCCGGTACCCGTGCTTGACAAGTCTGTATTCAAGGAGATCGAGGTTTTCCTGCACATCGTCGACGATCAGAATGTGGACGGTGGCCAGGCCTCTGGATTCAGAGATCGGCAGATCTGAGGGGAATCCCGGCTTCTCGGCGGTAGAGGTCAAGGATTTCACGTGTCGGGTCGGGGCTGTTAGATCTCTTTCATGATTGTGGCAGTGCAGCCGGGATTCACACCGTGGAATTCTGTTCGCCGACGTCGGGCGTCGGATATACCCTTGCAGCGAATACCGAGCGGAGCAGTTTCTCTCTTCACAATTTCATTTTCAGTTTTTGACCAGCCAGCACCTGACTCGCGGTATCATGCAGCCCGCTTACGTTGACGAACGATCTCCAGCATTGCGGCGGAATGTGCGAGACACCCCGGAGCTCCCCCTGATTTCAGGGCGCTCCGCACCGATGCATCCCATGTCCGGGACCGTGTGCGATGAAAGACCGCAGGCGGCCTGAATTTTTAGCGCAAGAACCGGGAGGGATTGTCCGTCGTTTGCCTCACCGACAATCCTGATGTCAGGGTATCTCTTGTGTGGTGCACTGTAACAACACCGGACGATGCTACCGCGGCCGGCAGTCACCACCGATAATTTGCCTTCCTTCATATGTATCCCCAGCGATGGGTGAATATATGCGAATAAGCGCTAAATGTCAAATTTTTCGGATAAATCGGGTAAACCGTTGCTCCGATTCTTTAAATCAATCTGCTATCACTCAAATTTTTCATGAGCGATAGAGAAAAATTATGGTGAAAATACAGCGGATTAACCGATTTTCAGGGAGGACAACCGGAGGAGAAAGAGAGCGGCCTATTTAGCGCGCGGATTTTTTCTGAGGACGTTCGCGATATTTTCTGCGGTCTTCTGCGTCACTTCATCGGAGAAGTAGGAACCGTCATCCACCTTCTGACGGATCGCAGAAACCCGTTTTGCTTTTTCGTCTGATTGAAGGGAGCGGGCCTTGCCCGAGATTTCCGCCTTGTCACCGGGTGCAGTTCCGGCCGATTTTTTCCGGGGGGCGACCTTCGACTCCCGGCCGGCAGGCTGAATATCGGCGAGTTTTTTGATCTCCATGGACAAACCTTCCCTTCCGTTGTCTGCGTCAATATAATTCATTAAACCGTCTGATCAAAATGCCCGTTCATCGCCTTCAGGATCTCCTTGGCGATGCGGAGCGTCTCCTCGGGCGGGATCTGGCGGATCAGTTCATGCGTCGAGGCGTCGTACACCTTGATGACGACCCGCTTGGTCGATTCGTCCAGGGAGAAACTGAGCGTGGTCGGAAGCATCTCCATGGCCGGATTCGATTCCTGACCCGCATACTCTCCCCGGGTCTTCTGCGATTTTTCGGGGAACTGGAACGCGTCACGGACCGGCGCCGGGTTCTGGCGCACTCCCTTGTCGCTGGCGGAGAGGAGCGGGTTTACCTGTGACATTTCAACCGGAGTTATCGACATGATAGCCGCCTTTCGATCGTTCATGCAAATCAGGAACTCGTCGTTCCGGTGACGGAATCGACGATATCGGTGATCATCTGCTGTTGTTCGGTCAGGTACGTATATTCCGCCTGCAGTCGCGCGAGCTCATCCTGATAATGCGCCGCTTTCGCGTTGATGATGGTGTTCTGCTGGGTGATCCGGTCGCTGAGGCTCGAGAGCTGATCGTTGGTCGACTGGGTATCGCTCGCAAGAATGCCGGTGATGTTGGTGAACCCGTTCACCAGCGTCTGGAGCTGTGTGGCAAACCCCTTCGCCGAGGTGAAGAGATCAGTCAGCGGACTGCCGTCCGTCCCCGCCACCGCCGTCAGCGTCGACGGATCACTGATGCTCAGCGATCCGTCGGATGCAATGGATATTCCGATCTGGGAGAGGGTCGAGGGATTGCCGGTTGCAACGCTGGAAACAGAACCGCCCATGATCGACTGGAGCTGCATCCGGAGATTCAGAAATGAGACATCGCCGGCGAAGATCTGCCGCACATGCGTCGTCGGATCAACCGAAGTTTTTGAAACCACGGTGGAGAGCACGTCGTTGTACTGGCTTATAAAGCTCTGGAGGACCGACTGGATATTCGATTTGTCGAGACCGACCGTGAGGGAAACCGGCGTATCCGTCGCGCTCTGGGTACCGGTCAACTGAATCGATAACCCCGGAATGATATTGGATATCGTATTGGAATCCTTGACAAAATCGATCCCGTCGAACTGGAATTCGGCATTGAGGGCCGAAACGTCCGTATGACTGAAGCCGCCCGTGGTCGAGGTGGAGGCTGTCCGGGCTGACACAACGCCGGCGCCGAGGCCGAGCGTGCTGAGGAGCGTGCCGCTCACGTCTCCCAGGGAAATCGCGCCCTGGGATCCGGTCGATTTTCCGTTGATCACCAGGCGGTCGTCCGTTCCGTTCACGGAGAGGACGGATGCCGAGACGCTGGAATCCGCGCTGTTGATCGCCTTGGCGAGATTGGAGAGCACGGTGCTGTTGGAATCGCCCGCCGCGATGTCGACATTCACATTGGTGGTCACGCCGTTGACGGTGACCTGGATCGTCTTTGTCCCGGCCCCTTCGGTATCTGCGATCGACGTGCCGGAGGCGTTAACCGTCGATGTCAGGACCATGTCGGTCTGCGCCAGCTGGGTGACGAGCAGGGAATGGGAACCGACCGTCGCAGAGGAGGTAGCCGTCGCGGTGACAACCGAAGGATCACTGCTCCCGACGTCATAGGCGATCAGGCCCGCATCGGACCCGATCGTCGTGATATTCTGGAGTGTGGTCATCAAGGTGTCCATCTTCGTCTTGAGAGTTGACAATGCCGATAACCGGGCCTGGTCGGTCGTCTGCTGATTCTGCAGATTGGTCAGAGGTTGCTGGAGCGTCGCCTTATAGGCCGCCACGGTGGCGTCGATCGTCGACTGGGATATGCCCGATACGTCTGCCATGACCTTCTCCTCTGTCTGCTACTTCAGATTGAACGCCGCGGCCCACGCTCCCCGGAGTTCTTCCAGGACGGTAGCCGCGACCGCATGGTTGTTATCCCTCAGGCACCTGCTGCAGTACCGGTAGAGCTGGAACAGGCGCAGTGCAATGTCGTTATTCTCGAAATTCAGAGCCGCAATCAGCTGGGTCAGGACGTTCTGCGCCATCTGTCCGTCCCCCTTCTTGCACGCAACGATGGCGGTATCGTACAGCTTCAGGATCACCTGCGCCGGCGTGAGGTTCATCAGCTGTTCGTTGCGGTATTTGTCGGCAACCGTCTTCGCGAACGATGGCGCAATGGTGCCGGCCATCGGCTGAGGCGCCTCTGCTGTCTGCTGTGCCGGAGTATGGTGCGAAGTCATCGTCTACTCGGTCTTGTTCGGATCATCGTTTATAAACCAGTGCGGGGAGCATCCCTCCGCCGCCGGCGGAGAAGATACCCCCCACAACCGGAGTTATTTTTTATCTGAACAGCGACAGGAACACAGACGGTGTCTGGTTCGCCTGCGCGAGCTGGGCCGTCGCGGTCTGCTGCAGGAACTGATCCTTCACGACATCGATCTGTTCCTTCGCAACGTCCGCATCCATGATCTGGCTCTGCGCCGCGTCGGTATTCGTGATCGCCGTATTCAGGTTGGTCTCCTTGTCAGAAAGACGGCTTTCCATGGCGCCGATCGATCCGAGGGCTCCGCTGACGGTCTGGATACCGGTATCGACTGTCAGGCTGGCGATGTTCGCAGCGGTCACCGAACCGGCCGCGACACCCAGAAGGGCGGTGGCGCCGGTGGTCTGCGAAAACGTCACGCCGAGAGTCTCCGTCGCCGCTTCGCCGATCTGGAACGTGGCGTTGAACGCCGTGGCGGCTGCGTCTTTCTTCATCAGCACGTTGCCGTTGAACTTCGTCTGATCGTTCGTATCGTCGATTTCGGTCATCTGCTGGTTGATTTCATCCGCGATCGCAGTCAATTCGTCCGTTCCCATTGCGCCGTTGGCAGCGCGGGTCTGTTCCGCTTTGATCTGGACGAGAATGTCGTTGATCGTCTGGTATCCGCCTTCTGCAACCGAAAACACGCTGTTCGCGTCGCCGACGTTCTGAAGAGCTGCGCTCAGGGCCTGGCTGCGGCCTTCCAGCTTCTTGGAAATCACGTATCCTGACGGATCGTCACCGGCCGAGTTGATCCGCTTGCCGGTCGCAAGACGAAGCTGGTGGATACCGAGCTGACGATTGGCATTGTTCAACGCGTTGAGTGCGTTGTATGCCGCTATGTTGGTGTTGATGCGAGCGCCTGAAGAATATGCCATACCTACCTCCATGTATTGTAGTTTGAATATTCGGGCATCCGTGCCCTTTGAGTTATTGTGCGCCTTTCGGCCACATAGACTATATCGGCAGTTTACTTCCGGACTTTAACTGTAATTGCAGGAATTGGTGCCGTCAGTCACACTTTTTAATAAATATGCCCGAATTTGAAAATATTCGAGGGTTTCGTTTCTTGCTTCATATCAAAAAAAAGGTCCGCAAATGCGGACCCTTTTCTCTGAAATTTCAGATTCTCATCTCAAATAGAGCATCTTCCCCATCGCTGAATAACTCCCCGCCGTCAGCCGGTAAAAATAAACTCCGCTCGAAATCCCCCGGTCACCCCCCGGATTCCACACCGCAGATTTGTACCCCGCGGATTCCATCCCCTCCACCAGTGTGGCCACAACAGCACCCAGCAGATTGTAGACCTTCAGCGTCACAAATCCTTCCCGCGGCAGATCGTACCGGATCACCGTCGAGGGATTGAACGGATTGGGAAAATTCTGCTCCAGCCTGTAGGCCGACGGAAGTTCCACATCCGGCAGGCCGTTCCGGGATCCCGGGGGAGCGGGCGGAAGGTCGTCCGTCCTGACGATTCTGATCGTACCTTTTCCCCCCGTGGAGGCTCTGCCGCTTCCGGAAAATGCGGAGATGATGAGCTCGCCGGCCCCGGTCAGCTTGACCCAGTATCCCTGGCCTGGCTGAAGCGTGTCGCTCTCAACATAGCCGCCGGCATATCCGAAAAACTGGGAGGTCACGAGCCCGCCCGGAAGCGACGAAATCCCGGACACCGGGACCGGCCGGGAAACCGAACCGACCAGGTTCCACCCCGCCGTTACGCCGATCGTATCGGTCAGGACCGGCGTCCCGTTCAGCGCAATCAGTTCGTTGTCGGCGAACTTGAGCCAGAAGCCGGCGCCCGTCGTCAGCGTGTCGCGAACGACATAACCGGAGGAGGGGTCGTACATGAACGCTCCCGACGTTGCCGCAGGATAAATGGCCGCGGGACGCGGATCGGTCACCGCATAGGGCAGGGAGAGCAGGTTCCAGTACTTCAGCACCGCAAAATGTGCGGACGATCCGGCGGTCGTAAACGTACGGAACGCCGAATAGGGCCCTGCACCGATCCCGTTCACCGCGCGGACACGCCAGTAAAAGAGCGTCGAATCCGTCAGCGGACCGACCTGAATGGCCGTGTCCTGCACGGTGCTGTCGTTGACCGCAAGATCGCCGAACAACGAGTCGCGGGCGACCTGCAGCTGGTACCGGCCGGCTCCTGCAACGGCGTTCCACGACAGAAAAGGCACATCCGTCTGGTTGACCGCTCCATCGGACGGATTCACCAGCGAAACCTGGCCCGGGGCATACGACCAGAACTTATAGATTTTCCCGCCGCTGTTGTCACAGACATACAGCTCGTTATGCCGGTCCACCCCGAAGGCCGAAATATTGATGCCGCCGTAGATAAGGAAGGTGCTGACCGGCGGAGCCGAGGGGACCGGCGAGAGCATCCAGATTTCCCCGGTGCAATAATCGCCGTAGACGAATTGGCCGTTCAGCGCCGGAATTGCGCTCCCCCGATAGACGAATCCACCGATAATCGCGCATCGGCCGGCATCGTGATGATATTCGAAGATCGGCATCGTGAGCCCGGTGGTATCGCAACCGGAAGAAGGATTATAGCAGTGGAATCCCTCCATGATGTTCCAGCCGTAGTCCTTTCCGGGATTGATGGTATCGATCTCTTCCCACAAATCCTGGCCCACGTCCGCGCACCAGAGCGTTCCCCCGTCGAAACTGAAACGCCACGGATTCCGGAGACCATAGGCAAAGATTTCCTGTTTTTTTGCGGTGTCGCCGGCAAACGGATTGCCCGGCGGAATCGAATACGGAAGACCGTTCGCGGCGGAATCGACATTGATCCGGAGGATCTTGCCGAGGAAGGTCGATGTGTTCTGGCCGTTGCCGAACGGATCGCCCCCCGAACCGCCGTCGCCGAATGCGATATAGAGATTGCCGTCGGGTCCGAACGCAAGCTGTCCGCCCTTGTGGTTGGTGAACGGCTGGAGCTGTTCAAGGAGAATCAGCTCGCTCGAACGGTCGATCGAGTCCGGGTTCGTCGCGCTTACGCGGAATCGCGAGATCACCGTCCGCAGAGGATTGTCGCGGTCGTAATCGACATAGATGAATCCGTTCGAGGAATAGCGGGGGTGGAAGGCAAGTCCCAGGAGCCCCATCTCCCCGCCGGAGACGATGCTGTCGCTGATATCGAGGAACACCTTCGCCGACGTTACCGTGGAGTCGTCCGGAAAGATCCGGATCGTTCCCCCCTGTTCGACGACGCAAAGGCGGTCGGTCGAATCGTTCGGATGGCAGACGCCGACAGGCCCGTTGAAGGTGAGATGCGGAAATCTGTCTTTCAGAAAAACCTGCGCGCCGAGCCTGCCTGAACCGGACATACCGAGGATGGCGAGAAGAACTAAGCGCAATAAAACCGGTCCGGATGTACCTGATCTCATTGGAACCCCTTTCCCTGGATGAAGAACATGAGTACTTCGGATTGCTGAAACCTGATCGTCCGGAAAATATAGACCTTTCCGGGGAGAGTGGCAAGAGTCCGGGCCGGGGGAGGTCGGCACACATTGGGCATCCCCCGCGGTGACGGCAGGAAAAGCGGGTCTTGACTTTTGCCGGGTCACTCGATACATTTGTATATCATTCTGCGGTTCCCGTTCCTCCATCACTCCTTGCAGCTGCAATTTGATGTTTTTCATTCACTTTGGGGAAAAGTTTATGAAAAACCTGCCTGCAGTCATATTTTCCGCCATCGGCCTTGTCGTCTTCATGACCGGAATCTGTTCGGGCCGTCAGAATCCCTCCGATTCAACTCTTCTCCGCGGCAGGATCCTTTATGAAAAAAACTGCTCCGGATGCCACGGGGACAAGGGCCAGGGGTTTGCGGGCCCGAATCTGACGGATAAATTCTGGATTCACGGCGGCGGACCAAAAAACATCACCGCCAGCATCTCGGAAGGGGTGCCGGGAAAGGGAATGATCACATGGAAAGACATCCTTTCCCCCGCCGAAATCCAGATGGTCATGAAATATGTCAGATCCCTTCAGGGAACAAATCCTCCGAAGGCCAAGGCCGCAGAGGGTGAGCTTACCAGGGACTGACGGAGATTCCCGCCGGAAAGCGTCCGCCGTCTGCCGGACCGGGATTCGCGGGCCGCACAGGATTCCATCTTCCCGCGGGAATCACTATATTCCTCCCATCCTGTGATTCGCATTCATAATTGAGCATGAACATGACAGACGGCCCCTGGCTGAGGACGGAACATCTCTGCCGTTTTTACCGGCGCGGTCCCCAGGAGGTACGGGCACTGAACATGGTCGACCTCGAAGTCGGGCGCGGCGAATTCATCGGCATCGTCGGGTCGTCCGGTTCGGGGAAGTCGACGCTCCTGAATCTCTGCGCGGGACTTGACACACCGACGTCCGGATCGGTGCTGTTCAACGGCACGCCCCTCCGTTCGATGACGCGGAAGGAGCTCGCCCGGTACAGGGCCAAAAAGATCGGTATGATCTTTCAATCGTTCAATCTCATCTCTCACTACACGGCGCTTCAGAATGTCGAGGCGGCTCTGCTGTTCAACGACACCCCGCGCGCCCGCCGCCGTGATCTTGCCGCCGGCTGTCTCAGCCAGCTCGGACTGGCTGAACGCATGTCCCACCGGCCGGCCGATCTCTCCGGGGGCGAACAGCAGAGGGTCGCCGTCGCCCGGGCTGTCGTGAAACAGCCCGAAATTCTTTTTGCGGACGAGCCGACCGGCAACCTCGACGAAGACAACGCCCGTCAGATCGCCGACCTCCTGAAGTCGCTGAACCGGGCCGGATTGACGATCATCATGGTGACCCACAATCTTGAGATGGCCCGCGAATGTGCGCACCGGATCATCCGGATGCAGTACGGATCGGTCGCAGGGGAGACAGGCACGGCATGACGGCCCGGGATATAGGCGCCATCGCCGCCGGAAACCTCCGGCGCATGAAACTGCGGACCACGCTCACCGTCGCCGGAATCGTGATCGCCATCGCGGCGTTCACGTCGATGGTATCGTTCGGAACCGGCACGCAGGAAAACGTCGAACGGCAGTTCAACGACCTCGGCCTCCTCTCCACGATGGAAGTGTACCCCAGACAGCGCTCCAACGAGCCGGAGCAGGAGGGCATGCCGAAACTCGACGCCGCCGCTCTCGACCAGTTTGCGAAAATACCCGGCGTCCTCATCGTCTATCCCTACGACCCCTTCACGGTCGGCGTGCGATGCGGCGATTCGGTGATCGAGACCCGCGCCCAGTCGCTTGCCCTTACCATGCTGACGACAAAACTTTTTTCGCGGATACGCGCCGGCGTCATTTTCCCCTCCGATACGTCGAAGGAGGCGGTCGTTTCGACCGATTTTCTGAAAAAGGCCGGCATTTCCACGCCCGACTCCGCGCTCGGGAGACGTCTCATCGTTTCCGTCAGGGTCTCCACCATCGACAGTGCGCTCTCCCGCGTGGTGACCGACCGGGGCCGGCCGATCTGGGACAGATTCCGGAAAATCAGGATCGACTCACTTCTCCACAGCAGGCCGTATCTCCTCAAAACCCTCCGCGTCGAGGCGAACGAGGCGGTCCGGCGGCTGGTCGACGGATACTTCAATGCCCGGAAGACGATCACCGACACCCTCGTCATCTGCGGGGTCATCGAAGCCGAACGGATGGGTCGTGTCCGGGTTGAGCAGATCCTTCTGCCGCTTGCAACCGGTCAGAGGTTCACCACCTCGGGGATGAGCTCGAATCCGACGGATCTTTTCGCGGCGATGAGCTCCGGCACCCTGTTCGGCGGCGGCGGGGACCGGCAGGAAAAATATTTCACCCAGGCGACGCTTCAGCTCGATCCCCGCATACCGTGGGCCCCGATCAAGGATTCAATAGAAGCGCGTGGCTACCGCACCTTCAGTTTCGCACAGGAATTCACCCAGATTCAGAAGGCGTTCATCTACCTCGACATGGCTCTCGGAGCGGTCGGCCTTCTCGCCCTTCTGACCGCCTCTCTCGGAATCGTCAATACCATGGCGATGTCCCTGCTGGAACGGCGGAGGGAAATCGGCATTTTTAAATCGCTCGGGGCGGACGAAGGAGAAATCCGCATCCTGTTCCTCGTCGAGTCGGGGATGGTCGGTCTGATCGGCTCCGCAGCGGGCGTCCTCTCCGGCTGGATCATCACACGCATTGTGACCGTGATCGCGCACGTCTACATGCGGCGGGAAGGCATCCCGGAAGTCCAGCTTTTCTCCCTTCCACTCTGGCTCATCGCCCTCGCTCTTCTCATCGGGACCGGAGTCGCAGTCCTCGCCGGGTCGTATCCGGCCGCCCGGGCGGCGCGCGTCGACCCGGTTGAAGCGCTCCGGAACGATTAAAAAAAAGCCCAACCCGGAGCGGGCTGGGCCTTCTGGTTCAGGCCGAACCAGGAGATCGCTACCAGATTTTCACGCGGACGTCGTCGGAGCGGTACATCGGCTCACCCGGATGAATTCCGAAGGCCCGATAGAAATCCGGCATATCGGTCACCGGACCGATGACGCGGAATTTCTCCGGCGAGTGTTCATTACTTTTCACCTGATTGGCCACCGCTTCGGGGCGTGTATTCACCATCCAGCCGAGCGCCCACCCGAGGAAGTAGCGCTGGTCGGGAGTGAGGCCGGCGATGACCTGGTGCTCTGAGTACTGACGGGTCTTCCGGAACGCATCGTACCCGATCATGATCCCTCCGAGGTCGGCGATGTTTTCCCCCTGCGTCAGTTCACCGTTGATGTGCAGTGTGTCGACGGCGATGTAGTCGTCGAACTGCCGGACGATCATTTTGGTCTTACCAGAGAACTTCTCGCTGTCCACCGGCTCCCACCAGTTGTTCAGGTTCCCTTTTTCGTCGTATTTGCTTCCCTGATCGTCGAACCCGTGCGTCATTTCATGACCGAAGGTCGATCCGCCGATCACGGAATAGAGGATCGCATCGTCGGCGAAGGAATGCTCGAAACCGGGGATGATGATGTTGCACCCCGGGACGACGATCTCGTTGTTCGAGGGATTGTAGTAGGCATTGTAGGTCTGCGGATACATATCCCACTCGGTTCTGTCGACGGGTTTGCCGTATTTTCCGATCATGAACTCGAATCGCCAGCCGTTCGCCGCCATGACGTTCCGGACATACGAGGATCTGTCGATCCGCATGGAACTCATATCCTTCCATTTATCGGGGTACCCGACCTTCATCATGATCGTGCTGAGTTTATGGAGGGCTTTGGTCTTTGTGGCCTCGCTCATCCAGTCGAGTTTCTTGATCCGCTCGCCGTAGGCGTCCCGGATGGCGGTGCCGATTTCTGCGAGTTTTTCCTTCGTTCCCTTCGGCAGATATTCATCGACATAGACCTGGCCGATGAGTTCCCCGAGAAGGCCGTCGGTTCTTTCGACGACCCGTTTCCAGCGCGGTTTCGGTTCCGGCACGCCGCGGAGGACGGTCGAATAGAAATGGAAGGACTCGGCAAATGTCCTGTCGTCGAGATAGGAAGCAAGGCCGCGGACGAGATGATACCTGAGGTATTCCTTCCAGTCGTCGAGCGAATAGCTTTTCAGATATCCGTTGAGTGCGGTCAGGAACTCGGGCTGTCCGACGATGACGGTATCGGGATCGTGCAGGCCCGCGCCGGAGGCGAAAACGGCCCAGTCGAAATTCGGTGTCATCGCCTTGAGTTCGGTGAACGGCATCTTGTTGTAGTTTTTCAGGGGATCCCGCGTATCTTCACGTTTGCGGGAGGTCTTCGCGATCGCGGTCTCCAGAGTCAGGAGCCGGTCGGCGATCTTCGCGGCGGTCTGTTCGTCGCGGCCGAGAATGACGAACATCTTCGTGAGATGCTCGGTGAACTGCTTGCGGATGGAGACGGCGCGGGCGTCTTCATCGAAATAGAACCTCCGGTCGGGAAGGCTGAGACCTCCCTGCGAGACGAAGATCGCGTTCTTATCGCTGATGCGGTCGTCCTGTCCGACGCCGAAACCGAACAGAGGCGATCCTGCAACCCGGTGTATGTAGGAGGCCATGCGGGCGACATCCTCGTTCGTGCGAATGGCGTCGATCCGGGCAAAATCGTCCCGGAGAGCGTCTATGCCGATCCGGTTGAGCGAGACGCTGTCCATGCCGCTGTAGAAGAAATCGCCGATCTTCTGCTTGTTGCTCCCTTTCGGAGCGTCCGATGTGAGGGAAGCGCGCTCACATATTTCCCGAACCTGCGCGTTGATGGTGTCCTGGATGAGCTGCCAGAGACCGTTGCTCTGTTCACTCGGCGGAATGGGATGTGTCTTGAACCATCCGCCGTTTGCATACAGGAAGAAGTCGGTGCCCGGCTTGACGGTTGAATCGATATGGGCGACGAGAGGATCCTGTGCGGGCTGGCCGTGCAGAAGTACCGCAAACATCAGAACGGCCGGCACAAGGAATGAATACATGCGCATCTGCTTCATGGGATCTCAATGCCTCGATTGTGAATGGGGAGAGCGATATTGTGTGGGGGTTAATGTACGGAAAAGGATGGGGAGATTCAATTTTTCCGGATAAGGCCGCACTGCATGCGGATGTGCGGCCGCCTCAGACCCCTCCGGTTTCCTGCCGTTTATGCCACCTGCGGATGCGGGTCCGGGCCCACAGATAGTGAGCCGTAGTTGCCGCACGGAGATAATCACTCAGCGTCCAGCTGGGACCGGTCCAGGAATACCGTCCGGGGGTGATCAGATCGGCGTCCGAAAGGGAACGGATGAGCCGTACGATCCGGTTGTGGCGGGTCTGGAAATCATTCATCACCGCCCGGAGCGGCCGGCGCCGGTATTTCAGGAATATCCGGTGATTCAGGAGCGGGAGCTCCCGCATTGTGTATCCCGGCGCGGGGAGGTGCGGCCGCTCTCCCCGGACTCCCGCGGCATACCAGTCCAGATTCATCTTCTGCCACTCGGCGAGATGGGCAATGATATCCTTGACCGACCAGCCGCCCTTCGTGACACCCGGGACCGTCATCTGACGCCGGGTCAGTGACGACAGCATTTTGTCGAGGAGCTTCCGCTCCTGCCGGATCGAGATCAGAAGGTCTTTTTTACGAAGGCGTCTTCCCATTGGCTGCTCGCACTGATTCAGGATTTCGCGGAGGTCTGCAGTCTCTGCAGGAACCCGCTATTTTTTTTCACGGACGAATTCATATCCCCCTTCACGGGCCATGGCGCGGAGTGTTTCCACCTTCTGCCTGATCCGGTCGGTCGAACCGATCCGGGTCTTCGTCAGGTATTCCGCACCCTGTTCCCACATCTGAATGACCTCGGAGGGAAGATCCGGATACCCGCTCACCGCCAGATCGAAGGGGGGACACGGAAGTTCCTTCCATCCCCGGGCGGTAAACCGCCTCACAAATCCGTCAATGTGCCCTGCCCCCGTCGTCACCAGCACGGTATGCAGTTTCGCCCTTGCTGTTTCACCAGCGATATTGGCCATCATGGAATCCTCACGGTGTTCAAAGTCATCGCCGGTCAGCGAGGCGATATTGAACAGCCAGTCGTCCGGCCACCAATCGATTCCACGGCAGCGGATGCCTTTGTGCGAGGCGAGAAAGACGAGGTAGGTCATTTCCGGCGGTCCGTCGGAATAAAATTCCTCCGGTCTGAAATGCTCCGGGCGGATTTCGACAAGAAGCATGTCCGGGCGGAGTACCGACAGAACCCGTTCGAGGTGAGGCCATGTGAAGATATGATTCCGTGCGTGAGCGCCGTGCACAGTCCCCAGCAGATAGATTCTACTTTCCCCGGCGTCGAAGAGCCTCAGGACCGGGGCAAGCGAATCGGGGTTCTGGGCGTTGATATGAGGAGAACAGAGGAGAATGATAATCGGCGCGAGGAGTTTCATGATGGGTTTCATCCCTTCCTCCTTTCGGCAGAATTGAATCGGGTGATGCTTCCGCCCTCTCGTCTCCCCGGCAGACACCCGGTCTTCAGACGATATACCCGAGTTGTTTCATGACTGTCGTCCTGTCGACGACCTGACTGTGACCGCAAATTTTTCCGTTTCTGAAATGGTATATGGTCGCCCCGGTTGTCCTGACCTGTTTTCCGGTCGGCGGATAGGCACCGATGGGACCCAGGTTGGTGCCTGTCAGGATCCAGTTGATCGCGACGAAATCGCCATCCTCGACAGCAGACTGAATGGAGAAATGGATGTCGGGAAAGGAGGCAAAGGAATGATTCAGCCGGCGGATAAATTCTTCCCGGGAGAGGGTCTTCCCCTCCCAGGGATCTCCGGTGTCGACATGAATCGTGTAGGCCGTATCCAGAAAATCGGCAACAGATTCCACCTTCTGCCGGTTCCACACCTGTTCGATAAATTCGAGGAGAGTCTCTGTCTTCGTCATTCTCCGGGTTCCGTATGGCCCTTCACCGCGGGGCGGCAGTCAAAAAAAAGACGCGCCTTCAGGATGAAGGGTAGACATAGCCGGTGGTTTCTTCCTTCGTCTTCACCGGCCGCACTTCGATTCTCGTATCCGGATTGAACTGAAACTCCGGATTTTCCTTTGCGATGGCGATCGCGCCGTTCAGATCGGCGGCGAGAATATGGTAGTACCCGCCGACGACTTCCCCCGTCTCGTTGAAGGAGCCTTCCTTCCACGTTCGTCCGTCGAAGGAGAGGATGCACCCGTTCCGATCGATCGGCTGGGCGGAAATCAGATTCCCGGTTTTTTTAAGCCGGCCGATGTAGAGCTCGCACCCTTTCAGAAATTTCTCATGATCGGCGGGCGAGAGCGTCTGTTTGCTGTCGCTCCGCTTACGGATGAAGAACATGAATTCCCGCATGATGGGTACTCCGGATATGGTGATGGATGTCTGTACAGGTGACCTCGTGATCGTGCGCGAAATCACTCCGTGGCGGGAATGACCTTGGCGGCGACGCATCCGACACCGAAGTATACGGATAAACCCGCCGCGGGTTCCGCAGATCCGGTTTTCGTCAACGGCACGGAACCGCCGGAAACCTGAGAGATCCGGGGTAATTTCGCCATTTGGATGCTTATCCCGGTTAAGAGACAGGCATGAGCAGAACCGCCGGGATCTCCCGGGGCGGTGTCAATCCGTCGAAAATCCATAACGTCATCCATTCCGGTCGGAGCGCCGCCAGAACGAATCTCATGAAGCAGGGTGGGGATGAATTTCAGGGGGGAAGGGAACGGCCGGTGGACAATCTAGAGTCCGAACAGCCCTTCATCGAATTTCATGTTCATGCGGATGTAGGGACCTTTTGTCCAGACGGCGTAATCAACCAGGTCGGGTTCCTTATATCCCTTGAAATTGTACCCTGCGGCGACGCGGAGATTTTTCACCGTCACCGCGCCCACCTCCGCGTTATATCCGAAGAGCCAGTCGTTCGCTTCGGTCTGGCGCAGGAGCCGGTATTCGCCGCCGACGTCGAACCTGTCGGTCAGGTTATAATGCATATCGAGCAGGTAGAAGTAGGAATGCGACACGAACTGGAAGCCGACGGTCCTGTCGACGCCGTACTTGAATGCATATTTGGCGGAAAATTCGATACGGTTCAACGGCTCCAGGAACGCATGCACCGAGACAATTGAAGCACGTGCGTCGTCGAAGGGCGCGACATATTCGTTATTATCCCGTTTCTCCTCAAACTTGCCGATGAGGTTGAAAACATTCGACGCAACCGGGCGGTATGCGGCGCCGAGGATCAGGTGATCGCGCAGTTCCGAACCGGAATTGTTGAGCGCCTCGTCCCAGGAGAGAAGGTACTTGCCGATCAGGCTCAGGTCGCTCCAGAGCCTGTAGTCGATCCCGAGCTGATAGTTCGATTTCTTCCTCTGGGCGTCTTCGCCGTACTCCGCCTTGACCGATCCCTTCACGGGCGACGAGGGGAGGTATTCCAGCGATCCGGAGACCGATGTGTGATCGTCCGTCGACGCCTCGCCGAGCTGATGTTCCAGCGATCTGGTCCGTTCGAAACCGAGGTTCGCCGTCAGATCCCACGGCAGACGAAGACGGTTTTTCAGACCGACACTGATCATGTTCCGGTACTGGCCAATGACGCTGCCGATCTCATACTTGCCGTAGACAGAGGTACCCTCGAGCGGGGTGGTATTGACGCCAAACGTGGAAAGCGATCCTCCCCCGGCCAGAAACTTTTCCTGCGCCTGGAGCGACACGGGATCGAACACCCGGTACTCGCCGGCCAGGGAGGTGGCATCGGGACGCGTCACGTCCTCATCCGCACCCAGATTCTGATCGCGCTGGACCGAGAGCGTCAGCCGGCTGTTCACCTGGTATCCCAGACGGCCGGTCGCCAGCAGGGAATGCTTCGTCATTTCCGCCGCGCTGTCCTGCGACGGACCGTCGTAGCGGCGATCTTCGAGCCGGACCGATCCGTTCAGGTCGTTCGTGAATTTTTCATCGATCCCGCCGGAAACTGAATTGACCGTCACACTGTTCTGGCCGGTTTCCTGGAACGACCTGTAGTAATCGACGGAAACACGCGTGCCGGGGAACATCTGGTAGTTGCCCGACACTCCCTGTTTTTTCGTGCCGAGTTCGCGACCCGAGCCCGCCTGCGTGATGTTATAAAAGCCGGTGTCCACCTGCCGGTAATATCCCTTCATGCTCAGGACGTCGAACGGCGTGAATGCGGCCTCAACCTTGTAGGCGATCCCGGAACCCTCCGAACGGTCGGAATGCCCCACTTCCCCGCTCAGCGAGATCTGTTTCACCGGGGTTATATTCACATCCGCGCCGAGAAGCGCATACGGCGACGGATCCTGCTGTTCGATGACGCCGTTGACCCCGACAGTAACATGCTCACCGAACGATTTTTCCGCCCGCCCCCCGGCAAGGTACGACTGTTTACTGCCGTCGTACGCTTCGAACGAAACGACGATGTACACCGGATTGCCCTGTCCGTCGATCGCCGGAACCGGCTGTTTGAAATAGATCGTCCCCTGCGCATAATCGATGTCATAATCGCTGAACCGGTACTGATCCGTCTGTTTCAGAAGCAGTTCGGAATGGAACCGGTCGCGCGTCTCAAGCCGGATTTTTTCCGATCCTGGCGTGACGTTCAGATAACCGAGGTCATACAGCCCGGAGAGACCGGTTCCGCGAAGTTCCAGCTGGACCACGTGCCGGTCGGTCAGGGCGCCGAATCCCTGCAGTTTCCAGCCGTTCTCCTCGTATCCCCCCTTGAGCCCGTACAGCGAACGGTTGTACTGGGTGAATTCCTCCTTCGTCAGATCGGTGTTGTAATCCCCGAGCAGGATGAAATCCTTGTTATGCTCCAGCCGCGCGTACAGCTGTCTCGTCGTCTGGGCATCGTACGACAGCATGCTGTTGTCACCGTAAATCGAATAGAGATAGTCGGGATCGATGTCCCGGTAGAACCGGTCCGTATTCCGCCGGTCGGTATCGTACGAGAGCGTCAGCCGGTAATCGGTGAGCACCGTGCCGCTGGCATAGACCGCAATGCGACCATCTGTGGCCAGACCGTCCGGATACGATGCGCTCGACATGACGCCGGTGCGGTCGCCGCCGGCAGACGCCGCCTGCGCCGTCCCACCCGCCAGTCCAACCATCGTAAAACTCTCGTACGGTGTGTTGAGGGCGATCTCGGCTGTGGACGCCAGTTCACCGACCCGGACCGTCAGGCGCGCCGTACCGGAAAAATGCCCGGCGACGTAGGTGAACCGCGCAACGCTGTCGGTCAGACGGAGCTGAACGCCTCTCTGCGACGGGTCGATATCCTCGGCGACGATCGATCCGCTGTCGGCTTCCACCGTCACCGTATAGCCGTCCACGACGGGGACATTCCATCTGTCGTACAGCCGGACTGCGATCGTCGTGGAGGAGACGCCGTCGGCATAAAGTTCCTTTTTCTCCGGATTCAGCACAACCGTTGCCGGCGCACCGAGAATGTGGATGCGACAGCTGTCAAAAAGCACCACTCCCCCGTCGGTCCCTGCCAGACCAACCGCCAGGCCGACGTCGCCGGCGGGAACTTCCACGTTGAGGAAATCGAGGAGGCCGTCTATCCTGACGGTATCGCGGCGAACCGGCGACCCGTTCACGCAGAGTTCCACCAGCGTCCCCGGCGTACCGCGCACGGTGACCAGCTGGCGGTTCAGCGCGCTGACCATCCCGGACGACGGCGTGACAATCCGCACCTGACCCGCCGCGGAGGTCGGCATGCAGAACATCAGGACCCCGAGCAGGAGACCTGCAATGTCACGGAAGAGGCGATATGTCGCGGTTCGGTCCTGCACCCCTTATCTCGGTTTTATGAACGACAAAATGCGGCGATTGACGAACACGGAACCGGACGCCGACATGCGGGTCAGCGTGACCGTATGGACCGGCGGCACCGTCAGCGGTCCGGATCCGACACCCGCCTTGTAACGGTACACCGCCACCGAATCGTTCTGTCTGAATTTCACACTGATGACCGACGCCCCCGCCTGCCACGACTCGATGCCGCGCACCGCATGGAAGGAGGATGCCGCAACCGTCATCTCCGGCGACAGCGAATCGGTGATCATCCCCGGCGCGGGAAGACGTTCCCCGGAACGGCGGACCGTCACCTCGACCAGCAGTTCTTTTCCGGCTTCACCCGCGATGCAGGTGTCGGAGAGCACCCCGTCTCCCGCATCCACGACCGCCTCGACAGCCGCGGACGAGTCGACGGTAGGAACCGTCGCCGAATCGGCGGACGATTCCGAGCGATAAATTCTGATCTCGACCCGGCGGTTTGCCGCGCGTCCCTCTTCCGTCGCATTGGACGCCGCCGGTTTGAGTTCTCCCCACCCGAAGGTGCTGATACGGCGTGCGGCAATGCCGTACCGGCCCGTGAGTGTGTCCGCGACACTCTTTGCGCGCGCGTCGGCAAGCGCAACATTCGATGCAAACGCAGGATTTTTTACCGGCTTCGCGTCGGTATATCCGTCGACGTTTACCGTCGCATCCGGATATTTCATGAGCACTTCCGCAGCGTCTCTCAGCGCGGCGGCGGCCTGCGGCTTCATTGACGCCGATCCCGCTTCGAACAGCCCTCCCGGGAGGGAGAAATTCATCGGCTTGAGACGGGTCTTCCGTCCCGCCACCGTGACGGTTGCGAGCGTGCCGGCGTCGATCGGACTGCCGGTCCGGGGAACAACGCTGACCCGCGTCCGGACCGACGCACGCACCTCCGCAACCGAAGGAATCGTGACACTCAGGCGGTAGGAGAGAACCGCATCGAAGGATGTCCCCGCCGCGGGGATCGTCCAGAGGAGTTTACCGCCCTCGGTTCGCGGCACTGCGGGGACCGAACCAATCCTGCCGCTTCCCTGCACAAAATGGAGGAGGGTATCGAATTCGTCCGTCAGTTCGATTCTTTCGAGCGGAACGGCGCCGCTGTAGTGCACCGGCAGGGAGACATCGACATACCGGAGATAGGTGTCGAACTCCTTATCCGGTTCCGACATGCTGATCTCGACGCGACGGTTCAGCGCGCGCCCGTTCTTCGTTCCGTTCGGCGCAATCGGAGCCGTTTCCCCGAACCCGATCGTGCTGATACGGGTCGAATCGATCTTTTCCACCTGCACCAGATGTCTCTTGACCGCCTCGGCACGGGCCTCCGAGAGTTCCCTGTTGGAGGGAAATTCCCTTGTGTGGATCCTGACAGAATCGGTATGGCCCGAAATCGCGATCGTCTGACGCGGGAATTCGCGCGCGAGGTCTCCCACCGCTTTCAGAGTCGCGTATGCGCCCTCTTTCAGTACCGCCTTTCCGGGATCGAACTGCGTGCCCCGGAGACGAACCGGCGCGGCGGCCTCATCTGTAACGAAAATAATCCTGCCGGGACTGCTGATCCTCCGCACCCGGACCGCGCCGATATTCGCGACTCTCTGTTCGATCGCGGCCGGACGGGGAAGGGCCCGCCGGAGATAGAAATCAACCCTGGCAATCCCCCCCTCCGGCACCTGAACAAAGCGGGACGACGGTTCCTGAGCGAATTCTCCATACCCGGCCATCAGTGCCGCTCCCGCAGGGAGGGAAGATTTCTTTACCCGGATCACATGCTCGCCGGGTTTGACGTCCGGAAGCGAATATTTTCCATCATCGCCGGTCGTGATCCGCGTTCCATCCTCCGTCATCAGCTCAATGCCTTTGACTCCCTCCTCGCCCGGATCCTGTTCCCTGTTTTCGTTATCGTCATAGAAGACTTTGCCGATCACCAGACCGTGATCCGTAAAGACGCCCTGATTGATCTGGATGCGATCCTGGGAAATGTTGGAGGACATGACGATCCCCGCCGCCGTGCGGGCGGATCCCTGTGCGGTGTTGACGCCGTTTCCGTCGAGCGCGCCCGCGCCGACCACAAGCCGGTAGGTGAGCGTGATCGTCGCGCCGCCCGGAAGCGAATCGGCCAGGTTCCACCGGAGCTTTTTTGTGCCCGAAGGATCGGCGATTCTGACGGTATCGCGATAGGAGGAACCTGCGATGTACCGGCAACCGAGCGGGATCATGTCGTCAATGACGACGCCATAGGCCGTCGTCGAAGTGCTGATGTTCGTCACTTTGATCGTATAAATGGCCGCGTCACCGACTTCCACGATCCGGTGAACTGCCTGCTTCTGGATCGAAAGGTAGGGGACCAGAAGGTCCACATCCGCATGGCTCCCAGGATTCTGTGCCGAGGTCGTCATCCCGCCCTGCCAGCCCGCCTGCGCAACATTGGTAAACGTATACGCCCCGGCCGGAAGACCACTGCGCACACGGCCGACGACCCGGAACGAAATCTCCGAACCCGCCGTCAGCGAATCGAGAATCCAGGTAACAGTGCCCGAAACCGCATCGTACGATGCCGAGGGGACGGAAAAAACGTACGCGAGCTGGGCCGGGAGCTTGTCGGTGAGCACGACGCTGTCGGCCCGGATGCCGCTGACATTCACGATACTGACCAGATAGGAAAGCGTATCCCCGGGGACCGCCTTTGAAACCGAGACCACTTTCATGACGCTGAGCCGTGCCGGCACACGGACAAGCGTGACGGCAGACGCAAAGACCGGCTCGATCTCGTTCCCCGTCATGACAACCCTGTTGATCGCCGACGTGCCGCTGGGGGTCGAATCCGGAAATGCCACCGTGACGGCAAAATCGGCCGACGCCATCGTGTCCACGGCCGGTATGCTCCAGAGAATCCTGTGCCCGGTCATGTCGAACGTCCCGTTTCCGGTCGCTCCGACATACTTCATCGACGGGTCGAGCGTATCCGCAAGCGCGACGCCGGTCAGTTTCGTTCTGCTCTGATTTGCGAGATGAATTCTGTAGATGACCGTGTCGCCGGCGTACGCTTTCGCCGGACCGGTTTTGGTGAGCGTCACGGCCGCGGTCGTCGTCAGCGGGATGTTCACGTTCACGACATACTCGCCGCCCCCCGCGTTGGCGAATGCAGTCTGTCCGCGGCGGAGCCCGTCATTCACCACCGCAAGGAATGACCCTGCGGAGATTTTTCCGAAGAAGAAAAGACCCGTGCTGTCGGTGACGGCTGAATCGAGCGCCGCATGCGTCTGGGCGTCCGTCAGCACGACGCGGGTTCCGGCTTTCGGGAGCGCCAGCCCCGAAACGCCGTCGAAGAGACGTCCCGATGCGCTGTTGAATGCCTGCACCGGGGGTTTGGCGCCGGGGGAACTGAGATCGACGGTGAGGCCGCGATCAACGACCGCCACAGACTGATTGAACTGATCCCGCGCCACCGTCTGAACGGCATACACCCCCGACACCGGGACCGGTATCAGGTAGCTCCCCGCCGCGGCGGTCTTCTGAAAACCGACAACGGAATCGGCCGGATTGAGAACGCTGACAATCGCGCCTGCGACAGGCTGTCCCGTCGCGTGGTCGACCACGATACCTGCGATCGCACCGGGGTAAAATATCGCCAGTGCGGAATCGGCCGCGTAACAGAGCGCCGAGTCGGCTGCTCCTGCGGTGATTCTCACTGCGACCGGCATCGCACCCGTCACGAGCAGTTTGAGGGAATCTGTGGCAATACCCCCGAGAAGGGGGCGGACCGACGTATCGCGGCCGTCGGAGAAGCTTCCGCCGTTCGCGATGAACTGTACGAGAGTACCGTCCGGTTTCGGATGCCCGGCGCTGTCGGTGTATATCGCGGTGATCACGGCTGTCGCCGCACCGTCGCCCCGTACCACCGCAGGATTGACCTGCAGTGTCATGCGGCAGCTGTTTGCGGCCGGGGAAGCCTTTGCGGTCACCGTCGCTTCCGACGATTTCGCGGGGGCCTCAGCCGCCACCCCCCACGCGCGGTTGACGATCTGCGATCCTGCCGGAATTCCAAACGCGATCCGGGCGGAAACCATGATCGTATCGGATCCCCCGGGAAGCAGTGTATCCGCGCCAAACCTGACAAAATTCCCGTTCAGAAGTCCTGCCGGCACCGTCCGGGCATCCGTGAGCATGGCGGGAAGCGTATCCGTCATCGTAAAGGCAGTGAGCGGTATGGTGCCGGTGTTCCTCAGGGCGATCGTGTAACGGACGGTATCCCCGATCACCACGCTGTCTCTGGCGGAAGATTTGGAGATCATGAAACCGGGCACGGCATTGACGGTCACAATCGCCTGCGCGCTCTGGAGCAGGGTCTGGTCGGAGACGATCGTCGCCACGTTCCGGATGATCCCGCCTCCGATTTTGTAGCTGACCACTTTGGTCGAGAGGGCCACCGAATCGGATTGGCCCGGAAGGAGCGAATCCCGGAGAACGAGAAAGCTGTTATTCTTCAGATGACCGGACGGCGATCCGCTGAGGAACGAGAGGCCGGGAAGTATCGAGTCGGTCACTGTGACGTTCGTGAGCGTCACATTGCCGCTGTTCCGGTATGAAATGACGTATCGGACGGTATCCCCGTACTTGGCGCTGTCGGCAAGAGCCGTCTTCGTGATGGAAATGGCCGGACGGGGAACGACAGTTGACGACGCCGATCCGGCAAGCTGGGGCAGCTGGTCGGAAGTTACGCGTGCACTGTTCAGGATCAGCAGTCCGCCGGTCAGATTCGACTTCACGATCGCCGTTATTCTGACGGTATCGGCGGATCCCTGGGAGATGGAATCGAAAGCCGCCGTCACGACCCCTCCGGAGAACGATGCGTTCGGTGATACGGACGAGAACACGGTCACCGCCGGAAGGGTGTCGTTCGCTGTGACGCGGGTAATCGTGCAGTTCCCGGAATTTACGAGTGTGACCAGGTACGTAAGGGTGTCGCCGCCATTGACGGAAGATTTGGAAACCGATTTCCGGACATCGAGCCGCGGAAGAGCGCTTACGGCAAACAGCGCCTGGGAGACAACCGTTTTCCCCGTGCTGTCGGTGCCGTACGCGGTGTTGGTGACAACGCTTCCTGCCGGCAGATTGGACTGAAGAGCCGCCGAGATCTTCAGGGTATCCTTTCCGCCGGGAGCAAGCGTCGGGACGTTCCAGCGAACGACCTGACCGCTCACCGTTCCTGCCGTGGTTCCCGCGATCGCGAGCGATGCCGGGAGGGTATCTGCGACCGACGCATGCCCGACCGGGGCCGTGCCGGTATCCGCAACCACCAGTGTATAGACAACCGTATCGCCCGGGACAGCGGATGCAGGCGATACCGATTTCTTCAGAGTGAACCCGATATGACCTGCCACCGTTACCGAGGCAACGTTCGTCGCGGCGGAATCGTTCCGTCCGCCGAAGTAGCTGAACTTCGCAGTTCCGCGATTGTCGATCTTTGTTCCGATCGGCGTCTGTCCGGTGGCAAATGCGGAGAGAAGGACGCTTACAACCGCGCTTGCTGCAATATGTCTCAGAGTCGTTTTCACGTGATTAAAAAAACCTCCGGCGCGGGGATTTCGCCCCGCGCCGGGGTCATGCATGTCAGTTGATCGTCACGTCGAATGTGATGGTCTGGTTCAGGGTATTTCCTGCCAGGGAGCCGATCGTCACGGTCACTGTATTCGAACCGAACACGACGCCGCCGGTGCCGTCATTCGTCTGAACACCGTTGAGGTGGACCGAATTGGCCACATACGACGTGTTCGACGGAATCGGGTCGGTGACGACAACGCTGTTCGCCGCGCCGGTGCCGCTGTTGTTGTAGGTGATCGTATAGCGGAGCGTTGCACCCGGGACCGGCTGACCGCCGCCGACCACCGCGACCGTCTTGGTCATCGAAAGAACCGGTGCCCTGACGGTGGTTACACCCGTGGAGGTCGTTTTCACCGTAACGGTCGTGAGCGACGTAAAGGTGGCTTTCAGAGAATCCTTCGCGCCGTCCGCCGTGGTCTGGGGCAGCGTATCAAGAGCGACGAAGTGAAGAACCCCGCCCTGCGCGAGCTGGCCAACCTTCGCCGGATTGATCAGCGAATCCGCCCCGTTCACGATACCGTCGCCGTTGATGTCGAGATAGAACTTCCAGCTCTGTGCCAGCGTTGTGACGTAGGCAAAGCTGACGCTGTCGGTCGCGTTGCCGTTGTTCGTCAGCGTGATCTGGTACTTCACGGCGAGACCGACATCCTGCGTCTGGCTGGCCGGCGAGATGGAAGAGCTCAGCGCCGCCAGAAACGCGACCGAAGCCGAGGTCGTGTTCGACGTGCCGCTGATGGTGTGATTGTTGGTACTGTCGGTCAGGCTGTACCCCGCCTGGTTGGTGATGACCGTACCGGACGAGACACCGCCGTTCACGGTCGCCTGAAATGAGACGGAGCCGGAGGCGCCTGCGTTGATCTTGGCGAAGTTCCACGTGATGGTCCTGGTCCCGCCGTTGTAACTGCCGCCGCCGGTGATGCTCCCCCCGACGAGGGTCAGATTGGCGTTCAGAACGTCGGTCAGCACCGCATTGAGCACCGGTCCGGAACCGGAATCCTTGTAACTGACCGTGTACGTGATCGTCTGCCCGGGCTGGGGGTTGGATACATCCTGGGACTTTGTGAAGTTCACCAGAACCCGGCGCACCGTGGTCGTAAAGACTCCCGACGCCGACACCGATCCGTTGAACAGGGAGACCGCCGAGGCGGTAAGGTTGTCGGACAGGGCGTCCGCCGTTCCCTTCGGGACGAACGTCCGGACGATGAAGTGCTCCGAGCTGTCGGCCAGAAGAGTATCCGACGCCGCTTTGGTGCCCGCGGAAAGTTCGGACGCATCGAGAACCCCGTTGCCGTTGGCATCAAGGTACACCTCGCTGGTCCACCCGTGGGCCGAAACGGCCGTCAGGGTATACTTATCCTTGCCGTTGCCGGTATTCTGTACTGTGTAGGCATAATATGCCCACACGCTGTCGCCCACCGTCTGGGTCTGGGGCGTCGGTGTCAGCGCGACACCTGCCTTCTGCGCAACGGTGATCGAGACCGACGCTGTCACTGCGGGAAATGCCTTCCCGCTCAGATCCTTGTAGTTCAGCGTCGCAATGTTCGTAATGACGGTGCCCGCCGGGGTGCCGGCCGCAAATGCCGGTTCCGCAGTCAGACTGAAAAGAAGCGCCGCCACCACAAACAGAAAAACTCCTGCGTGCTTCATGTTTTGACCTCGTTTGTTGTGTTTGTATTGTTTGTTATTTGTATTCACTGTGTACATTGATTTCTCTCCTTAAAGAACCTTGACCCGGAACTGAACGGCTTTCCGTTCCCCCGGCACGATCGGGAGGGCGAATTTCCATCCAAGCGAGCGGACACTGTCGTCGGCCCGGTTTACCACAACCTCGCCCCCGTCCCCGAATGCGCTGTTCTCGAGATAATGCGTCCCGGCGGGAATCGGATTGTCGATCGAGACGCCTGCCGCGGGCGCCGTGCCGATGTTGCAGTAGACGATCGTATAGGTGACCGTATCTCCGGCCGCCGTCGAGGGTTTGTCCACCGAGGTCACGGCGACCATCTGAGGAGACGCGGCGCCGGAGCTCTGAACTGCGAAATAGTTTTCAGCCTGCTGGAGCGCGTATTCACCGCTTCCAACGGTCGTTCCGGCCAGGGTGAATGCAATCATATCCGCGGGATGTCCGGGAACCAGCCCTGTCGTCTCCGACTCGAATGTCACATGCCTCACCTCGCCTGCTCCCGGAACCGGGCCTGCCGTGATTTTTCCCTCCCGGAGGAACAGAAGAAGGAATGCCTTCGAATCCTTCTCAGCCGTCCCGTCGCCGATGCGGCATCCGGACCCTTCCACGGCGAGGTATCCGCTCACCGAAGAGAGGAGCCGCATCTGCACGGACGTTTCCTTGTCGGCAGTGAGGGAAAAAGCTACCGTCAGCCGCTTCCCCCCGGGAGCAGACGCATCGGGGGCTGAGGCGATTGTCCGTCCGAAGATGTAATTCACCCCGCCCTCGGAAAAAGCGAACCGGTCTTTCACGAGACCCTCACCCCGCGACGACCCGTCGTCCGCTTTTTTCCAGCCCGCGTCCGTCCTGCCGAAGTATTCGGCAAGCGTGATCCGGCGGACCACCTTTTTTCCCTCCACCCCGCGGATTTCAATGACAGGCGACGACAGGAGCTCCCTGCCGTGGCCCTTCACCACCAACCCGAACGAATGTCCGCCGGTTTCTCCGGCAAACAACACTGCATTCCCGGCGGCCGGATTCCCTCCGTCTTCCGTCCGGGCGAAGTACTTCGACGATTCGTCGCCGACGACCAGCCGCCCACCGGTCTGCGCATGCAGATATGCCGCGCTTATGATCACCGCCGCACCGAGTACCATCATCAATCGCATCATATGATCCCCGCTAGTTGATTTTGACTTTATATTTAATGACACCATTCTGCCCGACAGCGATATTGTTCAGATTCACGCTGATGAGAAGGCCCGACACCTGGGTCGGGTCTCCATCCAGAACATCCGTCTGCGCCGTTCCGTTCAGTGTCACGGAGTTCGGCACGTAGGTCGTGTGCTGCGGAATCGTGTCGGTTACCACTACATTTGCCGCTCTGTTCGTTCCGACATTCGCATAGGATATCGTATAGGTTACCGTATCGCCCACGGTCGGCGTCGGCTTGTCCACGCTCTTGGCCAGCGTCATCACCGGTCTGTTGGCGGCTGTGAACCCGGCCGAGACGAGTTTCGTCACCCCGTTGGCCGCGATGACCGCCTTGTTGAGCACCGTCGACGAATCGGCAACCGTGGTATCGATCGTGGCAACGAACTGGAACGTCACACTGTCGTTGACCGCCAGCGTGAACGGCGCGAATGAGATGACGGTTCCGGAAATGGTCCCGCCGCCGGTGATCGAACCGGGAACGACCGTTATTCCGGACGGCAGGCTGTCCTGCACCGCAACGCCGGTCGCGGCCGCGGAACCGGTATTCTTCACGAAAATGGAATATCTCAGCGAGTCATGCGGTGCATGGAGACCGCCGTTCAAATCCACAAACGATTTTACCGACTGGGAAAAATTCACCTGGCCGACGATGCTGACCGCCTTGATGACGGCGGTCGATCCGTTCTGCGTGACACTGTCAACATACGTCACACTGATCGTATCCCCGGGCTGTGCCGTCATGACGCCGTTGTTGCTCGGGCCCGGCGTCGTCCCTGCGACCGTCGCCAGCAGCGCCGTGAATATGCCGGTGTTTTTCCCCGTCTCGGCAAACGTGAGCTGTTCCGTCTCGCCTGTGGTGCTGACGGCGCTGTACCGCACCGTGTCCGTCCTGGTGCTGTCCCGGTTGAGGTCGTTATCGGTGATCATAAAGGTGATGCCGGTTCCGGCGGCGATGATCCCCGGCACAGCCGTAATGGTCGCGGTAACGCCCCCGAGGACCGCGGTCCGGACGGTGATCGATCCGCTGCCGCCGTTGACCTGCAGCGAGTCGCGGTACGTCAGTATGAGGGTGTCCCCCGCCTTGGCGTTGAACCGGCCGTCGTTGTTCGTTCCGGCCGACAAACCGAACACGGTCGGAATCCGTGCGCTGAACACCCCGGTATTCGGACCGGTTTCGGTGAACGTCAGGTTCTCCGTCTCGCCGGTTTTACTGCTGTCTTTGATG
>DATKPE010000024.1:0-18815 GCA_035524335.1 Bacteroidota bacterium
CACACAGTCGAACAAAGACGGCGTCACGGCCAGCCTCGTGAACGTCGCGGCCAATGCGTATCAGTTCAAGATTCGTCCGACCACGATGGGCGGAGGCGGCGGCGCGTATACGAACTATACGATTCCGACCAAGATGGCCAAAGACGACAATGGAACCTATACGCTCGGAACCATTGCGACGAACTCAATTCAGATCAAGGGTACCTCCACGGTCAATACGGCGTGGGTGGCGACCTGTACCTCTGATGACACCGGCAGGACCTCGATCTCGTATACCGGCTGGTAAACGATTGTGGTATGTGGTATGGTGGATGGAACCCCGATCATGTCCCTGGTCGGGGTTTTTTTTATGCACACGTGAAGGAGTGAGGAGATGATGCGCTATCTCGGATATTTTTTCACATTTCAAACGGTCATTTTCTTTGTCACCCTTTCTGTCCTCCTCACGATGTATCTGTTTGCGAAGGTCCGGCGGCATACCCGGACCATCCGTACGACCCTCCGTGAGATGTGGGCAATGCTGTTTTCCTGAAGGAAGCGGTATCCTCTCCGGTTGATTCTTCAGACCTAATTTTGTACACTGCCGGCACACCGATATCCTCCATTATCTGTCGAAAGAGGTTGAATCGGCGTGGCGCGGCACACTATGAACCGATACCCTCGCACCTTTCTTCTTCCTGCGATCCTTCTCCTGATTTTTCCCGGGCTGACGGGCGCCCAGTGGCGGCTGACGCAGCGGACGGCCGGGGTGCCGATTGTCTCGCTCGCCTCTGTCGACGGTCGGCTGGTCGCTTCGTCCGGCGATTCCCTGTATATCGTTTCTGACAAGGGGATCCTGGAGGCATCCTCCGCACCGGTTCATGCCGGCGATGCCGTACGGATACTGTCGACCGACGGGGATCGGCTCCTTCTGGTCTCGGAATCCACCTTCTGTATCAGCCCCGTGCGCCGGCTTCAATGGGAGTGTCACCGCATCACCGGAGGGATTCACTTTACCTGCGCCGGCATATCGGATTCTACCATAATTCTCGGGACCGATTCGGGCTATTTTTTTTTCAGCACGACGAGATCCTCCAGACCGGCGGTCAGAATATTTACCGCTGGGGGAGAGGTGCACGCAATTACACAGCGGCGGGGGAGGTGGTTCGCGGGGACGCTTGGTTGCGGTGTATACCGGAGCGACAACCCCGAATCCGGCTGGATCAGCATCAACAGCGGTCTTACGAGCAGATTCATCTACTCGCTTGCGAGTGAGGGTGGAATACTGCTTGCGGGATCGGTGAACGGTTCCGTCTTTCTCCGTCATGCCGCCGGGGAACGGTGGCGCAGGAGGGACAACGGCCTGCCATACACCGCCATCCGGTCTCTTCTGGTCTGCGGACGATCGGTATTCGCCGGAACCTGGGGGAAAGGAGTGTTTCTGGAAAAGTGGGGGGATTTTCAATGGCGGGAGGTCAGCGAAGGACTCACCGGCGATGCCGCAAACACGGTAAATGCCCTTGCCCGGACGGGGAGCCGTCTGTTTGCGGCGACGGGGAACGGCCTCTGGTGGCGTCCGGCCGGTGAGATCATTTCTCCCATTGAGGAAGCGGACGATCGCATCCCGGCCGAGTAACATCGCGAAATATGTGGCGGCAAGGGGTTGAAAATATTGCCTCTGGATATGAATAAAGCTATATTGGACGATCCGGAGAGGCGCCTCTGATTCAGACAGGGGCCGGGCCGGGAAGCCGTGAGTAGACGAATGATGAAACGAGCCGAGGCAATCTCTGTTCCCCCCGAGGAAATGAAGCATCGCCGGGAGGCGATCGCACGAATACTTATTCTCCCGTATCTTGCAGGGATACTCTATCCCTTCGCCGAGCATCTCCGCTTTGAATTCTATCCGTTTTCCCTCGAATGTGGAGCATTGACTTTACTCCTCCTCCTTGCGAGGAGGCTGAACGGCAGGGGAGCGTTGGTCTCCTCCGGTATTCTCCTGGCGGGAACGTCGTTTGCCTTCGCCGTCGCACTCACACTCTTCGAGCGCGGCGGCATCCAGGATGCGTCCCTTCTTGTCTTCCCGCCGGTTCTGCTGGTGGCGTCCCTTCTCCTGACCCGGAGGCAGTATGCCGGCTTTTCCGTAGCGGCGATTCTGTACCTCGTGTTTTTCGTCGTATTCGATATGAATGCCGGCGGCGGTCTTCTGCTATCGCTCGGTCTCGTGCCGTATGCGATCGATGTAACTCTTCTGATGATCGGGAGCGCCATCGTCATCGATTATCTCGTCCGCCGGTTCGACAGATCGATTGCAGACCTGGTCGATAAGAACCGTGCGCTGGACGACAGCCGGAGGGCGCTGGAGACACGGGATCTCCATGCGCAGGCGCTGTTGAGACTTTCCAACAGCCTGAACCATGCGGAATCGTACGAGGAGGTGCTGAGTATCGCACTGGAGGAAATCAGGAAGATACTCGGGTTTGCCAACCTCGCCGCCGCTCGCCTGACGGAAGACCGGAGCGGATTCCGGCTTCTGAGCGCAAGAGGCCGGCTCGCGGATTCTCTGCGGCGGCAGTCGGTTCCCGATCCCTTCCTGCGCGCAGGCAACGCTCTTCTCGAACAGATCGTGATGTCGAAGAATGTCGTCGTCGTGGAGGATGCCGCAACCGACGCGAGAATGAAATCTGCGGCCGATCAGGCCTTTCGGTACCGGACCATCGTCGTGATTCCGATGCTCCTGCTCGATAAAACCCTCGGGGCGCTCGCGACGGGGACGTTCGGTGATGAAGGCATCCGGGTGCCGGACGAGGTGGAACGGAAATTCCTGATGTCCATCGGCGGAAGCGTCGCCATCGCCATCAACCGGATCGATCTTCTGGCGGAACGGTACCGCGCCGAGGCGGAGATCCGGAAGACAAACCGGACGCTGGAGCGCCAGCTCCGGTTCGCAGGCGCCACGATCCGGCTGGCGGAGGCGATCAACGCGTACGATATCGCCGACGATCTTCTGACGGCGATGTCCCGCATCATCGGCGAAACGCTCCGGGTCGACAGGTCCCTCATCTACGACATATCGTTCAGCCGCCAGGAGGCGACCGGGCTCTGCGAATGGATCCCGGCGACGAAACCTGAAATCGAACCGACCCGCGATACCTATCCTCTCAGCTATTTTCTTGGCGCGGCGGAGTACATCCGGACGGAAAAAACCTGGATCCAGAGCCACGCCGATGCGTATCATCCGGCGTTCCGGGAAGACGGCGCGGGGGACCGGCTCCACAAGGATATGCACATCAAGAGCCTCCTCTGGTATCCCTTCCGGTTCCGGGAGGATGGGTTCTATGCAATCATCCTCAACCAGGTCTCCTCTTCACGCGAATGGCAGAAGGAGGATATCGATTTTCTCGCGGCGGTCAGCGGGCAGATTCATCTCGCGCTCGACAAGATCGCACTCGTCGACGAGCACCGGAGAAGCGAAGAGCGATTCCACATGATGTTCGTCAATCACGACGCCGTCATGCTCCTGCTCGATCCGATGACGGGCACCATCAGCGATGCGAACGATGCGGCCGCAAACTTCTACGGCTATTCCGTCGAACAGCTCAGGGCCATGAACATCGCGGACCTCAACAGCCTCCCGCCCGAGGATGTTTCGGCCGAGCGGATTGAGGCGCTCCACGAACGTCTGAACTACTTCATCTTCCCCCACCGGCTCGCGAACGGCGGGATCCGCACCGTGGAGGTGCACTCGTCTCCCATCAATATTGCGGGAAAGGTGATCCTCTTCTCCATCATCCACGATATCACCGAGCGGACCGTCGCCGAAGAGGCGCTCCGGAAACTCTCCCAGGCCATCGAACAGAGCCCCGTGTCGGTGGTCATCACCGATACCGGAGAAAAGATCGAATATGTCAATCCGAAATTTACGGAGGTGACGGGGTATACCTTTGCGGAAGCGGTCGGAAAAACGCCGAACATCCTCAAATCGGGACTCACTCCCCCCGAAACCTACCGGGATCTCTGGAAAGCCCTGTCGGAGGGGCGCCCCTGGAAGGGGGAATTCCGCAACCGGAAAAAAACCGGCGAGCTGTTCTGGGAGTACGCATATCTGTCGCCGATCAAGGATGCGCAGGGCCGCGTGACGCACTATCTCGGCATCAAGGAGGACACGACCCACCGGAAACAGCTCGAGGAGGAACTGCTTCAGTCGCAGAAACTGCAGAGCATCGGCACCCTCGCCGGCGGCATCGCGCACGATTTTAACAACCTGCTCGGCATCATCATGGGCAATACCTGGCTCATGCAGAATGCAAAGGGGGACGGGACCGAATTCACCGACCGCCTCGACACGATCCAGCGCGCGGTCGACCGGGGCGCCGCACTCGTCCGCCAGCTCCTCACCTTTGCCCGGAAAACGGAATCCAAACTGGAATCGGTGCAGGTGACCGATACTATCCGGGAAATCGCGAAACTCCTCCGGGAGACCTTCCCGAAAACGATCACCATCGAGACCGATCTTCCCGCCGATATCCCCGCGATTGACGCCGACCCGACCCAGATCCATCAGATATTTCTGAATCTCTGTCTGAACGCCCGTGATGCGATGCCCTCGGGCGGTACGCTCCGGATCAGCGTCGCCATGATCAACGGCAGGGACATCACCGAAATATTTTCCGCGGTCGCGGCCGACAGCTATATCGTCCTCCGGATCGCCGATACCGGCACCGGCATGGACGTACGACAGAAACAGAGGATCTTCGAGCCGTTTTATACAACGAAGGAGCCGGGAAAAGGGACCGGCCTCGGCCTCGCCGTCGTCCACAGCATCGTCACCCACCATAAGGGATTTCTGGAGGTGGAAACGGAGCTCGGGAAGGGGACGGAATTCATCATTTACCTCCCCGTCCGTTCGTCCACCGAGACCTCTCCCGACGGGACCGTCCAGAAAAAGGCCGAGATCCCGGGCGGACATGAGACGGTTCTCCTGATCGAGGACGAGGAATCGATGCAGAGGATTGTGGTCGACATGCTGGAAGGGAAGGGATACACCGTGCTTGTCGCCGGCGACGGCGAGGACGGCATCGATCTCTTTAATGCCCGGCAAAAGGAAATCGACGCCGTGATCTCCGATATCGGGATGCCGCGGATGCCGGGTGACCTGGTTTTTGAGCGGATCCGGGCGATCAAGCCCGATGTCCCGATCGTTCTGGTCAGCGGATATTATGATCCCGCCGTCCGGGAGAAGCTCCAGGCCGCAGGGGCGAAATATTTCATCCAGAAGCCGTATTCATCCTCCGTTCTTCTCGGCAACCTCCGGAACGCCCTGGACCGGAAATGAATATTGTGGGGGGAGGGAGGCTATTTTTAATGAAGTAATCGTTGATTATTATCATTCCAAGGTCTATATTTTTTTACCGGAAGGAATATGCCCCGGGCTGCCGTCAGATGCGCGGCACCCGATATCCGCTCCTCACCTGTTCTTATTTCAAAGGAGGTGTGCATGCAATGCGACCATCAGATTCTCTTTGTCCGGATATTCATAACCGCACTCGCTCTGGCAATCTGTGCGGCCGGATCCCTCGCCCAGACCGATGTTGAAAATGCGATCAACCAGCTCGATGCCGTCAACGTCCGGGGATACATTCAGCCGCTTGCGGATCTCTACGGAGCGGACATCAGCGCCGGTTCGTTCCGGTCAGCCTACATCCCCCGCGACGGCATTTCGGTGCACCTCGATCTTCTCGGCATGGGCTCCCAGGTGACGGACGGGGAGAAAACCTACACCGTTCAGCTCCCCCCGGGATACACGCAGAAGACCGCCGTCCAGCCGACGATCTTCGGTCCGGCGGCCACGGTTGTGAAAGATCCGAGCGGATTCCAGTACAAGGGATCCGACGGCATGATCGATGCGAGCTACTTCCCGCACGGCGTTGCCCAGCTGACGATCGGATCGTTCGACGGAACCGAGGCGTTTGGGCGTCTCTTCATCACCCCGGCGCTCGGAACGAATAAACTTCCGAAGACGACCCTCTACGGCGGGGGCGTGCGCCACAGCATCAGCCAGTACCTCGGCGATCCGCCGCTCGATATTGCCGCCGGTTTTTCGTATAACCGCATGACCATCGGCGATCTGATTACCATTAATGCCGTGACCATCGGCGCACAGGCGAGCAAGAACTGGAGTATCCTCGGGGTCTACGGCGGTCTTGCATGGGAAAAGAATTCCCTGACGCTCAACTATACCCCCACCGCAAGCGGCGTCGCCACGAGCATCGATATCGATGGTGCGAATACCTTCTGTGCCACGGGCGGCGTGACTCTCTCGCTCGGGTTTTTGCGCCTCTTCGCCGACGCCAATCTCGGCTCGGTCACCACGTTTTCAGGCGGCATCGGGTTCGGCAACTGATCTCACGACCCCGCATTCACACGATATCCAAACATGAAAGGACTGGCAGTATGAAAAAATTACTCATGATCGTGCTGATGGCCGGATCGCTCCTCGTCGGTTCCGCCTGCAGACTTGTCGATCCGTTTCTCATCGCGCTCAATCTCCCGCTGAGCGTTTCGGCGACCGTCAGCGGAGGCAATTTCTGGAATGAATCCAAAACCTATTCGATCGTCGATCAGATCACTTCGGTCAGCCCGACATATGCCACAAAGGTGAAGGCCACGAGAATCTCGGATATCCTTCTGTCCATGCCAAATCCTCCCGCAACCGGAACGGTGAGCGGATCGATCACCTATCAGCTGAACGGCGGAACAGCCGACACGCTTGCGACCTTCACCAATGTCCCGTTCGACAGTCTCCGGTCACCCGGCATCTCCCTTGCGCAAAGCTCACTGGTTCACCGGAATGTTGCGGGATTGTCAAATCTGCTTACGGCGATGCAGAATGCCACCGGATTGCCTCTGACGGCCACCATCACCGTCCAGACAGCGGGGACCACATCCGTGGCGGTGCCGGCAGGGACGCAGATCGTCGCCACCATTGATTATCAGGTCGATGTTTCCATCTGACAACAGGTGTGCCATGCCTCACATCCCCGCCCCGAAAGGCGGGGATTTTTTTATACCCGGGTATTCCGTCATTGTACCGGACGCCAGCCGGTAGTCCGGCACAGTCACCCGGAGAGCTTGATTATCCGCCGGAAAATTTGTAATTATCTGACTGTCAGATAACTCCGTCAATCACTTTCCCCGACAGACGAACCGTACCGCAGGCATCATGCGAAAACTATTGAAGATCCTTGCCTATGGGCTGGGAACAGTTATTCTCCTTGTTCTTATCGTTGCGGTGACTATTGCACCTGCGGTGAAATACTACATCGAAAGCCACAGCAGGGAAATGACCGGCAGGAAGATTCTGATCGCCGGCCTTCATCTGAACATCTTCACCGGATCCGCCGAGATCGACTCCCTCCGGGTCTACGAGCGCGACGATATCACGGTGTTTGCCTCGGTCGACACTCTCGCACTTCAGATCGGCTACAGACCGCTTCTGCATCATTCAATCGACATTTCCACCCTTCGCGTGATCGGCCCCTCCATCACGATTTCCCGTGCCGGCGGGAAGGCCAATTACGCAGATATTGCCGCGAAGCTGGCGAGCGATACCTCGAAATCCTCGTTTGAATCGGTCATCCTCGGCACTGTCCAGCTCCGCGGGGGAAATGTCGTCTATGCCGATCCGGCCGGAGGACGATCGGTCGCGGTTTCGGTCGGATCCCTGAATACCGGCCATGACACCCTCCGTCTGCCGGTCTCCGCCTACCTGTTCGATTCCCTCCACCTTTCCCAGGTAGTTCTGAACGTTGTGATGACCAACGCGGCCGCCGCGGAGAGCAGTCGGACTGCGCAGTCGCCGGCGCCGCCGGCGAAGCCGATGTCGCTTCTGATACGGAGACTGCTGATCGACGACTCCCGGTGCAATCTGACCGACAGCACCCTGATATCCCCCTGCCGGGTACCGGTCAGCGGTATCACGATCTCGGCATCCGATGTCGACCCCCGGAGGGAAAATTCGTTCGCGATCCGGGCGTCATTCCCCGAGGGTGGGAGGCTCGATATCGACTGGAAGGGGAGCGTCGCCGATCTGACCAATCAGCAGATCATGCTTAACCTCCAGAACCTGAGCCTGCCGCTCCTCAGTCCCTACTGCCTCCAGTATACGGCCTACGATATCACCGAAGGAAATCTGAATTTCATCAGCAAAAATATCATCCGTGAGAACAACATCGAGAGCACCAACCTGCTCGATGCGTACAAGATGAATGTGGGGGATAAGCACGGCGATCTGAAACCGAAAATCAACCTGCCGCTCGGGCTGGCGCTCTATCTCCTCAAGGACAAGGACGATAAGATCAGCTTCGATATTCCGGTCAAGGGAAACCTCAATGACCCGCAGTTCTCCTATTCGGGCATCATTCTGAAAACGCTCGTGAATCTGATGGTCAAAGTTGCCCTTTCCCCTTTCCGGTTCCTCGCGCGGGCGTTCGGCGCCGGCGGTGACAAGCTGGAGAACATCGAAATCGATCCACTCCAGACCGATTTCACGGCACAGCAATACCGTCAGATCAGCGACGTCGCGGCAATCGAAAAGAAAAAACCCGACATGACCCTCGCGCTGACGCAGTATGTCAATATGAAGGATGGACTCCGGACGTTCGCCGTCTACAAGACCAAGGCCGCATATCTCGCGGAGAAATTCCGCGACCAGCAGAAAGCATCGCCGACGTATGAGGATATCACGGCCCTGGACGACGGCGACCGGGAATACGGCGCGTATGTCGACAGCCTGGTCCTCCTTCGCGGAGTCCCCGCGCAGGGTACTGCGGGGGACGACAAAATTCTTTCCCTCTACAACACGGATTCCCTTCGGATCGAGCTCGGGCGGAAGCTAACCCGCAGGAACGACATTCTGCGGAAACATGTCCTCACCTCGTACCGGATTCCGGCAAAGAAACTCATCGTCAGGACCGCCGATACAACGACGCTGGCATCCTTCACTGACAGTCCGCGGTACAAGGTGGAGATGCTCATGCAGGGAGCCGACAGCAGTACGTCCGTGCCGGGCGGTGCGAAAAAACATGCAAAACTACCCGGGTGAGCCGACCGCCTTCCGGCTGCCGACATCAATGCGCGCACCGGGATGAATAACCCGCGCCGGCATGCGCCGCCCCCGTCCCGGTTTCGTCCGGAATTTGCGGGGGCTTGTGCCATGCTGATATCCCAGTGAGGTTCGTGTGTTCTTACATCCCAGCAGTGCTATACAGATGATTCCGGATCCGGGCAACAGCAGGACTTCGGGAGTCACCCCGTCGGAAATTCCCGTTCAGCACCACCGCCCCGTAGACGAAACCCGGCCTCTTCCCCGGCATATTATCAGAGAAAACCGCAGAGTGCGCAGTGGTAAAGTCTCCGCGCCCGGGCCGTTGCGGTCAGCCCCGCGGATGCTGTTGAATATTATCAGAAGCATCCCGGTCGTCCTCATGCTTCTCCTTCCCGTCCCGGGGAGTTCGGCGGCGGCAGGGCAGGCGCCTTCCGTCACAAAGGTCGAACCGCCCAACTGGTGGACCGGCATGAAGACGAACAGGATTGAACTGATGCTGTACGGCCGGAACCTCGGAGCCGTCCGGATCACCTCCTCCTCGCCCGCGATCAGAATCGTCCGGACCGAAAAGATCGAAAACCCCTCCTATGCCTTTGTTCAGATCGAAATATCCCCCTCCGCGATGCCGGGGACCTACACTCTCAAAGTCCATTCGGATGGGGGTTCGGTTCCGGTGCAGTTTCCCGTGCTGAAGCGGTCACAGCCCGAATCGGGGCATGAGGGGTTTGGTCCGGACGATGTCATCTATCTTATCACCCCCGACCGTTTTGCGAACGGCGATACATCGAACGACAACGTGCCCGGAATGGCCGACACGCTGAACCGCAGGGATCCGTTCGGACGTCATGGGGGAGATCTGCGGGGCATCATCGACCGGCTCGCCTATCTGAAAGATCTGGGGGTGACCGCGCTCTGGCTGAATCCGGTCGTTGAAAACAACATGCAGCATGCCAGCTATCACGGCTACGGCGCCACGGATCTCTACCGTATCGATCCCCGATTCGGGTCGAACGACCTCTATCGCGATCTGGTCCGGAAGGCGCACGGGATGGGATTGAAGGTGATCATGGATCACGTCAATAATCACATCGGGATCTCCCATCCGTGGATCGCGGACCTGCCGACCCCCGACTGGCTCAATGGCACCGTGGAGCACCACCAGAAGGCATTCAACTCCAAACCGGAGCTGGACGATGTGCACAGCGATTCGGTGACGAAACAGAAAGCCGTCAACGGGTGGTTCGCCGATTACCAGGTCGATCTCAACCAGCGGAACCCGCTCGTGGCGGACTATCTGCTGGAAAGCACCCTCTGGTGGATAGAGTTCAGCGGCATCGACGGCATCCGGGAGGATACCTATCCCTATATCGAGCCGTCCTTCAGGGAATCGTGGTGTGCCGCGGTCATGAAGGAATATCCCCGGTTCAATATCGTGGGGGAGGTGTGGGTGCAGGACCCGGCCTTTCTCGCGCCGTACCAGAAGGGAAGCCGGATCCCGAGGAGGATACCGGCACAGCTTCCCGCCATCACCGACTTCGGACTTTTCGACGCGTTCATGAAGGCATTTGCGGACACTGCCGGCAGGATCGAAAATGTCTTCACCTGTCTGGCGAAGGATTTCCTCTACCCCGATCCGGATAATCTGGTCACATTCCTGGATAATCACGACATCCGGAGAATTATGTATAACGTGAACGGTGATGCCCGGAGGTTCAGGGTCGCACTGCTCACGCTTCTCACGACCCGGGGAATCCCGGAGATCCTGTACGGGACCGAAATCGGCATGACCGGGGGTCCCGACCATGGAACCATCCGCTCCGATTTCCCCGGGGGTTTTCCCGGCGATACCCGGAACGCCTTTTCCGCCGGGGGACGGACCGAGGCGGAGAGCACGCAATTCGATTATACCCGGCGACTGCTCCGGATCCGCCGGGCGGAGGAGCCGCTTCGCCGCGGGAAGCTCATTCATTTCAAACCCGCGGATGAAGTCTATGTCTATTTCCGGATATGGAAAGAGGAGCGCGTTATGGTGATCGTCAATCATAACAGGAATGAAAAACAGGTCCCGCTCGAACCGTATCTTCATCAGCTTGCCGGGGCGGTGAAGCTGAAGGAGCTGATGAGCGGCACCGCCTATGATCTCGGGACAACGCATTCCGTGACGATCGATGGAATGACGGGAGGAATCTATAAAGTCATTGCGGGGGAAAAATAAAACCGGCAGGTGAAGATGGAAGGAGCCGGGGTTGGACAAATACCAAGGAGTCCATGTGAATAATCTGAAGGGTAAAAACGCAATCGTGACGGGCGGCGGCAGCGGCATCGGGTATGCGATAGCACAGGCGCTCGTTGCGGAGGGGGTGAACGTGCTGATCGCGTCGCGACGGGGTGAACTGCTCGAGACGGCCGCGGCGGCGCTGAATCGTGCCGGCCCGGGCAGGGCGGTTCCCGCGGTGCTCGATATCCGGAAGAAGGAGGATATCGTCAGGGTCGTCAGGCTCGCGCAGAAATCTTTCCCGTCGCTCGATATTCTGGTCAACAACGCGGGGCTTGGCGTCTCCTCCGCGATCGCCGACTGCACCGATGAGGAATGGGATCTCGTCATCGGGACTAATCTGACCGGTGTTTTCCGGCTGACGAGGGAGTGTCTGCCTGTGATGATGGCTCAGCGTTCGGGCTATATCATCAATATCGCTTCGCAGGCGGCGAAGCACGGCTATCCGCTCGCGGGGCCGTACTGCGCGTCCAAATTCGGTCTCCTCGGATTTACGGAAGCGCTCCAGGCCGAGGTCCGTGAATACGGCATCCTCGCGCACGCGCTCTGTCCGGCTCTGGTTCAGGTTCCTCCCCCGAAGACCGGGAGCGAGGTCCGCCCCGACGTCCTTCAGCCCGAGGATCTCGCGTCGACGGTTCTCTTCCTGCTCCGCCAGCCGTCCCGGATCAGGTACGAGAACATCGGACTCTACCGGTTATAATATGACAACCGCCGGGTTCCGGTCCGGCGGACGACCGACGATCGTCTCCCCGGGAAGGTTTGGTGATGAGACGGGGGATGAGTACATTTACTGATCACAAAAAAGGAGAATTACCCGTTATGAGTTCGCACGCAGGACTGCACGCCGATTCGATGTCGATCTCGCTCACCGTCAAAGATCTGCAGAAAAGTCTCGCCTGGTATCACGAGGTCCTCGGTTTTGCCATCGACCGGAAGCTTGAGCGCGACGGCAAATTGCGCGGTATAGCATTACAGGCGGGTGAGGCACGGATCACAATCAATCAGGACGATGGTGCGAAAGGCCGGGATCGGATCAAGGGTCTCGGATTTTCGATCTATCTCACCACCGACCAGGATGTGGACGAGCTGGCTTCCCGGGTCCGGAAACTCACACCGGCAAAGGATGCGGAAGCGGCCGACATGCATTGGGGGGTGCGGATGCTGAGGCTGGAGGATCCCGACGGCTACAAGATAGCGGTCGCGAAGCCTCTGGCAAAGTGAGCCGGATTTACACGACTCCCGATCGTTTTCGAACAACAGCGGCGTTTTCCCGCCGCTTTTTTTGTCCGCCGGGTGGCGGTAAAGGGAGAATACCCGCCGAAATAAATCACCCAGGCGGTTGATATTCGCCCCCGATTTCTGTACTTTCGGATGGGGTGAGACGATCATCTCACCCCGGCGCATTGTGGGCAGAATGCGTTGTTGTGGTTCCTCCATACGCGATCATTTCTCCCGTTCCTCGATCCCATGCTTTCCTGAAAATCCTGCGGGCCGGATTCTGTCCGATCCTCCCGGCCTGACCGGTTGTGATCGCTGACCGGTACGTAAGGCCCGGTGACGCGATTTCATCCGTCCGACATTGCAATAAAATTGTGGACAATGCGGTACAGCTTGACTAATTCACCTTGGATCAACAGCCATATCGGAGAAAGATATGAAGCTTAGAAAGATAATTCTTTGCGCCACCATTCTGGTGTTGACCGGAGTCGTGCCCCTCATGCCGGGCTGTTATTTACTGAACTGGACCTGACCGGCAGTTGAACGATGCCGGGTTCCTGAAATTCGGCGGCGGGCGGAGCCTGATGACTGTTCCTGGGTTGTGAAAATCCTGAGTGAGGTTCTTCCACCGCCTTCCGCAGTTGTCGATGGTCCTGAACAGGGCGCAGTACCATCCGCGCCCTGTTCCGCATTCAATACTGTTCACTATTGGAGGGAAACGCGCATGAAAGGCCTCTGCTGTATTCTCCCGCTCGTCCTCATGTTCACCTGCACCGCCCTGTGCCAGGCCGGAAACGACGCCCGGAACGAAAAAGTGAGGGCAAAGGTGAACGGTATCGTGCAGGTTGCCCGGGATATTCTTGCGGGGAGAAATCTCGAAAAGGCCGGATCTTCGGTTGCCTCCGGTGCGCGACTGATAGACGGAAGGAAATTCGAATATCTGCGCTCCGTCCTGACCGGAGGAGCGGCCGCCTGTCCGCTCGCCGATACATCGTACCAGATGGTGATGGTCGAGGCGGAAACGAGCAATGGTGACGATATGGGTTTTCTCCGGATCAAGACCAGACAGACGCCCGATACCGCCAGGGTCAGATTCCACAGTATTGTCTTCAGGCAGGACTCCACAGGGGAGTATAAAATCGTCAACTGGCATACGAGTGAGTGAGCGGTCCGGTCGCGCCGCGATACGGACCTTTGCCCGCTGTCTCTGTTGATATCTCACGTGCGGAATATTCAGAAGGATGAAGAGCATGAAACTGATTCTGATCTGCTGTATCGGATTTCTCACATTCGGGGCGGGTATTGGATTCTCCCAGTGGTCGACAGATCCCTCCGTGAATTCCGGCGTCTGTATGACAGCCGGGGACCAGCAGTATCCCCAGATGATCAGCGACGGCGTCGGCGGCGGAATCATCGCCTGGTGGGATTACCGGAACGATGCTTCCCATTCCGATATCTACGCGCAGAGGATCAATGCGGCGGGAATTCGCCAGTGGCTCAATGGAAGCGATTCGAACGGGATCCCGGTCTGTACGGCAGCCTATAATCAATTCTTTCCCGTTCTCGCCGGCGATGGAAAGGGCGGAGTGATCATGGCCTGGCTGGATGACCGAAGTGGGTTAGGCACGGAGATCTATGCCCAGCGCATCAGTTTCGCCGGTATCGCGGAGTGGCAGGCAGGAGGAGTTCCCATCTGCAGCGGGGTGTCGAATTCCGCCTGCAATATGGAGACGATCGTGAGCGACGGCGCAGGCGGAGCGATAATCTCGTGGCAGGACGAACGCGCGGGCGGTGCAACCGCCCGGCATATCTATGCCCAGCGCATCGATTCCTCGGGGACTGTCCGGTGGGCGGTGAACGGCGTGGCCCTGACATCCGTGTCAGCGCAGTTCTCACCAGCCTCCGCGGCGGATGGAAGCGGGGGAGCTCTGATCTCCTGGAGCGATTACCGCAACGGTTCCGATTACGATCTCTACATGCAGCGGATAGATTCGTCCGGTCACGCGCAATGGGCGGACGGAGGAATTGCCGTATGCCCGGCGGTCCATGATCAGATCAATCCCTCGATTCTGGCCGACGGCCGGGGCGGGGGCATTGTCGCATGGGAAGACAGCCGGAGCAGCTACAACGGCACCGACCACACCATCTATGCACAGCACATCGGCGGATCGGGAAGCCGTCTCTGGATCGTCAACGGAGATTCGAGCGGAGTGCCGGTCTGCACGAATAATTCCGGCGATCAGCTTTTTAACTCCGCCAGCGACCCGAGGCACAGGATCATGGTAAGCGACGGAGCGGGCGGCGCTATCATTGTGTGGCAGGAGAACCGGATTTACGCCCAGCGGCTGGATTCGACGGGAGCGAGATTATGGGGCGGAACCGGCGATACGAACGGCGTTGTTCTGAACAACCGGCCGTATTACCAGTACGATCCGGACATCATCGCCACAGGATCCGGTACCGCGATCGTTACGTGGTGGAACTCCAGCGACCGCCATATCTATGCACAATCCATCGACGGTTCCGGCACGCTGCTGTGGACGACCGGAGGTGCTGTCGTTGGCGCGGCCCCCGGGACTCAATCCTGCCCGGTTATGATCGGCAACGGCGGCAGAGGGGCGATCATCACATGGCAGGACCGGCGCAACGGTTCCGATTACGATATCTTTACCCAGAATATCAACAGCGACGGGGTCCTTACCCATGTCGGCGCATCCCCGCCATTCAGCGCGCTTCCGGCGGAAACAGAGCTGTATCAGAATTATCCCGATCCGTTCAATCCCTCCACCCGGATCCGCTATCAGCTTCCGTACGCAAGCCGGGTCACTGTGAGGGTGTACAATCTGCTCGGCGGTGTGGTGGCAACACTGTTCAGCGGTATCGTCGATGCGGGCGAAAGAGAGATCTCCTGGAACGCCTCGAACGTACCGGGCGGCGTCTATTTCTGCAGGCTGACAGCCGCAAGCCTGGACAATCCGTTACGCACGGCCTCCCGGACGATGAAAATGATTCTTATGAAATAATGCCGATCCTGGTTGCGCATTTCGGTCCGGATCGGCATATTCACCGGTATGAAAATACCCCGGAGAGCGAACTGTCCTTGATGAGGTACGACGCACAATCCCGGCCGGACTGTTGCCCGGTCTGCGGTTCTTTCCGTATTGCGGAATACCTGTATGGATTTGTCATACCGTCGAAGGAGATCGATCGTCGATGTCGGGCCGGCAAGATCATCCTTGCCGGCTGTGTCCGCGGCCCGGATGATCCCCGGTGGCGTTGCAATGCCTGCCGGGCCGATATTCACGTTACGTATCCGGATCCGGACTGAAGAAGCGATTGTTCGCCCGGTTCCGGATCTTCATGATGCCGGTGGGACGGAGGGATGGGATGTCTGATGATCATCTGCGGATGAGGCTAACCTTCGGGACTGTGCCGAAGGTGTATGAAGTATTGCGGATGGGGAGGGGAAGGACACCAATTCATACAATTCTTTCTCGTCATCTTCGAAGGAACATTCTTATTTGAATTGATAATCCAAAGATCGTGTTGATCTTTTGTCATTGACAATCTTTCCGGGGAGATGCATATGAGAACCGTGATTCGTCGTGTACGGAGTTGTTCCCGCCTCGTATATCTGCTTTCGATCCTGACCGTCCTGCTCATGAATCCGACGCAGGCACAATGGGTCCAGACAAATGGACCGTTCGGCGGCTTCGTGCAGTGTTTCACCCGCATGGGCGGAAATCTCTTCGCGGGAACTGACGGGAGCGGCGTCTTCCTGTCGACCGACAACGGCACGACCTGGTCGGCGGTTAATTCCGGTCTGACGAATACCAGCGTCTGGTCCATCGCCTCCTCCGGCACAAATCTTTTCGCAGGAACAGCCGGGGGGGTCTTTCTTTCAACCAACAGCGGCGTGAATTGGTCGGCTGTCGATACCGGGCTGACGAATACCTACGTCAACGCCGTCGCCGCCACAGGTTCGACGGTCTTCGCCGGCACTCTCGGCGGGCTCTTCCTTTCCACCGACAACGGCTCAAACTGGCATGCAGTCGATTCCGGGTTGACGAGGCTGTATGTCACTTCCATCGCCGTTTCCGATACGAACATCTATGCCGGAATCTGGGCCGGCGGCGTATTTCGCTCTACCAATATGGGTACGAATTGGACACGTGTCGACTCAGGCTTCTTTTCAAACGAAATCTATACACTCGCCGTCGCAGATACGAATCTCTATGTCGGGACAGGCTGGGGCGTCAGCCGATCGACCGATAATGGTGCGACATGGACTCTCGCCAAGACCGGTCTCACACCCTCCGATGTTCTCTCGCTTGCGGTTTCTGATTCAAATCTGTTTGCCGGAACCAAAGGCGGAGGTGTTTATCGATTGACCAACAACGGACCAAAGTGGGTTCCTGTCGACAGCGGCCTGACTGCCGGAACCGTCTGGGCTCTGAACGCTTCGGGAAACACACTCCTTGCCGGAACCTGGGGCGGCGGCGTTTTCCTCTCGACCGACGATGGCGCGTACTGGAATACCGCCAATACCGGTCTCACGAATACCGCCGTCTATGCCATTGCGGTCATGGGCCCCGATATGATAGCCGGAACCGACGGCAAGGGAGCCTTTCTCTCGACCGATAACGGCGCAAGCTGGAGCGCCGCGGATTCCGGATTGACGCACAATCATATCTATTCGTTCGCCGTTCTGGGGCCGAATCTTTTTGCCGGCACCGAAAGCGGTCTGTTCCAATCGACCGACAACGGCACTAGCTGGTCGGTTTCCGACTCCGGTCTGAAATCCCCCTTCGTCTGGTCGCTCGCGGTCGCGGGTCCGGATCTTTTCGCCGGAACCTGGGGCGGTGGTCTCTTCCGCTCCACCGACAGCGGTGTGAGCTGGACTCGCGCCGACAGCGGCATATGGAATCCCTATGTTACCACCATCGCCGCGTCGGGACAGAATCTCTTTGCCGGGACGTGGGGATCCGGGGTCTTTCGTTCTTCCAATAATGGCGCCGGATGGATCGGGGCCGATTCGGGCCTGACTCACCGCAATGTCAGCGCGCTCGCCGTTCTCGATTCGATCATTTTCGCCGGGACCGATTCGGGAGTTTTCCTTTCCACCTCCAGCGGCAGTGTCTGGGTCCCGGCCGACACCGGCGCAACCGGCCGTAAGGTAAATGCCATGACGATCGCAGGTTCGGCTGTGCTGGCGGGAACCGACGGGGGAGTCATTATTTCGACCGACCGCGGGGCAAGCTGGATTGCCGTCAGCACTGGTCTGGCTGGAACCCCCGTCTGGTCCTTCGCATCATCGGGTCCGATGGTTTTCGCCGGAACAGGAGGAAGCGGGGTCTGGCGGCGGCCGCTCATGGAACTGCTGACGTCGGTCAAAAAGTCCACGTCCGGATTGCCGGCGGAGTTCAGCCTCAGCCAGAACTTTCCGAATCCGTTCAATCCGGCCACCACCATCCGCTATCAGCTCCCCTCGGACAGCCGCGTAACACTTAGAATCTATAATCTTCTCGGGCAGATCGTGCAGACGCTCGCCGAGGGTTATGAGATGGCAGGCTACAAACAGGTCTCCTGGAACGCCGCCAATTTCGCCAGCGGCCTCTACTTCTGCCGCTTCGATGCCGTGAGCACTGCCTCTCCTTCGAAAAGTTTCAGCAAAGTGATGAAGATGCTCCTGATCAAATAATCGGTCTCATTCCCATTCTCCTGAAGCCCCGGTCATAATTGCCCGGGGCTTCTTTTGTTTTATCTGTTTGGGATTTTCAAATTTCTTCATTACGATCAACCGTCTGAGGAACTTGGCCTGTTCCTCGTGATTAGTTCCGCGGAATCCGCGTCTTGTTCTAATAATTCGACATCCGGACTGATGGTCACCCGTGGCTGTTGACATTAAATCGCCGGCTGGGTACCTTATTCCATCACCGGGATCGTTCGGGCCGATGGTTCTTCAGGTGCACACTGTGCCGGAGGGTAGAATGTTGCGTTATTGTATATGAACCAAGATGCGGGGTGCATAACCTTGACAACTTGCTGTTTCTTTCGTACTATTTCACGGTTGATTAATTCCCCCACACGTTTCTACTGTTCTTTCTCCACCTGTGCAGATGCACATGGATGAACACCGAGAAAGGAGAATAGTTGTGAAACGCATATCGATTGTTCTGTTCGCCGTATTCCTCGTCGTCCTGACTCACACCAACGGGCAATCCCAGAATGTCATCA
>DATKPE010000025.1:0-28081 GCA_035524335.1 Bacteroidota bacterium
AATGAAGGAAAAGCAATTCTGCTCATCTCTTCTGATCTTGCAGAACTGCTTAAACTCTCCGACCGGATCGCTGTGATATTTGAGGGGTCTATAACGGCCATCTTCGAAGCTTCCGCAACTACCGATAAGGAACTCGGCCTCTTTATGACCGGCGTCCGGAGACAGTCGGCATGATGAGTCCCGCCCGCCTTCTCGAACGCCCCTCCGTTCGCAGTACCCTCAGCGCATTCCTTGCGCTCGCGGTATCGATCGGCATAAGCACCGTTCTGATTCTGCTGGTCGGGCGTGATCCGGGAGAAGTCTACGACCTCTTTATCAAAGGAACACTCGGATCTCCGTACGGCGTCGGCCAGGTGCTCTTCAAGGCGACTCCGCTCATCTACACCGGACTCGCCGCCGCAATTTGCTTTAAAGCGGGTCTGTTCAATATCGGCGCAGAGGGACAGTTGACGATCGGAGCGTTCTGCACGGCCGCGGCCGGTTTTTACTCCCACATGCTCCCGCCTTTCCTTGCAATCCCCTTCTGCCTCCTTGCCGGAATCATCGGTGGCGGGATATGGGGCCTGCTCCCGGGTATGCTGAAGGCGTTCTTCGGAGTCCATGAAGTCATCAATACCATCATGATGAACTTCATCGCGGCGGGGCTGGTCAACTTTCTGGTCGGCGACATCTTCTCCGTTCCGGCTACGGTCCACACTCCTGATATCTCCGGAAGCTCCTTTCTGCCGAGGTTCGGCGCCTTCTCCGGTTATTTTACCGCTTCCCCGGTAAACGTCAGCATCCTGCTGGCAATCGGGACCTGTTTCCTGACGTATTTTTATATTTACCGGACAGTTCCCGGATATGAGACCAGAGCCGCGGGGTTAAATCCAAATGCCTCGCTCTTTGCGGGGATCCGTCCGTCCCGGGTGATCATCCGGACATTTTTCATAAGCGGAGCTGTCGCGGGCCTGGTCGGTTCCAATTATGTCATGGGGTATAAACACTATTTTGAGCTTGGGTTCTCAGAAGGCGCCGGATTCATCGGAATCGCGGTCGCTCTCCTGGCTCGGAATAATCCGATTGTCATCATCCTCACTGCTCTTTTATTCGGCTTACTTGAATATGGAAGTCTTACGATCAACACTATGATACCGAAGGAATTAGCCAATATACTTCAGGCTATCGTTATCATATCGATAATCGTCCTGACAAAAATATTTGATCGGCTTCAGCTCAGACTGGGGAAAGGCGGCGTATGAGTGAATCCCTCCTGAGCGCTGCGTTTCTCATACAGATTTTGAGGATATCGATCCCGTATGCCCTCCCGGCGATGGGCGCGACGATCAGTGAAAGAGGCGGAGTGGTGAATATTGCGCTTGAAGGAACTTTACTTATTTCCGCATTTTTTACGACACTTGGGACCTTTTATACACAAAGTCCTTTATTCGGAATATTATGCGGAATCGTCGCCGGCGTCGTGGTCTCTCTGCTCCACTGTTTCATCACCGTATATATCAGGGCTGATCAGATCGTCAGCGGCATTGGCATCAATCTTCTTGCACTTGGATTGACCAAATTTCTCTGCCAGATCATTTTCAACAGCTCCAGCAATTCGGCCAGAATCGTCGGTATTGAATCATGGCATCTGGACGACCTTTCCCGGTTCATTTCGAATCCCTTTATCCCGGGGACCGTTCTTGTCCTCCTCTGCGTCCACTTCGTCGTTTATAAAACGAGGCTCGGGCTTCGCCTCAGGGCGGTTGGCGAAAATCCGGCTGCGGCCGATACACTCGGCATCAGTGTGGCAAAAATCCGGAGCATCGCCCTCCTCTTCTGCGGCGCGCTGACAGGCCTGGGTGGAGCATGGCTCGCTCTCGATCAGCACAGCTTTACCGACGGAATGTCCGCCGGCCGCGGTTTTATCGCCCTCGCGGCCATGATCATCGGACGATGGACTCCGGCGGGAGCCGTACTTGCGGCAATCCTGTTCGGGTTCTCCGAAAGCCTCTCCATACGCCTGCAGGGATCGTTCGGTGGGGTTCAGTTCTTTCAGATATTTCCCTATATTCTGACCATGATCGTCCTCTCGGGGTTCATCAAAAAAGCGGTCCCGCCGGCCGCGGATGGCATTGCCTATGAAAAAGAGTAGAACGCTCCCCCCTCTGGAGGAGCGCCTCGCAGATTCCCTCCGGCGGATCCGCGAACGGACTTCCCTGAAACCCGATGTTGCGGTGATTCTCGGTTCCGGTCTCGGATACTTTGCGGATTCCTTCAAAGAGTCCGTCGCCATACCGACCGCAGAAATACCCCATTACCCCCGCCCAACGATCGAAGGTCACGCCGGCAGGCTTGTCTTCGGATCGAGCGGAGGAAGAAGCATCCTGGCTCTCCAGGGACGCCTCCATTATTATGAATCCGGGGACTGGGAAACAGTCTCCTATCCGATCCATATCGCCGCACGGCTCGGCGTCCGGACCCTCATCGTGACCAATGCGGCCGGGGGAATCAACCCCCGGTTCCGGCCCGGAGATCTGATGCTCATCACCGACCAGATCAACCTCACGTTCGCGGCGATGCCGCTGGTCGGCCCGAACCCTGTCGTCCGCCCCGGCTCTCTCTACGACCCGCTCCTCGCCGGGAAGGTACGGAAGATCGCCCGCTCCCTGCGCATCCGCATACAGGAGGGGACCTACTGCGGGCTTCTCGGCCCGAGCTATGAAACGGCGGCGGAGATCAGATGGCTCAAAATGACAGGCGCCGACGCGGTCGGGATGTCGACCGTCAATGAAGTCCGGCTCGCCTCCTCCTACGGCATGCGGGTTGCCGGAATGTCCTGCATCACAAACCTGTCGACCGGCATTGCCACCGGCAAGCTCTCCCACGCCGAAGTGACCGAGGTGGCGGACAAAGTCCGGCACAAGTTCAGCCGTCTTCTCTCCGTCATTCTTAACCAGCTTCCTACCGCTCATGACTGAACCTACCATGATGCCAAACCGGACACAGCGCATTCTCCTGGTTGTCTGCGGAATTCTGATCGTCGCCGCCGCCCTGGTGATCGTTCTGCGGAACAGCGGCGGTCCGGTGATGGATGCGGTCTCTCTCAGCCAGCGGCAGGATCAGTCGGACACTATCCCCGAAACGGCTGTCCCGGTTCTCCTCCTCTCCGGTCCGTCCGGCCGGTCGGCGTTCACGATTCTGCTGAAACACACCGAACTCCCGAACACCCAGTATGCCGTATCACTGCTGATTCCGCCCGCGGGTCACGAGAGCATCCCCGGCCTCCATCCTTCCTCGAAGAGCAGGGGAACGGCTCCGGATACTCTCAGGGTGTCGATCCCCGATTCCCTTTTTACCACCACGAACGGCAGGTATCTTCTGATCATCAACGAATTCCTTCTCGACGACGCCCGCGGCCGCCAGCCCCAGATCATGTTCTACCCCTTCCGGGTCTCCCGGTAACACAAAAAAAAACCCTCTTGCGAGGGTTGTACAAAAAAGTACTGCAGTCGTTATTTCGACCGGCTGATGCCGAAGACATGATCCCGCAGTGCTCTGATCTGGGTCTGCGCATCGCCTTTCAGAATTTCCGGATCGGGCGACTGCATATCGGGATAAAAGTTCGGCATTCTTGTCCCCGGCTGAATCGAATCGGGCCGTGCGATCCACGCGAGGACCCAGTCCGGTTTCAGCCTGCCCGACGCCATGGCAAGATTCGGCGCAAGATCTGCGGGAGTTTTGCCTTCCGGTATCCTGCCGGTGTAATGGCAGTTGAGGCACTGGAGGCTTTCGAAGAGTTTTGTCCCGGCGGCGGCAATGGACGGATCCGTGCGGAACGCTCCATAGTCACGGATCTCAAAGTCGATTTTGTGGAGGGCGAGAAAATAGCGGGTGATGGTCCCGATTTCGTCGTCCGTGAGACTGAACGTAGGCATCCGCAGTTTCAGCCACGGGCGGATCGGCGTCGGTCCGTCGAGGAAGCCGTGGAGCCACGGTTCCTGGACCTTGGAGCCTTCGGGGAAGAGGTACGGCGGAGCCATCGCCTCATCGTCGAGGGTCGCCTTGACGGCGCCGCCGATCTCCTCGATGGTATGGCAGTTGATGCAGTTGTAGTAGTGTGTCAGGTGGCGCCCGCTTTCGACGGCCTGGAGCGTTTTATCGAACGGCTGACGGTACTGCTCGTCGGGAATTTCCTTGGTCATCCCCCGCAGGAGGATCCGGAGAGTCACAATTTCACTGTCCGCGAGACCGAAGACCGGCATTTTGGAAATGATGCGGTCGGTGGCATACTGCCGGGCATCCTTCAGCTTGCCGAAAAACCAGTCGTCCCAGGTATGGGGGACCTTCGTATCGCCGAAGTCGAGTTCGTCGACCCGCTTCCGGCCGAAATTCGAAAGGGAAACGCTCACCTTTCCCTCGCGTTCCATGCCCCGGATCTGATGACATCCGGCACAGCCGTACTCCCGGATAAGCTTATCCCCTTTGCTCGCGAGGGCCGAATCGTCGAGATGAATGTCGACCTGATCGAACTTCCGGTTATCGGTCATCGTCCGGAGGTACGCGACGATATCCTTTGCTTCCTGGTCGGTCAGGCGGAGGTTGGGCATCCGCGTTGTCGGCCGGTACTGACGGGGGTTGCGGATCCAGGCGTAGATCCAGTCGGGATCGAGCTTGCTCCCCGCGCGGGTAAGTTCGGGGGCAATGTCAAAGCTGAATCCCCGCGCCTGGCGCATGCGGACGTCGTCGCCGATCACGTGACATCCTTTGCATCCGATCGATCCGACGAGATCCTTGCCGCGTTCGGGATTTCCGCCGCCCGAGACGCCTTTCGGATATTCGAAAGGTGCCGCCTTGCTGACATTCCAGAGATAGGCGGCGATGGCTTCGGCCTGCTGGTTGGAAAAGCGGAAATTCGGCATCCGGGTATGGGGATTGTAATCCTTGGGATTTCGGATCCACCGGAAGAGCCAGTCGGGCGTCGTCTTTGCGGAGAGCTGGTTGATATCCGGCCCGATCTTTGCGAGGTCGGTGAAGCCCTTGATTTCGTGGCATCCGAAACAGCCCGATTCCTCGAGGATCTGCTTGGCTTTGTTGAAGGAGCCGCCATATTTCAGGTAGGACTGATTTTCATGACAGCCCTCGCACGACGTGTACACTTCGCTGCCCTTGAGAATCGGCCATTCCCAGTACGGATCGTCATCGCCGTGAGCGCGTCCGGCGGTAAGCGCCGTGCCCTGCCCGCGATGGCAGGGAGTACAGCCGAATGTTTCGGGGTTGTGAATCTTCAGGAGTTCGGGATCCGGGTGCAGCGTAAACGGCTGGGCGGCGCTGTCCATCGTCGCATCCTTCCAGCCGAGGTGGCAGGTCTGACAGCGGTCGATCCGGGCCTTCGGCGTGCCGAAATTCGTCCGGTCAAAATTATTCATCATAACCTGCCGGATCCTGATATCGGCGGTCCGGGCATGTTCCAGCTTCGTGGTGGCAAGGTCGATGGCGGCATAGAGGTCCTTGATTTTACCCCGGACCTCCTTGACGGCGTTCTTGTATCCGTCGACGATCTTCTGGAGGGAATCGTGCCGGGCGGTCGCCGCATCGATGCGGACGTTGGTGGCCGCCATCTTCTTCTCGTATTCGTCGAGACGATCCTTGTATCCCTTATCCTCCGCACCCTCGTGAATCGACTTCTTCCAGAAGTAGTAAGCCTCATCCCCCCTGCTCTTGGCAAAGGTGAAGTCGCGGTTCAGATTGATGAGCGCTTCCTCGATCCCGTTGATTTCGCTCTGCATCCGGCGGACATCGGGGGAATTGAGCTTTGCTTCGGCCTCGTCCTGCTGGGAGCGCAGTGTCCGGTAGGCAGCCGAGTCGAATGATGCACGCGCGTCGCTGAGTTTCTCCGCCCACTTCTGCTGGCTGAGGTTCAGGAAACTCTCCTGGTACTCCTTCCAGGGACGGCGGGTCGAGACCTCGTCGACGACAGCCCAGATGGTGCCGATGAAAAGGAGGGCCGAGAGCCCGAGGTAGAGCTTTCCGTAATCTCGTGTTTCAACCGGCTCTTCGGCGCGGCGGATAAAAAAGGAAAACAGGCGTTTCATCATGACGGATGGGAAAGACGGTTAAATATTGAACCAGGGAGTGACCCAGATATATTTTATGTTGAATCCGATCCGGAGGATCATCTTGATCGGCAGTGCCATCATGGTCAGGAACAGGAACGCGGTCACCGAATAGCGGAGCGGACCGAGTTTCCGGATGAGATCCGAGTTCTTCTTCCGGATCCAGTAGATGATCCCAATGGAATAATAGCCCAGGATGATCGCCCCTCCGATGATGAAGGCCAGCGGATTCAGGCTGTTATCGGCTCTCCGGGTGTTGATCCCGAAGAACTCGGTAAAATCGACGTTCGTGAGCGCTACGACGCGGTGAGTATCCCAGTGCTGCCACGGGAAGAAGAAATACCATCCCGGACCCCGCCAGAACGTACCGAGCACGATGAGCGATACCCAGAGGACAATGAAACCGAAACTGTACATGAGGATCGAAAACTTCCGCTCCTTGAAGGTATAGTAGCCGTTCCCCTTTGGATTGATGTCGATATACGGAATCGCCATCAGGCCGAGAATGATGAACGTCGGAAGAACGACGCCCGCGATCCACGGATCGAAATAGACGAGCATTTCCTGGAGACCGAGAAAATACCACGGCGCTTTGGACGGATTGGGGGTCAGGGTCGGATTGGCCGGTTCCTCGAGCGGCGCATCGATGAGGAACGACCAGAAGAGGAGAATCACCATGACGAACAGGGCGCCCAGAAATTCGACCCGGACAAGGTTCGGCCAGACCTGGACCTTGTCGGACATGCGGGCCTCGTCGGTGGTTCCCTGGCGGTCGTTTTTCAGCGCCCGGTGGAACGACCACCAGGTATAGCCGATGACGAGCAGGAGAAGCGCCACGATCGGAATGTTGTCGGGTTTTGATATCAGGAGCCAGATATTATGCATGGGAGAGACCCGGGATTATTCTTTGATATCGGTCGCCGGTCCGGAAATGCCCCCGTCCTTCCGGATCCGCCAGAAATGGACGATCATGAAGACGGATGCGATCACCGGAAGAAAGATGCAGTGGCCGACATAAAATCTGAGAAGGGTCGGCGGCCCCACCTGCGTGCCGCCGAGCAGGACGAATCTGACGTCATTATCAATCCGCATCCCGAGCTGGGGACCGAATGGTCCCTCATGCCCCAGCAGAGGCGTCGCCCGCGCCATGTTGGTGCCGACCGTGACCGCCCAGATCGCGAGCTGATCCCACGGGAGGAGGTATCCGGTGAAACTGAGAAGCAGTGTCAGCACGAGCAGGATGACGCCGACTACCCAGTTGAACTGCCGCGGAGGTTTGTACGAACCGGTCAGGAACACGCGGAACATGTGGAGCATGACGGTGATCACCATGGCATGCGCGGCCCACCGGTGCATGTTCCGGATCAGCGGACCGAAAGCGACGTCGTTCATCAGGTACTTCATATCCTCGTACGCGTACTCGGCGGCGGGACGGTAGTAGAACATCAGAATGACGCCGGTGATGGTCAGGATGATGAACAGGAGGAAGGTGATCCCCCCCATCCCCCAGGTGAATCCCAGGTTTGTTGCATGCCGGGAAATCCGGACGGGATGGAGATGGAGGAAAACGTTGTCGACGATCTGCAGTGCGCGGTTGCGGTTGGTATCCTGGTAATTGTGGCGGAAGACCGATTTCCACAATTCCGTCTGTTGCAGTTTTTCGCGAATCTTCAGCATGGATGGTCCTTCTGGCGGGTCGGCCGGAATCAGCTGTATTTAAGGTATGCGTCCGGTTTGACCCAGTCGCCGTTCTCAAACCGGAATTTGATGTTGCGGTCGATGAGAATCTGCCCGTCTTCGGCAAGGGTGATTTTCAGACGGTCCAGCGGCCGCGGTGCAGGTCCCTCAAAGTTGATGCCCGAGCGGCGATAACCGCTTCCGTGACAGGGGCATTTGAATTTATTTTCTGACTCGAGCCAGCGGGGTGTACAACCGAGATGCGTGCAGATGGCCGAAAGTGCGTAAAAACCCTCAGGTTCCCGCACGATCCAGACACGATAGTCATCCTTATATTTTTCACTGACTTCCCCCACGAGGTAATCGGAGGGAAATCCGGCTTTGAAGGCGGACGGGGGTTCGTAGAGGATGCGGGGAAACATCATCCGCAGGGTACCGATCGTGGAGGTCGCGAGAAAGACGAAGAAGGCGGCCCAGCCTGCGACCGAAAAGAAATTCCGCCGGCTGATTCTCCAGATTCCCGGATCGGCTTCGGGTGGTTTATCCTGTTTTGGTTTTTTGGGGGCGGGGGTTGCCGCAGACGGGCGGGCGGGTGCACCTGCCGGCCGGGCCTGTCCGGTCGTGCCGGGAGAGACTGATCCAGATGCGGAGGGAGCGGGATTCACCTGCGGTGTTCCCTGCTCCGGTGTTGCCGGAATATCCATAGTCAGAACAAATGATGATGATTGATAGGGAAGAAATATAGCAATTTCCACAAACTTAGTCAAACATCCTCCCCCGGTGCATTCTTGCAAATTCCGCATCGAAAGAGTATATTCCTCCCAATCACCTCCATCAGATTCATCACTTCATGAATACGATTCAATCTGTCAGATTTCCCGATCTTCGCCAGGTGGACGAGGGAATTTCCGCACTCTTCTGCGACTACATCGAGAATTATTCCCACATCGCCCGGTTTTATGCGGGTGATTACAAATCCCCGGAATCCTTTCTGAAGCTCGCCGAACAGCGACGCCGCTCGTATCCCTTCCGCGAACTGATCGCGGACGTTCTGCTCGATCAGAACCGCGCCTTCGGCTGTGGAAGCGCCGCGACTGATAATATTGAACTTCTGCGAGATGACCGGACTGTTGCTGTCGTGACCGGCCAGCAGGTCGGCCTCGCTGGGGGACCGCTCTACACGTTCTACAAAACGATCACCGCCGTCCATCTGGCAAAGGTGCTTGGCGAACAGCACCCCTCCTACCGGTTTGTCCCGGTTTTCTGGCTGGAGTGCGAGGACCACGATTTCGAGGAGATGAATCACTTCAGCATTCTCGCACCCGACGGGACGCCGCGGACAATCGAATATCTCCATCAGGGAAAAACCGGGCCGCGCAACCTCGGATCGGTGGGACCCATCACCTTCGACGCCAACATTGCACGTGTTCACGAAGCGCTCGCCGCGGATCTTCAGAATTCCGAATTCAAGGATCGGCTTCTCGCGCGATTCAGGTCGGCGTACGCGGAAGGGACCTCCTTCACGACTGCGTTCGTCAGGTTTCTCGGCGGTTTCTTTGCCGATGACGGTCTGATTTTCATCAATCCCCTTGATGTTCGCCTGAAAAAAATCCTGGGACCGATCTTTCTGCGGGAAGTCGAGGAATATCCCCGTGTCTCACAGCTCATCATTCAGCAGAGCGCCGAACTGGAGGAAAAATACCACGCGCAGATTAAGACCAAGGCAATGAACATCTTCCTCGCCGATGAGGGAGGCCGGTTCGCGCTCGAGCCCCGGGAGACCGATTTTACTCTCCGCGGCACCCGCCGTCACGTCGGACGGGAAGATCTGCAGGCGATCATAGAATCGACTCCGGAACGGATCAGCCCGAATGTCGCCCTCCGTCCCATCTGCCAGGATATTCTCCTTCCCTCGGTCGCGTACGTCGGAGGACCGTCTGAGATCGCTTACTTCGCCCAGCTGAAGGGGGTCTATGAATACTTTCAGTGCCCGATGCCGGTCATCTATCCCCGGGCCAGCGCCACGCTCGTCGAGGAGCGTCAGCTCCAGATCCTGGACAAATATCATCTCGACCTGACCTCCGTCTTCACCCACGGCGGCGATCTCCGGAAGCGGGTGGTCGACATGCTTTCCGAGGTGAATATCGACGAAATGTTCTCGGGGGCACAGGGCCGTCTCGGGGATCTCCTCGGTGAAATCGGCTTCGGCCTCACCGCCATCGATCCCACGCTTTCGGGGCCGATGGACGGAACACGGGAAAAGATCACCGCGGCGCTCGGACTCCTCCGCCAGAAGGCGGGAGAAGCCCAGCAGAGAAAGCACGAGGTCGCTCTCCGCCAGATCGACAAGGTGCTGAACGCCCTCCTTCCCCACGATTCATTTCAGGAACGCGGGCTCAACATTCTCCATTATCTCAACCGGTTCGGGGACGGGATCACCGGCACGATCCGTCAGAATCTCAGGATCGATCGGTTCGAGCATCAGATCATCCCCCTCAGCTGAAACCGTCCGTTGCCGGCGGCAAAAAAAAATGCCTTCCCGCGGGAAGGCATTTTCGTTCATGGAACCGCTCGGGCTGACTCAGCCGCGGTGTGAACCGCCGCCGCGATGCCCTCCTCCCTCCCGCCGGTGTCCGCCGCCGTCCCGCCGCGGACCGGTCCGTTTCCGTTCGCTCTCCTTTGCGGCTTCCGCTTCCGCGTCATACCCCGGAAGCAGGGCCTTGCGGCTCAGGTTGTACCGACCCTCCTCATCCTTCTTGATGAGTTTCACATCCAGCTCGTCGCCGATGTTCAGGACGTCGGTCACCTTGTTCACCCGGTTGGTGTCGATGTGGGAGATATGGACAAGTCCCTCCTTCCCGGGAAGAAATTCGACGAACGCGCCGAATTCCAGGATCCGGGTCACCTTCCCGTGATATGTCTTGCCGACTTCGGGGAGTTCGATGATCTTGCTGATCAGGTCGAACGCCATCTTGCTCCCTTCGGCGCTCACCGATGCGATGACAACGGTTCCGTCGTCCTCGATGTTGATTTCCGCGCCCGAATCCTTGACGATCTGGCGGATGTTCTTGCCGCCGGGTCCGATCACCGCGCCGATCATGTCGGTCGGGATCTTCATCGTCGTCAGCCGGGGAGCATACGGCGAGAGATCGCTCCGCGGTTCCTGGATCGTCTGATGCATGATCTCGAGGATTTTCAGCCGTCCCTCCTTCGCCTGAGCGAGGGCTTTTTCGAATATCTCGAACGAGATCCCCTGGATCTTGATGTCCATCTGAAATCCGGTGATGCCGTCCCGCGTCCCGGCCACCTTGAAATCCATGTCGCCGAGATGATCCTCGTTACCGAGGATGTCGGTCAGGATTGCGATTTTGTCCTGTTCCTTCACGAGACCCATGGCGATGCCGGCAACCGGTTTACGGAGCGGCACACCCGCGTCCATGAGGGAGAGGGTGCCAGCGCAGACCGTCGCCATCGAGGACGACCCGTTCGATTCCAGAATGTCGGAAACGATGCGGACGGTGTAGGGGAAATCGGTCTCGCCGGGAAGGACGTTCTTGAGCGAGCGTTCCGCCAGGTTGCCGTGGCCGATCTCGCGGCGGCCGGTGAAACCGAGCCGTCCCACTTCGCCGACCGAAAATGGCGGAAAGTTGTAATGGAGCATGAACCGTTTCGATGTTTCGGGAAAGAGCCCGTCGAGGATCTGTTCATCGACCTTCGTGCCGAGCGTGGTGGTGGTGAGGGACTGGGTTTCACCGCGCTGGAAAAGCGCCGAGCCGTGGGTTCGGGGAAGAAGTCCGACCTCACAGCTGATCGGCCGGATATCGGTGAGGCCCCGGCCATCCAGCCGCCGGTGTTCGTCCAGAATCATGGCGCGCATCTCTTCATACTCGATGTCGTGAAAGATTTCCGAGAGGAGAAGCTCATGCTCCTCGCAGAAGGCTTTCGGATCCTCCACCCGTTCCACTCCGGCGGCGGAGAGATCGGTCGATCCGATCTGCGCTGCGATCCGGGCGAGGGTGTTTTCGCGGATTTCCGCAATCGCATTGCTCCGTTCCTCCTTGGCGAGAACCTGGTGGGTCACGCGGCGGATCTCCGCCCGTGCGATCCCGGACATGAGGTCCGCAAGCGGCTTTTTCAGGACGACGGGCGCCACGTCCCGTTTTTTCCGGCCGCAGAGGGACTGCAGTTCAAGCTGGAGAGCGCAGATCTTCCGGATATGCTCGTGGGCAAACTTCAGTGCGGCGAGCATGTCTGCTTCGGAAATTTCCCGGGCTTCGCCCTCGACCATGTTGATGGAGGTCATGGTGCCGGCCACGATGATATCCATATCGCTCGTTGAAAGCTGGCTGTAGGTCGGATTGGCGACCAGCGACCCTTCGATGCGGCCGACGCGGACTTCAGCGACCGGTCCGAAGAAGGGGATATCGGAAATCATCAGGGCGGCGGATGCGCCGATCGCGCCGAGGACATCCCCGTCGTTTTCCTGATCCGACGAGAAGACCGTCAGCATCACCTGGGTTTCGCACTTGAACTGTTCCGGGAACATTGGCCGGATCGGGCGATCGATAAGACGGGAGGAGAGAACCTCCTTTTCCGAGGGGCGGCCTTCCCGTTTCAGGAAGCCGCCGGGGATTTTCCCCGCCGCTGCGGTTTTTTCACGGTATTCGACCTGCAGGGGGAAGAAATCCTGTCCTTCCTTGGCCTCCTTGCTGGCAACGACGGTGGCAAGCACCATACTGTCGCCGTATCTCACCATGACGGATCCGTCCGCCTGTTTGGCGAACCGGCCGGTTTCGATGGAGAGTTTCCGTCCACCGAGTTCCATCTCTTTCGTGTAAATCATGTTGTTCTGCTATATCCTTTCGTTCAATGAGAGCCGGTTCCGGTTTATTTCCGGAGATCCAGCTGCTGGATGATTTTTCTGTAGCGGTCGATATTTTTGCTCTGGAGGTATTCCAGAAGCCGGCGCCGCTTACCGACCATTTTGAGCAACCCCTGACGGGAATGATGATCCTTGACATGACCCGCAAAATGCTCGGAGAGCTCGTTGATGCGCTGGGTCAGAAGCGCGATCTGCACCTCAGGTGAACCCGAATCGGTGGCCGATTTTCCGTACTTCGTCATCAGCTCCTGCTTCTGTTCCTTTGTTAACGGCATAGCGTTCCTCTGTTATGAATGTGAATATGTGCCTGCTGATAGTATGGCGCGGGCCTCCGCCAGATCCGCGCTGATCTGAGTCATAAGTTCCTGCTGTGTCGGGAATTTCCGCTCGTCCCGAAGCCTGCGGAGAAACCCGACCGCGATTTCCCTGCCGTACAACGTCCCGCTGAACTCCAGGAGGTGCACCTCCATCGTGCGTTCCCCTGCGGTCCCGAACGTGGGCCGGGTCCCGATGTTCATTACGCCAAAACGGCGTTCACCGCCGAGTCCGGCTTCTACAAGGTACACGCCGTTCCCCGGGACAACCTTGTTCAGCGCTCCTGCGGCCAGATTCGCCGTCGGATACCCGAGCAGCCGGCCGCGGGCATCGCCGGGAACGACGATCCCGGAGAGCGCATAGGGCCTGCCGAGATACTCCGCCGCAGTGTCGACGGATCCGGCAAGGAGAAGCTTGCGTATCGCGGAACTCGATATAACCGCCGATCCCCTCGATACAGGATCGACCGTAGTAACTGCGATGCCGACGGATTCCGCTATTGCGGTGATCTGCTCGGGTCCGGCGGCTCTGTCCCGGCCGAACATGTGATCGTAACCGATGACGATTTCGCGCGCCCCCGCTCCGTCGACAATGGCCGTGCGGAAAAACTCATCCGCTGTCAGGCGCGAAAATCCGTAGGTGAACGCGAGGATCACCGTACAATCGATCCCGCACGTTCCGATCAGCTCAAGCCGCTCCTCCAGCGTCGTGAGAAGAGGAACGTCCCCTTTGCCGAGCACTGTCCGGGGATGCGGGTGAAAGGTGACAACCATGCTTCGTGTCCCGCTGGCCCGGGCGCGGCGTACGACAGTGTCGAGGATCTTCCGGTGACCGAGATGGAGCCCATCGAAGGTTCCGACCGTCACTGTGGAACCGCCGGGCGGCACCTTCGTGTCAAATCCCTGTGCAACGATCATGATCCGTTCCGTCGCGGCCCCGCGTCAGCGGCCGCCTCGCATCCATCGTCGCTGATCACGCGGACGGACCATCGCGATGAATCTTCCGGAGAATCTGCTCGATTTTTTCCACCCTGTCGAGCGTCTCGTCGAGGAAAAAATGCAGTTCCGGCGTGAACTTGATCCGCACATGAGCCCCGATCTGGCTCCGCAGTTCCGGGGAACGGTCCTGCAGGAACTTCATCGCGCGCGCCTTCACCTCGGCGTTGCCGAGGATGCTGACATAGATCTTCGCGATCCGGAGATCGGGCGAGATCTGGACATCGGTGACGGTGATGAGCCCGTACGAGCCGTCGCGGCATTCGCGGGTCAGATATTCTCCGACCTCTTCCTTCAGGACAGAGGCGACCCGGTCTGTACGCATTGTCATCGCTCGTTCCGCCTCAGAGCTTCCGCATCGTTTCAATGATCTTGAATGTCTCGATCGTGTCCCCGATCTTGATATCGTTGAAATTTTCGAGCGACAGACCGCATTCAAATCCCTGTTCGACTTCACGGACATCGTCCTTGAACCGCTTCAGCGAGGCGAAGGTCCCTTCGAAGACCACGATGCCGTCGCGGACGAGCCGGACCCGGTTGTTCCGGGCAACCTTTCCATCCTGGACGTAACAGCCGGCGACCGTGCCGACCTTCGGCACCTTGAAGATGTTCCGGACCTCCAGGCTGGCCGTAATTTCCTCTTTCTTCTCGGGCGAGAGAAGGCCCTCGAGCGCCTTGCGGACGTCATCGATCGCGTCGTAGATGATGTTGTACAGACGGATATCGACGCTTTCCTGTTCCGCGAGCCGGCGGGCATTCAGATTGGGCCTCACATGGAATCCGATGATGAACGCCCCCGATGCGGCCGCCAGCAGGACGTCCGATTCGGTGATGGAACCGACCGCCCTGTGAATCACATTGATGCGGACTTCCGGATGAACGATTTTCATGAGAGAATCGGCGAGGGCGCCGACAGAGCCGTCGACATCGCCCTTGACGATGACTTTCAGCTCCTTGACCTGCCCCTCCTGGATCTTCTTGGAGAGATCGTCGAGCGACAGGCTGTGGATGAGACGGAAATCCTGTTCGCGCTTGAGCTGTTGACGGTGGAGACTGATCTCCCGGGCGGACCGGTCGCTCTCGGCAACCACAAACGTGTCGCCTGCCTGCGGTACGCCGTCGAAACCGAGAATCTGCGCGGGAGTGGACGGCTTGGCCGATTCGATCTTCCGGCCCCGCTCGTCATACATTGCGCGGACCCGCCCGCTCTGAATACCGGCGATGAAGGCGTCCCCGATGGAAAGCGTCCCTTTCAGCACGAGAATGGTGGCGATGGTTCCCTTGCCCTTGTCGACCTGCGCTTCGATGACCGTACCCCGGGCAGGAATATGGGCATTCGCCTTCAGATCGAGAACCTCCGCCTCAAGCAGAATTTTTTCAAGAAGCAGATCGACGTTCCGGCCGGTCCGGGCGGACAACTCGACGCACTGGTATTTCCCGCCCCAGTCCTCGACCAGGACATTCCGTTCCGAAAGCTGCTGCCGTATCCGTTCCGGATTGGCGTCGGCCTTGTCCGTCTTGTTGATGGCGATGATGATCGGGACGTTCGCCGCCTGCGCGTGACTTATCGCTTCCACCGTCTGCGGCATGACGTTGTCGTCCGCCGCCACAACGAGAACCACGATATCTGTCAGCTGGGCGCCCCGGGCACGCATGGCCGTGAACGCCTCGTGACCCGGCGTGTCGAGAAAGGTGATATACTTGTTCCCGGTCACCTCGACCTGATACGCCCCGATATGCTGGGTGATGCCTCCCGCTTCGCCCGCCACGACATTGCTCTGGCGGATGTAATCGAGAAGCGAGGTCTTTCCGTGATCGACGTGGCCCATGATCGTCACGATCGGCGGCCTCTGTTCGAGAAGGCTGACATCCTCGGGAACGGCTTCCTCCGCGGCCTCTTCGTCCGCTTCGGAGATGAACTTCACCTCGAACTTGAATTCGTCCGCAACGAGGGTGATGGTATCCCGGTCGAGTCTCTGGTTGATCGACACCATAAGGCCGAGCTCGATGCACTTCTTGATGACATCGGCGACGTTGACTCCCATCATGTTCGCCAGTTCCGCCACGGAGACGAACTCCGTGACCCGGAGGATCGTTTCCTCTTTCTTCCTGTCTTCGAGGTCCTTCTGTTCCTGAAGGAGACGTTTCTCCTTCCGTTTTTTCTTGAAGTTGGTCTTCTGAACGGTGGCCGTGTCGTCCATTTCGGCCAGCGTCCGTTTGATCGCCTGATCGACCTCTTCCTGATCGACGCTCTGGTGTTTGAGTTTCTTCTTTTTCTTGCCCTTTTTACCGGCATCCTCGGTTTCCGGCTGGCCGACCGTCGGCTCAGTCCGGATGCGTTTCTTCTTTTTCTTCTTCTTCTTGGCCGCTTCCTCGGCCGACTCCGCTTTCGCTTTCTCGGCGGCCGCGCCGCCTTCGTGGCGGGCGGCGGCCCTGTTGATTTCCTCGAGATCCACCTTCCCCCTGATCTTGAGACCCATCTTCGGGGTTCTCCGGGGAAGAAGAGTGCTCTCGGGCTGTTTCGCTTTGGGCTGTTCGGAAGGCGGAGCCTGTGCGGGCACAGCCGCATCCGCGGGCGGCGCGGCGGCCTCCAGGGAAGGTGTGGGAGGCTCGGCAGAAGGAGCCGTTTCACCGGCGGCTTCCCCGGAAACCGGCATCAGTTCTTCCTCCGCCGGGGGTGTCTGTGCCGGGGCTTCTGCGGGCGGGGCTGTTTCCGGCGCGGCTTCCGCGGGGACTGCTTCCTCCTCCCGGGCCTGCCGGTGAAGCGTTTTCGTCTTCGCTTCTTCCTGTGCGGCGGCGGTTTTCGCTTCCACCCTTTTTCGCGCATCGCGGATGGTCTGTATCTTTCGATGGTGCTTTTCCGCGACTTCCTTGTCTTTTTTGAAATGAGACAGGATATCCTGCATCATGGCGTCGTTGACGGCGCTCATGTGGCTCTTCACCGAATGACCCCGCTTCACGAGGTATTCGATCAGAGTCTCATGCGAGATATTGATCTCTTTCGCGACCTGATATATTTTCTTGCTGCTGGTTGTCCGCTCAGTCATGAAGATCGCTGTTATTCGGTTGTTGGTGCAGCTTCACCCTCAGTTTTCCCCTGCGCTTCGTTGCCGGGGGACGGTTCGTCTTCGGTTTCACCGGAGTCGTCTGTTTCTTCCTCATCGTCATTCTCCTCTTCCACATCGGCTTCCTCCAGTTCCCGCATCATCATCGATTTGATCTCGTCGACTTTCAGTTCGGTCAGGCCCTCGATTTCCAGAAGGCGCGAGGCAGGCGCATCGATGACCTTCCGGGCGGTGTCGTATCCTTCGTCGACCAGCCGTTCGAAGAGCGGTTCACCGAGCTCTTCGCGGAATTCATCGAGGTCCATGTCATATTCCTCATCGACGCCCTCCTTCACCAGGTTGATTTCATAGCCGGTCAGCTTTGAGGCCAGGCGGATATTCTGCCCGTTCCGTCCGATCGCAAGGGATACCTGGTCCTTGTCGACATGTACGGATGCCGTTCGGGCCGATTCATCGATTTCGACCGATTTCAGTTTGGCCGGAGCGAGCGCCCGCTGAACCATCAGGGTCGGCTGATCGGAATAATTGATGACGTCGATGTTTTCATTGTTCAGTTCGCGCACGATCGCATGGATTCTGACCCCCTTCATGCCGACACAGGCGCCGACAGCGTCGATGCGGTCATCATGGGATTCGACGGCGACCTTCGACCGTTCGCCGGCTTCACGCGCGACGGATTTGATCTCGATAATGCCGTCGTAAATTTCGGGAATTTCAATCTCAAACAACTTGGCGAGGAACTGGGGATCGGAACGGGAAATAACTACCTGGGGACCCGAGGAGCTCTTCCGGACCTCCTTCACAATCGCCCTGAGCGTTTCCCCCTTCCGGTACCTCTCCCGGGCGATCTGTTCGCTCTTCGGAAGAACGAGCTCGTTCCGGTTGTGGATGATGAGGATCTCCCCCTTCCGGACCTGATAAATTTCGCCGACAACGATTTCGCCGACCGTACTGCTGTACTCGTTGTAGATGACCTCCTTCTCGACCTCCTTGATCCGCTGATTGAGGTTCTGCTTCGCGCTTACGATCAGCCGCCGGCCGAAGCTCTGCAGGTCGACCACTTCCACGAAATCATCCCCCACCTCGAGCGGTTCATCGGTCTTTCCCCGCACGGTGGCGAGATCGATTTCGGTCGACGGGTCGTTCACCACGGCAACGATCTTCTTCTCGACATAGATTTCGATATCGCCCTTATCCATATTGACCACGACATCGAACCGGGCCTCCTGGCCGTATTTTTTACGCACCATCATCGCGAACACATCCTCGATGATGCCTGCGAGCATGTCTTTATCCATCCGTTTTTCCCGGACCATCTGGGAAAACGATTCAACAATCTCGTAATTCATTCCATCCTCATGGTTGCAATAATGAACAAATTCCGTCTGCGGTTCCGCTCACCACGGAGTCCGGACGGTACATTCAAGAATATCGGCGATCCGGATCTCATGCCGTTTCGTTGTGCCCTCCTCGAGCACGATTTCCTCGCCCGACGCCTGCGCGAGCGTCCCTTCCAGGACGGCAGTTCCGCCGTCCGCGGTGACGATCACCTTCAGGCTCCTGCCCACATGCCGCGGGTACTGATACGGAAATCTGAGCGGCCGGTCGAGCCCCGGCGAGGAGACCACCAGCTGATAGCGGCCTTTCACAAGATCGATCCTGTCGAATTCCGCCGCGAGCTCGCGGCTGATGGCCGCGCACTGGTCTGTCGTCACACCGTCCGCCGTATCGACGAACAGTTCGAGCACCCGGTTTCCCTGATGACCCCGAGCGACAACATCGATCAGAAACGCATTCAGCCGTTCGACAATCGGCCGGCTGACCGTCTCCACTTCAGACGCAAGCGACATCAGGATCCTTCAAAATCTGTGATTTATCACAGTATTGAGCATATTTAACAAAAAAAGTCCCTTCGGAGGGACTTTCTTTTGGTGAGGACGAATTAATATAAGAAGGTTATTCACCAATAGCAAGTAGCGGTGACTCAGGCCGGTCCGCCCGGATCTCCCAGCGACAGATCCGCTCCTTCGAACCCGAGGATGATCTCCCGGAAGTATTCGGGGACTCTCATCGGACGGTCGTCGCCGGGATTCAGCCAGACATGCCAGGCGAGGTTTTCTGCAAGAAGACGCCCTTCTTCCGCGAGTTCCAGGATCCCCTCGAACAGAAAACTGGAATTCCGGATCGCCGACAGGCGGGTCCGGACGATCATCGCATCATCGAACCGGGCCGGCGAGCGGTAGTTGATCTCGTTCCGCACAAGGACAACCTTGGCGCTGTGCTGGATCGTCTGCATGTCGAGCGCCACCCCGAGATGCCGGAGATACTCGATCCTCCCGGTCTCAAAATAATGGAGATAGTTCGCATTGTGAACGATGCCCTGCCAGTCGACTTCGTAATTCCGGACCGTCAGGGGAATCTGAAATTTGAAGCGTTCCCGATCCATGGCGTCACCGGGAAAAGATGCGAACAATCCTGGCGGCTGCTTCCCGTACATCCTCCGCGGAGACGTCGAGGTGCGTCACGGCCCGGACCGAGCTTTCCCGCTCCGGCGTCATGAGAACTCCGGCTTCACTGCAGAGATGCAGGACTTCGTCCCGGGATTTTCCGGTACCGGCAATATCGGTGATGACCATGTTGGTCTGGACCGACGGGAGATCGATCGCAAACCCTTTTATTGTTGCCAGTTCGGAGGCAAAATGCTTCGCGCTGGCGTGGTCCTCGGCGAGCCGAGCAATATTGTGGTCGAGAGCGTAGAGAGCGGCCGCGGCAAGGATACCCGCCTGCCGCATCCCTCCCCCGAATATTTTCCTGTACCGTCGAGCGGATTCCACCGACTGCCTGTCGCCGACGATCATCGAGCCGACCGGTGCGCCAAGTCCTTTCGAAAAACAGACGGAGAGGGTGTCGAACGGCTCGGCGAGTTCACGCAGAGACACCCCCGAGGCGACGGATGCGTTCCAGATTCTGGCCCCGTCACAGTGCATCTTCACCCCCCGCGACCGCATTGCGGCGGATATTTCCCTGATTCCGGCGATGGGAAGAACCGTCCCTCCCGATCTGCCATGGGTGTTCTCAAGACAGCAGAGCGATGTACGGGGCATGTAATAGAGCGCCGGACGGATCGCGCGGATAACATCCGCGACGGCGGGGAGTCCCCGAACGCCCCGGACGGTGCTGATCTGCAGGCCGGCCAGAAATGCCGGACCCGCCGTTTCATAGACCACGATGTGGGCGTCCTGTTCGGCGATGATTTCATCGCCGTGCTGTGTATGCACCTTGAGACAGATCTCGTTCCCCATCGTGCCGCTCGGGACGAAGAGACCGGCCTCCTTGCCGAACATACCAGCCACCCGCTCCTGCAGGCGGTTCACGGTCGGATCCTCGCCGAAAACGTCGTCGCCGACCTCCGCCCGGATCATGGCGTCGCGCATGGCCGGACCGGGCCGTGTTATGGTATCACTCCGCAGATCGATTATTGCCGACATATGAGCTCCTTCTGTAAGAACGATAAGTCTGCTGCGCGAGCGCAGCTCCCGTGATGAAAACCGCCAGCATCAGAGACCACTCCGCGAACCAGTCGCCGTGCCGGGTATAAAACGACATCTCCCGGAGCGGAACGATTTCCCGGACGAGCGTCGCGGCGGTGTACATTCCGGTCGCGGAAATAGTCCGTCCCGCAGGATCGACGACCTCCGATATTCCGCCGTTCGCGCACTGCACAACCCACCGCCGGTTCTCGACGGCCCGGAGGATGGCAATACGGCTGTGCTGATACGTTCCGGAGGTATTTCCCCACCAGCTGTCGTTCGTGATCACCGTGAGAAACTCCGCCCCTTTCCGGACGAATCCGGCGGTGAAGCCGGGGAACGCCGATTCATAGCAGATAAGATTCGAAAATCTGACCTCCCTTCCCTTCCGCGTCCGGAAGGTGAACAGCGTCGTGTCATGGCCGACCGACCATCCGCCCAGGCCGAAGTTCCAGCGGGCGGCATTCAGAAACGAGAGCGCGTCGGAGTACGGAACCCGTTCGGCGAACGGCGCCAGAACGATCTTGGCGTATTTCTGAATCGAATCCTGCCCCGGGATCAGAAGCATCGAGCTGTTGTACGTCGACCTCTCCTCGCCGGTCGCGCCGGAAACGGCGGTTAACGGTATGCGCGCGCCGCCTCTCGAGAATTCCACATCGGCGATGCCGGTCAGAAGCGGGATCCTGATCGAATCGACGAGCCGGCGGAGTTCCGCGAGCTGTCCGGCATTCGATGGAAAGAGAATATATGTCGGCACCGCTGTCTCGGGCCAGATCACCAGATCCGGACTGCCGGAGGCCGCTTTCCGCGTCATATCCTCCAGGACGGGGAGAAAGTGCGAAGGCGCTTCGAGCCATTTTTCAAACGGATCGATATTCGGCTGAACCGAAGCCACCGTCACGACATCTCCCCTTGCTCCGGCGGGCAGGCCGGCGAGAATCCCTTTTCCGATATATTCCGGGACGAAAACGATCGCCGCCAGGACGATCGCATAGAGGAGAACGCCTCCGGAAGGGGTCGATGGCCGCCGGGCCGACAGATGCCGCACCAAGAGAAAGCAGACGACATTCACCGTGACGACCCAGAACGAGACGCCGTACGCCCCCGTCGCCGACGCCATCTGGATCAGATTCAGGTCGTAGGTCTGGGAGTTCGCCAGCAGAAGCCAGGGAAATGCCATCTGACTGCTCGAATGACAGAATTCAAACGCGGTGAAAACGAGCGGAAAGGAGACGACTGCGGAGAGGAACCCGAAGGAATTCCGTATCCAGACGAACGGAAGAAGACTAAGGGTGAAGAACACCGGATGCGCGAGAAGGAGGAGCGCTCCCGCGGTCATAAGGTACCCGTCGCGCATGTGGGTGAATCCGCCGGCCCAATAGAGGGTGATCAGGTTGAGGACGAAAAAGGTGAGATACCCCCAGCTGAGCGCGGCACGGAGGGGACGGACCTGTTCGAGGAGAAAAAAGAGCGGGACAAAACCGATCAGGGCCGTGACGCCGACCGGAGAGGGCGGGTATGCGATTCCGAGGAGCACGCCGCCGGAAAGGGCAAGGAGGAGAAGATGCCGGGCCGATGGATCCTTATCCATGTTCCGCACCCGTATCTTTCCCGCGGCGGAAATGTCCGACAGCGGTCTCGATGGACCATCGGAAGAAAATCATGGTATAAGCGACGGCGTACCCTATGGCCGCCCCGCCGGCGATGTCTGAGGGATAGTGGACCCCGACCACGACGCGGGACAACGCAACCGCCGAGGCAAACAGAATGAGGGGGAGTCTCCACCGCACGAAATAATGCGATACGAAGCCGGCAATGGCGAAGGCATTCACGGCGTGTGACGAGGGGAAGGAATAACCGCTTCCGCACGGAACAAGAAGGCGAACGGTGCCCGCCGCCGGGAGTCCGCCGATCTCATGGCAGGGCCGCGGCCGGGCAACCAGGTGCTTGATCAGAGTACTGCTGAACTGGTCGCTGAAGGTGACGACGGGAATGATGAGAAGGGCGACGATCCGCCCCTCCCTTCCACCGCGAAGAAACAGGAGAAGCCAGAGGAGAGCCAGGATCGCAATGCCGTACCAGGTCGAGGTCATTCCGCTGAAGAACGGCCCGAGGATATCGGTCACCGGGTTTGCGAGGCGGGAATTGATGAAAAGATAGAGCTGCCGGTCGATCGCGTAGAGAAAATCAGTCATGCGGTCCGATGGATGTTTCCGCCCGGGGCTGGAGAACGGGCATCAGAAATTCAGGCCGAGCTGTTTGTGCTGGATGGAAGCGACGGCATAGGCGGCGGCACCCTCCCCCATGCCGATGAAGCCAAGTTCTTCGTTCGTGGTCGCCTTGACGGAAACCCTGTCGACATCGATCGAGAGCGCCTGGGCGATGTTTTCCCTCATGCGCCGGACGTAGGGAGCGATCTTCGGCTGTTGGAGCAGGACGGTGGCATCGATGTTGAGTATCTCATAATTCTGCTCCCTGAGCAGTTCGCCGACGTACTTGAGAAGCACCAGGCTCGAGATATCCTTGAATCTGGGATCGGTGTCGGGAAAATGTTTTCCGATGTCACCGAGGGCGGCCGCGCCGAGAAGCGCATCCGCAAAGGCGTGCAGGAGCACATCCGCATCGGAATGCCCGATGAGACCCTTGATATAGGGAATCTCCACCCCCCCCAGAATCAGCGGCCGGTTTACGACCATGCGGTGGACATCATATCCGATTCCGATTCTCATGTCTGTCAGACCATCGTCTTTCTGCCTGCCGGTTGCGTTATTGAATTTCGAATCCGTGGAGATCGTGACGGGGCGTATCCCAGGTCAGACGGAGGTCCCGGACCTGGGCACTCCGGGGACCGACCTTGAGATCGCTGACGAGGTTTTCGACAGACGACCGGTCCCCCTCGACCACCACGCGGACAGATCCGTCCGGCTGATTTCTGACCAGTCCCGACAGATGGTATCGTTCGGCATGCCGTGCGACAAAATAACGATATCCGACCCCCTGGACCAGCCCTTCAACAACTATATCAGCCCGAACCTCCATATTCAATAAATTCATTACATAATACGAGGAATATGATTGAAAGTCAATTAGTTGACGCATTTCCATCAAGCAATAAATTGATCTTCCAGACGAAAGATCAGGATAGCTTCAACTCCTTTTTGCCGATCAGTTCAGATGCCAGGACACCGGTGACGATCATCAGTGCGCCGAACAATCCGACCGTACCGATCCGCTCATCTCTGACGAAATATCCGAGAACACCCGCGACGACCGGCTCCATCGCGAAGATAACCGCCGCCCGGGCCGGCGTCGTATCACCCTGGTACTTTACCTGGATCAGCATCGTAATGATGGTCGCGAAGACGGTGAGATACGAAAGCGAGAGGAAAAACCCGGGGGTCCAGGCGATCGACATCGTTTCCGTCAGCGGCGCAATGATCAGCCCTGCCGCCGCAGAAACGGCAAACTGCCAGAACGTGAGTTGGACTTTATTCGCGTCATGCGAAATCGCATCGAGATAGACGATATATCCGGCGAAAAAGAACGCACAGCAGAGTGTCAGAGCGTCCCCCCTGTTGAACGCCGCATCCACAGGAGAGGTAAGGAGATAGAGACCGGCGGTTGCGAGGAGAACGCCGATGACATTGCCGCGGGTTATGTTGCGCCCCCTCCTGCCGGTCGACCGGTCGTAAATCAGCTGGATGACCGGTGTGAGAACGGTCAGAAGACCGGTGAAGAACGCCGATTTGGAAGAGGTGGTATAGCGGAGACCGGTGGTCTGGGCGAGAAACCCCGCATAGAGGAGGAGCCCCAGAACCATCCCTCTTCGCATTGTCGCGAGGGAGAATGGGAGGAGTTTTCTGTTGAAGATCGCGAGGGAGAGAAGGGTTGCGAAGGAAAACCGGATCGCCGAGTACCAGAACGGAGAGGCGTGCTCCAGCAGATCCTTGGTAATGACGAACGTGCTCCCCCAGACGAAGGTGACCAGAAAGAGGAGAATTTCGGCTCGGCGCTGAGACTGCACGGGGGCTGGCGGAGATTCGGGTATCAGGCTCCGCCGGTTTTCCGGCCGGCCGGCACCGCCCACACCTCGCCCGATTCGTAATCACCGAAGAGCTTCCCCCACACGGTGGTTGTACGCCATGTTTCAAAAATCTTCCGATCCTTCAGCGGCCACCGGTAGTAATCGTGATACGCCTCCGAACCGAAGATAAAGACATTCACCAGCGGGGTATGGAAGAAGACTTTCTGAAATCTGGCCAGCGGTCCGAACCACATGAGGTCGCCCACAAGACTGGCGCCGTTGTCGCCGACGCTGAATCCCCACGATTCTCCGCTGATGTCGTCGCCGACGATCTCGATGTCCCGGACATCGCCCACCCCGAGTCCGTGCCGGTGCGCCAGACTGATATATTCGATCGAGAGCGGATCAAAGCCCATCAGCCGGGCGGCGACCGCATCGATGGCAACCTGATCGGCGCTGGCGAGAATGACGTTCTTGACCACCGGCACCATAGTGCGGGGACCGGGCCCGTTGCCGGCTGTCGTTCCGTCCATGACCGCAAAGATCCCGGAGTGGATCTCCTTCTGGATGGCGAGCAGATCAACGAGCGTCTTGTGGATCCAGGAATGGGTATAATGCCGTTTAGTGTTCAGGAGGCCGCCGAAGGCGTTCTTCATCGCCCCGGTGGTGGTGGTATAGATGTGGCATTTGACGGTCGGCAGGTGAACGATATTCTTTCCGATGAAGTATTCCGGAATCGTGATCCCTTCCGGATAAATATGGTCGAGGGCGAGCATTTTCGCCTTCGGACGGTACCCCACCCACCGGATATCGGTATCCCGGAAATTGTAGAGAACGGGGATATCATACCGCTTGAAGATCGGGACATAATTATTGAGGTCCTCCCCCTTGAATGCGTTCGTGACAACCGTTTTGTTCTGGACACAGACCAGCTTGTCATAACCGGCCGAACGCAGTGCCAGGATGGTGCCTTCCATCTGCCAGGGGGTGGTATTCGCGGCGGGAAAGGGAAAATGCCACGAGATATTATCCTTCAGAATGGTGGCCGACGACCGGGAGAGAACCGAGGCGGCTCCTGCGAGGGTAAAAAGTTTCTCATGGTCCGCCAGGACCGTGGCCGGCGAGGTTTTGAGAACTGCGACTTTCGATTTTGGCATTGCTATTGCCGTCCGTAGATGATGACAGTTGCGGTGAGTATCCAGAGAACCATGTTGACCAGAAGCGGGAGATCCGTGACCGCGATTTTTGTCGGATTCCCTCCTTCCACCTTCCGGTGCACCAGATACAAATACCGGAAGATGCCGTAGAGGACGAAAGGAACGGTGTAGATGAGCTTGTTTGTGCCGAACTTCCGCACGGTTTCCTCGGAGATGGTGTAGAGCGCATAGGACATCACCGTCGAGGCGGTGACGATTCCGATCATCTGGTCGAGAAAATAGGGTGTGTATTGTTCGAGAACGGAACGGTGATTGGTCGCCTGCGCCTCCAGGACCGTCAGTTCATGCCGTCGTTTGCTGAATCCCAGGAAGAGGGAGAGCAGAATCGTGCAGATGATGAGCCATTCCGAGGTCGGAACGCCGATGATCACCGCACCGCCGAGCACACGGAGGACAAATCCGGCCGAAATGGTCATGACGTCGAGAATGACCACATGTTTGAGATAAAAGGAATAGAGAATATTGATGCCGATATAGCCGGTCATGACATAACCGAACCCGGTTCCGAGAAGGAAGGAACAACCGATGGATGCGGCCATCAGGAGGAGGGCGGATATGGCGGCGGAGGAAACGGAGAGGGCGCCCGACGGCAGGGGCCGGCGCGATTTCTCCGGATGCATTTTATCCTTCTCGAGATCGGTGATATCGTTCAGGATATAAATGCCGCTCGCCCCTGCGGAAAATATGACGAACCCGAACGCGACGCTCAGGAGGGCGTCCGGGTGAAAGAGATTTCCCGAAAAGACGAGTGCGGCGCAGAGAAAAAGGTTCTTGATCCACTGCTGTGGCCGCATCGACGCGACGATATGTCGGAGCGTGGCCATCCGGTTCAGAATACCGCGGGCTCCTCATAGACCCCGAACACTTCCGCCAGGGTATTGCACATTTCCCCCAGCGTGACATAGGACCGTGTGCATTCGATCAGACGGGGCATCAGGTTCGTGCCGTCTTCGGCGGAGCGGCGGAGAGCGGCGAGAGATTCTGTCACCCGGACGGAATCCCTTCCGGCCCGCACCTCGGCAAGGCGCTTGCGCTGTTTCACTTCCACTTCGGGAGAAATCGTGAGGATCGGGATATCGATCTTTTCCGATTCTTCGACGAATTCGTTCACCCCGACGATGATTTTTTCTTTCCGGTCGAGCTCCTGCTGATAGCGGTAGGCGGCGTCGGCAATTTCGCGCTGGAAAAATCCGGCTTCGATGGCGGGAATCACGCCGCCGAGGGCGTCGATTTTTTCAAAATAGACCTCCGCCTCCTTTTCCATCCTGTCGGTAAACGCTTCCACAAAATAGCTCCCCGCGAGGGGATCGATGGTGTTGGAGACGCCGGTTTCATGGGCGATGATCTGCTGGGTCCGGAGTGCGATCTTGACCGCTTTTTCGGATGGAAGCGCGAGCGTTTCATCCATCGAGTTGGTATGAAGCGACTGGGTACCTCCCAGCACACCGGAGAGCGCCTCGAACGCCGTCCGGACAATGTTGTTCTCCGGCTGTTGGGCCGTGAGCGAGCATCCGGCGGTCTGGGTATGGAAGCGGAGCATCCAGGAACGGGGATTTTTGGCGCCGTACTTTTCCCGCATCCGGCGGGCATAGATCCGGCGTGCGGCGCGGTACTTTGCGATTTCCTCGAAGAAGTCGATGTGTGCGTTGAAGAAAAACGAGAGGCGCGGTGCGAAGGCGTCGATATCAAGACCGGCGGCCATCCCCGCTTCGACGTACGCAAATCCGTCGGCGAGTGTGAACGCGAGCTCCTGCACCGCCGTCGACCCCGCTTCCCGGATATGGTACCCGCTGACGGAGATCGGATTCCACTGGGGCATCTCCCCGGTGCAGTAGGCAAACATATCCGTGATGATCCTCATCGACGGCACGGGAGGATAGATCCATTCCTTCTGGGCGATGTATTCCTTCAGGATATCGGCCTGAATCGTGCCCCGGAGCTGGGAGGGCGTCGCACCCTGCTGGACGGCGACCGCAATGTAAAACGCCATCATCATGGCGGCGGGTGCGTTGATGGTCATCGATGTCGAAATGTCCGACAACCGGATGCCGCGGAAGAGGATTTCCATGTCGGCGAGCGAGCTGACGGATACGCCGCAGATCCCGACCTCGCCGTCCGCCAGCGAATCGTCGGCATCCCGGCCCATCAGCGTCGGCAGGTCGAACGCGACCGAAAGGCCGTGCTGGCCCCTGCTGAGAAGGTAGTGGTAGCGCTCGTTGGTATCTTCCGGCGTCCCGAACCCGGCGAACTGGCGCATCGTCCAGAGTTTGCCGCGATACATCGT
>DATKPE010000026.1:0-24231 GCA_035524335.1 Bacteroidota bacterium
GGATGTGGTATAATAAGAACATCATCTTTACAACCCGAAAATAAAGGTGCTATTAATAACAAGGCGCCTAAACTCGCAACGAAGATGAAGTTCTTCTGCAAAAATACCTTCCCCGTTCCCCTCCCGCACCATTTTATGAAAATGGTTAATTATTGTCAACAAGAAATCGCTTTTCACCATCTGTGACGATTCATTTCATTGCACCAATGGCACGAATTTGTGTGGACTGTAAGGGTTCTTACCCCCATCTTTGATCCAAAATGCTACTCGCCAAACAGGGCAAAAACCTGGTCGATTTTTACACGATACGAAATGGACGCATTTTTCGGAGTCAGGTCAATCCGCGGTGTTCTCAGTCCAACCTCGCCGCGCTCAGCTCCCCTCCGCCGCCTGTTCCGCTCCCCCGGGCCGGAGACTGTTCAGCCAGCCGGGCTCGCGGAGATGATTCGCTTCGTGACTCCGCATCCGCGCGCTGAGGATATTCTGCCGGCCGAGATATCCGACCAGCCGCCCCGGATCGTCCCGGCTGACGACCGGCAGACGGCCGATCCCCCGGCTCAGCATCCGCGCGGCCGCAATGTTCACCGGCTCGTCGGGGTAGGCGACCGCCGGATTCCGCGTCCCCGCTTCCAGAACCGTCAGCCTGTTCTCCGGCTCTTCGTGCACCAGCCGGAAGACATCCCCCCGCGTGATGATCCCCGTTATCTTTCCCTTCCGGTCGACGATCGGAAGTCCCTGGTGCCGGCAGAGCGGCGACCGGGGATCGGAGAGAATCCCGGCAAGCTCGTTCACCGTCATACCGGCTTCGACAGACGGCACCCGGGAATCCATGACGTCCGCAACCCGCACAAGCTCCAGCGGATCGACCGCGTACTCCCGCGTGATGTGATGACCGTGCCGCGCCACCTTCTCCGTCAGGATCGATCTACGGAGGAGAAGAACCGTGACGATTTCGGCTGCGACCGACCCGAGCAGAAGCGCGGGAAGCGTGTTCAGATCGTGCGTCAGCTCGAGCGTGAACACGATCGCCGTGAACGGCGACCGCATCGTGCCCGCCATCATGGCGGCCATCCCGATGGTCGCCCAGAGACCGGCATCCCCCCCGGGAATCCAGTGCGAGGCCCCCGCACCGATCGCTCCTCCCATGATCAGGAGCGGGGCGAGGACGCCGCCCGACGTCCCGGATCCGAGGGCAAACGACCAGACGAGGGCCTTGCCCGCCAGAAGACCCAGAACAGAAGCGCCAAGGATGTCGCCCCTGAGAAGCGAGTGAATGAGATCGTACCCGACGCCGAGAATCCGGGGATCGATGTACCCGCCGATCCCGACGACCAGTCCTCCGATCGCCGGCCACCACATCCAGTGCAGTGTCAGCTTGCCGAACAGATCCTCGAAACCGTACACGAGCGCCGTGAGAGCGCCGGAAGCGAATCCGGCGGCCAGCCCGAGAAGCACGGCATAGAGAAGCTCTTTCGATGCCATCATCCCGTGCGGCGGAACCGGAAATATCGGCCCGTACCCGAGGAGGGGAATCCGCGCCGCTCCCGCCACCGCCGCGGCGACGGCCACCGGAATGAAGCTTCCCGGTTTCCATTCGAACAGGAGAAGCTCCACGGCCAGAAGCACCGCGGAGATCGGCGCGGAAAACACCGCCGCCATCCCCGCCGCCGCGCCGGCGACGAGGAGGGTTTTTCTCTCGACGGAGGTGAGATGGAAGAACTGGGCGAACAGCGACCCGAACGCCCCGCCGGTCATGATGATCGGACCTTCCGCTCCGAACGGCCCTCCCGTTCCGATCGAGATCGCGGAAGAGACCGGTTTCAGGATCGCCACTTTTGCCTGGATGCGGCTCCGGCCGATCAGAATTGCCTCCAGGGCCTCCGGAATCCCATGCCCGCGTATTTTTTCCGAGCCGTACTTCGCCATGAACCCGATGATGATTCCGCCGATCACGGGGACCAGGATCACCCAGAGCCCGAGGTGATGATCGGCCGGACTGGCCGGAGCGGACGAGAAGGATTGGAAAAACGCGAGATTGGTGATGATATTGATGAGCCGCACGAGGAGGTAGGCGATTCCGGCGCTGATCAATCCGATGACGATGGCCATGCCGCTGAGGGTGACCACGCGTTTATCGGTCGTAAAATCGCCGGGCTCGCGGGGCAAGGTCACTGCAGTTTTTTTCATCATTTCAGAGCTCCTGATATGATATTTGAAATCGCTTCGCGGTTATCATGCCGGGGTGAACAGGTTTTTCCGGTCGTTGGAGGCGGAGGACCCTCCGCTGGGGGAGAACGCGGACAGGATTCCGCAGATGGAGAGAGCGTGGGGATATGGATGGGCGGTAACGCAAGAACAGGTATAAAGTTATCCAGTCAGGGACGATTGCAGTACCGGCATACAGTCACTGCACAAGGTCCGAAACAGTGATGATTGATGGAGAACAATATATCGCCGTGTGCCGCGATTGTCAAATCTGGTATCGAGAGCGGTATCCGCGGGGTATTCGCATATCCAGAGTAACAACGGGTTGCGGCCCGGGAATGATCGTTTTCGCCTTCCTGCGGGAGGTTATTCCCGACGCACATTCCCTTCGGTGTATCTGTTTCCAGTTATCTCCTGCCGATAATTACTAGACCATGACTGTTGATGGGACCGGGAGAAACACCGACGGTGACAACAAGATTATCATGCTGGACAGCTGACAATAATCGATCCGTTCGGCAATATAAATGACCGCCGATTCGCGACGGTTCGGGTAAATCGGTGATGATCCGGGGCGCGAGGTATGCGGGCGGCGGAGAACATTCTGGCGGGACAACCGTTGCAGAGCGCCGGCCTCCGGGGAGAGGCCGCGGGGAAATCGTTACACCGTGCTCCGCACAACGAAAAATGAAACAACGGATACGATGATCCAGAGCGCGATACCGAGAACGAACGGTCTGAAGCCGACGCGGGAGACGGTTTCCCGCGACAATCCTGCGCCGATGAAGAAGAGCGTGAGCGTCAGCCCCGTTCGCGCCGCATCGACGAGAACTCCGGAGAGACCCCCGATCGCGGGGATATACGTCTTCAGCACCGAAGCGAGCAGGAAACCGAAGATGAACCAGGGGACGGTCATCTTCGCCCTGGTTTTCGTGAAGAAGAGGGAGATGCCGAAGGCCACGGGGAAAATCCAGAGCGTGCGGGTCAGCTTGATTGGCGTCGCCACCTGGAGCGCTTCCAGTCCATACCGCGATGCCGCGCCGACCACCGAGCTGGTGTCATGGATCGCGATCGCGATCCAGACGCCGAACTGCGACTGGCTCATGCCGAACAGGTGGCCCATCGGGGGAAAGATGAAGAGCGCGATGGCATTGAGCACGAAGACCGTCGCCAGCGCGACCGACATGTCCTTGTGGTCGGCATTGATGACGGGGCCGAGGGCGGCGATGGCACTGCCGCCGCAGATCGCCGTCCCGGTGGAGATAAGCTGTGTGGTCTTCTCATCCAGTTTCAGTCTCCGGCCGATGAACCACCCGAGCAGGAGCGTGCCGGTGATGGAAACCGCGGTGAACACGATGCCGGTCCGTCCCGCCGAGAGCACCTGCGCGAGATTCATGCCGAAGCCCAGTCCGACCACGGAGATCTGCAGGAGGATCTTCGTCGAGGCCTGCATCTGTTTCAGGAACGGATTCCCGAGCGTCAGCGCGATCCCGATGCCGAGCGCGAGCGCCAGCGGGGGGGATGCGTACGGCGTCAGGCAGAAGAGCGCGGCAAGGACGATGATCGTCCGGACGACGGCCGGTTTCATGACCGCCCGCTTCCGTCACGGACGCGGCGGTGCGGGGAGAGGCGCCGTATTCCGTGGCGGTCTGTCGTCATGCGCGGCTCGCATCGCTCTGCGAAACGGGGTGAGGCGCGCCGGCGCGGGGATCCGGCGGCATGTCGGAGAGCCCGCCCGCGTTGATCACGTCCCGGTAGCCGGCGTTTCGGAGGAGACGCGCCGCAAAGGCGCTCCGCGCTCCGGAGGCGCAGTACAGAACGATGGAAGTGGCGCGGTCGCCAAACTCGCTCAACCGGCTTACCACCTGGTCGACGGGAATGTTGACGGCGCCGGGATAGGCTTCTTCGTAAAATTCCTCGGGCGTCCTGACATCGTAGATGCGAGCGCCCGACCGTATTTTCTCAATCAATGCTGACATGGGGTATGATGATATATGAAATTAGGCTGTGAAATTCCACTCCGGAAACCAGCGTGCGGCGGCATGCCCGCCGGTTATATTGAAGACCTGAGGCCATCCGGCCGCTCTGAGAATACGGAGGGACGTATGGCCGAGGAACCCGTCTTTCGAGAGAATGTAGACCGGCGTATCCTTCGGGACCTCGTCGATGCGGTCGCGCAGTTCGTCGGCGGGAATGTGCAGAGCGCCCGCCAGCGGGGCTTTGGACTGCTCCCCGATCGTGCGCACATCCAGCACGATGCCGCCGCCGGAGCGCATCTCCGACGCCGCCCCGGCGGGCGTCCGGAGCGGGCTGTACCCGCTCACATGGTTCAGGCCGATGAACGCGGCCATGTTGACCGGATCGTTTGCGCTGTTGTACGGAGGCGCATAGGCAAGATCGAGTTCCGCAAGGTCGTCGAGCGTAAAGCCGCCCTGGAGAGCGGTGGCCAGCACGTCGATCCGTTTCTCGACGCCAGCTTCGCCGTAGGCCTGCCCGCCGAGCAGGCGCCGGGTCACAGTATCGTAGACGATCTTCAGCGCAACCGGCGTTCCCCCGGGGTAATATGCCACATGGTTGTCCTTGAAGACGTATGCAACGCCTGCCGGGATTCCGGCTTCGGATGCGGCTTTCTCGGTGAGCCCCGTCGAGGCTGCAGTCCGGTTGAAGAGTTTGACCACGGAGGTCCCCAGCGCGCCGCGGTATTTCATCGATCCGCCAAGGATGTTGGTACCGGCGATTCGTCCCTGCCGGTTGGCCGGACCTGCCAGGGGAATCCGCATCCGGCGCCCGTGGACCCTGTGAACGATCTCGACCATGTCGCCCGCAGCGTAGATGTCCGGGTCGGCCGTCCGCATCGTTTCATCGACGACAAGCCCGCCTGACGGACCGGTTTCAAGCCCTGCGGCTTTCGCCAGCGACAGTTCGGGCCTCACGCCCACCGAGAGGAGAACAAGGTCGGCTTTGACCACGGAACCATCCGCAAGCGTGACGCTCTCCTCCCCGATCGACGATATCCCCGCCCCCGTGCGGACCGCAACTCCCTGTTCCCCGAGGCCGGCCTTCACCATCGCGCCGAATTCCGGATCCATCTGGATCATGACCTGCGGGGCAAGTTCCACAACCGTGACGGCGATGCCTCGCGCGCGGAGCGCCTCCGCCATCTCGAGTCCGACAAATCCTCCCCCGGCAACCACCGCCGAGGCCGGCTTTCGCTCATCGATGAACTTCTGGATGCGGTCCATGTCCGGAATCGTCCAGAGCCGGAAGACGTGACCGAGCGTTGAGCCGGGAACGGGGGGAACAACCGGCGCACCCCCCTGGGCAAGAAGCAGTTTGTCGTAGGGGATGCTCTCCTCTCCGTTCGACGTCCGGACCAGGATCGTTTTCCGGCTGCGGTCGATCGCCACGGCCTCGGCGCCGGTGCGCACATTGACACGGTATCGGCTGAAGAAGCCCTCGGGCGTCTGAAGCAGCAGATGGGAACGCCGCCTGATGTCGCCGCTGATGAAATACGGCAGGCCGCAGTTGGCGAAACTGACGTACGGACCCTTTTCGATGATGGTAATTTCCGCCCGCTCGTCAAGCCGCCGCATACGGGCGGCAGCCGTTGCGCCGGCCGCAACTCCTCCGATGACAACGATCCTGAGGGGTTTCTGCGCGGTCATCACACTTCCTTCCCGCCCGCCGCAGGGCGGGCGTCCGTTCCCGACGGCCCGACTGTATCATCCGTGGAACCCCGCGGCACAGCCGGATGATCCGCAGGAACAAGAAGCACACCGACAACCGCTCCATAGGCCGTGGCAATCCACGGGTTGCCGCTGATCGGGCATGCACCCGTTCTACAGCCGACAAAGTAATAATAGGCAAAACCGACCGCGCCGCCGCCAACCGCGGCAAGAAGCCTGTACAAGGTGCGCCGGGACATGGCCCGCTCAGTCCACCCCGCACGAACCGCCACAGCATCCGCCCGGGGCGCACGAGGGCGCAGATGTTTCAGCATGGTTGACGGCGACCCTCGTTGCGGAGATCAGCCGGGTCTGTTCAGTGGAGCGGCAGTTGGGACAGACAAGATCTTCGGCGATTTCGCGTCCCTTGTGCAGCACATCGTACTGCGTGCCGCAGGATTTGCATCGGTATTCGTAGATCGGCATAACTCTCGTGTATTCTGTTGGGGATCATGAGTAGCGGCACTCCTGCTGTCGGCCGTGCCGGGATATTTGTGCATATGAGATGCATGCATTTCAAAAAGGATTCCGGAAGCCGTGGGGAATCCCTGAATTTCCGAAATTGCGGATTCCGGGCAGATTTTCGGATATTTTACGCAGATAACGCAACTTCTTGTGCCTCCTCGGGTGAGAAGGCCCTTCCAACAACACCATGAACATTCCACCGATCCCGGAGGTCAGGATCGCATCGACCTGTACTTTCATCGAAGAAAGGATTATAATTATGGATCTGAAGAGCAAGAACAGACTCTATTTCAATTAAACGTATTCGTATGTTGTCATCACGACGATCCCGCTCATCGACGGCACGATGGAACATCACCCGGAGTTCCTCCACTAACCCGGCCTGACGCAGACAGGGTGAATTCATGCACACGCACGCTCACGGCCGGCACCGGCATCACCGCATCGGCATCGCGCTCCTGCTCAATGCCGTGATATTTCTCGTCGAGCTGTCCGGCGGGATATTTGCGAACAGCCTCGCGCTGATCTCCGATGCGATGCATAACCTGAGCGACTGTCTTGCGCTCGTGCTGAGCTATTTCGCGTCCAGGCTTATGCTTCGGAAATCGGACGCGGTCCGGTCGTATGGATACGGCCGCGTGGAGATCCTCGCCGCGTTCGTGAATGCGGTCATCCTGGCGCTTGTGGGAGCGTACATCGTCTACGCCGGCGTCCGGCGGTTTCTCGCGCCGGAGCAGGTGAAGGGGGGGTGGATGCTGGCCGTCGCCCTGATCGGATTCGGGGCAAACAGCGCCGCGGCCCTTCTGCTGAAACCCGACGCCGCGCGCGATCTGAACCTGAAGAGCGCCTACATTCATCTGCTGACCGACGCCGCGGAATCGCTGGGCGTCGTGCTGGTCGCCGCGCTCCTTGTCTGGCAGGATGGCTGGGGAATCCTGGATCCCATTCTCTCCCTCCTCATCGGGCTGTTTGTCGTGAAGGGCGCCTGGGACCTGATCCTCGAAACGACGAACATTCTCACCGAGGGGACGCCGCGCGGCATCGATCTGCACGACGTCGCCGCATTCATCAGCTCGTTTCCCGGCATTCAGAGCGTCCATCACGTCCACATCTGGGGACTCTCCTCGGAGTTCCGGGCCCTCAGTGCGCATATCGTCATGGAGGATCAGCTGATCAGCGAAGGAGGCAGGGTGGTCAGGCTTCTGGAGGAGGGTCTCGACCGCCGCTTCGGGATCAATCATCCGACGCTCCAGATCGAATCGGGCGCCTGTTCCGGCCAGGACATCATCGTCGATCTTCATCATCCCAACCCCGACCGGAATACTTCATAACGGCGGAGGCAGACCGGTAGGCACCGAAAACATTCGTTACACAACCATCCACACAAACGATAACCAGGAAGGAATCATCCTATGGAAACGCCCATTGCCGTTCAACAGAATTCAATGCCCCGCATCGGAGATAAAGCCCCTTCATTCAGGGCGGTGACGACGCAGGGAGAGATCAACTTCCCGGCCGATTTTGCCGGCGGTTGGGTCATCCTCTTCAGCCACCCGGCGGATTTCACCCCCGTCTGCACTTCCGAATTCATGACGTTTGCGACGATGGAGCAACAGTTCGCCCAGGCGAACTGCAGGCTGGTGGGCCTCTCCGTCGACGGGCTGTACAGCCATATCGCCTGGCTGAGAACCATCAGGGAGAAGATCGAATACAGGGGAATGAAGGATGTCGAGGTGAAATTTCCCCTGATCGAAGACATCAAAATGGAGGTGGCGCGGGCGTACGGCATGCTCCAGCCGGGGGAAAGTTCCACGAAGGCTGTGCGGGCCGTTTTCGTGATCGACCCCCATGGCATAATCCGCGCCATCATTTACTATCCCCTCAGTCTGGGGAGGAATTTCGACGAGCTCTACCGGGTCGTGATCGCCCTGCAGACGGCCGATGCGTTCGCCGTCGCCACGCCGGCCGACTGGAGGCCGGGTGACGACGTCATCGTGCCCACCGCCGGATCCTGCGGTGTCGCGAAGGAACGGATGGAGAAGAAACAGAAGGACATCACCTGTCACGACTGGTTCTTCTGCACGAAAAAACTGAGCAAGGAAAAGATCTTCCAGACCATCCTCAGGAAAAAATAGGCCGCCGGAACCCGACAATCCGGTGACCGCCGGACGCTCATTCCGCAGACGTTTCCTTTCGCCTGCGGAATGCGGCGGGCGGGATCGTGCCGGCAAAACACCGGCCCAACTTCCGGCAGTTGCATTACTCTTCTTCATTCGGAACTTACCATACACATGAAAACGTTCAGCGTATTTCTCATCATGCTCTTTTCTCTCCACCCCGCGCGGTCACAGGACCGGACGAAGAAGCCGCTCGACGCCGTGCCGTCCGTCGACCTGTCGAAGTACGCCGGAACCTGGTACGAAATCGCGCGACTGCCGAACAGGTTTCAGGAAAAATGCGCCTCCGACGTCACCGCCTCCTATACGCTCCTCGACAACGGCGAAATCAGGGTGGTCAACCGGTGCAGAACATACGACGGAGATACCACAGAAGCCGAGGGCCTCGCCCGGCGTGCGGACGGGGATGAACCGGCCTCAAAGCTGAAGGTGCGGTTCGCCCCCGGAATCCTCGCGTTCCTGCCGTTCGTGTGGGGGGATTACTGGATCATCGATCTCGCGACCGATTACAGCTATGCCGTGATCGGGGAACCGAACAGGGAGTATCTCTGGATTCTCTCGCGGACGCCGCAGATGGAGGACACGACCTATCACGCAATTGCCGGCCGGCTGAGAGAGCAGGGTTACGATCCGGCGAAACTCGTCCGGACTGTGCAATCCCGGTAACGGGGACCGCTCAACATTTGGCGTCATCCCCGGTGGAATTGCGGTGTGCTATTCCCGATCGAAAGCACCCGATTGGAGCGCCGACGTGAATCCGGGGCTTTTCCCGAAACACAACCGCCGGACTGTGCAATGCCAATTCCGCTGAAGTATCGCCGGACAATATGATTCACCATCTGCATAAGGACGACATGCGGATGAAGAGAGCAGATTGACAATCCTGCCGGGTTTTTTTACATTTCAGTGAGCGTTTGCACCGGAACCATCGAAACGGAAGAAATCACATGGCGAAAATGGAAATCGAGGGGAAAAGCTTTGATGTCGATGGGGATGGATTTCTTCTCAATCCGGCGATCTGGAACCGGGAAGTCGCCTCTCTGATCGCGAAGTACGACGGCATCGCGGAACTGACCGAGAAGCACTGGGCGATCGTCCATTTCATCCGCGAAAACTGGGAACAGAAGGGGATGGCACCGATGATCCGGTCGATCTGCCAGACGACCGGCATACGGTTGAAGGAGATTTACGAACTGTTCCCGCTCGGCCCCGCCCGGGGAGCGTGCCGTGTCGCCGGTCTGCCGAAACCGGACGGGTGCGTTTAAAAAAGACCAACCCCGATGATCTGGTACCGGACCGTTTCCGAAATTTCGCTCCTCGCCGGCTGTCTCGCCGCCTGCTGGCATCTTGTGAAATATTTCCGGTTGGGCGCTCCGCGCGATTTCTCCCGCAGGCGCGGCGACACCGCATCGGCGGTTTTCTACTCCTTCACGGGGGCCATGAACCCGGCAAAAAAAGAATCGGCCCTCCTCCATCTTCCGACCTATACGGCCGGCGTGCTCTATCACCTCGGCACATTCGCCTCGCTCCTCCTGTATGCCCTGTTTCTCCTCCGTCTCGAACCGCGCGGAATCGTGCTCTGGGGATTCGCCTCCCTCCTCTGCGCCTCGAGCCTGAGCGGGGCCGGGATGCTCGTCAAGCGGATCGCGGTGCGCCGTCTCCGGTCGCTTTCAACCCCGGACGATTTCGTCTCCAACATGCTGGTCACGCTCTTCCAGCTCTTCTCCCTCGGGATGCTGACCGGAATATCCTGCGCACCGGAGTACTATCTTGCCGTGAGCGCCCTTCTGCTTTACGCACCGGCGGGCAAGCTGAAGCATGCCCTGTACTTTTTTGCCGCCCGGTACCAGCTCGGCGTGTTCAACGGCTGGCGCGGCGTCTGGCCGGCCGGGAAATACTGAGCCTCCGCCTATGCCCTGTTCCCCCGATCAGCGATCTGCCGCCCTCAGCGTTCTCACCAACCCGCCAGACAACCGGCTCCTGACGGAAGTCAACAGCTGTGTGCACTGCGGTCTGTGCGCCGAAAGCTGTATGTACTACCTCGCCACGCGGGATGAAAAATTCATTCCGGCGCGGAAGGTGGAGCTGGTCTCGGCCCTCCATCGCCGGTACTGCACGGCCGGAGGCAGGATCCTCCCCTGGCTGACCGGCGCCCGGGAGCTCGATGATGCCGCTATCGGAGAGATGACCGACCTCTTCTTCGGGGCATGCACCGGCTGTGGACGATGCACGCTGCACTGTTCCATCGGAGTCGATATCGCTTATCTGGTCAGGACCGGACGGACGATGCTCTCCCGCATGGGAAACGTGCCGGCAACCCTGCAGTCGACCATCACCGCTGCGCTTCAGACGGGCAACAACATGGGGATACCGGCGGGGGAATTTACAGACACCCTCTCCTGGCTGCAGGATGAACTCCGTGACGAGGTCGGAGATCCCGCGGCGGAAATTCCTCTCGATCAGCCCGGCCGGCGTCTGCTCTACACCCTCAACCCGCGCGAACCGAAGTTCTTCCCGCTCTCCATCTCGGCCATGGCGAAGATATTCTATGCTGCCGGGGAGAGCTGGACCCTCTCGACGAGGATGTACGACGTCACCAACTATGCGTTTTTCTCCGGCAACGGCGACGAAGCGGCCGTGATCGCCCGCCGGCTGTATGAGGAAACCGGCATCCTCGGCGCACAACGCTGTGTCCTTGCCGAGTGCGGACACGGATCCAGAGCCTTTCGCTGGGAAGGACCCAACTATCTGAAGACGCCGTATCCCTTTGAGGTCCTCACCTCCGTGGAACTGCTTGCGGAGTACATCCGCGACGGAAGGATAAAGCTCGACAGCGGCAGGAATACGGAGCTTGTGACCCTTCATGACCCGTGTAATCTGGTCAGAATGGGCGGGATCGTCGCCGAACAGCGATACGTTCTGAACCACGCTGTGAAGAACTTCGTCGAAATGACGCCTCATGGGATCGACAATTTCTGCTGCGGGGGCGGGGGCGGCCAGCTCGCCATGAGCGAATACGCCGACCGCCGGATGAAAATCGCCGAGATCAAGGCCGAGCAGATCCGTCGCACCGGCGCGGCCGTGGTCGTCACCCCGTGCCACAATTGTGTCGACCAGCTGATGCAGATTGAAAACAGATTCAAGCTCGGCGTGAAAATACGGACACTGGGCGAAATCGTCGCCGATGCCCTGATTCTCGACTGACCCGCGCCGCGCCTTCCATGGAGCATTCCCATGAGCACAATGATCTACCTCGACAACTCAGCCACCTCCTACCCGAAACCCGACGCCGTCTATGAATTCATGACGACATTCTGCCGTTCGCACGGCGTGAGCCCCGGGAGGTCGGGGTTCGATGCCGGCCTGCAGGCCGAGGAAATGGTGATCGAAACGCGCAAACTCCTCACCGCGCTGTTCAACGGAGGACCGGATTTCAACAGGCTCACGTTCAGCTACAATGCGAGCGACTCGCTGAACATGATCATTCAGGGGCTGACCGAAAAAGGCGACCACGTCGTCACCACCATGCTCGAACACAACTCGGTTCTGCGTCCCCTGCACCATCTGGCGCTGAACGGCACCATCGAGGTGACCCACGTTGGATTCGATCAGGACGGCTACGTGCATCCCGCCGACATCCGCGGGGCGATCCGGAAAAACACGAAGATGGTGGTCGTAAACCACTGTTCCAACGTCATCGGCACCATACAACCGATCGCCGAGATCGGCGCCGTCTGCCGTGAAGCGGGCGTGCTGTTCGTCGTCGATACGACGCAGAGCGCCGGCGTCGTTCCGATCGACATGCAGAACATGGGAATCGACGTCGTCGTTTTCACCGGGCACAAATGCCTCCTCGGCCCGACGGGAATCGGCGGATCGTACGTCCGGGAGAATGTCCCGGTGCGGTCGACCCGGTTCGGGGGCACCGGCGTCCGCTCGGCCCAGCTCACCCATCTCGAGGAATTTCCCTACCGGCTCGAATGCGGAACGCTCAATCTCCTCGGCGTCGCGGGGCTGAACGCCGGCGTCAAATGGATCCTGGAACAGGGTCCGGCGGCGATCCACGACCGGGAAATGCGGCTCTGGGAGAAACTGCGGAAAGGTATCGGGGGAGTTGACAATGTTACGACCTACTGCGCCCGGAGCTCTGCGAATCACAATCCGGTTCTCAGCTTCAACGTCCGGGGTTTTGAAGCGGGCGACGTGGGAACGCTTATGGACGTCGATTACAACATAGCCTGCCGTACCGGGCTCCAGTGCGCACCGAAGGTCCACGCGGCCCTGGGAACGGACAAACTCCACGGCACCGTCCGGCTGAGCATCGGGCCGTTCAATACCGAAGCGGATATCGACGCCGCGATCGTCGCCGTCCGCGAAATTGCCGCAATGAGAAAATAACCCGCCGGTCCCGGATGCTTCAGAGATCCAGTCGGGATTCAAACCGGTCATCCACATCCGTCCGGTAGTAAGATCCGCGTTCCCGGTCGAGATGGTAACCGTCCGCATGGCGCCCCCGCGCGATCTCTCCGAGCGCCTCCGCAAGAGTGTCGATTTCCCCCGCCGTGTTATACAGACCGAAACTGATCCGCACCGCACCGGGAATCACCGACCGGTCCCGGTCGAGGATCCGCTGTTCCAGTTCCCTGGCCGCCTGTTCGCCGACCTGCAGGATGCATTTCACATACGGATGAGCACAGAAGCATCCGCTCCGCGTTCCGATCCCCCATTCATAGCTGAGGATGGCGGCGAGAAGGGCGTGGGGTATTTTCCCCAGATTGAACGGGATGACACCGAGCCGTGATGCGGCGTTCCGGGGATCCGTATCGCCGTAGATCGTGATGCCGGGTATGCCTTTCAGTCGCTCGAGGGCATAGGCGGTGAGATGCACTTCATGTTCAATGACGGCCGGCCAGCCGGCGTCTTCAAGAAATCTGATGACCGAGGCGAGTGCGACCGTTCCCACAATGTCGGGCGTCCCTGCCTCCTCTTTGTCCGGCAGGTCGGTCCAGTAGGCATTTTCAAGGGTCACGATATCGACCGAGCCGCCTCCCACCAGATGGGGATCGCCCTGTTCGAAGATGTTTCTGTTGCCTATAAGCACGCCGACGCCGAACGGCGCATACATTTTGTGCGCGGAAAATGCGAGAAAGTCGATGTGTTCCGGATGACCGGCAGGTTTGATGTCGATCGGCCGATGAGGGGCATACTGCGCGGCATCGATGAAGATCTTCGCCCCGGCCTCGTGGGTCCACCGGGCGTAGTCACCGATCGGGTTGATGTATCCGGTGACGTTCGAGGCGCCGGTCACGGCGACAAGCGCCAGACTCCCCTTGTACCGCTCGAGCTTTGCCCGGAAATCCCCGTTGTCGATGCGGCCGTCCGGGAGAACGTCGACGTGGACGACAGTTGCGGCACTGCGCCAGGGAAGTTCATTCGAGTGATGCTCCATGACCGTCGTCAGAACGACGTCGCCGGGCCGGAACGGATAGCGATCGGCGAGATGGTTGATCGATTCGGTGGTGTTCCTCGTGAAAATGACGATGCTGTCGCGCGGAGAAGCGTGGACGAAACGGTAAATCCGTTCGCGGGATTTTTCGAAAGCCCAGGAGGAGAGGCGCGATTTGTATCCCTCTCCCCGGTGGACATTGCTGTACCAGCGGGAGAAGTTGTTGACGGCCTGAAGCGCCGGCAGGAGCGCCGGTGTCGACGCCGCATTGTCGAGGTTGATGAACGGCCGGGTCTTTCCGCCGAGAACCGGCACCTGCTCATCGACGCCGGCAAAGATCGATCGAAATGTTTGTGTCTGCATAACCATTAGATGTGAGAGATGTACCGCGGAGGCCTTCCGCCCCGGGGATTCCGGACCGGTTCATGCCGGCCACCGGCTGTCGCCGCCTGAATATGCAATTGAATATAGGGAATACGGAACCGTTTGCAAATATTGCTCCCCGGACCCGCCCCTCCTAAGCTCCGGAACCGGGCAGAAGTATCAGCACCATGTGATCCAGCCGGCGGACTTCGGGCGTCCGACAGCCGATCTTCCGCGCAGTTTCGAGGATCTCCTCCGGCCTGAGGCGATGCGCGATCGGAGGACCGGCAGTCTCCTCCAGATAGGGCCACTCGAGAATCGCAACACGTGCCCGGGCACACCGTACCGTCTCGCCGAGGGCCCGTTCCAGATCGTCCGACTCATGAAGCACATGACCCAGAAAGACCAGATCAAATGACCGGTCGGGAAACGGGATCTGTTCGACCGTCCCGCTCTGAAACACGCCTGCGGGGACATACTCCCGCGCCGCTTCGAGCATCCCGGGTTGAGGGTCAATTCCGGTGACGGAAAGTCCCCGCCGGGCGAATGCCTCTGCGAAGATCCCGCTCCCCGTTCCCACATCGAGGACAGTGCGGATTTCCGCTCCGGAGAGAGCGAGATCGATGACCCGCTCCACTTCGAGCAGGCGCACCCGTTCCGGCGACCGGAGACGCTCTATTCCCCCCGCATACCTTCGTTCATGCATACAATATCCCGGAACTCACCAATATCTGCGTAACAGTGCCGCCAGATAGAGACGGAGCTGTTCCCTGATAATATCGCTTTCGCACACAATGTCAAAATCCGCACAGGTTCGTTCGATCAGAGCTTCGGCATCGGAGCGGGACGCCGCTGTGCGAATTCCGTGTTCGATATCCCGGCACATGGCCCTGATTGTTTCATTCTGTCCGGAGGGCGGCAGATGAAACCGTTGTTCGAGCAGTTCGTCATTCATACTGTAGGCTAGATGGTATCTGATCCGGATTGTCCGACATAGGATGCGGGAAACCGGAAAAAGGATCAGGCCGGGATCCGTCAGCAAAACTCTGTCGCCGGTTCGGACCGCACCGCTGAATTCTGTCCGTACCACTTCCAGCATTACCATTAATCTGCCGCATGGGTGTCTGGATTTGCGGGATCGACCCATCGTCCGCGAATATTCCTCAGAATTGATAACCGCATTATTCCTCTCTCCGCACACCTGAGAACCTTCATCAACTTCATTGAATTTAAATCTGATAATTTGCCATATCTCACTTGGCACAGAATCTGATATTTATAAATACAGATTTATGTCTTGAAATGACCGGAAATCGGCAACATGATTGCGGATCTCGTAAAACGATCGGCTGAACGGACGCACACAATCGGTGAGGCGGCCGACCTGCTTGCGGTGTCGGTTCCGACGCTTCGCCTGTACGAGCGGGAGGGATTGATTATTCCCGCTAGGCGAACCTCACGGCACCGGCGGTACACTGAGGCAGATCTCGATCACGTCCGGTGCATCCGGCGAATGATCACGGAGGAGAAGATCAGCATTGCCGGGATCCGCCGGATGCTCTCTTTCATTCCGTGCTGGAACATCAAAAGCTGTCCCGCGGATGTCCGCCGGGGGTGTGCGGCGTTCAATCAGCATGAAGGTCCCTGCTGGACGATGAGCCAGAAACCCTGGAACTGCCGGAGTGCGGATTGCCGGATGTGCCCGGTCTACACCTCGATCACCGACTGCCGGAACCTGAAGCGGACGATAGCATCGTTCACCGTTGACAGCGAACAGCCGACACTGCAGAAACCGGATACGACGATATGCGAAAATTCTTCCTCGTTGTCATAATCCTCGGCATTCTCATACCGCTTCTCATCGGTTCTCTGCGCCGGCCCGCCATCGAGCCGAGGCCGGTGCAGGACCTGAAGACGGAGTTTGCGGCGAAGCATATTCCCTCGGTGGATCATACGAAGCTCGCGGCGCTGCAGAGGAAGTTCAGCACCCCCCAGGAGGTGACGCAGGCGTGCATCGCCTGTCACACCGAGCGGGCCGGCGAGGTCATGGCCTCGACGCACTGGAACTGGGCCCGTGAGGAATACATCGAAGGGCACGGCATCCGGTATGTCGGGAAGCGCGACATCCTCAACAACTTCTGCATCGGCGTTTCCGGGAATCTGGAATCGTGCGATGCGTGCCACGCGGGGTACGGGTATGTGGACAGCAGTTTCGACTTCAGCGACCCGAAGAACATTGACTGCCTCATCTGCCACGACAACAGCAGCACGTATACGAAAACAAAGATGGGGATGCCGGCTCCGTCGGTCGATCTGACTTTCGTGGCACAGCATGTCGGTCCGCCGCAACGGACAAACTGCGGCACCTGCCATTTTTTCGGCGGCGGCGGAAATAACGTCAAACATGGGGATCTGGAAAAGGCGCTCTTCGATCCGTCGCGCGACGTCGATGTGCACATGGCGACGGCCGGATCGAACCTGCAGTGCGTGGCGTGCCACACCGCCCGGAATCACCGACTGCTCGGAAAGCTCTATTCCATCTCCTCGATGAACCGGAACCGCTCGACCTGCGAGCAGTGTCATTCTGCGGTACCTCATGACAACGATGTCCTGAACGAACACACCGTCAAGGTTGCCTGCCAGACCTGCCACATTCCGCGGTACGCCAGGGTGAATGCAACGAAAATGACCTGGGACTGGTCAACCGCCGGCCAGCTCCGGAACGGCGAGCCGTTCGAAACGGAAGATTCGTCCGGAAATCTGGCCTATGCCTCCATCAAGGGAACGTTCGGTTGGGAGCGGAACGCGGTACCGGAGTACATCTGGTTCAACGGAACTGCCGGTCATTACCTGCTGGGCGATACCGTGTCGCCCGACCGGCCCATCGAGATCAACACCCTGCATGGAAGCTACGACGATCCGGACGCGAAGATCGTTCCGGTGAAGATCCACCGGGCGCGTCAGATCTACGATCCGGTCACGCGGATGCTCATACAGCCCAAGCTCTATGCCCCGGTCCGGGGCGCCGGGGCCTTTTGGAAGGATTTCGACTGGCAGCAGGCCGCGACGCAGGGGATGAAGTCGGTCGGGCTTCCCTACAGCGGGCAGTACACATTTGTCGCGACGGAAATGACCTGGCCCATCAATCACATGGTGGCCCCAAAGGAGCAGGCGCTCCAGTGCGTGGAATGTCACACCCGCAGCAACTCGCGCCTTGCGCATCTCACAGGATTCTACATGCCGGGGCGGGACACCAACCGCATCGTGGAGGCGGGCGGAACCGGGCTGCTGCTGCTCGTGATCCTGGCCGTGGCTGTCCACGGCACCGTCCGAATTTTCCTTCACCTGAGAGCGCGAAAGGGACCCCTCACATGAAACAGATGTATGTCTATACGGGCTTCGAACGGTTCTGGCACTGGACGCAGGCCGGGCTGATTTTATTTCTCGCACTGACCGGATTTGAAATTCACGGCTCGTATCAGTTCTTCGGGTTCGATCAGGCGGTGCGTTTCCACAGCGCCGCTGCCATCGCGCTTCTGATCCTGATCGCCTTTGCCGTCTTCTGGCACTTCACCACCGGCGAATGGAAGCAGTACGTTCCGACGAAGAAATTTCTGCGCGCCTATGCGGCGTACTATCTCATCGGGATATTCCGGCATGCGCCGCATCCGACCAGAAAAACCACTCTGAGCAAGCTGAATCCGCTCCAGCGGCTCGTGTATCTCGGCCTGAAGATTCTTGTCATACCCGTTTCCGTCATTTCCGGCCTTCTGTACATGTTCTACCGTTATCCCCAGCGTCACGGTATTGAAACGCTGAATGTCCACGGCGTTGCGGCGATTGCCGTCGTTCACACGGCCGGGGCATTCCTCCTCGTCACCTTCGTAACGGCTCACATCTATCTCATCACGACGGGGAGGACAGCAACCTCAAATCTCAAGGCGATGATCACCGGATTTGAAGACGTCGGCGAGGAGGAGTTCCGCGGGGTGGATGGGGAGAACCATGCTGCACAACCGGAGGTCATATGAAAACATCATACATGAACCCCTATCTTGCGGGCTTTTTCCTCGGCCTCGTCCTGCTGGCGACGATTTTCATCACGGGGCACGGCCTGGGCGCCAGCGGAGCCCTGAAGAGCGTCGTGGTCGCCACCGTGAAAGCCGTCGCCCCCGGGCATCCGGCCGGAAACGAGTTTTACCACAGCACCCCGGGAACCAGCCCGCTCAAAGCCTGGCTCGTTTTTGAAATCCTCGGCGTCGTGCTCGGGGCATTCGTCTCCGGTGTCATTTCGAACCGCCTCACCTTTGAGACGGAGCACGGACCCCGCATCGCCGGACGGACGCGGCTCGGCATGGCGCTTATCGGCGGCGCGCTGTTCGGCATCGGCGCACAGTTCGCCCGCGGATGTACCAGCGGGGCGGCTCTGAGCGGTATGGCGGTACTCTCGTTTGGCGGCATACTCACCATGTTCGCTATCTTCGGCGCGGCATACGGCGTCGCGTACTTCTTCCGGAAATTGTGGAACTGACGATCGGACATCCCATGGGACCACTCGTACCTGACATTATCACCGACAACCTCAACCTCATCATCGGCCTCTTTCTCGGGGTCGCCTTCGGGTTCGTGCTCGAACAGGCGGGTTTCTCCTCGTCGCGAAAACTGACGGGGCTCTTCTACGGGACCGACTTTACCGTTCTCAGGGTCTTTTTTACCGCCGGCATTACCGCCATGGCCGGCGTCATCCTCCTCGGTTCGTTCGGATTGCTCGATCTCGACATAATTTCGATCAATCCGACTTTTCTCTACGCCGCCCTCGCCGGCGGAGCCATCATGGGGGTCGGGTTTGTCGTGGGGGGCTACTGCCCCGGCACGAGCTTCTGCGGCGCGGCCATCGGCAAGATCGACGCGATGGTCTTCATTGCAGGCGGATATCTCGGCGTTCTCCTCTTCGGAGAAATGTTTCCGACAGTTCAGAATTTCTACATGAGCGCGGCGCTCGGCGACATCACCTTCAACTCGGTTCTCGGCATTTCCCCGGGACTGTTCGCGATGATCCTCATCGCGGCCGCCGTCCTCGCATTCGCGGTCACAACCCGGATCGAACTGCGGGTGAATCCCGGCTCCCCTGCCCGGTCGTTTCCGGTCCGTTACCACCGGCTGGCGGCTGCCGGCGTGCTGGCGGTCGGCATCGTGCTGGCGGTCCTGCCCGATTATAAAACCCGGCTGATCTCCAGAGCGGCGTCCGCCTCCTACGATTCCGCCCACCCCGTGCCGCTCATCTCATCCGACGAGCTGGCATTCCGGATCATCGACCACGATCCGAACATCCGGATCATCGATGTCCGTTCGAAGACCGATTCGACAAAGATGAGTCTTCCGGGCGCTGTCGCCATTCCGGTCATGAGCATGTTCGGAAAGGAATGGCGCGACGTTTTGGCGCAGGCGCATATCAAAAAAATATTCGTGGCCGACGGAGAATCCGAGGAAAAATCGGCTGCGCACCTTGCGGTTCTCCTCGGGTACGAGAACGTCCTTATCCTCCGGGAGGGACTAGACGATTTCGCAGCGAGCGTGATGCATCCCCGGCCTCCGGCTTCCGCCGGAGCGCGGGGAGATCAGGACGTCTACCGGTTTCGCCAGAAAGCCTCCGCGCAAATCGCGGTCATGATCCGGGAACAGAAGGCGCCCAAAGCGACCGAACACATCGTTAAACGCATCGTCGGCGGATGCGGCGCCTGATCCTGTCCGAACTCCCGGCACGATCCCGAATCCCGGGAAGAGGCACGGCTGTACCCACCAGGCATGTCCCGCCGGGCGGTCTTCCGTTCTGTTCTTTGCCGTTTCACACACTATTCCCATGATTTTTCGACCCTGATCCCGGTGTTTCCCGGATCTCCTGAAAGGAACCTCCATGTCAGACTCCAGCAATAAGACTCCTATGCGGAAATCAACCAAGGCGATTCATGCCGGCAAGCTCAGCTGTACCGATTTCGGAGAAGTCTCCGTCCCGATTTTCCAGTCTTCAACGTTCGCCTTCCCCTCCGCCGACGACGGCGCCGCCCGGTTCGCCGGCACGCGGGAAGGCTACATCTACACACGCCTCGGCAACCCCACCGTCAATGCACTGGAACAGAGCGTTGCCGCGCAGGAAAACGGCTACAAAGGTCTGGCCACCGCCAGCGGCATGGCCGCCATCACGACCGTCTATACTGCGTTCCTCTCTTCGGGATCCCACGTGGTGAGCACAGACTGCGTCTACGGACCGTCACGGGTTGCCCTTGAGAGCATTTTTGCCCGGTTCGGCGTGGAGGCGACATTTGTCGACACCTCCGATCCTGCCAACATCGAACGTGCCCTCCGGCCGGCCACACGCATGCTTTTTGTCGAAACGCCGGCCAACCCGACAATGAAAATCACCGATCTCAGGGCCGCGGGCACGCTCGCACGGAAGCACGATCTCCGGTTTGTCGTCGACAACACCTTCGCCAGCCCGTACCTCCAGCGGCCGCTGGACCACGGGGCTGAAGTTGTCGTCCACAGCCTGACCAAATACATCAACGGCCACAGCGACGTCGTGGGCGGCATGATCGTCGCGAAGGACGAGACTCTCTACAGACAGATCAGGCCGGTTCTGAATCACCTCGGCGGAACGATGGATCCCCATCAGGCATGGCTGGTACTGCGGGGCGTGCAGACGCTTCCAATACGCATGGACAGGAGTCAGGACAACGCGATGAAACTTGCCGAGTTTCTGAAACATCACCCGAAGGTCACCTGGGTGAACTATCCGGGGCTCCCGGAGAATCCGGCATACAGGATCGCAAAATCACAGATGGACGGGTTCGGCGCGATGATCGCCTTCGGGGTGAAAAACGGCATCGAGGGAGGGAAAACGGTCATGAACAATGTCCGCCTCTTCACGCTGGCCGTTTCCCTCGGCGGCGTCGAGTCGCTCATTGAACACCCGGCGTCCATGACCCATGCCTCGATGCCGAAAACGGCCCGGGAAAATGCCGGGATTCTGGACGAACTCATCAGAATATCGGTCGGCTGCGAGGACATCGACGATCTCAGGGATGATCTCGACCAGGCCCTTGACCATATAGGATGATATGCGGAAATGAGGACCGACCGCGGGTGAAGATTCACCCGGCCCGCTGCGCGTCCGGAATCGAGGAGAGCTTTTTCCGTGCGGCGGCGGAGAGTTTCGGTACGGGGTATTGCCGGTACAGTTCGATGATCCTCTTGATGGTCTGAAGGTCCGCCGCACACGCGGCGCACTCGTTCAGGTGCTTTCGGATCTGTCGGCATCTGGCCGACCCGGTATCCTCCTCGAGGTGTTCACAGATGTATCTGAAGACGCTCCTGTGCGACGGATGTGTCTGCTTCATGACGACATGTACTCATCGAGCTGTTCGCGCAAAAACACGCGCGCCCGCCGGAGGCGTGATTTTACCGCGGGAATGGTGAGATTCATGATTTTTGCTGTTTCAGCCGCCGTTCTCCCCTCGATATCGCGGAGAAGAAAAACGAGCCGGAAATCGACCGGAAGTTTCTGAATCGCCGCGTCGAGGCGCTCGCGCAGTTCCGACCTTATCGCAGTTTCGAGCGGCGAACCGCTCCGGGAGAGAAGCAGAGGCTGAACTCCTGCGCCTCCCTTCTCCGGCACGGGGCCGTGTTCCAGATCGCCGTGTGCGTCCAGACTGACCGACGAGGCTTCCAGCCTGCTCCTCCGGCGCTTCATCAGACAGTTGTTTGCGACAATGCTGTATATCCAGGTGCTGAATTTCGACTTTCCGTCGAACTGTTTCAGCTTCCGGTAGACATTGACGAAGGTGTCCTGGAGCGTTTCCTCCGCGTATTCCCGGTTCCGGCAGACCTTGAACGAAAAGCTGTACACCATGTTCTCATAATGACGCACGATTCTGGCGAACGCTTCCCTGTCTCCATCCTGCGCTCGTGTGAGATACTCCTGGTCCAGTTCCGGAGTTGTATGGACGGCTTGTGGCGGCATAGGCGTGAATTCAAAATATGCAAAATGAACCCGATGTGCAAGAATATACCGCACCATCTCCACGCCGGCCGGCAGTTGAGGCGGGGCACGGGAGGGCCGCGGATGATCGGAACAGATTTATAAAGGGACTCACGGCATGAAACCGTTCGATGAACTGAGCAGGGAAGAGCTGGCGACACTCGTCAGTGTCTATGCGAAAAACTGGCTTGCACACGACGGCTGCTGGTTTCTCGCGGCGGAGGAAAAGTACGGACACGGCCCGGCCGTGGAGCTCGACATCAGGTCGTGGGAGCGGTTTGCGGTCGCGGAGGCCCGGCGGATCAAGCATGCGTTCAATCTGCCCGACCGCGGCGGACTCCAGGCACTCGAACAGGCCCTGCAGTACCGCCTCTACGCTGCGATCAACCGTCAGGAAACGTTTTGGGAAAGCGGTGAGGTTCTGGTCTTCCGGATGCTCGATTGCCGGGTACAGCAAGCCCGCACATCAAAAAATCTCCCCCCGTTCGCATGCAAACCGGTGGGGTATGCGGAATTCAGTCAGTTCGCGAAGACCATCGACCCGCGCATCCGGACGGATTGCGTTTTCTGCCCTCCCGATCCGGTATCCGATGCATACTGTGCCTGGCGATTCCGGCTGGAACCCGACTGACAGATCCGATCACCCATCCTTTCCGTATCAGCACGCACGCGGGAAACCCGGATAGCGGTCTTTTCCTGGCCGATCGTTTTCGACCCCTGCCGTTATGATGTCGCAAACTGCCGGACACCACAAAAAACCCCGGTTCCGGCAGATGTTCCGGTTCGCTTACCTGAGAAGGATCATTTTCTTTACCGACGCGAATCTGACCGATGGATCGGCGGCGCTGACCGCTTCGAGACGACAGACATACAACCCGCTCGCACAATCTGCGGCATACCAGAGTACTTCGTTCTCCCCCACCGGTTCTGTTTCATTCACGAGTGTGGCCACCACCTGACCGAGGAGATTATAGACGGTGACCGGCACCCGGCTCGGGAACGGACCGTGCGCCTCTGGTGAAGGCTGTTCCCGGCAGCGCGATCGGCGGAGCCGACATGTAGGGAACGTCCCTCCGCATTCTGACCCCCTTGCAAACGACCTTTGTTCCGCTCCACGAGAGGGTATCCATCGGTTCGTCAAATGCGGTATCGATGTCATGGACGACTTTGAACGGGATACCGGGAGCGATCCGCCGCCGGCACCGCCGGGGGATATTCACACTCCCCCGGGTCGGGGAATGTGAAGTCCGGAACTTAGGGATGAGAAAAATGGAACCAGGGAGTGATGGGAGGCAGACAGGGCATGCCGTCCTTAAACAAGGCAGGCAGTTTCACAGCATCTGTCAACAGGGAACTACGAATAAATTTATCTGCACTGCTGTATTCCTCAGATCGTTCGCTCTCCAACGGCCGTTCCAGCTGTTCTGTTCATTCATAATCTATATTTTTTCATTTTTTTGCCGATATCCACTAAAAGAAGATAAACCGGAAAATTCTTCCATGCGACAGGAAGATATTACCGACAAATGTGACTAGAACGGGTATAATTGAATATTTTTTTGAGATTTATATAGGTTTTTAGATATCTGCCATCGTCCTGCACTGGCACGATATTCGTTTAATCAGGGGTAAGCGCATGATCAAACAACCACTCTAACCAACAACAGAAGGATGTAAACAATGGGTCAACAGCAACTTCTCCTTATCATCCTCGGCGTCATCATCGTCGGGATAGCGATCGCGGTCGGTATCGCGCAGTTCGGCGCACACAGCACACAGTCGAACAAAGACGGCGTCACGGCCAGCCTCGTGAAC
>DATKPE010000027.1:0-38013 GCA_035524335.1 Bacteroidota bacterium
GATCCGCTTCTGAAGGCGCAGTTCAAAACCATCCCGGGCGTGGAGCCGGGGAAGTGAACGGAGCACATCCCGTACGGGGTGGTCCTTTTTTTCGGGGGGATTCCGATCAGAGTCGGCTGTTCCGGTCGTCATAACAGGTGATCATCCGTTCCAAATATACGTCGCAGTTGTTTCTGAAGTTTCGTCCGTGCCCGGTTCAGCCGGGATTTCACGGTTCCCATATTCGAGCCGGTGATTTCTGCAATTTCCTCATACGACAGATCCTGGATATCCGCCAGGATCAGAATCTCGCGGAATTTCGGACTGAGCGTGGCGAGGGCGCGTTCTATCAGCGCGTTCCTCGACCCCTGCTCGGCCTGGATATCCGATGCATACCGGAGGTCCGGAATTTCCATCGGCTGCCGGTCGGCATCTTCTCTTCCCCGCGAGAGAGAAAACATGAGGTGCCTTTTCCGGCGGCGGAGTTCTGTCTTGCTGAGATTGGCAGCAATAGTATAAATCCAGGTCGAAAATTTTGCAACGGGACGGTACGAATTTTTTTTCCTGTAAACGCGCACAAAGACGTCCTGAACCACATCGTCTGCAGCATCCCGATCAGCAAGAAAGCGGGTAACATAGTTTGTCAACGGATCCTTATAACGACCGACCAGAACCGTAAATGCTTCCGGTCGTCCGGCCTGAAACTCAGCAATCAACTCTTCATCCGACCTTTCCTGATGGGTGGTAGATGGTCTTTCCATTGATACACTCATTGAACGGAGGAAGATGTCGAAATGTTCCCGGTCATGGACGATTTTCGGTGAAAAACCTCAAATAAATTCTACTTTTGCTGAAAATGAAGAAAATTTACGTCTCCGGTACGGCTTCCTTTTTTCCACATAATGCGAAAAGAAGCATAGTCATGGCGGTTTTTTCTTCCATTCCGGAGGTTTTCAGGATTTCATCGGTTCTGGCGAGAGCGGCAAAACATTGTTCCAGCGCGACAGGAGTGAAATTCGCCGCCGCTTCCCTGAAATCCGGGAGATAGCTCGGGTACGAGCCGAGGGCGCCGGCCAGCTGTGTCTCACCCAGGCTCCTGACCGCCGGATCATGAAGGAGCCAGACTTTCTGGAAAAATTTCGTCAGCATCACGACGAGCGAAGTCCCGCTTTCGCCGTTCCGGAGCATCGATTCCAGAATCTCGACGGCCTGCGGGAGCCGCCGCCGCCCGATCGCCTTCTGCAGTTCGAAAATTGTATACTGGCGCGTGAGACCGACGAGTCTCCGGACATCCTCTGCGCTGATCTCCCCGGCGCCGCCGACGTAGATGAACAGTTTCTCCAGTTCGTTCTGTATCTCGCGGAGGGAACGCCCGACGTATTGCTGGAGAAGCGCCGCTGCTTCGGGCGCGATGTTTTTCCCCATCTGCCGCGCTTTTCCAACGATCCATTGCGGCACCCTGTTCTCATAGAGCGGTTTGGCTTCGCACAGCACGGCCAGGGTACCGAGTTCTTTGAAAAAAGCGGTCCGGAAATCGGGTTTTACCGCAATGAGCACGAATACCGTGGAAGCGAACGGTATCCGGACGTAGGGGAGGAGTTTATCGCGGCCCGCCAGCCGTTCCATTTCGCGGAGGACGACGACCCGGCGTTCACTCATCATCGGATAGGAGCTCGCCAGCGCGAGGATGCGGTCCGGACTCGTCTCCGATGCGTGCAGGATGTCGAGATTGAAACTGCGTTCCTCCGGTGTGAGGGAGGCGTCGAGGATCGCCGTGAGGGTCTCCTCCAGCAGGAGGTCTTCTTCGCCGTACAGGAGGTAGACCGGATCGGGCCTGCCGTCCTTCAGGCGGGCGATGAGATCCTGCGGCGAAAGGGATGGGGACGATCTGGCCATTGCAGGCCCGGGGAGGGCGGTACCGATATCGTTCCGCCCTCCCCGCCGCAGTTATTTTTTAAGGGTGATCTTCTTGACGAGCACGTCGACTTTCGGTCGTCCGTCGGTCGGTCCCATCTGTCCGGGGATGATATCGACGGCCCCGATTTTATCGACCACATCGAGCCCTTTGGAGACCTTGCCGAAGATCGTATAGCTGTGGGGAAGGCTGACATCCTTCAGGCAGATGAAAAACTGGCTGGTGTTCGTGTTCGGGCCGTGGTTCGCCATTGCAACGACGCCGCGTTTGTATCCCGCCTTGTAGCTCTCGGTATTCTTGTCCAGCTCATCGGCAAACGCCATACCCCACGCACTCTGGCCGCCGGTTCCCCACTCGGCAACTTTGGCCGGGTCCTTCGACTTGTCGTCGCCGGTCTGAATCACGAAACCCTTGGCGATGCGGTGAACGCGCATCCCGTCGAAAAATTTCTTCTCCGTCAGTTTCACGAAATTTTCAACCGTTTTCGGGGCGTCGTTCGCGAAAAGTTCCATCTCGAAGGTTCCGAGGGAGGTTTCGACCACGACGGTATATTTTCCGTCTTTCACTGCGCTGTGCTCCTTTTCTTTTTGAGGTTCCTGGGTGCCTGCTGTCTGCCGGGCCTGCGAGCCGGCCGCGGCGAAAAGCAGAAGGGCGATTCCGAAACGAACGAAATGCATGGCAACTCCTGTCAGATGATGATGAGATGGGTGATTGAAGGAAATTTCACGGCTGTGATTCCTGCGCGCCGGAGCTCTGCTCTCCCGACGTGAATTCGGCGAGATGGAGCTTGTCCGCCCAGAAATAATAGAGTCCGATAAGCGTGATACCGATGAACCCGACCGCATGCGTGACCGTGGCATAGCTCCGCGCCATTTCAGTGTCGACTCCGTAGAGTTTCGTGAGCGCCTCCATCGTGAAGTAATGGTACGAGCCGGTCGCCCCCGGGGTCGGCGCCATGTAGGCGAGGCTCGAAATCGTCTGTACCACGATCGATGCCCGGAAATCAAGCCCGTACTGTTCCGTCAGTCCGAACGCATAGAACGGCAGATACATCATGACAAAATAGAGCCCCCAGACGAGGATGCTCAGAAGAAAGATGGCGGCGAAATGCCGGGGCCGCTTCAGGAAAAGAAATCCGTCGAGAAAAGAGTGGGCGATCCGGGATACCGACTCGGCCCGTTTTGCAGAAAGATGTTTCGTCAGAAAACCGAGAAGGGTGACAACCAGATCGCGCCGGAGCATCAGAATGACGCAGACGGCCAGTGCGCCGATGGTGACCGCCGAGATCCATATCCCCGTCGTCTGCAGCCAGGGAAATACCTGCAGAAGCGGTCCCGAGTAAATCAGCGGCAGAAGGGCGACCATGATGAGGAAGGAAAGAACGTCGAATATCCTCTCGACGATGAGCGTCCCGAAGGCCGCGCTCCGGGAAACACCCTCGAGTTTCCCGATCGCGAGGGGCCGGACGATCTCCCCCACCTTCGGGAGCACGTTGTTCAGCATGTAGCCGACACAGAGCGCGGACCACAGGTTTCTGAACCGCATCTTCTCCTTCACGGGCCGAAGGAGATAGTACCATCGCCAGGTCCGGAACATATGGCTGACGAGCAGAGGCGGAAGCCCCGCCAGCGCCCACCAGTAATTGGCTTTTGCCATGAGGTCGAGCAGTTTTCCGAAATCAGTCCCGCGGAAGGCAAAATAGAGGAACCCGAGCGTCAACAGAATGCTGACGGCATATTGGACAATCTTTTTCATGTGCGGGGTCATCGGGGCTGGTCCGGCAGGAATGTTACCGCAGATCGATGACATCGGCCCCCGCCGGCGGGGTGAAGCGGAAAAGGGAATCCGGAAGATCGAGGTTCAGCCGGATCGCGTTCAGGCGGTAGGTTGTGAGGTTTTCGGCGGGATCTTCGATCTGCACGCGGTGCATCAGCCAGTCGCGCGTATCGACCCAGACCTTCATCCACTTCACCGGCGCGTGTTCATCCGCCGGAAGAAGCTTCAGCACGTCGACAGACGTTCCTTTTTCCTGCGGATCGTCCACCAGCGCCGCCCTGTACTGCTTCGGAACATTGACGAACAGATTATCGGGTGTGAGGGCCCGGGTATCCTCCCGGTACGCATCGATCATCACCTGTCCGGTGGCGCGGGTATATGTCCAGACCGTCGTCCCATCCGTCACGATCGTCTGTTCATCCCCCTCGATCCGGTATCTGTTCCCCCGCTTCATATAAAATTTTCCGGCGGACGACTGCTCGGTCCGGAGGGCCGCAAACTGCACGGTGCGTGAAAACTCGATCGAGGCGTCACGGACGGTATCGTATTTTTTCTGAAGCCGGGAGAGAATCTCGCCCGGGTCGTCACCGCGCGCGGGCGCGGATGCGGCGATGAGCAGCTGACAGAGGAAGACCGTCAATGAGGTTCTCATGCGGGAAGTTCCCTCACTGCGCGTTGAGGATGGTTTCGAGGTCCGCCTCGGACTGGATGAGCACTTCGCGCGCCTTACTGCCGTCGAAGGGTCCTACGACTCCCGCGGCCTCCAGCTCGTCCACCAGACGTGCGGCGCGGGAATATCCGACCTTCAGCCGCCGCTGGAGCAGGGAGACGCTCCCCTGCTGGTGGCGGACGATCAGCCGGGCCGCATCTTCAAAATACTCGTCGCGATCCGACCCTTCGCCTCTCATGCCGGCCCGTTTTTTCTCCTGGCTCGACGGCAGCATGAACGGGTGGCTGTAGCCCTGCTGGGCGGAAATGTGATCCGTCAGACGTTCGACCTCTTCCGTCGATATGAAGGCGTTCTGGATCCGTATCGGTTTCGGGCTCCCGGACGGAAGATAGAGCATGTCGCCGCTCCCCAGGAGCTGTTCGGCGCCGTTCATGTCCAGAATCGTTCGGGAATCGGTTTTGGACGCAACCTGATAGGCGATGCGGGCCGGGAAATTGGCCTTGATCACTCCCGTAATGACGTCGACCGAAGGCCTCTGGGTCGCCACCACAAGATGAATGCCCACCGCCCGGGCAAGCTGCGCAAGCCGCGCAATCGGTTCCTCCACTTCGCGCGCCGCCGTCATCATGAGATCCGCCAGCTCATCGATTACCACCAGGAGATACGGCATCTTCCGGTGAACGATCGTCTCCGTGTTCTTGAGACGGCCTGCGGCGAACCGCTCATTGTAGTCCTGTATGTTGCGCACGCCCGCGGCGGCCAGCCGGTCGTATCGCCTCTCCATCTCGAGCTCCGCCCCGCGGAGGGCGTTCACCGCTCCCTCCGGCGTCGTGATGATTTCCTCGCCGCTGTCGGGCGAGATCGCCAGGAAATGATTCCGCATCTTGGCGTAGTTCGTCAGTTCGATCTTCTTCGGATCGACGATCACAAATTTCACGTCGGAGGGATGAAGCCGGAAGAGAAGGCTCGCGAGAATTGTGTTGATGCCGACGCTCTTGCCCGAACCGGTCGAACCGGCGATCAGCAGATGCGGCATCCGCGACAGATCGTCGGTATACACCTCTCCGGATATCGTCTTGCCGAGCGCGATCGGGAGATTCGCCTTCGACTCCCGGAATTTGGTTGAGTTCAGCACGCTCCGGAGATAGACCATCGAAGGATTTTTGTTCGGAATCTCGACACCGACGGCGCTTTTCCCCGGGATCGGCGCGATGATCCTGATTCCCCTCGCCGCGAGCGCCAGCGCGAGATCATCGGCAAGGCTGACGATCCGGCTGATCTTGACCCCGGACGCGGGGACCAGCTCGTACAGCGTGATGACCGGCCCGGGCGTCACGCTCACCCGCTCGATCTCGACGCCGAAATTGGCAAGCTTCGCCCTCACCAGCTCTGCGTTGGCCTTGAGTTCCTCGTCCGGTATCGCATCCGCCTGCCGGGGCACATCGAGCAGATCGGCCGACGGGAGAACATAATCAATTTCCTCCGTCTCGGAGACTTCTCCCCCGGCCCGGAGGTCGGTCCGCTCGGCCGCTTCATCGGGTTCGGCGGGCGGCATCTCCCTCGGGGAAACACGTTCCCGAACCGGTGGAGCTTCCTCACGGACCGGCGGTTCGGGCGGCTCCATCTCCTCCTCTTCGCCCGCAGGTTCCTCCGTGATCGCCGGCTCTTCATCAAACGTCTGGATGGTCACATTGCGGCCGGTTTCGCCGGCGCGCGTGACAGAATCGTCCGCTCCTCCGCCCGCAACGCGCCTCAGTGCGGCATGCCAGAGCGCCGCAAAGCGGTCGGCAGTTCTGTGCACATCGAGATCCGCGGCGAAAATAGCGGCGATCAGGACGAGGGTCAGAATCAGCATCGAGGCGCCGACGCCGCCAAAGAGCTTGATGAGAATATCGGCGGTATAGGCGCCCATGACGCCGCTCGATTCCTTCCCGAGATCGCCGATCACCGCATTGCTCACGCCAAGCATCGTTGCGCAGAGGCACCCGAGAAGGAGCGCGTAGTTCGTCACGGTGATCAGTTTTCCGGGCTGTTTCCGGAGCAGGAACGCTCCCCCCCAAGCGATCATCAGCAGGGGCGCGATGAGCGACAGATACCCGATCGTCTGGACGACAAAGAAATTCGCGGCGCACGCGCCGAAAAATCCGAGGTGATTGTGAAGAAGGGAGACCTGCGCCTTCACGTCGGCGTTGTAGAGAAGGCGGAATGCGTCGCTGAAGGTCAGCCGGTCGAGAATTGACTCATCCGATCGGCTGTAGGAGAGAATGCTGAGGACGAAGAACCCGCCCGCGACGACCAGCAGAACGGCGCCGATCTGCCTTCGCCGGGCCTGCCGCCGCTCCCGCTGTTGTTTTCTGGATGCTGCCTGGGGTGCCGGGTTCTCCCGGGAGGTCATTCGCGTCAGCTCCTTACGCCTGCGCCGGACGACGTTTGAGCTCGCCTCCCGCGCGGAGGGTATTCCCGCTGAAGAGCGGCAGAACCGGCACCGTATCGACGCCGGCGCAGTACTTGAGGTCGTCCCCGAACCCGATCTCCGCCAGGAACTGACCGTGTTCCGACTGTTTCAGCATCTTGAGAATATTTTTGCCGTATCCTTTTTCCAGGCTCAGGACCGCCTGCCCGGCATCGTCGAGTTCGATATTCCCCGCCCTTGCAGATTTCAAATCCTGGATGATCTTTCCCGCGCAGACGGCATCTTCCAGACAGAAATTCTCCGATTGACCGGAACAGATGATCGTGACATCCTCCCGGAGCTGTGCAAGCGCCCCGACGACGGTGCCCAGATTCACGAAGGCGCCAACGAGAAGGTGCTTGGCGTGTCGTCCCCGGACGATGGCCCCCGACCCGTTGGTTGTCACGAAAATGATCGACTTGCCGCCGACCACTTCCCGCGTGTACTCGAGGGGGGAGTTGCCGAGATTGAACCCTTCAATCATTTTCGCATTCCGCTCGCCGGCCCGCAGTATGACATCCCCCGCCATATTTCCGGAGATCTTGGCGGCGTGTTCAATGGAGCTGACCGGGATGACCTCCTTCGCGCCGTTGTACAGCGCTGTTGCGATCGTCGTACTGGCGCGCAGAACGTCGATGACGACCACGTTCTTATCCTTCAGCTGCATTTCATCAGCCTGGGATCTCGATAAAAAAACCTCGATTCTGATGGTGTTCGGGAGAGCCATGATTATTTCGGAATGAAGGGAAAACCGACCACTTTCGCAGGGACCGGTGTGTTGCGGATGGTGATGCCGACCTGCGTGCCGGGCGTCGCGTTCTCCGCGGCGACATATCCCATCCCGATCCCCCGGTGAAGAATCGGAGAAACAGTGCCGCTTGTCACCTGACCGATCGGGGCGCCGTTGCGGGTGACTTCGTATCCATGGCGCGGGAAGGCGCGCTCATCGTCGAGGAGCAGGCCGACGAGCCTTCGCCGGAGCCCCTCCTGGCGCACCCTGGTGAGCGTTTCGGATCCGATGAACGGACCCTTGTCGAACTTCGTGATCCATCCCAGACCCGCTTCGAGCGGATTGGTGGTCTTGTCGATGTCGTTGCCGTAAAGACAATATCCCATCTCGAGGCGGAGCGTATCGCGCGCCCCGAGGCCGATCGGCTGAATGCCGAAGGGTCGGCCGGCGCCGAGGATCGCATTCCATATGTCGCACGCCTTCTGCGCGGGGGCGGTGAAGTAGAGTTCGAACCCCAGTTCCCCGGTGTAGCCGGTGCGGGAGATGATCATGTCGGTCCCCGCAAGCTTTCCCTCGGTGAAGGCGTAATAGGGGAGCTCGTTCAGCGGGACGTGCGTCAGAGTCTGCAGGGTTTCTGCGGAGCGGGGACCCTGGACGGCCAGAAGCGTATACTCATCGCTCCGGTCGCGCACATCGACGTTCATTCCCGCCGCGTGTGCGGTGATCCATTCAAAATCCTTCCGCATATTGGAAGCGTTCACGACGAGCATGAAACGGTCGGCAAACCGGTATACCAGCAGGTCGTCGACGATCCCGCCCTCGGGGTAGCACATGGCGGAGTACTGAACCTTGCCGGGGGTCAGTTTTGCGGCGTTGTTGGTGGTCACCGTCTGAACGAGGCGCAGGGCATCGGGCCCGGCGACGAAGAACTCGCCCATGTGGGAAACATCGAACATGCCGACAGCGGTCCGGACACAGCGGTGTTCCTCCAGAATGCCGGCATACTGGATCGGCATCTGATAGCCCGCGAACTCCACGATTTTGGCGCCCAGACTCTGATGGACCTGATAAAGGGAGGTCGTTTTCATCTTACGGTTTCTGCATTTTCTTCCAATCGGCCAGAAAGCGTTCGAGACCGATATCGGTAAGGGGGTGTTTGATCATCTGGGCGAACACACTGTAGGGCATTGTGCCGATGTGTGCGCCGGCCATCGCCGCGTCGACAACGTGGAGCGGATGGCGGATGCTGGCAACGAGGACCTGTGTGTCAAATCCGTAGTTCGTATAGATCGTCATGATCTGACGGATGAGATCCATGCCGTTCGCGCTGATATCGTCGAGCCGGCCGACAAACGGACTGATGATGTACGCGCCTGCCTTCGCGGCGAAGAGCGCCTGCGTCGCGGAAAAACAGAGCGTCACGTTGGTCCTGATTCCTTCGGCCTTCAGCTGTTTGACCGCTTTCAGCCCTTCCCGGATGAGGGGGACTTTGACAACAATGTTATCGGCGATCTTCACGAGGGACCGGGCTTCCTTCAGCATGCCGTCCAGATCGGTGGAGACCACCTCGGCGCTCACGTCGCCTTTGACGACGGCGCAGATCTCCCGGAGGACCGTCGGGAAATCGCGGCCCTCTTTGGCGACCAGACTCGGATTTGTCGTCACGCCGTCGCAGAATCCCATGCTGGCGGCTTCCCGGATCTCATTCACATTTGCGGTATCGAGAAATATTTTCATTCTGAAGACTCCAGTGCTCACGAATTGAATTGTTCGGTAATGTCCTTGTTCTGCTTCACCGAGACGAGGTGAAATTCCGCAATGGGCAGTTTCGGATCCTCCTCGATACGGATGACCGTCAGGTATTTGAACCGGAGCTTGGCGATCCGGCTGATGGTTCCCTCACGGAGGAAGGCGGCGACCGACGGGTGCACGCGGAGATTCAGCCGCCGTTCCCGCCCTTCCGCCTTGAACCGGCGGAGCCACCGTTCGATGTGGTTCACGATGCTCGATTTCGACTGGACGAGACCGCCCCCGCCGCAGACCGGACACGGTTCGCTGAAGCTGTGAAGAATATTCTGCCGGATCCTCTGCCGTGTGATCTGGACGATGCCGAGCTCGGTCATCGGCAGAACCGTGACCTTCGCCCGGTCGCGGCGAAATTCCTTACGCAGTTCGTCGTAGACCTTCTTGCGGTTCCGGTCATCCTCCAGGTCGATGAAGTCGATGACGATGATGCCCCCCATATCCCGGAGACGGAGCTGACGGCACACCTCCCGCGCGGCTTCGAGGTTCGTCCGGAGCGAGTTCAGCTCCTGCTCGCGCTTCGCGGCATACCGTCCGCTGTTCACGTCGATCACGACCATCGCCTCGGTCTGATCGATGATGATATAGCCGCCGCTTTTCAGCCAGACTTTCCTGCTGAGGGCGATCGCGATTTCGCGTTCAACACCGTAGGCGTCGAATATCGGCTCCCGTTCCTTGTAGAACTCGATCTTGTCGACCATCTGCGGGGAGTTCAGCTTGACGTAGGCGCGGATTTCCTTGTACAGCTTGCGGGAATCGACGGCAACCCGGTCGACGGAATCGGTGAAGAGATCCCGTATCACGCTCGACGTGGTCGCCATATCCTTATAGAGGAGCGCCGGGGGACGCTCGGTCTTGACGCTTTTCTCGATCTCCCGCCAGGTGGCGATCAGCCCCTCCAGATCCTGCTTCAGAAGGGCTTCCTCCTTATCCTGCGCGACCGTCCGGATGATGACGCCGAACCCCTCGGGCAGAATGCTCCGCACGATGCGGCGGAGTCTCCGTTTCTCCTTGAAGTTGGTCATCTTTTTGGAGACTCCGATCTTCCCGTCGAACGGCAGAAGAACGAGGAAGCGGCCCGGCAGGGAGACTTCGGAAGTGACCCGGACGCCCTTTTTGGCGACCGGCTCCTTGGTGACCTGGATGATGATATCCTGTCCCGATTTCAGGTCCGGCAGAGGATATGCTTTGCCGTTGGAACGGCCCGGCTGGGATCCTGAGGGGGATTGACGGGGGGGTGGTGCGGTCTGGGTTCGTACTGCCTCGGCCTGCGGCTTTGCGCCTTCCGCCGGATGGGGGGTATCGCCCGACGGTTCGTCGTCGTCGCCGTCATCGGTGTCGACGTCGGCGTCGTCGTCGCCGATCAGAGAGGTATATTCGTTCAGTGTATCGCCGATATCGGAGAAATGCAGGAAAGCATCCTGCTTGAGACCGATATCGATGAAGGCGGCCCGGATACCGGGCATAACCTTGGCAACTCTGCCGAGGTAGATATCGCCGACCATCCGCTCTTTTTCGGGGGTTTCAACATAGAGCTCTGCGAGCTTCTTGTCCTCCGTAATGGCGATGCGGATCTCGTTGGCGGTGGCATTGATAACAATTTCTTTTCTCATAGAAAACACTCTGCTCCTGCGGCCCGGAGAACGGCGCGATGAGGCTGCCGAAACCGGCCGGATTGATGGGATCGATAACACGGCAACGACGCCTGCGGATCAAAGCCGCGGCAAGGCCATGGCACGAAGCGAGCACATGTTCTCTTTCGAGAAAAAACACCCGTAGCAGTACAACGCCCGTCATCGTTAACCAGAGGCCTGTTGCTGACTGAAAATCCATGATTTTCAAGCGATGAAATCGATGAAATTTGAAGAAAATCGATGAATACCATATAAAGTACATATTAATTGCCTGGTTTGCAAGAGATATTCTCCCCCCGGTTCATCGCGGCGGTGCGCTGCCGGCAGGTCTGAATCCCGCCGGTTCCGTCTCCGGTTATACCGCAGAGTCCCTTCCGAACTTTAATAAAACCCCGGAGAACAATGCGGGAACGGGAGTAGCGGCGATCCGTTCAACATGTGATTTGCATCATGACCTGATTGGATCTTCTGCCATGCCTCCGTACTTTATATCAACATTTTATATGGGGTCAGCATGAACACCGGTCAGATGCTTCTGACACTTGGCGCTTTGGTCATTCTGTCGACAGTCGTTCTCTCGATGAACAGAACGTATCTGAACGACGAGAAGGACACCCTGAAAACCGAAATCGGCATTACGGCGGTTTCCCTTGCGACGTCGCTGATCCAGGAGGCGGGCGGCAAGGCATTCGACGAAAAGAGCGACACCACATCGCTGACGGTCACCGATTCTCTCACCGCGGCGAACAAGCTCGGTCCGGAAGCGGGCGAGACGCGCGCCACGTTCGACGATTTCGACGACTACAACAACCTCGATACGACGATCTCCTATCCGAACACCGGGCAGTTCCATATCCACTCCACCGTGTTCTACACGAACCCGGCGAAACCGGATTCCAATTACAATACGAAGTCGTGGTTCAAAAAAATCGTCGTGAAGGTCTCCAGTCCCAGCATGACCGATACCATCACGATGGGCTACGTCTTCAGTTACTTCTACTATCGCTGAGGAGAGGGGAAACAGTCCATGGGTAATTCGACCATACTCGATATCATCGGTTCCGTGGTGATCGCCGGCTTTCTCCTGATGATCGTGCTGAATCTGTACGGCACGATCTCGAACGCCACCTTCGTCACCAACAACGAACTCGTCGTGCAGACAAACCTCGTCACGCTCGTCACGCTGATGGAGCATGATTTCCGGCGGCTCGGATACTGCGCCAACCCCGTGAAGGTCGCGGATCCAACCCTGAACATCAAGGCGGCCTCGGCGCACAGCATCTCCTTCGTCACCGACGTGAACTGCAACGGCAATCTCGACACGCTGACCTATTCGGTGAGCGACACCTCGGCCCTGCACAGCACGACGAACCCGCACGACATGTTTCTGCTCCGGACCATCGACGGGGTGACGCAGAGACTGTCGCTCGGCCTGACGATGTTCAATTTTTCCTATTATGACGTCCTGGGCGATTCGATCCCGAACCCGGTCGCGGATCCGCGCCAGATCTACACCATGCAGCTTTCGATCGAACTCCAGAGTCCGGCGGCATACGACACCACCTATTCCTACGCCTACTGGAGACAGCTCCGTCTGACATCGCAAAATTTACGCAACCGCTAGGAGGAACGTATGGGCCGATCGGCAATTCTGATGGTCATGGGTCTCAGCCTTGTGCTGCTGATGGCGACATCGGGTCTGAAACGCGACGTCAATCTCGCGTATGAAAATTACCTGACCTACACGAATTCAACGCATGCGCACAATATCGCCCTCAGCGCGGCGAACATGGGCGCGAACGCGGTGTTCATGAACAACGCCTGGACGACGGGCTATTCCGGGGTCAGCTACGACGGCGGCACCTTCGACGTCACTGTCACCAACCCCACGGCCAACCAGACCAAGATCACGTCGGTCGGGCATCTGACCAAGGCGATGCTTGGCGGCAATCTGGTCACCATCAACGACACCGTCCAGGTGCTCCTCCAGCCGAGCACGTTTTCCAAGTTCGGCGTCTATATCAACAATATGAGCGGCGTCGCGTGGGCGACCGGCGACACCGTCTGGGGACCGTGCCACATCGAAGGCACGATGAACGTGCTCGGGACCCCCGTGTTCTACGGCAAGGTGACCACCAAGAGCGGCACCAACCCGGCAAAACTGCCGGCCGCAAACGCGACCCCGAAATTCTACGGCACCTACCAGTCGGGCGTGAGCGTTCCGCTTCCGACCAATTTCGGCGCCCTGCAGACGGCCGCGTCGAGCGGCGGAAAACTCTTCACACCGCCGGGATCTCCCGCGGGCGCCTATTCCGTCAACATGACACTGCTTGCGAACGGACAGATCCACTACCAGGAATACAAGGGTGCCACGAAAGTCAGCGACGTGACGACGGCCCTCACCACCCTCGCACCGAATGGCGCGATCGTCGTCAGCGGCGGCGACATCAATCTTCAGGGGACGATCAACGGACAGGCCACGATCGGTTCGATCGCCGCCAGCGGCAACGGCGGGAACGTCCACATCGTGGGCAACATCAAGTACAACAACGATCCGCAGACGAACCCGGCGAGCACCGACATGCTCGGCATCGTCGCCGACAACAATGTCGACATCCCGCTTCCGAGCGGCTATCCGAGCACGGCCGCACCGCACGATTATCTGATCGAAGCCGCAGTGTTTGCCCGGACGGGGAATTTCAGCGCCGCCTATACCTCCAGCATGGGCAAGCTGGGAGCGGTCACGCTCTACGGCTCCCTCGTCACGAATACCATCGGCGCCTTCGCGGCCGGCGATGCGAACGGCAACGTCCTTTACGGGTACAGCAACAAGTTCAATTTCGACGAACGTCTGATGGTGGGCGCGCCGCCTGCCTACCCGACAACGGGAACGCTGGAAGTCATCTCGTGGAAAGAATAGCAGTCTGCACCGGGTAACCGGAATGGAACCCCGCCGGCGGCATGGCCGGCGGGGTTTTCTTTTGCATAAAACAGGTGAACCTGCGGAGAGGGTAAAAAAAGGGATCAAGCTTCCCCGTGTCACACGAAAACATTTTCCTACCGTTGCTTCCTTCCGGACCTGGCGGGGTTTGGAAACTTCCCGTTGCACGGGACTTGATCCCGGACTGCCCTTCAACATAGGGATAAATCGGTACAAATACAATCCGGCGGGCCGGAAAGACGGCCGGGCCGTGGCGAAAATCAGGTTGCGAGGATCCTGTCGATTGCCGCGGTGAGGGAATTCAGCTCGATCGGCTTCGTCAGATAGTCGTTCGCCCCCTGTTTGACCGCCTCGATCGCGATCGAGATATCGTCAACCGCCGTAAGGACCAGGACGCGCGACTGGATCTTTTGCCTGCGGATCTGCTTCAGAAGCTCGATGCCGTTCATCCGGGGCATGCGGATGTCGACCAGCAGAAGATCGAAATTTTTCCTGGCCAGTATCTCGAGCGCGGTATCCCCGTCATCGGCGGTCTCCACGCTGTACCCTTCCGCGGTCAGCTGATCCTTCATCAGCATGCGAAGAATATCTTCATCGTCTACAAAAAGCACTGAAACTGGTTTCGTCATTCAAGCATCCTTTTGCTGATGGAACTATTGATGATGATCCGGCGGCCTGCGGAAACGATCTCTGTCAGGGAGCGCCGGCACCGGCCGGAAACCGGTTTGTCGTTTTATCCCACGGCAGATCCTTCTTCCGGAGAATCGACCGGAAGAAGATGAAGAGGGCCCGTCCGGTCGCCGAAAAATTAATGATGTTGGAGATCGGAAGCCGTACGATGCTGAGCGTCGCCGCCCAGAGACCGTAGATGCGCCGCACCGTGATGAACCGGTGCGCGATCCGCCAGAGCATCAGCACGCTGTCGATCACCACCAGATCCCACAACATCGTCCCCTTCGCCACCATCGGCGGGAGCTGTTCGTACGCCGAAAATCCGAACCGGATCGCCTCGTACATCATAAGATACGAAATTACAAGATAGGCAAAAAAGTTGATGATATTCGCCATCACAGCCTTCCGGTCACGGTAGAGGATGAACCGGAACCGGGCATCCCCCAGCCAGCCGGTCAGTTTCCACGACTGGAGACAGATGCCCGTCACCCACCTGCTCTTCTGCCGGATGGCGGTTTTCATCGTGTAGGGAAAATAACTCCGCGTCGCGCAGTTGATCCCGAACGGCCTGTAGACGAAGAGCATTTTGGCCTTGCCGAGGGCAAGACGGAGCGCGAGGTCGTAGTCCTCCGTGAGCGATTTCGACCTGAATATATTTTTGGCGAACGACGTGCCGACAAAATCGATGAGCCAGCGGTTGAACGCCGTACCAACCCCCGCGGAGGGAACAAAACCGCTGAAGTTCTGACGAACGTGCAGATCCTTCGTGTGGTATTCCGCGAATTCGTCCGCATACGTCCAGTGAATGAGATTGAAATGGCTCATGTGCAGAGGAAACACCGGCATCTGCAGCATGTCATACTCGGGGATGAGGTAATTCTGGATCTTCAGCGACATCGGATGGATCACATCCTCCGAATCGTGCATCAGAATGATGTCATACCGGATGCCGGTCTGATTTTCCCAGCGCACCATCCCCTCGTGGATCTGGTTCAGATTGTCCGCCTTCGTTGTCGGGCCGGGATGACTCCCGACGACCGCATGGACGTTCGGGAAGCGGCGGCTGACCTCCTCCACTTTCGCGATCGTGGCAGGATCGTTAGGATAAACCCCGACAAAAAAATCGTAACTCCGGTACTGGATCGTGGTGCAGGCGTTGATGAGCATCCTGTCGATGACCTCATGCTCCTTCCACGCGGGCACAAAGATCGCAATCGGCTTCTCCGGCACCGTGTGGAGATCCTCCGGGGAATCATAGGTGTACCGGTTGAATTTTTTCCGTGCGAAGAGATGATGAAACCAGTAATACATGTCGATGAAGACGTCGTCCAGACCGCTCACGAAGAGGAACATTGCCACCACAAACGTCGCGATGTACAGTTCATGATGAGAAGAACGGAGAATATCGATGAGAAGCCGGATCAACGGATGAACATCCTGTCGACGATGAGCGAAAGGCGGACGCTGTTGTAATAACGGTCCCGGCCGGCGGGCAGGAGGGAAATATTCGTATAGGATCCCCGGAACGCCTCCGCGAGCAGATAGATGCCCCAGTCGACCTCCGGCGCCACCCTGATCCCCCCTCCCCATTCGACGATGTTATTATAGTATTCCTTTGCCGCCACGGAAGGATCGGAACGGAAGATGTCGATCGCCGCGTCATGAGCACCGTTCAGCTGAAGAAAGCAGTCGACGACCGTCCCCGACGCCTCCAGCGCCCTGAGCCCTCCCTTGACCTGCAGATATCCGATGGTGTTTTTGTAGCGCGAATAGGCTCCCGCGGAGGTATAGAGATCGAACGTCGGGATCATCGGAAAGCGGATCCCCGGATGGCGGGAGAACGGGGCATAGATGCCGTACCCATAGACGGCGTAGAGACGGAAATCGTTCTGCACGATGGGGACATCGGTCCGGCCGATCACGTCGAACGATACCCCTTCCTGCGCGCTCACGGAGAAGCCGGCCCAGGGCGCCGTCCGAAGGCCGATCGAAAGCATTTCGGTATTATCGGCGAAAATCTCCGGCACGGCGCCGGTCGACGATCTGGTATCCCCCGAGACGGAGTATGCTCCATACAGGCTGAGGAGAGGAAAAAGGTTGTACCCCTCCTCCGCGGTCAGATTGAGGAAATTATCCGTCCACCTGGAGTCATAGTACAGATCGGCGTACAGACGGGTCCACCAGCCGCTTCCCCCGGCGTGGGAACTCATCGCGCCGACCGGCGGGGCGAGGGAGCGAAGCTCGTCGTCCGCTTTGGCGCTGATGTCGGCGGACGGGGATTTTTTCAGCCGTTCGAAGAGCGGCACCGCCTCACTGTCGCGGCGGAGGGCATGGAGGACGCAGGCCCGGAGATACTGCATCGTGTCGGACGGCTGAAGACGCAGAGCAATCGTGAATTCAGTCAGTGCACGTTCGTACTCATGCTCGTTCTGATAATAGAGATACCCGAGCATCTGATGCGCCTGGAGGTTGAGCGAATCCAGGTCGGCCGCATGCCGGAAATACGGAAGGGCGGCATGTGGGTCGATCCGGAGGATGGAATATGCCCGGGAGAGGGTCGTGAAAACCGAAGTGTCGGAAATGACCTGCGCGGGAGCGGGTGCACGGACGAGGAGGAGCGTCATCAGAACCGGAAGGACCCCGCGGAGAACTCTCCATACTGCTCTCCTGTCACCCGGATCGATTCCGTTACATCCCTCTCTCATTCGTCAACGCTGATGGTGTGTCGATCAATTTGACGAGCATAATAATAAAATCCGTCGGAGAATCCAAACATTATCCCACCGTTTGATTCTCGCCCGTAAAATTCATACTATCCCGTGATCGTATGAAGATACTTTCCCGCAGATTCCTGCGGACGCTCATCGTTCCGCTCTTCCTTCTGCTCCTGCCGCCGACGGCACAGCCGCAGGATCACGAAACGGTCGCCGCCCGCTTCCTCCGCTATGTCCGCGTCAACACCCAATCGAGGGAAGACGCGGACTCCATTCCGAGCAGTGCGGGACAATGGACGCTCGCGCACCTGCTCGAGAAGGAACTCCACCGGCTGGGGGTGACGGATGTGACGATCGATGACCATTGCTACCTCTACGCCTCGCTCCCCCCGACCCTGCCCGATTCCGCGGCCGCGCACGTCCCGGCGATAGCACTCGTCGCGCACCTCGACACCTCACCGGAAACCAGTGGAGACAGCGTCGTGCCTCTGGTCCACAAAAACTATCAGGGCGGGCCGATCGTCCTGCCGGGTGACACTGCCGTCGCCCTCCTCCCCGACCGGATCCCGCACCTCCGGGAGTACGTCGGATCCGATATCATTACGGCCCGCGGCACAACGCTCCTCGGAGCCGACGATAAAGCCGGAATTGCCGAAATCATGACAGCCGTGCAGGAACTGCTTGCCGATCACCACAGACCGCACGGTGCGGTAAAAATTGCCTTCACCCCCGATGAGGAAGTGACCGGGGCGGTAAAGTTCGACCTGCGCCGCTGTGGGGCACTGTATGCCTATACCATTGACGGTGAACAGACGGGCGAAATCAGCAACGAGACCTGGAATGCGGACGAGGCGGTCATCACTTTCCGCGGAAAAAACACGCACCCGGGGAGCGCAAAAGGGATCATGGTCAATTCGCTCTATGTCCTCGCAGATTTCATCGCCCGCCTGCCGGAGGAGATGAAACCCGAGACCACCGATCGGCGCACCGGCTTTCTTCACCCGTATACCGGCACGCTCGACGTCGGCATGTCGAAGGTCAAATGCCTCCTCCGGAGCTTCGATCTCTCCGGCCTGGAAAAACAGAAGAACATTCTGTTTGACATCCGGAAACAGACCCTTGAAAGATTTCCCTCTGCTGTCATCGAGATCGACATCCGGCCGGACTATCGCAATATGCGCCTGAAGCTCGACAAGGTCCCCTTCGTGACCTCCTATGCCGCGGAAGCGTGCCGCGAAGCAGGCGTTCAGCCCGATATCACCCCCACCCGCGGCGGAACCGACGGCGCAATCCTGACCGAAATGGGCCTCCCCTGCCCGAACATCTTTACCGGGGCCGAGAATATCCACAGCGTGCATGAATGGATTCCGGTCCGCGGCATGGAAGCCGCCGTTCAGACCATCATCAACCTCGTTCATCTCTGGACCGAAAAAAGCCTCCCGCCGAAGTAGGTCCGGCGTCACACAGCCTCCCCGTCGTTCACCATTACATCGAGGAGGTGTGCCATGTCCCGTTTTCTTCTGCTCCTGACGCTCCTGTTCCCCATGCTCCCTGCCCGCGCCCAGGTCGACAGGTTCCCCTTTGCGGAACCGTTCGATACACTTTCGCCCCCGGCTCTCCCTTCAGGCTGGGGTTCCAGCGCATTCCGATCCTCGGCGGGCGACTTCACCAGCACACGTTCGGCCGCCAATTCGGAATCGATCGCGGTCCTCAGCACCAATCCATCGATCGGTCAATATCTGATCTCTCCCCTTCTTTTCTTTCCGCCGTCGGTACCAGAAAGCCTTGTTTTTTTCGAACGCCGCTCTTCCACTCATAACGCCGGGCTTGTCATCGAATGGAGCGCGGACCGCGGAGACGCTTTCCAGCCGGTTTCCTCAGACACGTTTCGGAATGGCGGGACGACCGATTACCGCCGACGGGCTGTCGGACTCGCCGCCATCCGCCCCGGCGGCGACGGCGTCCTGCTCCGGTGGCGCCTGCTCGGAGACGGTACGGGAACGACCGGCACGATCCGATTCGACGATGTCCGCGTCACGGCCCGGCCCGCAGTTGACGTCGTGGCCGCTTCTCTCACCGCACGTCCTTCCCACCCCTCCGCCGGCGATTCCCTCCGTCTGATCCTCACGATTCTCAACCGCGGCGTACAACCCGTCGCGAGCTGTTCCGCCGCATTTTACCGCGATCTCAACATGAACGGCGTCGCCGAGGAAGAGGAATGCCTCGGGAGAGCGGAAATACAGGAGAGTATTGCCCCCGGCGAGTCTCTGAGCATCGAGCACCGGACCGGTCCGCTGGCGGGGGGACATTCACTTTTCATCGCGGTCTGCAGTGCGGAGGGCGATTCCCTGTCCGGCGACGATACCGCGTCACTCGCGATGGACGCCGGCTGGATGCGCGGAAGTATTGTCGTCAATGAGATCATGTACGATCCCTCCCCGGGCATGGCTGAGTATGTCGAACTCTACAATCCGCTTTCTTCGACCGTCGATCTGGAGGGGTGGACGATATCGGACAGACCGGATACTTCCCGTGGGCTGAAGGGAGTCAACCTCTCAAAGTCCTCCCTACCGGTCTGCCCCGGAGGATACCTTCTGGCGGCGTCCGACTCATCCGTCTACCTCCAGTTTCCGGAACTCCGGTACCAGAAGAATCCCGTCCTCGTTCGGAGCGGCATAAGCCTCAGGAATGCCGGAGATTATCTCATCCTGCGAGATGCGACGGGTGAAGTCATCGACAGCCTGCGGTACGATCCTGCGTGGCAGAATCCGGCGGTGAACGATCCCGGCGGGAAATCGCTCGAGCGGATCAATCCGCTGGGCCGCTCCTTCGACCCCCGCAACTGGACGACGTGTGCGGATCCGTCGGGCGGCACGCCGGACCGCCGCAACAGCGTCTACACGATCGCGGTGCCGGCCTCCTCGGCTCTTTCGGTCACGCCGAATCCCTTCTCGCCCGACGGCGACGGCTTCGAGGACATCGCCTGCGTCTCGTACGTCCTTCCGTTCACCTCCGCGGTGATCAGGATCAGAATATTCGACGCCCTGGGACACCTGGTCCGGACACTCGCGGATGGAGAACTCTCGGGCGCTTCCGGAACGGTATTCTGGGACGGGCTGAACGACCGCAGGGCCCGGGTGAATATCGGGATCTACATTATCCTGCTTGAAGCGTATTCGGGACAGGGGGGCCGGAGCGACCGCTCAAAGGCGGTCGTCGTTGTGGCGACGAGGCTTCACTGAACGTCCGGGAGGGCGGTACCGCCTCAGTCGGAATTCTTCTTCGGAGGAGCCGGTTTTCCGGACGGAGGAGTTGCCGGGGGTGTATCCCCTTTCGGGGCGGACGGTTTGGACGGCGAGGAGGGACTGGTGGACGATTTTTTATAATCGGTGAGATAGAATCCGCTCCCTTTGAAGACCAGGCCAGCGCCGCCGCCGATATTGCGGACGAGCGTATTCTGTCCGCAGGAGGGACAGAGGGTAAGGGGGGAATCCTTGATCGACTGAAATTCTTCCAGCTCGAAGCGGCACGATTTACAGATGTACTGGTACGTTGGCATAGAAAGTCTGAAATTCTGATACTGAACAGAGATTGGGAGGATTATCTCTGATATATATGAATATACTGACCTCCGCAGAGATTCACAAACCGTGTTATTTTTTTTGATATTTCCGTGAATTTTCGTACACTGTAGCGGATTTCATCACGTATCCACCCCGTTATTCAATTTACCACCGACCGGAAAGTGAGGACCATCAGACATGAATCTGAGTCAACTCGCGCGCTCGATCGCTGAATCACCGACACTGAAACTCAACGAGGAAGCACGTCTCCTGAAGGAAAAAGGTGAAGCGGTCATTCACCTCGGCGCAGGAGAGCCGAAAAACAAAGCGCCGATCAATGCGATACTGAGTTCGGCGGCAAAACTGACCACCGGAGATGTCAAGTATACACCGACCGACGGAACGCCCGGGCTGAAAAAGGCGATCATCCGTTACACGGAGGAGAATTATGGAAAGGTCATCAGCCCCGAAAACATCATCGTCTCCGCGGGCGCCAAGCAGTCGGTCTACAACCTCCTCTACACCATCCTGAATCCGCAGGACGAGGTGATCATTCTCGCGCCGTACTGGGTCAGCTACCCGGAAATGGTGCGGATGTGCTACGGCGTCCCGGTCGTCGTCACGCCGGAAGACGGCACGTTCCATCCGCGGATGGCGGACATTGAACAGCGGGTCAGTTCCTACACCCGGGCCATCATCGTGAACAGTCCGAACAATCCGTCCGGCGTGATGTACAGCGAGGAGTTCATCGGTCAGATCGTCGATTTCTGTGAGCGCAAAGGAATCTTCTGCATCATGGACGACATTTATCACAAGCTGATCTTCGACGGAAGAAAGACCATCTCCGCCTATCAGCACACGAAACACGATCTCGAAAACTCCCACCTCATCGTCGTCAACGGCATATCGAAGCTGTACGGCATGACGGGGTTCCGCATCGGGTGGACGGTCGCGCCGAAGAAAATGACGGAAGTGATGACGAACGTGCAGGGGCAGATCACAACCACGACCTCGGTGATCCTGCAGGCCGCCGCGGAGGGTGCGCTGATGGGCATCCAGAGCATCGTCGACGGTCTCCGCCTGACGATCGAGAACAACCGGAACGTGATGGTGCAGGAGCTCAATTCGTTTAAGGGGGTCAGGATCATCAGGCCGGACGGGACCTTCTACTGCCTCCCCGATTTCCGGGCGTACAACAAGAGCTCCGTCGAGCTTTCGAACTTCCTCCTGAAAAAGGCGCTGGTGGTCACGGTGCCCGGAAAGGAGTTCGGCATGGAGGGTCACCTCCGGCTCAGCTTCTGCGGCACCATCAAGGAGATCAAGCAGGGCGTCGAGCGCATCAAGTGGGCGCTCGATCCCGATTCTCCGAGTGAGATCTACATCGGCGAACGCAAATTAGTGAGGGACTGGCTATGAACAACCTACTGAACATCAAGACCCCCGCCCAGGAAATTGCCAAGGCGCTGAAGAGCGATTACGGCCTCGAAAACCACGGGCTGACGAACCTGAACACGGTCTACTGGAATCTGCCGACCGAGGCGCTCTACGAGGAGATCATCTTCCGCGGCGAAGCGCGCATCTCCGCCCACGGTCCGATCATCGCGAACACCGGAAAGCATACCGGCCGGTCGGTGAACGACAAGTTCGTCGTCAAGGAACCCTCCACCGAGGATAAAATCTGGTGGGGTGAATACAACCGGCCGTTCAACCAGGACAAGTTCAACGAGGTCTTCAGCCGGCTCCAGGGCTTCCTCCAGGGAAGGGACCTCTTCGTCCAGGACTGCTATGCCGGCGCCGACCCGAATTACCGTCTGGCCATCCGGATCATCGCCGAAAAGGCCTGGCACAGCGCTTTTGCGCGCAACATGTTTCTCCTCCCCGGGACAAACGACGAGTACCGGCACCACGTCCCGGATTTTACGATCCTCGCGATCCCCTCGTTCAAGGGGATGCCCCAGATCGACGGCACGGCGACGGAGACGTTCATTCTCCTCAACTTTGCCCAGAAGCTGGGAATCATCGGCAATACGGCCTACGCGGGCGAAGTGAAAAAATCGATCTTCACGGTGATGAATTTTCTCCTCCCGCTCGACGGCGTCATGCCGATGCACTGTTCGGCCAACATCGGAAAGAGCGGCGACACCGCGCTCTTCTTCGGCCTTTCGGGCACCGGCAAGACCACTCTTTCGGCCGATCCGACCCGCGGCCTGATCGGGGACGACGAGCACGGCTGGAGTGACGACGGCGTATTCAATTTCGAGGGGGGATGCTATGCGAAGGTCATCAGTCTTTCCCCGACCGCCGAACCCGAGATCTACAGCTGTACACGCCGGTTCGGAACCATCCTTGAGAACGTGATCTTCGACCCCGTGACGAGGATGATCGATCTGGACGATGCAACGCTGACGGAAAACACCCGCGCCTCCTACCCGCTCGACTTCATCGAAAACGCGGTGCTGGAAAAGACCGGCGGCCATCCGAAAAACATCATTCTCCTCACCTGCGACGCATCGGGGGTTCTCCCGCCGATCGCGAAGCTGACCCCGGATCAGACGCTCTACCAGTTCATTTCGGGGTATACGACGAAGGTGGCGGGCACGGAGATGGGGCTCGGCAAGGAGCCGGAGCTCACCTTCAGCGCCTGCTTCGGCGCGCCGTTCATGGTGCACCATCCGTATTTTTACGCCGACCTGCTGAAGCGGAAGATCGAAAAGTACAAATCGACCTGCTGGCTCGTCAACACCGGCTGGGTCGGAGGTCCCTACGGGATCGGAAAGCGGATCAGCATCCGGTACACGCGGCAGTTGCTCAACGCCGCGCTGAACGGCAAACTGCTCTCGGTCAAGTATGCCACCGACCCGGTCTTCGGATTCCAGGTGCCTGAGTCGTGCGAGGATATTCCCCAGAGCGTTCTGAATCCCTCCTCATCATGGAGCGACAAGAAACTCTACATGCAGAGGTACCGCCAGCTGGCGTCCCGGTTTGTGGAAAACTTCAAGAAATTTGAAGCGGGATGTCCGCCGGAGGTGATCAAGGCGGGTCCGCATCTCTGAGGCGGGGAAAATGCAGGTTCACGGGCCAGGCACCGGATACGGTGTCAGGCCTTTTTTTTGAACTTGCGGGCGAGGAAGCGCGCGACCGAAGGGGGAACGAAATCGGTGATATCGCCTCCGACCGCCGCCAGCTCCCGTACGATGCTCGAATTGAGGTAGGTGTATTTCTCGTGCGGCATGAGGAACACGGTGGAGACGTCCCCGGCCAGCTTGCGGTTCATGAGCGCCATCTGGAACTCGTACTCGAAATCGGAGACGGCGCGCAGGCCGCGGATGATGGCAATTGCCTTCTTCCTCGTCGCGTAGGAGACGAGCATTCCGTCGAACGCGTCGACGGTCACGTTGCGGAAGGGGCGGACCGAGTCGGCGACCATCCGGCGGCGTTCCGCATCGGTGAAGAGCGGCCGCTTCGCGCTGTTCCGGGCGATGACCACGATAACCCTGTCGAACAGCTCGGCCGCCCGCTTGATCACGTCGAGGTGGCCGTTGGTGATCGGATCGAACGTCCCGGGGTAGACTGCGATTTTCATCTGTCGGATTCCTTTGCGTGATGGGAGAAAAAGGTGACGACGGTTGAGCCGAATTCCTTCCGGGCGATCTCCGCGAATCCCGGCGCCGGTGCGAACCGGAGCTTTCTCGTATGTTCGATGATCAGCAATGCACCCGGGGCGAGCACCCCCGAGGCCGAGACGAGACCCGGCAGTCCGCCTGTGGCCTCATATGCATAGGGCGGATCGGCAAAGCAGAGGTGATAGCGGCCTCCGGCGCGGGACAGAAATGCCTGCGCATCGTCGGCAACGATGTCGCACCGGTCGGCGCAGGCCAGGAGCTCTGCGTTCCGGCGGATGACGGCGAGCGCCTGCTCATCGCTGTCGACAAACAGACAGCGGGCCGCGCCGCGGCTGAGGCACTCGAATCCGAGACTGCCGCTCCCGGCGAACAGGTCGAGGACGGAGGCCCCGTCGAGGGCGATCCGGTTCTGGAGCATGTTGAAGATGGTTCCGCGGACCCGGTCCATCGCGGGCCGGATCGACCGGTCGGCCGGCGCCGCAAGAATTCGTCCGCCGTATGTTCCGGCGATGATCCTCACGCCTTCCGCAGGGCAATCCCGATCGAGGGGGCGAGGACATGTTCCCGCCCGACGTACTGCTGGAGCAGTCGCCGGTCCACGACCGACTGGATCCCCTTCAGGGCGTTGATGGCGAAGGAGGATTTGCCGAACTGCTCGCTCACCTCCTGGATGAGGCGGTTTGAGAGGCTTTGGCCGTAGAAGGCAATTTCCTCGACCGGCCACTGCTGCATGATCACCTCGAGCGCGGCAATGATGTCCCCGTTCGTCGGCGTTTCGATGAAGCGGTAGTGGATGAGGCGGCCGTTGTAGAGGATGCCGATATCGGCCCGGACGCCGAAACAGCCGATCAGGGCGATCTGCTTGTTCTTGATCTCCGAATGGCTGTAGACCCCGGACGATTCCGCTCCGAAGTACGCCGCGTCGATCAGGCCGCAGTCGAACTTGTTCCGGTTCAGTTCGTTCTGAATGGCAAGCACGAACTCCCGGCGCGCCGCAATCATGAGAACCTCCTGCGTGCCGGTCTGGGAGTTGTTGAGGAGGACATGGTGGTCGGCGACATAGTCGGCCGCCGTCCCTTCGGGGACGAACTGTGCAAGCTCCCAGGCGTACTGATCCTTCCGTCCCGGATCCTGGAGTTCCGAGTCGACCGGGAAGACATGGAAGAGAAGTCTGGCATGATCGACGGCGACCGACACCCGCTTCACCTTCCGGTAGACTTTCTCATCGCGCTGAAGAAGCGGCTGAAGGAACCAGACGGGAGAATCGCTTGCTCGGCGGAATTCCTCGATATGGTGGAGCGTTGCGCCGCGGCGGGTGAGGGAGAGGATGCTGATCTGGCCGATGTTTTCGGTAAAACTGACCCCGGCTAAGTATTTTTCAAACATTGTCTATTTCCCCAGTCTGCAGTATGGGACAAGCTGATCATATTTTTTTCTGCCGATCCCCTTCACGTTCATCAGCTCTTCGAGCGACCGGAACGGTCCGTTCTCCTCGCGGTAGAGCACGATCCGCTCCGCCAGCGCACCCCCGATGCCGGGAAGCGCCGTGAACTCCTCTTTCGTTGCACTGTTGATGTCGACCGCAGGAGGAACTTTCTTCTGACGGCCGCCGAACGGGCCCCGGGCAGATTCGGGTCCCGCCACCGCCCCGGCGCGGACAACAGGCTCAGCCGACCGCCGGGCAAATACAGAGTCCGATTCCCGATAATCGAACCGCGCCGCACCGCGGTCCGGCATGAATGTCTTTACGGCAAGTCCCAGCACGAACATCGCGAGGAGAAACAGGACGACTTTACTCTCGGTCGGTGTGAATCCAAAGGCATTATTGAACGCTTTCATCAGCTTCATTGCCTGACCGTCGCCTGCGACCCCCCTTGTTCAGGAAAACATATCCTTGACCTTCGTGAAAAAGCTTTTGTCGGAGTGGGCGGAGACATCCCCCTCCCGCGGCTTGATATTCTCCCCCTTCTCGAGCGATTTGAGAAGATCTTTTTCCTCCTTCGAGACCTTCGTCGGCACCCAGACATTGACCCGGACCAGTTGATCGCCCCGGTGGTGTCCGTTCAGCTCCGGAATGCCCTTCTCCCGCATGCGGAGGATCTTGCCCGACTGGGTTCCGGGATCGATGCGCAGTTTCGCCTTGCCGTTCAGGGTCGGGATCTCCAGATCGGTTCCCAGCGCCGCCTCCGGATAGCTGATGATCAGGTCGAGCAGGATGTCGTCCCCGTTCCGGACGAAGAGCGAGTGCGGCTCTTCCTCTATGATCACGATCAGATCGCCCGCCGGCCCGCCCCGCTGACCCGCGTTTCCCTGGCCCCGGAGCGGAATGTAATTTCCCTCCGACACCCCGGGCGGAACATTGACCCGGATCGTCGTCTCCCCCTGCAGACGTCCCTCGCCGCCGCACGCCTGACAGCGGTCCTTGATGATCTTTCCCTCTCCCCCGCAATTCGCACAGGTGGAGATATTGACAAACTGGCCGAAGACCGAGCGGGAGACCTGGCGCACCTCGCCGCTCCCGTTGCAGACCGGGCAGGTCGTCCGCGCCGATCCGACCCGCGCACCGGTCCCCGAACAGGTGTCGCAGGTCTTCCACCGTTTCAGCTTCAGCTTCTTCTCCACCCCGGTGGCAATTTCCTCGAGCGAGAGCTTCAGGCGGATCTTCAGATCCGAGCCGGGAATGCCCGTCTGCTGACGTCCGCGGGTACGCCCCTGCCCTCCCGCGAATACTTCCTCGAATATTCCTCCGCCGAACCCCGCGCCGAAAATCTCGCTGAAGCTCGAGAAGATATCGTTCACATCGTGGAACCCGCGGAAATCCTGTCCCTGCCGGAGTCCTTCGTGGCCGTACTGATCGTAGCGGCGCCGCTTCTCCGCGTCGCCGAGGACCTCATACGCCTCCGCCGCTTCCTTGAATTTCTCCTCCGCTTCCTTGTTGTTCGGATTACGGTCGGGATGATACTTCATGGCCGCCTTCCGGTACGCCTTCTTGATATCGTCGGGCGTGGCGGTACGGTCGATCTCGAGTATTTCGTAGTAATCGTGTTTAGACATAATGTTCACTGGCGTCTGCAGGGGAAGCGCTCATTCGTTTCCCGGTTCCGCCGCCGGCGGTTCGGCGGCAACGATCACGCGCGCATGGCGGATGACCCTGTCGTGCATCATGTACCCTTTTTCAATCTCTTCCAGCACCGTCCCGGGCACCGCACCCGCCGACGGGACCTGGAGGAGCGCATCGTGAAACTCCGGATCGAACGGATGGCCCACCGATTCGAATTCCCGGACCCCCGCCCCGTCGAGGATTTTCCGGAACTTTCCCGCGATGAGTTCGATACCGCGAACGAGCGTTGCCGGATCGTTCGTCCCCCCGCGCCCGGATTTGATCGACCGTTCGAGGTCGTCCAGCACCGGAATGATTTTCGCGATCAGGTCCTCATTGGCGAAACGGACCAGATTGGCCGATTCACCCTCGACACGACGTTTGTAATTGTCGAACTCCGCCGCTTTCCTGAGCAGTTGGTCCTTGAACACCGCCACTGCGCTTTCCAGCTCCTGCACCTTCGAGCTGAGCATGTCGACATCGCTCAACTCGGGAAGCTGAAGGGGAACTTCTTCCCCCTTCCCGGGTTCCTCTCCGGAATCCTCCGGTATTTCGTTCTGTTCCTGCATCTACCCCGGTTATTTTAATAAAAAAATCAGAAATTTTACCGAAAATATGCATTTTTAACAACTTAGTCAAGAAAGAGTTTGCATCCGCGCACACAAAATTTCTTTTGGAATGCGTACTCACCGTCCCCCGTCGGGCTCGCCCCCCCCCATCCGGGTTTCTTGAATATAGCCGCTAATCTCAATATATTCCGCAACCAAAACAATTACCAATCCTGTCAGGCCATGAAAAACTTCCTCGGATATCTCGCCGTTTTTTTTCTCATGATCCATCCTCCCGTCCATTCCCAGACGGACGATGCCGCCTTCTCCCGCATCACGGACGAATTTCTGAAAGGCTATTTCGCCGCACACCCGATTTACGCCACTGGGATCGGCATGCACGACTATGACAGTCTTCTCGACGACGTCAGCCTGGCCGGACGGGAAACCGAGGGCAAGCGGCTCCGGCTGTTCCGGGAAAAGCTCTCCGATATCGACGTCCGGCGGCTCTCCCCCTCCGCCGCGGTCGATCACGGCATACTCCTCGCCTCCATCGATCAGATGATCTTCGCACAGGATGAACTCCAGGAGGACGGCTGGAACCCGACGATCTACACCGGCGCGGTCGGCGACGCCCTCGCCGGCCTGATCTATCAGGACTTTGCGCCGGCCGACGAGCGGCTCCGGAACGCCGCTGGCCGTCTCCGGCGAATCCCGCTCTTCATTGAACAGGCCGAAGCCAATCTCACCGACGCCCCGAAACTCTATGTGGAAACCGCCATCAGCCAGAACAGCGGCGCAATGGATCTGATCCGGGGCGATCTGCTCGGACTCCGCAGTACGCTGACGCCCGACCGGCAGGCCGAGATCTCCGCAGCCGCCGACACCGCATTGACCGCCCTCGCCGGCTTCGGCCGGTGGCTGGAGGGCACGCTCCTTCCCCGCGCCGTCCGGGATCCCCGCCTCGGCAGGGCGCTGTATGAAAAAAAGCTCCGCGCAACACTTACCGAAAGTCTCACCGCGGACGAGATCCTCGCGCGCGCATGGTCCGAAGTGCGGCGCATCCACGCGGAGATGTATGCCCAGGCACGACAGCTCTACGGCGACTATTTCCACAGCGATCCCGCCCTCGTCGATTCGCTCACCGTCATCCGGAGCGTCCTCGATCATATCGCGGCGGAACACCCGCGGAAGGAATTCCTCATGGACACCATCAAGGTGATCCTCGGCGAACTCGAACATTTCGTCGCCGCCCGCAATCTCCTGACCCTCGATCCCCAGCATCCCATCATGATCCGGGAAACCCCGGCCTACGAGCGGGGGGTCTTCGTCGCATCCATGGAAGCGCCCGGACCGCTGGAACGGAACGGCAAGTCCTATTTCAACGTGACCCCGGTTCCGGACGACTGGTCCCCTGCGCAGACCGAATCGTTCCTGCGCGAATACAACTCATGGTCGCTCCGGGATCTCAGCATCCACGAAGGGATACCCGGCCATTACGTCCAGCTCTATTACGCGAACCGGACCCCCTCGCTCATCCGGAGCCTCTTCGGAAGCGGTGCAATGGTCGAAGGATGGGCCGTCTACGCCGAACGGATGATGACCGACGCCGGCTACATGAACGGCGATCCCCGCATGAAGCTCATCAACCTGAAATGGTACCTCCGCACCGTCCTGAATGCGATCATCGACCAGGGATACCATATCTCCGGCATGACCGAGGCAGAAATGACCTCCCTCCTCATGAAGGAAGGCTTTCAGGAGGAGCGGGAGGCCGCCGGAAAGTTCCGCCGGGCCGCGCTCACCTCCGTACAGCTTTCCACCTACTTCGTCGGATTTCAGGAAGTGATGGACTGCCGGACGGCATACGAACACCGGCAGGGCGCCTCGTTCAGCCTGCGCGAGTTCCATGAAAAATTTCTGAGTTTCGGCTCGATCGACGTGAAGTATATCCGGGACCTGATGATGAAGTGACCTCCGGTTTTGACCGGACACGGCGGATGTCGTATATTCGGAAATCGCGGGATGCATAAGAATCCTGCACGCAACCGTCCGAATCCGCACATCAAACATCCCGGACACCGATCCGAGGCATAATGGCAGAAACGATACTTGAATCGATCGGCAATACCCCTCTCGTGGAACTCCGGAACATCGTCCCTCCCGGATCCGCCCGGGTCGTCGTCAAGCTCGAATGGGCCAACCCCACGGGGAGCATGAAGGACCGGATGGCCAGAGCGGTGATCGAACGGGCGGAGGAGACCGGGAAGATCCGGAAAGGCGACACCGTCATCGATTATACCGGCGGTACGACCGGCATTTCTCTCGCCTTCATCTGCGCGGCGAAGGGGTACCGGTTCCATGCCGTCTTCTCCGACGCCTTCAGCGACGAGAAACGGGCGGTGATGGAGGCATACGGCGCGACCGTCACGGTTCTCCCGAGCGGAGACCGGCGGATCACAGCAGACCTCATCAGGTCGATGATCGAAACCGCCCGACGGCTGAGTCGACAACCGGGCCACTGGTGGGCCGACCAGATCGGCAATCATGACGCCGTCACCGGGTACTATCCGCTGGGCGAAGAGATATGGAATCAGACCGGCGGGCGGATCGACGCGTTTGTTCAGACGGTCGGGTCGGCACACTCCCTCCACGGCGTCACCCGGAGCCTCTGGAAGCACAACGCGAAAATTCACATCGCCGCGGGGGAACCGGCGGAGTCGGCAGTCCTTTCCGGCGGTCCTCCGGGAGCTCACCAGATCGAGGGAATCGGGATCGGATTCATCCCCGCGCTGTGGGATCCCGGCATGGTCAATGAGATCATTCCCGTCCCGACATCGGAGGCAATGGCCATGGCCCGCCGTCTGGCCAGGGAAGAGGGACTGCTGGCCGGAACCTCATCGGGCGCAAACGTCATTGCGGCGCTCCGGATCGCAGAGCGCCTCGGGCCGGGAGCCACGGTCGCGACGCTCCTCGTCGATTCCGGTCTCCGGTACATCAGCACCCCGCTCTTTGCCCGTTCCGCCGGATAAATACGGCCGGTCGCACGACAGACGAACGGCTGTGTCCAGCGCCGACAAAAACCCGATCATGAAAAGAATCCAGATCATCAGCCTGCTCCTGTCTCTTCTGATCAACGCCGGATCGGGACAGATTCCCGGCGGGACCGGCGACACGGCCGCCTCCCGCCGCGCGAAGCCGACATTCCGGATCCCGGTCGGCCGGCGGAACAACCGCCGATGTCGCCCCGGGCACGACGACCCTTGCCGAAGCGCTGAAGACACTTCCCGCTGGCGATACCGGTTCGGTTTCTTTCACCCCCCGTTTTTCGACCGGGGCATCACCTGCCTCAGTAAAAGAATATCAACCTTCCGGAACCCGCTGTCGTCTTTTTTTCGACCGGCACGAGAGACTCGTCGTTCTGCAGGATTCCGCTCCCCCCGTCCCTGCGGGGAAAAAACGGGAGGTCAATCTCCCGCTCCTCTGGCTTTTTCCGGGTCTGCGGGAAACGGCCCGGACCGGGGAATCATTCGACATGGAGGCCCCTCTCTCCATCGATTCCTGCATCGGACTCCGGCTTTCCTTCAACAGCGCAGAGGATACGCTCATCGCGCAGACTTATTTTTTCATCTGCGGTTCAGACAAATAAGGACAACGGAACATGCGCCACCGCGAAAAACAACCCTCCGGAGCAACGGTCAGCTTCCCTCCTGTTCATCCGGAATCCGGGAGATCACGGGGTAAACGGGTCCGGTATCAGGACCGAAAAACATTCGCTACGGAAGGCCGGAGAGCGGAGCTAATCATCGGCCATCACCGTCATCGGGCAATCACGAAACTCCTCCTTGTCTTCCTGCTTCTTCTCCAGCCGGCCCTCGTCCCGGCCCAGGAAAATTCGGTGGTTCTCAGGCTGTTCCAGCGGGAGAATACGCGCACCAGGTCAGAGACCCGGATGACGACGACAAGCGACGTCAACTTCAGCGGAGACCCGGAACTGCTGAGCCGGCTCAGGAGCAAAGGACTGCAGTTCCCGATCCATGTGGAAGAATCGCAGGCGATGATTCTGATCAGTGAAACAGGGAGCAGGACAGCGGAGGGAGATCTTCCGTTTCTCGGCTGGATCGACAGCGTCAGCTCGGTGCAGACGATCAACGGAAAGACCGGGCCGGGCACCGCCCTTCTCGACAAATCGTTCCGCATGCGCGGAAGCTACAGAAAGGGAAAGCTTGAGATCGATTCGATCATCTGGCGAAAGCTCACGCCGGGGCTCACCGACGTCGTGAAAAAGGCGGTCCGGCAGGCGCTCGAAGCGGTGACGTTTCCCGATTCGGCGATACCGATCGGCGGAAGTTTTACCAACAGGGTTCCGATGTCGCTCCAACTGCAGGGGGGCAAAAGCGTCCAGCTGGAGGTCGCCAGCGTCTATACCCTCCGGAAGGTCGACGGAAGATACGCTGAATTCGACATCAGCCAGAAATCGACGCTCGGTTCACATCCTGACACGGCGAACATCGCCGTGACCGGGAGCGGCACGGGGGTACTCACGTTCGACCGCATCGCCGGCCGGGCTTCCGCGATGAAATCGGAATCGACGCTGATGACCCGGATGGGGATGGGAACGGTCACCATCCTTTCGACCACCGGCGTCCGGATCGAGATGAATGTGCAAGAATCCCCGAAACCCTGATCCACCGTCGGTACAACGCGACGGGGTCGTCACGGCCGGGCCCGACAGGTCCCGCAGTATTTTCAAACTCTCGGAGGCGCCTTATGAAACTTTCAGCCGTATTGTTCTTCATCCTTCTCTCCCTCTCGCCGGCATATGCTCAATCCCCCGGACATGACGCGTTCACCTGCCGGCATTTTTCATCCCGGATATCGTTCATCACGATGGACAGCGCCCATTCGAGCCAGACGACGGTCATTGAATATCCCGCGTACCTGGTTCTCTCTGAACTGCCGCTGACCGACGCCGGCGCCGAGAAAAGCACCGGGCTTGAGGAGAACCTCCCCCGGGCGGAAAGATTCATCCGATTCATCGACGAGCAGTTCGGCGGCAAGCCGGTGAAATATATCTTCAGCTCCCACTGGCATCTCCACAGTCTTTCGGCGATCACTCCCTTCTTCCGGCGGAGATGCTCGCTCGTGACAACACGGAAAAACTGGCGCTACGCTCTCAACCAGGGATTTCTTGGAGCTTCCGATGCCGCGCAGTTTGCACCGCTGGTGAAGGAAGTGAATGCGGACACGACGTTCTTTGCCGATTCAGATTTTCCGATCAGGGTCCTGTACCTCGATACGACCTACACGCATAAGCCGACCGAAGATTACCTTTTTCTCTATTTTCCGGTAGACCGGATTCTGCATGCATCCTGCATGTGCCCGCTCCCGGACGTGAATCTTGCGGACGGGAAACGGATATATTATTCCGACCGGCTGACCGACGTGCAGGACGCGATCACCCGCCGGCGGCTCCCCGTCGATACGCTGATCCGGCTCGGCAGATCGGAGCGCAACAGCACTCTTCTTCCGGTGTTCGGCATGAACTATTTTGAAAAGTACATGAAAGACGGAACCCCGCTTCATGATGTTGCCGAACGATACGCGGCAATGGATCCGGAACGGCTGGAAGTGCGATGCGGTGAAGTTCTTGCCGACGCCGTCGCACGCTCCATTCCCGCCTCGGCTCTGAATCAGGCGGTGTACCAGTGCCTCCGCCGGAAGGATTACCGGAGAGCGCTTGCCCTCGGCCGCATTCTTCTGCTCTATGCCCCGCTGGACCCGAATTATGTCGATACCATGGGGGAGGCATATTACGACGCCGGTGATACGACCACAGCGGCATACTACGACAGGATATTGAAAAAATCGGACCCCCTGTTCGGCGGAGGATTGAAAAGCTGGGAAAGCAATCTTCAACGGTAACCGGACGCGCCGGGGCGGCTCTCTCCTCACCGTTCGGTGCCGTTCCCGGGAAACCTTCCTTGAGCATCGCCTGATGCAGGAAAACGCCCGGGGATCCCCATTCCCATCCCCGCTCGGATAAGATGAATGATTTCAACCGATTCCCCCGGCGGGTAAAGATTTTGCCTTTTCTGCCGATAATACTCTAGAGACTGGCCATCGGTGCCAGAGAGTATTCAATCATCATCTGAAAGGAAGCAGTATGTCGATACTGGCAATATCGATCAATCCCAATCCCTACCTGACAGGCACCAGCCAGAACGGATCGTCGGGTGTCATGGGGCTGGTGAAAAATCTGGCGGATGCGCTCCAGTCGGGCGATTTGAAAAGCGCGCAGGACGCATACACGCAGATCCAGTCGCTTTTGACGAGTTCCCAATCGGCGTCGTCATCGTCCTCTTCGTCATCGTCGTCATCCTCGTCATCGACGACGACACCTTCGACGACCGCGCTCCAGACGACCGGCACAACGGCCCAGAGCACGCAGGACGCCCTCTTCTCGTCCGATTTTGCGGCGCTCGGCAAGGCCCTCCAGGCGGGCGACCTCAGCGGCGCGCAGAATGCCTTCTCCAAGCTCGGACAGGACATGCAGTCGACCGGGAAGACGCATCATCATCACCACCATCATCATCACGGTGCGCAGTCAGCCACGCAGACCAGTTCCGCTCAGAGCACTACCGGCACAGGGACCAGCAGTTCCACGACCGGCACCTCGACCGGCAGCACCGGTAACGAAGAGCTGACGATCACCATCGGCAATACCGGCTCGACCGGGCTTACCATCGACATCATGATGTAAGGCCATTTCCCGGCGCGTCCCCCGGGGTCAGGTTCCGGGAGCAGAAGGCGCACAGCCAGCGGTCCGCAGGTACCATCAGACATGATGCATCTGCGGACCGTGCTATTTTCACCCCCCTCACAACCCCAGGGAACATAATACCGCCGTCGGGAGTATTACCATCGATATCCCTCGTTTTTGCCGCCCCCCGCAGGAACAGGCGGATTCCGTGAAAAACCGCCCGCGCCTCTTGACACTTTTGGGGGGCCTGTGTACATTCCGGTACATACCGCGGCGGTGGGACATCATGAGCAGACGTCATATCTTCAGACAACCCCGGAGGATAACCGATGAACAGAGTGATACGATTTCTGACTGCGGCACTTGCGCTCTTCGCGATGCAGGTGACCGTCTCCGCGCAGTGGCATCAGACCGCGGGCCCTACCGGCGGGTTCATCAACGCGATCGCGGTCTCCGGGCAGAACATTTTCGCCGCCACCGCCGGCGCCGGGATCTTCCTCTCCACCGACACCGGGAGCACCTGGCACCCCGTCAATAACGGCCTGACCAGTCTCAGCGTCTACGATCTCACCGTCGCCGAATCGAATGTGTTTGCGGCAACGCTGGGCGGCGGTGTCTTCCACTCCTCCGACAACGGGACCAGCTGGACGGCAGGCAACACCGGACTGACGAACGATACCGTTCTCTCCCTCGCCGCATCGGGGAACACCCTTCTGGCCGGAACCTTCGGCAAGGGGGTCTGCATGTCGACGGACACCGGACAGACCTGGACCGCGATCAACAACGGACTCATTTCCGTCTACCAATTTTACTGCCTCGCATTCACGGGATCGGTCATGATGGCGGGAACCAACGGCGGCGGCGTCTTCTATTCCACCGACAATGGTGCGAAGTGGCAGGCAGGAAACTCCGGGATGCGAAGCAGTACGGTAAATGCGTTCGCAATCACCAACGGACCGGCCTCAGGAATCGGCCGGCACGATATCCTCATGGACGGGGGTCCGGGCGGGACAATCTACGCCGGAACGATCGGCGGCATCTACAAGGCATCCTCTTCACCCCAGTCCGGCTGGGGATCCTACAACAACGGCCTCACCTCCACATGGGTCCAGTCGCTCGCGATTCTGGGCCACGTCATCTTCGCGGGCACAACCGGCGGCGTGTTCGGCTCCAACGACGGCGGCGCCTCCTGGTATCCGTCAAGCGGCGGACTCACGAACATGAACATCGTATCGCTCGCCCTCTTCGGCAATGTCCTCCTCGCCGGCACAGGCGGCGGGGGCGTCTTCCGGTCGACCGACGGCGGAAACAGCTGGACTCAGACGAACACCGGTCTCAACAGCACCGATTCCTACGGGATGGCCTATGCCGGGCGGAAACTGTTCGCCGGCACCGACGGGAACGGCGTCTGCACGAGCACCGACCGCGGCGACCACTGGGCCACCGCGAACAATGGACTCTACGATAATCTTATTTTCTCATTGGCGGCGACCGACAGCATCGTCTATGCCGGCACGAACTCCAGCGGGATTTTCTCCACAACCGATTTCGGCGCCAGCTGGTCGGAACACAACATCGGTCTCGCCAACTTCACCTTCCGCGCGCTCGCCGTGTTCGATACGATAGTCTTCGCCGGCGCGTACGGAGGCGGCGTCTACCGATCCTATGACCGGGGATTCACCTGGCGCTACTCCGACACCGGTCTCTCCCTCTCTCCCATCTACGGATTCGCAAAGGTCGGTCCGCGCCTGTTTACGGCGACCATGGGCACCGGCATATTCGTCACCACCGACAATGGCCGGAACTGGGCCCTCACTCCGGGCCAGCCATGGGACGAGTTTGACCGCTGTCTCATCTCCCAGGATACGGTTCTGATCACCGGCAGTTGGGGCGAAGGAATCTACTATTCCGCGAACAACGGCGTAAGCTGGATCTCCCCGACTTCCCCCCCGCCCAGCGGATTCATCTACTCCCTCACGACAGCTGGTAAGGCGGTGTTTGCCGGAACATCGGGCGGGATCTATCTATCGACCGATCATGGCGTGACGTGGCAGGCGGAGAACGACGGACTCGGGAACACCGACGTCGTTTCGATCATTGCGACCGATTCGGATCTTTATGCGGGAACATATGAGGGAGGCGTCTGGAGGAGACCGCTCTCGGAAATGGTGACCTCAGTCCGGTCGTCCTCCGGCGGCCTGCCGACGGCATTCGGGCTTCAGCAAAATTTCCCGAATCCCTTCAACCCCGGCACAACGATCGGCTATACGGTGCCGGCAGAGGCGCGGGTGACGCTCCGCATCGTGAATCTCCTCGGACAGGAAATCGCGACGCTTGTGAACGAACGGCAGGAACCGGGATATAAAACGGTCTCATTCAATGCCTCGCATCTCCCGAGCGGCGTTTACTACTACCAGCTCACCTCCGGCGGATACACCGAGACCAGAAAAATGATGCTGATGAAATAGGCCGGCCGGAGAGGGACGATCCCCAGCGGTGCGTACGGAGGAGAACCGATCCGTCATCATTTGGGGACCGGATGATTCCGGCACGCATTCAGCAATGCCGGAAACCATGTGGCATCCGCAACGGTGATGCCGTGCGGTGGCAGTTTCATGGTACATTCCCAGACTATGGGAAATGAGCATCATAATAAAAAACAGCCCCGATAACCGCAGACCGGGGCACTCACATAATCCAATCCGAGTCGAGCCGGACGACGGCGTCAGTACGCGCTTTCCAAGATCATGAGGTATAGCTACTTCAAGATCACCATTTTCCGTGTATCTGCAAAGTTCCCCGCCTCCATCCGGCAGAAGTAGACACCGCTCGGCATTCCGCCAGCATCCCACGTCACACTGTACCTTCCCGCACTCCGCTCCTCGTCCACCAGCGTCGCCACCAGCTGGCCCAGCACGTTGTACACCGCCAGCTTCACCCTCTGCTCCTCCGGCACGTCGTACCCGATCGTCGTCGTCGGATTGAACGGGTTCGGATAGTTTTCCCGCAATGCATACGTCGAAGGCACCCCGTCTCCGCTGTTCAGTGATATGACCAGCCGCTTCACGGATTTGTCGCTCAGCACCACACGGCCGGTCCCGTTCATCGGCGCGAGCAGCTTCCCGCCCGG